>JAFAGC010000001.1 GCA_023423065.1 Pseudomonadota bacterium
GTTAATGGGGACATTCCTCATTTTGTTGTAACAATCGAAGGTGTCGCGCGAGCGGCGACGCCCCAGCCGATTGTTACAACAAAATGAGGAATGTCCCCATTAACGCCCCAGGATGAACCGCGCGTCATGCGCGCCGGTCTCGTCGGAACCCTCGATCACGGCCTCGGGTGCCGGGACGACTTCGGGAGCGGGCTGCTCGGCCAGGGGCGCCGGTTGCTCCAGCAACACACGTTCCGGCTCGAGCCAGGCCAGCAGGCTTTCCCACTGGGCGCGATCCTCCTTGACCACGTACGGCTTCATCTCGTGGATGCCGACGCCGAGTTCGGCGGCGCGCACGTAGTTCTGCGAATCCCGCACCGTCGCCACGATCGGGATGTCGAGTTTCTCGAGGAAGCGCATCAGCGCCTGGAACATGAGCGTGTTCTTGCGCACGCGATTGGCGATCACGCCGATGCGGTTCTCGGCCCGCTTGATCTTCGCGACCAGCAGCAGGTCCGCGATGCAGCGCGACGCGGCATGGATGTCGATGTCCGAAGGCAGCACGGGCACCAGGACCTTGTTCGCGTCGCGCGTGATTTCGGGCAGCGCACGCGCCTCGACCGCCGCGGGGCTGTCCACGATCACCTTCTCGGTGCCGTCGGGAATGCGCATCTGCCACGCACGCGTCGTGCGCGAGTCCTGTTCGAACGTCGCAATGCCGTGGATGTGCGCTTGCGGCGCCTTGCGCTTGCGCAGCCAGCGCGTCGCGGACCCTTGCGGATCGCGGTCCATGAGAACGGTCGAGTCGCCACGCTGCGCGAAATACGCCGCGAGATTGATCGCGAGCGTCGTCTTTCCGGATCCCCCTTTAGGGTTTAGGACGACGATGCGTTGCATGTGCGGGGCGCGCCTCTTTCGAAGGACTTGTCAGAATGTGGTTCTGATGTGAACTGCTCGAAAGACTAGCGACGCCGGTGGGGTGGCGCAACAAAGGTCCATGGTGACTGTGACCGCGGACACAGCGACTGCGGACTCGTGTTCCTAGGATGGATCCCATGGAACGTTTTCTTCTTCTCTGGGACGAGCTCGACGACCTGATGGGCGCGAGCCGCTACATGGTGAAGAACACGGCGATGGCGATCTGGAGCAGCGTGCGCAAGCGCTGATCCGCCCCCGGCCTGAAGACCCGTTCCAGGGCTTGAATTAAAAAGCCCGCGCCCGCACCCTCCGGGCGCCATGACTACCTCAACCGCCCAAAATACGGCCGAAAACAAGGCCAGAGAAACCCTCGGTTTCCAGGCCGAGGTCCGTGAGCTCCTCAAGCTCATGATCCATTCGCTGTACAGCCACCGGGAGATCTTCCTGCGTGAGCTGATCTCCAACGCCTCCGACGCCAACGACAAGTTGCGCTTCGAATCGCTGAGCAAGCCTGAGCTGATGGCGGGAGACACCGAGCTCGCCATCTGGATCGAGGTGGACAAGGACAAGGGCACGCTTTCCATCCGCGACAACGGCATCGGCATGAGCCGCGAGGAGGCGATCTCGAACCTCGGCACCATCGCGCGCTCGGGCACCGCGGAATTCTTCAAGAAGCTCTCGGGCGATCAGCAGAAGGATTCGCAGCTCATCGGCCAGTTCGGCGTCGGGTTCTATTCCTCGTTCATCGTGGCCGACCGGGTCACCGTGTTGTCGCGCCGTGCGGGGCTGCCGGCTTCCGAGGGCGTGCGCTGGGAATCGGCCGCGGACGGCGAGTTCACCATCGAATCCACCGAGCGCCCCGAGCGCGGCACCACCATCGTCCTGCACCTCAAGGAAGAGGCGAAGGAATTTCTCGATACCTGGCAGCTGCGCTCGCTGGTACGGCGTTACTCCGATCACATCGCCTTTCCCGTGCGCATGGCCAAGGAAGGCGCCGCGACGCTCGAATACGAGGCCGTCAACCGCGGCACCGCGCTGTGGGCGCGGCCGAAGTCCGAGATCAAGGACGAGGAATACATCGAGTTCTTCCATGCGCTGTCGCACGGCTCCGGCGACCCACTCACGTGGTCGCACAACCGCGTGGAAGGCAAACGCGATTACACGAGCCTCATCTACATCCCGGCGGCAGCGCCGTTCGACCTGTGGCAACGCGACGGCGCGCGCGGGCTCAAGCTCTACGTGCGGCGCGTGTTCATCATGGACGACGCCGAACAGTTCCTGCCGCTGTATCTGCGCTTCGTGAAGGGGGTGCTCGATTCGGCGGACCTGCCTCTCAACGTGTCGCGCGAACTGCTGCAGAACGACGCCGAGGTCGACGCGATGCGCGGCGCACTGACGCGGCGCGTGCTCGACATGCTGGCCAAGCTCGCGAAGGACGAGCCGGAAAAGTACCGGACTTTCTGGCGCGAATTCGGCGCGGTGCTCAAGGAAGGCCTCGCCGAGGATTACGCCAACCGCGACAAGCTGTTGCCGCTGCTGCGCTTCGCGACCACCAACCAGGAAGGCGACGCCGAGGAAACCTCGCTCGCCGACCATGTCGGCCGCATGCAGACCGGCCAGGACAAGATCTACTACGTCGTCGGCGAAAGCCTGGCGGCGGCACGCAGCCATCCGGCCATCGAGGCGCTGCGCGCGCACAACGTCGAGGTGCTGTTGTTAGGCCGGCGCATCGACGCCTGGGTCATGGATCACCTGCGCGACTTCGAAGGCAAGCAATTCAAGGACGCGACGCGCGGCGATCTCGAGCTCGGCAGCCTCGCGAGCGCCGAGGAGAAGAAAAAGGCCGAGGAGCTGCTCGAGGAGAGCAAGCCGCTGCTCAAGCGCGTCAAGGATTCGCTCGGCGACCGGGTCTCGGAAGTGCGCGTGAGCACGCGACTCAAGGATTCGGCGGCGGTGCTGGTCGCGGGTGAGCACGATCTGTCCGCGCCGCTGCGGCGCGCCCTCGAGGCCGCGGGCCAGAAGGCACCGGAGAGCAAACCGGTTCTCGAACTCAACGTCGAGCACCACGTGGTGAAGTACCTCGAACAACGGAAAGAGGCGCAGGATTTCGACGAGCTCGCGCTCGTGTTATACGAGCAGGCGTTGCTCGCCGAAGGTGCGCAGTTGCCCGACCCGGGCGCATTCGTGAAGAGGCTCAATCACCTGTGGACGCGACTTGAGTAACGACGAGCTGCTGAGACCGACGCTCTCGGAATACCGCCAGGCTCCCGCGCTCTACAACTCGACCGGATTCGCGTTGTCGGCGTTCTTCGGCGGTCCCCTGGGCGCGGTCCTCTTCGGCCTGTTCAACAGCCAGAAACTCTCGCGGCTGTCGGCCGACCTGCCCGTGTTCGCCGCGCTGTGCGCGGCGGCCTTTCTCGTCGTCTATCTTTTCGACGGATCGGGCGTGCTGGCCTCGCTCGGCGAGACGCTCGGGACGAACCCGGCCCGCACGGTGCAGATCGTCGCGCTGGCGCTCGGCTGCTTCGGCGCCATCTACTTCCTGCAGCGCAAGTACTACCGCGCGGGGCAGGTGAGCGGCGCGAAGCCGTTGTCGGCCTGGGTGCCGGGCATCGTCGCCGTGGTGCTGGGGACGGGCGCAAATGTCGTCTTCGTCCGCTGGATTCTCGCGCATCATTGAGGTCATGAACGATTCCGATCTCCAGGGCGGCGGACCCACGACCGCCGCGATGTATGCCGAGCAGGCGTTCTATTTTCTCGAGCGCCGCCGCATCGCGGACGCGCGCCGCGTGCTCGCCGAAGGCCTCGCGAAATATCCCCAGGATCCGGACCTGCTGTTCCACAGCGCCCAGGCCGACTGGTTCGCCGGCGACGCGCAGCGCGCGGAGGAAACGGCGCGCCAGGTGCTGGTCGCCTCTCCCCACCACGCGCCGGCCCGCGAGCTGCTCGCCTCGCTGCTCACCGAGCGCAACGAATTCGCCGACGCGGAGCTGCTGCTCATCGGGCTGCTGCGCGATTACCCCGAAAACGCGGATCTCTACGGCCGTTACGCGCGGCTCATGCTGCGCACGTTGCACCTCGACAAGGCCGAGCAGCTCGCGCGTGAAGGGCTGCGCTACGACCCGGAGAACGACGAATGCCTGCTGGCGGCCGCGCTCTGCGACACGGCCCGCGGTGGAAGGCAGAACGAGGCCCTGGCCAAACTACTGCAGGCGCACCCCGAATCGCTGAGCTCGGTGCATGCGCTGGTGGTCGCGCTGGTCGACGGCGGACGCATCGACGAGGCACACCGCATCGCGCAGGGCGCGATGCGCGCGGATCCGGCCAACGAAAACCTCGTCACGCTGGTGCGCGAGCTGCGCATCCAGAATCACTGGAGCATGAAACCGTTGTGGCCGCTGCAGCGCTGGGGCTGGGGCGCCTCCATCGCGATGTGGATAGGCGGCATCGTCGTGATCCGCGGGCTCGCGAAGTCGGCGCCGGAACTCGCCACCCCGGTCGCATTCGCGTGGCTGGCCTACGCGATCTACAGCTGGGTCTGGCCGCCACTCATCAGGCGATTTCTGTGAACGACACTCCGCGGACATTGGCCGAGCTCGAGGCGAAACTGCTCGGCGACCCGTTCGACACCGCGACCCGCCTCGAATACGCGCGCGCGCTGCTCGCGGCTTCGCGCGAGACCGACGCGCTGACGCAATACGAGCTGGCGCGCAAGCATGGCAACGCGCCGCCGCTGGATGAATTCGAGCGACTGCGTGCTCCGCCGCCGCCGCGCGAGCCCGTCAAACTATCCATCGTCGCGGGCGGCGTGCCGGATGCGCGCGGCGCCGAGGTCGTTTCCATCGCCCGCCCGGTCGCGGAGAAGGACAAGACGCGCTTCATGCACATCGCCGGCATGGAGGACCTCAAGAAGTCGATCCGGCTGCAGATCATCGAGCCGTTCCTCAATCCCGGACTGTTCGCGAAATTCCGCAAGAAGGCCGGCGGCGGAATCCTGCTCTACGGACCGCCGGGCTGCGGCAAGACGATGCTGGCGCGCGCGGTCGCCAACGAATGCAACGCGAGCTTCCTCGCCATCGGCATCGCCGAGATCCTGTCGATGTGGCAGGGCGAGAGCGAGCGCAATCTCGCGCTGATGTTCGAGAAGGCGCGCGCGCAGAAACCCTGCGTGATGTTCTTCGACGAGCTCGATGCGCTCGCGTTCGCGCGTTCGAAGGCGAGCTCCGACGTCAGCCGCAAGATCGTCAATGAATTCCTGTCGCAGCTCGACGGCTTCGACAACCAGAACGACCAGGTGCTGATCCTCGCCGCGACCAACATGCCCTGGGACGTGGACCCGGCGATGAAGCGGCCGGGCCGCTTCGCGCGGCAGGTGTTCGTGCCGCCGCCGGACGCGCCGGCGCGGGCGCGCATCATCGAGCTCGCGCTCGAGAGCGTGCCCCACGGGCAGGTCGACGTGGGCGCGATCGCGAAGATCACCGAGCAGTATTCGGGGGCCGACGTCGACGCGCTCGTCGAGCGCGCCAAGGAGTACGTGCTCACCGAGTATCTCGAGACCCGTCGCGAGCGCGAGATCACGCAGGAAGACCTGGTGCGCGCCGCCGGGGAACTCGTCCCGACCACCCAGGACTGGCTGCGTACCGCGCGCAATCTCGTCAAATACGCCGGTGGCGACGACAGCTACCGCGACCTCGAGAAGTACCTCAAGGCCAACAAGCTCATATAATCCGGGCCCTCACATTCGATGGGAGGTCCTCGCGATGAGAACGAAGTCACTGGCATTCGCGTTGCTCGCCTGCCTGCTCGTGGCCTGTTCGCAGCGCGAGAAACCCGCCACGCCGGCCACTGAAGATGCGGCGCCGTCGGCGACATCCTCATCCGCCGATCAACCGACCCCAGGAGCCGAAAACATGGCATTTCAGAAGATCGACATCGAGTCCGGATCGGGCGCCGAAATCAAGTCCGGACAGTTCGCGCTGGTTCACTACACGGGCTGGCTGTACGACGCGGCCGCGCCCGAGAACAAGGGCAAGAAATTCGACAGCTCGGTCGATCGCAACGAGCCCTTCGAATTTCCCGTCGGTGGCCAGCGCGTCATCCGCGGATGGGACGAAGGCGTGGTCGGCATGAAGGTCGGCGGCAAGCGCCGCCTCATCATTCCGCCCGACATGGGATACGGCGATCGTGGCGCGGGCGGTGTGATCCCGGGCGGCGCCACGCTGGTGTTCGACGTCGAGCTCGTGGAGATCCGTTGATGCGGGGCGCGGCCGCGCTGGCCCTGACTACCGTCCTCGCGGCCGCGGCCGCGGCGGCGGCGGCGCAGGCGGCCACGCTGGTGCATGCCGGCCGCTTGATCGACGGGGTTTCGGATAACGTCCGGACCAACCAGACGGTCGTCGTGGAGAACGGCAGGATCACCGCGATCGAGGCCGGCTTCCGCCAGCCCGCTCCCGGCGATCGCGTGATCGATCTTCGCCAGGGCACGCTCATGCCCGGCTGGTTCGACATGCACGTGCACCTGACCGGCGAATACAGCCGCACCTCCGAGATCGACAGCTACAAGAAGAATGAAGGCGACGTCGTCGTCGATGGCGTGGTGTACGCGAAGCGCACACTCGAGGCGGGCTTCACGACGGTGCGCGACCTCGGCGACTCGTATCGCGCGGCGATCTCGCTGCGCAATGCGATCAATGCCGGCAAGGTGCCCGGACCGCGCATCGTCGCGGCGGGCAAGGCCATCGCCACCACCGGCGGCCACGCCGATCCCACGAACGGCTGGGCGCGCAAGTTCCCGGCCGATCCGGGCCCGGCCGACGGTGTCGTCAACGGCGTCGAGGACGCGCGCAAGGCGGTACGGCAGCGTTACAAGGACGGCTCGGACACCATCAAGATCACGGCCACGGGCGGCGTGTTGTCGATCGCGAAGAACGGTCTCAATCCGCAATTCACGGAGGAGGAGATCCGCGCCATCGTTTCGACCGCGCGCGACTACGGCTTCAGGGTCGCGGCGCATGGCCACGGCGCCGAGGGCATCAAGCGCGCGATCCGCGGCGGCGTCGATTCGATCGAACACGGCACGTTCATGGACGACGAGGGCATGAAGCTCATGAAGGAACGCGGCACCTACTACGTGCCGACGATCTCGGCCGGGCGCTGGGTGTTCGACCAGGCGCAGGATCCAAACTACTTTCCGCCGGTCGTGCGTCCCAAGGCGCTGCAGGTGGGCCCCCAGATCCAGGGTACGTTCGCGAAGGCCTACAAGGCCGGCGTGAAGATCATGTTCGGCACCGATTCCGGCGTCGGCAAACACGGCGACAATGCGCGCGAGTTCGCGCTCATGGTCGAAAGCGGCATGCCCGCGATGGAGGCGATCCGCGCCGCGACCTCGGTTCCCGCGAAGTTCCTCGACCTGTTCGACCAGACCGGCAGCATCGCGGTGGGCAAGCTCGGCGAGCTGGTCGGTGTGCCGGGCGATCCGCTCACCGACATCAAGGTCACGGAGCGCGTGGTGTTCGTCATGAAGGACGACACCGTCTACAAGGCTCCGTGATGCGCACGGAAGTCCTGACGCTCGCGGGACCCGCCGGCGCGCTGGAAGCAAAGCTCGAATACGTGGACGCCGAGACCGCGCCCGCGGCCTTCGGCGTCGTCTGTCACCCGCATCCGTTGTTCGGCGGCACCATGGACAACAAGGTCACGCACGTGCTCGCGCGGGCGATGATCGAACGTGGTGCACCGGCGTTCCGCTTCAATTTCCGGGGCGTCGGTGCGAGCGCCGGTGCGTTCGACAACGGACGAGGCGAAGTGGACGACCTCGCGACCGTCGTGGCGGAGGGACGCCGGCGGTACCCGTCCGCCGCGCTGTGGTTAGGTGGCTTCTCGTTCGGCGCCTTCGTCGCGCTGCGGGCGGCGGAGCGCCTGGCGCCGGCGAAACTGGTGGCCGTGGCGCCGCCCGTGGCGCGCTTCGAGCTGGGCGACGTGGCGCATCCGGATTGCGACTGGATGCTGGTGCAGGGCGATGCCGACGACGTCGTTCCGCCGGATGCGGTGCTCGCCTGGGCGGAGAAGCAACCTCATAAACCCAGGCTGCACGTGCTGGGCGGCGCGGGTCATTTCTTCCATGGCCGGCTGCACGACCTCAAACCACTCGTGCTCGATTTCCTCGGGTCCTGAAAACGCAAAGAGCCCGTGCATCGCGAGATGCAGGGCTCTCTGGTCGCTTCGCGCGTCGTGGCACGCGCGAAAACGAGCGGCTCCTATGCCGAGATCAATTCACGAGCGCCTTGAGGCTCTTAAGAGGCAGGACGCGAACCTTCTTGGAGGCTGGCTTCGCCTTGAAAACCATCTTTTCCTTCGTGAAGGGGTTGATGCCCTCGCGCGCCTTCGTCGCGGGCTTCTTCACGACCTTCATCTTGAGCAGGCCGGGCAGCGTGAACAGACCGGGTCCGCGCAGGCTCTTCTTGATGATGCCGTTGAGTGACTCGAATACCGCGGCCACTTGCTTGCGGGACAGGTCAGTGTCCTTGGTGATCTGGGCCACGATCTCCGACTTCGTCGGTGCGCCACCTTTCTTTGCCATTACTCGACTCCTCGTTGGAATAATTCGCAGCGAAAAAAATGCTTCGCCGCTTTCGATTCGGCGCGAAACATATCACACGGTTACGCGCAGGCAAATGTTTTTCGGCGCTCACGCATGCTGAAAATGCCTTGTTTTCTAGGCTCGCGCGCACATGCTCGAGTTTGGACCGGGTAACGTCTCGCCGGATTCGCGCGCGCGAGCTGTACGAATCTTCGCCATCCACGCGAGAGCGCGAGCGTCGAATCGCTGTCGAAGTGCGCGTTAAGTCTTTGTAGCGACGGGCCGGCGGGCCTTCGGAATTGCGGCGTGCGCGCGACTCACGCGAAGTGAAACAGGCGCAACAACACGCCGAGCAGCAACAACGCCCACAGCACGGAAAGGTCGATTCCGCCGATCGGCGGAATAAGCCGGCGAAAGGGCGCGAGGATCGGCTCGCAGATCGCGCCGAGCAGGGCCATCGGCGGGGAATAGCCCGCCGGAACCACCCAGGAAAGCACGGCGTAGATGATCAGCGCGAACGTGTAGAACTGTATGAAGGCGCGCAACAGCGTCAGGAACGTCAGCCGTATCCAGGTGACGGGGTCTAACACGAAGCCGCCCGCGAGAGCCTGGACCACGCCAATGGTTAGGGCGGCGAACAGGATGATGGCGACGACGGAGGCCGTGTCGACCTTGCCCGCGGGCGGCAGGATGCGCCGCAGCGGCATGATCACGGGGTTGGTCACGACGAGCACCGCGTGCGCGATCTGGTTGCGGAAGTCCGCGCGCGACAGCTGCATGACGAAACGCAGGATGAGCACGTACAGGTAGATGGTCAGCAGCGAGTCGACCAGGTAAACGAGTGCGTTCATGAGCGTGACTTGTCTCCGAGGGTCTGGCCGAAGGTTTGCGCCATCTCGCGGCCGCGATCGGTGGCGGCGCCGAGCGCCGTGGCGACGATACCACGCAGGTTGGACGCCTCGAACGAGCGCAGGGCGGCTTCGGTCGTACCGCCCTTGGAGGTGACCTCCGCGCGCAGGCGCGCGAGATCGCCGTCGCTGTCGCGGGCCATGCGACCCGAGCCGTACAGCGTCTGGATCGCGAGCTCCTGCGCGGCGGCGCGATCGAGCCCGAGTTTCACCGCGGCTTCCGTCATGAGTTCGGCCAGCAGGAAGAAGTAGGCAGGACCGCTGCCCGACAGCGCGGTGACGACGTCGAGCGCGTCCTCGTCTGCGACCCACACCGTCGTGCCGACCGCGCCCAGGACCTGCGCGGCCAGATCGCGCTGCGCGGCGGTAAGGGAGGGCGGGCCGAACAGGGCCGTCGCGCCGGCGCCGTTCAGCGCGGGCCGGTTCGGCATCGCGCGCACGACGGCGACGCCCGGCCCGCACCAGCGCTCGATGTCGCCGACGCGGATACCCGCGGCGATGGACAGCACCAGCGGAGGGCGTGCCTGGAAAGTTTCGGCGAGCGGCCGCACCGTCGCGGCCATGTCCTGGGGTTTCACGGCGAGCACCACGACGTCGGCGCCGGCGATCGCCTCCCGGTTGTCCGCGGTGACGTGTACGCCGAGCTCGTCGGCAAGCTGCACGCGCCGTTGCTGGACGGCTTCGCCCACACTGATGTTCTGCGCCGGCAGGCCGCGCGCGATGAGGCCACGGATGAGCGCACCGCCCATGTTTCCGCCGCCGATGAATGCCGCAGTGATGTTCATCCGGATCCCTTGGAGAATTGCCTAAGGTTAACGCGACGTCAGGACCGCGGCCCGAAGATCGCGGTTCCGATCCGCACCATCGTCGAGCCTTCCGCGATGGCCGCCTCGAAATCCGCGCTGGTGCCCATCGAAAGCGTGTCCAGGCGGAAGCCGCATTCGTTCAGGTGGTTGAAAACCTGCCGGGTCTCGCGAAACCAATGCCGCTGGCGGGCGATCTCGGGTTCCGCGGGAGGCATGCACATGAGTCCGCGCAGCGCGAGGCGTGGCAGCGCCGCGATGGCCTCGGCCAGCGCGCGAATCTCGGTGGCGGGAACGCCGCCCTTGCTGGTTTCTCCGCCGACGTGGAGCTGCAGGCAGACATTGAGCGGCGGCGCGTGAAACGGTCGCTGGGCCGAGAGCCGTTCCGCGATCTTGAAGCGATCGATGCCGTGCACCCAGGCGAAGTTCTCGGAAATGGGGCGCGTCTTGTTAGCCTGGATGCGGCCGATGAAATGCCAGGTGAGTTCGCGCCCAGCGAGCTCAGCGATTTTCGGCAGGCATTCCTGTAGAAAATTTTCCCCGAAATTCTCGATACCGGCCCGCGCGGCGGCTTCGATTGCTGCGGCGCTCTGACCTTTCGAGACGGCCAGAAGCGTGACGGAGTCGACATTCCGGCCGGCCTCGCGGGCGGCGGCCGCGATCCGGGCCTGCACGTCGCCCACTGCCTGCGAGCAATTCTGCGGAAGGGATAACATATTGATCACTGATACCCGGGTCTATACTCAACGGCGTTTTCCAAGGGACCACCATGGCCGTCGACGTCGCCCAGCTCCTCGCTTTCGCCGTAAAGAATAACGCCTCGGACTTGCACCTGTCCGCCGGCGTACCTCCGATGATCCGTGTCGACGGCGACATGAAACGTATCAACATGCCCGCGCTGACCCACAAGGAAGTGCACGGCATGGTGTACGACATCATGAACGACAAGCAGCGCAAGGCTTACGAAGAGTTCTTCGAGACGGACTTTTCGTTCGAAATCCCCAAGCTCGCGCGCTTCCGCGTCAACGCGTTCAACCAGAATCGCGGCGCCGGCGCGGTGTTCCGCAACATTCCGTCCACGATCATTTCGCTGGACGACCTCGGCGCGCCGAAGATCTTCCGCGACCTGTGCATGCTGCCGCGCGGCCTCGTGCTCGTCACCGGCCCGACGGGTTCGGGAAAGTCGACCACGCTCGCGGGCATGGTCAACCACTGTAACGACAACCGGCCCGATCACATCATCACGATCGAGGACCCCATCGAATTCGTGCACGAGAGCAAACGTTGCCTCGTGAACCAGCGCGAGGTCCATCGCGACACGCTCGGCTTTTCCGAGGCGCTGCGCTCGGCGCTGCGCGAAGACCCGGACGTCGTGCTCGTCGGCGAAATGCGCGACCTCGAGACGATCCGTCTCGCGCTCACCGCCGCGGAAACCGGCCACCTCGTGTTCGGCACGCTGCACACCAGCTCCGCCGCCAAGACCATCGACCGCGTGGTCGACGTGTTCCCGGCGCAGGAAAAAGAGATGGTGCGCGCGATGTTGTCCGAGTCGCTGCGCGCGGTGATTTCGCAGACGCTGCTCAAGCGCAATGGCGGCGGACGCGTCGCGGCGCACGAGATCATGATCGGCACGCCGGCCATCCGTAACCTGATCCGCGAAGGCAAGATCGCGCAGATGTATTCGGCGATCCAGACCGGCGCGCAGCAGGGCATGCAGACGCTCGACCAGTGTCTTGCCGACCTCGTCGCCAAGGGCGTGGTCAGCAAGGAAGAAGCCCGATACAAGGCTTCCAACAAGGATAGTTTGTAACGGCGTTTCCACGGGCTCGCGCCCGGATTCTCTGCCCGGTTCGCAAGCGAACCGGGTCCATGAACAGGTAAAGGAAGATGGATAGAGAACAGGGCATCAAACTCATGCAGGACCTTCTTCGTCGCGTCGTCGACAAGAAGGCTTCCGACCTGTTCATCACCGCGGGTTTCCCGCCGGCGATCAAGATCGACGGTGAGGTCCGGCCGCAGTCCGAGCGCGCGCTCACCGCGGAGCAGTCGGCGGTGCTGGTGCGTGCGATCATGAACGACCGCCAGACCAAGGAATTCGACGCGACGAAGGAGTGCAACTTCGCGATCGCGCCGCCGGGCATCGGCCGTTTCCGCGTCAACGCCTTCGTGCAGCAGGGCCACACCGGCTGCGTCATCCGCCTCATCAATTCCAAGATTCCGACACTCGAGGAGCTGGACCTGCCGCCCATCCTGAAAGAGGTGGTGCTGTCCAAGCGTGGTCTCGTGATCCTGGTCGGCGGCACGGGCTCGGGCAAGTCCACGTCGCTGGCCGCGATGGTGGGCTACCGCAACGAAAAGACGCGCGGCCACATCGTCACCATCGAAGACCCGGTGGAATACGTGCACCAGCACAAGGGCTGCGTGATCACGCACCGTGAGGTGGGCGTCGACACGGACAACTGGCACGCGGCGCTGAAGAACACGCTGCGCCAGGCGCCGGACGTCATCCTGATCGGCGAAATCCGCGATCGCGAGACGATGGAATACGGCATCCAGTTCGCCGAAACCGGTCACCTCGTGCTCGCGACACTGCACGCGAACAGCTCCAACCAGGCGCTGGACCGCATCATCAACTTCTTCCCCGACGAGCGGCGCGAGCAGCTGCTCATGGATCTGTCGCTCAACATCCGCGCGCTGGTGTCGCAGCGCCTGGTTCCGCGCGAGTCCGGTTCCGGACGCATCGCGGCGATGGAGATCATGCTGAACTCGCCGCTGATCCAGGACCTCATCTTCAAGGGCGAGGTCGCGAAGATCAAAGAAGTCATGTCGCGCTCGACGCGTATCGGCATGAAGACCTTCGACCAGGCGCTCTACGAACTGTACGAGGCCGGGTTCATTTCCTACGAAGACGCGTTGCGCAACGCCGACTCGAAGAACGAGCTGCGGCTGCGTATCAAGCTCGAGAGCAAGCGCGAGGTGAAGAACCTCGACGACGGCGGCGCGCTCACGATCATCGACGAAGAGCAGCAAGGCCGCTCGTTCTAACCAACAACAAGGTCCCCATGTCAGCGGTGAACGAAAAGCTCGTCGAGACGGTCGAGGTCAAGGGCTCGGGCGACAGCGGCCCGATGGTGCTCAACACCCGGCCGCTGTTCAAACTGATGGTCGAACGCAAGGCGTCCGACCTGTTCTTCACCTCGAATTCCCCGATCAAGGTCAAGATCGAAGGCCAGATCCTGCCGATCAACAAGCAGGTGCTGTCGCCGGAAGCGGTGCGCCAGGCCGCCTACGGGCTCATGACGCCCGACCAGCTCGAGCACTTCAAGCGCGAGCTCGAAATCGACTTCGCGATCTCCGAGCCCGGCCTCGGCCGTTTCCGCGTCAACGTGTTCTACCAGCGCGGTTATCCCGCGATGGTCATGCGCTACATCAGCGCCGACATGCCGCGGCTCGACCAGCTCGGACTGCCGGACATGTTCAAGGAACTCATCATGATGAAGCGCGGGCTCATCCTGATGGTCGGCGCGACGGGATCGGGCAAGTCCACGTCCATCGCGGCGATGATCAACCATCGCAACGAGAGCTCGTCGGACCACATCGTCACGATCGAGGATCCGATCGAGTTCCTGCACACCAACAAGCGCTCGATCGTGAATCAGCGCGAAGTGGGTCTCGACACCAAGTCATTCGCGCGGGCGCTGCGAGGCGTCATGCGCGCCGCCCCCGACGTCATCCTCATCGGCGAAATCCGCGACAAGGAGACGATGGAAGCGGCGATCAACCTTTCGGGCACAGGTCATCTCGTCCTATCCACCCTGCATGCGAACAACAGCGCGGAGACGCTGGATCGCATCATCAACATGTTTCCCCAGGACCAGCACAAGCAGATCTTCCTCGATCTGTCGCAGTACCTGCGGGCGATCCTTTCGCAGCGCCTTGTGGTCGCAAAGGACGGCAAACGCATGGCCGCGATCGAGGTCATGCTCAATACGCCGTACATCACGGAGCTCATCAAGCGAGGCGACGTGAGCGCGATCAAGGAGGCTATCGTTCAGAGCTCCGAGCGCGGGGTGCAGAGCTTCGACGTGGCGCTGCTGAACCTCTTCAAGCAGAACAAGATCGACATGGAAGAGGCGCTCGCGAATGCGGATTCGCGCTCGAACCTCGAAGCGAAGATCAACTTCGGCTGATTGGGGACATGCCTCATTTTCTTGTAACAATCGCGTCGGGCGCGAGGGCATCCCGCGGTCGTCGGATTGTTACAAGAAAATGAGGAATGTCCCCATTTAAGCTTGACAGCCGCGTTTTCGCGCCTAGAATGCGCGCCCCTATGCATCCTAACTACCGCAATTCGCTCGCCCGCACCGCGATCGCGCTGCCGCAAGACCTGATTCTGTCGAATCAGGCCGGCGTCCTCGCGCGCGCGCTTCGTGGCGAACGGGATTTCGGGAACCTGATGCTCTAGCTCTTCGTGGAATCGGAGAGCGGCGTTCGGCAGCTCTCCGCAAGGCTCTCATACGAGGCCCCGGTCAGCCGCCGCTGATCGGGGCCTCGCCGTTTGGGGGCCAATCAAACTTTTCGAATTCGGTGCGACGCCCATCTTTCGATGGAGGAGCGGCGCGCCGTCAGGAGGTCTTTGTCTCGAGTTTTCGCAGCGGTCCGGTTTCGAAAGCCGGCTGGCGCGCTCTCACCTGGCAGCAGTCGTGGGTGCGTGTACCGCGAAGCAGCGGGGCAGTGATCGCAACAGGCTAGCTCAGTTGGTCAGAGCAGGAGATTGAGATTCTCCCTGTCGCGGGTTCGATTCCCGCGCCTTGTTACCAGCAAGAACTGGAGTGTTGTTTGAAACGCGGGGCGCGAGTCCCGCATCGAGGTGACCCGGCGAGGCGGCCGGCGCCGCGAGGCCTTCGGGCCGGACGGCGCAACCGCATCGCGGCGCGCCCGGCGCCTTGAGCCGCCGGAGTGCGCGGCGGACGGGACCGTGGAACGTCGGGCGGGAGCGCGCGTGTGGTCGTCCATGCGTCCCGCCGGACTCACTACGGCGATGGCGCCGCGCGACCGGTGGACCGTTCCGGGGGCGTGGGAAGCCTCGACCTATTCGGCGAATCGCCGCGGGCAATGGGGCCGGCGGCGATCCGGATCGTGGCGCGGGATCGATCGACCCGCGTCACGAGGTTGGGAAGAGATACGAAGGAGAAGAACATGTTGGGTTTGAAGCGTGTTGCAGTCGCTCAGTACGAGCGCGCGCTGGTGTTTCACGAGCGCAGCCTCGAGCGTGTGCTCGCGCCGGGCGTGTACTGGCTGTGGGATCCGCTCGCGCGTACGACCGTGGCGACTTACGACGTGTCGGTGCCGGAGTTCAATCCGCCGCGCGCGGATGTGCTGGTAGGCGAATCGCGCGCGCTGCTCGAGCCGTTCGTGGACATCGTCGAGCTCGGCGATCGCGAGGTGGGCCTCGTTTACAAGAACGAGCGCCTGTCGGGTGTACTCGCGCCGGGTTCGCGCCAGCTCTACTGGCGCGGTCCGGTGAAGGTACGCGTCGAGGTGCGCGACATCGGCGCGGAATACGCGCTCGATGCGCGTACGGCTCGCGTGCTCGCGGGCGCGAAGAACGCGAGCGGCGTGGACGCCGCGATCAGCGTGGCCGAAGTGCCGGATACGGCCGTCGGCCTGCTGATCGTCGACGGCGAGCTGCGCGAGGTGCTGAAGCCGGGTCTTTCGGCCTGGTGGAAGTTCCAGCGCGTGCTGCGCGTCGAGCTCGTGGATCTGCGTCTGCAGGCCATGGAAGTGGCAGGTCAGGAAATCCTGACCCGCGACAAGGTGAGCCTGCGCGTGAACCTGACGGCCCTGTGGCAGGTCACGGACGCGGTCAAGGCGCGTACGACGGTCAGCAACTTCGTGGACTACGTCTACAAGGAGCTGCAGTTCGCGCTGCGAGAGGCGGTGGGTACGCGCACGCTGGATGAGCTTCTGACCGACAAGGGCGCGATCGACCGCGAGGTCGCCGCGTCCGCGGCGAAGCTCGAGGCGAGTGGACTCGCGGTGCGCTCGGTGGGCGTGAAGGACGTGATCCTGCCGGGCGAGATGAAGACCATCCTCAACCAGGTGGTCGAGGCGGAGAAGCTGGCGCAGGCCAACCTGATCCGCCGCCGCGAGGAAACGGCCGCGACGCGTTCGCTGCTGAACACCGCGCGACTCATGGAAGAGAACCCGACGCTGATGCGTCTGAAGGAGCTCGAGACGCTGGAGAAGGTCACGGAGAAGGTGGAGAAGATCACCGTCTACAACGGCCTCGAAGGCGTGTTGAAGGACATGGTGCCCGGCCTCGTGCGGGCATCGTAGGAAAACCGGCGGGCCGTCCAGATTCAGCTTCTGGAGCCGGCTCGCCGGCAAGTACTCTGTGAAGAAGGACAAGTGAGATGGAAAAGAACTACGAAGTACTCAACGTCGAAGGCGGACGCCACGTGAAGATGTGGACGCGCGGCGTGCCGGTGGACGAGCAGGCGAAGACCCAGCTCGCGAACATCGCGCGTATGCCGTTCGTGCATTCGCACCTGGCCGTGATGCCGGACGTGCACGTCGGCAAGGGCGCGACGGTGGGCTCGGTGATCGCGACCAAAGGCGCGATCATTCCCGCCGCGGTTGGTGTCGACATCGGCTGCGGGATGATGGCGGTCCAAACTACCTTGAAGGCGAAGGATCTTCCCGAGTCGCTGGCGAGCCTGCGTTCGCGCATCGAGCGTGCCGTGCCGCACGGCGCGTCCAAGGTGCGCGGCCGCTACGACCGCGGCTCCTGGGGCAACACGCCGGACTCGGTGGCGACGCGCTGGAAAACGCTCGAAGGACGTCACGCGGCGATCGTCGAGAAGTACCCGCGCCTGAAGAACAAGGAACCGCACAAGCAGTTGGGAACGCTGGGTGGCGGCAACCACTTCATCGAGGTCTGTCTCGACACCGAGCAGACTGTCTGGGTGATGTTGCATTCGGGTTCGCGCGGCATCGGCAACCTGATCGGCCAGCTCTTCATCGAACTGGCGCGCAAGGACATGAAGAAGCACTTCATCAACTTGCCGGACCAGGATCTCGCGTACCTGGTCGAGGGAACCGATCACTTCGATGACTACGTCGAGGCGATGACCTGGGCCCAGGACTACGCGGCCGAAAACCGTCGTTCGATGATGGACGCGGTCCTGCGCGTGATGCGCGAGGAGCTGCGTGCGTTTCAGCTGGGCGAGGTGGCGGTGAACTGCCACCACAACTACTGCACGCACGAGACGCACTTCGGAGAGGATCTCATCGTGACCCGCAAGGGCGCGGTGAGCGCGAAGCAGGGTGAGCTCGGCATCATCCCGGGATCGATGGGCGCGCGTTCGTACATCGTGCGCGGACTCGGAAATCCCGAGAGCTTCGAAAGCTGCTCGCACGGCGCGGGTCGCGTGATGTCACGTACCGCGGCGCAGAAGCGCTTCACGGTCGAGGACCACATCGCCGCGACCGCAGGCGTCGAGTGCCGCAAGGACAAGGACGTCATCGACGAAACGCCGGCCGCGTACAAGGACATCGACGCGGTGATGGCGGCGCAGCGCGATCTCGTGGAGATCGCGTACACCCTCAAGCAGGTGTTGTGCGTGAAGGGTTGAAGAGGCGCGTCATTCGTGACGCGCCTTTTCCTTTTCTTACAAAGGTACGGCGTCTTCCGCGTTCAGCGTGAGCTCCGCGGCTTCCGCCGCCGTCTTCGCCTGCCAGTTCTCGAGTCCCTTCATCTGGGCCTGATCGACGCCCTCCCTGAAGGTTTCGAAATAGGCTTCCGCTTCCGGCGACTTCTGCACGAAGCGGTTCGTCACCTTCATCCACTTGGCGAAGTCGGGGCTGTTCGCGCGATATTCCGAGGTTCCCGACGGACGGACCGGCCGCAGCTGCAGACCGTTGGCGTAGATGAAACGCAGCAGCACGTAGTAACGCTTGCCGGCCTCGACGTTGGCTTCCATGTAGTGACCGCCATGCGCGGACATCAGCAGGTGTTTGCCGGGCGGCAGGGTGATCACCGACTTGCTGCGCCACGAAGACACATTGAGCAGCGCGCGCTGCTCGCCTTCGATCTTGAAGATTCCCACCGGAAACAATCCCTGGATCTTGTTGATGGGTTCGAGGAAGACGAGCTGCGCTTCGTCGGGGGGCGGCGCGGGGATCGTGTAGTTCGGCACCTCGACGAACGGCGGCGGTGGTGGATCGCCGGCACGGGCCGCGAATGGCGTCGACACGACCAGGAACAACGCGAGAAGACGCATCATCAGGAACTCCCTCTTTGTATTTCTTGTAGCAGGTCAGCCGAACACGGCGCGCGAATCGAACACCGGACCGTCCACGCACACGCGTTTCATCGCGGGACCGTCGGGTGTTGTCACCTTCACCGTGCAGCCCGCGCAGCCGCCGACCGCGCAGGCCATGAATTCCTCGAGCGATACCTGGCAGGGCACGTCGTGTTTGACGGCCACCTTCGCCATCGCCTCGAGCATCGGCGTGGGGCCGCACGAGAACACCTCGACCTCGGCCTTCACGGCCGCGTCGAGCGAACCTAACCACTCGTCCGCGAGTTGCGTGACGAAGCCGTCGTAACAGCCAGGGAATCCAGCCTTCGATGCGAGCCGGCTCGGCACGCCCCAGCCATCGAGCAGCGGCATGCAGGCGATGCTGCCCGCGGGAATGCCGGATACGAGGATCGTCGACGGGCGCGCCTTGAACGGGAAAGGAATCTCCGAGCCCATCAGCACCAGCGGTTTCCAGGCATCACCCTGCGCAGTCATCCACTCCGCCAGGAACACCATCGGCGGAATACCGACGCCGCCGCCGACGAGCAGGGCGCGCGGCCGCTTCGGATCGGGACGGAACGGCTGACCGATCGGTCCGAGCACGCTGATCGTGTCGCCCGGCTTGCGGCGGCTCAGCGTGCGCAGGCCCGGACCCACGATCTTGTAGAGAATCTCGATCCAGCCTTCCGCGGCGTTCACGCGCTGGATGGACAGCGGTCGACGCATGGGCACGTCCGGATCGCAGGTGAGATGCACGAAGCTGCCGGGCAATGCGCGCGCCGCGCACTTGGGCGCCGCGATGCGCAACACGAACTGCTCGCCGGGCCAGCTTTCCTGCGCGATGAGTGTGCCGTCCTCGAGGCAGATGCTGCCGCGGTGCGCGGGGTGAACGCCGGCGCCGCGGCCGGGTTCTTCCTGGGGCAGCGCGTTCATTTGCCGCGGCCTTCGATGACGGCCTCGAGCACGGCCATGCGCACCGCGACGCCGTTGCGTACCTGCTCGCGGATCACCGATTGCCGCCCGTCCGCGACGTCGGATGCGATTTCGATGCCGCGGTTCATCGGCTGCGGATGCATGACGATCGCATCCGGCCTGGCCTTCGCGAGCCGCTCCGCCGAGAGACCGAACTTCGCGAAATACCGGTCCGCGTCCGGGATCTGCGCCGTGGCCATGCGCTCCTTCTGGATGCGCAGCATCATGACGACGTCGACATCGGCGATGCCCGTATCGATCGACGTAAAGCGCTCGCAGCCGGCGAACTCACCCGCGTCGGGCATCAGCGCCTTCGGCGCGACGATGCGAATCTCGGCGACGCCGAGCGTCGCGAGCACGTGCCAGGCCGAGCGCGCCACGCGCGAGTGTTTCACGTCACCGACAATGGCGACCTTGAGGGCATCGAACCGGCCCTTCGCCTGCAGGATGGTCAGCGCATCGAGCAGTCCCTGGGTGGGATGCGAGACGCTGCCTTCACCGGCGGACAACACGCTCACGTGAGGTTTCACATGCTGGGCGACCAGGCCGGGCACGCCCGACTCCGCATCGCGGATCACGAACACATCCACGTGGCAGGACTCGAGCGTGAAGATCGTGTCGAGCATGCTCTCGCCCTTCACGCGCGAGGAGAGCTGCACCTCGAGGTTCACCACGTCGGCGCCGAGTCGTTTGGCCGCGAGCTCGAACGACACACGCGTGCGGGTGGAAGGCTCGGTGAACAGGTTGGCGACGGTGACGCCGGCGAGCGAATTCTTCTTCACCGGCGGCTCGCCGATGGGTTTCACGAACGACTGCGCACGCGCGAGCAGGCTCTCGATCTGCGCCTTCGGCATGCCTTCGAGAGTGAGGAGGTGGCGTAGCGATCCGTCGGGTCGGGTCTGTGCAGTCATCTTGTCGTTCAATGGTTTTCGAACCAGCGTTCCAGTATCACGGCCGCGGCGGCCGCATCGACGTCCGCCTTGGTCACGCGCCGTTGCCGCTGCCCGCTGGCGCGCATCGTGCGCAGCCGCTCCTCCGCATCCTGCGAGGACCAGCGCTCATCGACGAGATCGACGGGTAACGAGCTGAATCGCGCGAGCTCCGCCGCGAATCCCCTTGCGGCCGACGTCAGCGGGCTTTCCGAGCCGTCGGCATTATAGGGCTCACCCACCGCAAGTCGCGCGGGGCGTGTTTCATCGAGCAGGCGCCGCAGCGCGGGCCAGTCGGGTCCGTGCGGGCCGTTGGGAATCGTCGTGCGGGGATGGGCGGTGCGGGTCAGCGTGTCGCCGCTCGCGATGCCGATGCGTTTGAAGCCGAAGTCTATTCCGAGAACGATTGCCGGATTTGCGTCGGCGGGCCGGTCAGGCATGACCGGCGAACGGGGTGAGCTGTCCGGCTTCGACGCCGAGCAACCGGAGCGATGCGAGCCAGCGCTCCTCGTAGGGCAGATCGAAAATCACGCTTTCGTCGGCCGGCACGGACAGCCAGGAATTGTCCAGCAGCTCCTTTTCGAGTTGTCCGGCTTCCCAGCCCGCGTAGCCGAGCGCGATGAACGCCTTCTCGGGACCGGTGCCGGTCGCCATGGCGGCCAGCACGTCGCGTGACGTCGTGACCTGGATCGAATCGGAGATGCGGTGCGTGGAATCCCACTCGCCACCGGGACGGTGCAGCACGAAGCCGCGGTCCTGGTGCACGGGTCCGCCGCGCAGCACGGGAAGGTCCGCGGCCCGGCGATCCGTGGGGTCGATCTTCATCTGCTCGAAGACTTCGCTCAGCGTCATCGAGAGAGGACGGTTGAGGACGATGCCGAGCGCACCCTTCTCGCCGTGCTCGCAAATCAGTGAAACCGTCTGCGCGAAGTTCGGATCCGTCAGCGACGGCATCGCGATCAGCAGGTGATTCGACAAACTCGTGATGCCGCCAGCCATGCGGCCGAGTCTACTGTGAATCCGCCGGTGCGGTCACTGTCCCGCGCGGTGCGCGGGCGCCGTCGAATTCCCATCCGTAGGTAAAGCGCAACAGACGGTAGTTGTCGGCCAGTTCCTTCGGGAAAGGATCGAACGGGCTCGCGAGCTTCAATATGTCGACCACGGCCTGGTCGAGTTTGGCCGAACCGCTCGAGCGGACGACCCTTGCGGATTCGAGCGTACCGTCCTTGAGGATCACGACCTCGACATCCGGATTGCGCGTTCCCGGTGCACGCCAGGCGGCCTGGGGAAAATTGAGGGTGCCGAGGCGTTCGACTTTCGTGCGCCACGACACCAGGTACGGCGCGACCAGCGCCTGGCGCGTGTCGGGCGTGACCCACAATTCGTCGCGTCGTGGTCCGCGGACCATCTGTTCCTCGTCGTCGTCGACGCCGAGCTTGTCGCGCTCGCTGTTGCCCTCGGCGAGCACCGGGACCTCGGGACTCTCCACCAGGCTCGCCGGCGGCGCGAAATACAGGATCTCGGGCATCGGCGCCGTGGTAGTTAGCGACTGGCCGTCGGCGATCGCGAGCAGGGCGCCGGCGTCTTCCGTGAGCGCGGTGCCGTCGGCCCGGCCGTTGTTGGCCGCGCGTTCGGCGGCCGCGCGTGGCGTACGCGCATCGGAGGGGTCGATGGTGCTGCCGGAACCGAGCTGTGTGCGCTGCGCAAGATAGGCGGCGGTCTCGTTGCTGCGGGCTTCGGGAACGTCCTCGGAGACGATCATGACCTCGAGGCCGGGGGGTGTGCCGGTCTTCGCGAGGTTCGAGCCGAACGTGACGCCGACGATGACGACGCCGTGGATGAGCGCGGCCATGAAGACCGTCGTCGTGAGGCGGTCGCGCGTCGGCGGAATACCTTCGCGCAGCTGCAGCGCGCGGGACATTACCGGGCAGGCCTCGCTGCGAGCCGGCGCTCGAATGCTTCGATCACCATGGCCCCGATATTGAGCCCAAATTGCTGGTCGAGTTCACGTATTCCTGTCGGACTCGTGACGTTGATCTCGGTCACGAAGCCACCGATCACGTCGAGGCCGACGAACACCATGCCACGCTCGCGCAGCGTCGGGCCGATTTGCGCGGCGAGCCAGCGATCGCGTTCGTTCAGCTCCCGCCCTACGCCCTTGGCGCCGGCCGCGAGGTTGCCCCGGTTGTCGTGCGCGGCCGGGATCCGGGCAAGCGCGTAGGGGACTGGCTCACCGTCGATCAGCAGCACGCGGGAATCCCCGGTGGCCGCGATCTCGGGCAGGTAGCGCTGGGCGATCGCGAACTTCGTGCCGTACTCGGTGAGCGTCTCGAAGATCACCTGCATGTTCTTGTCGCCGTCTTCGGTGACGAAGATCGAGCGCCCGCCCATGCCATGCAGCGGTTTGACGACGATCTTGCCGTGCTCGGCCGCGAAGTCGGCCATCTGCGCCATGTCGCGCGTGATGAGCGTGGGAGCGCAGCACTGCGGGAACCACGCCGTGTAGACCTTCTCGTTCATGTCGCGCAGGCCCTGCGGGTCGTTCGCGACGAACGCGCCCTGGATGCCGGCGCGCTCGAGGATGTACGTCGAGTAGATGTACTCGGCGTCGAACGGCGGATCCTTGCGCATGAATACGCAGTCGAATTCGCCGAGCTTGCGCACCTCGGGCGGTCCGAGCTCGAACCATTTCCCGGGATTTGCGAAAACCTTCAAGGTTCGAGCGCGACCCATTGCGACACCATCGCGCAGGTACAGGTCCGACTGCTCGAAATAGGTGAGCTGCCAGCCACGGGCCGCCGCCGCAAGCAACATCGCAAGTGTGGAGTCCTTCGCAAATTTGATCTTCGCGATCGGGTCCATCACCACGGCAAGACTTAAGCTTTTCGGCATCGAAAACTCCGTCCTCAAAAACGTGACGTGACCGGCATAGCCGGGGGTATTCCTATATGTTAAAACGCGTGCAGCTTGGCCTATCCGCACTGATTTTTACAGCAGTGGGAACGAGGCTTTTTGTTTGTTCAGGAGAGGTTTCCCGGTGAACGACACCAGCTCCCATCTCAAGGGTTTGAAGGTCCTCGTCATCGACGACAGCAAGACCATCCGCAAGACGGCGGAGACGCTGCTGGCGAAGGAAGGCTGCGAGGTCTACACGGCGGTAGATGGATTCGACGCGCTCGCGAAGGTGGCGGACTACACGCCGGACATCGTGTTCGTCGACATCATGATGCCGCGCCTCGACGGCTATCAGACCTGTTCGTTGATCAAACACAACAAAGTGTTCAAATCGATTCCGGTGATCATGCTGTCTTCGAAAGACGGGCTGTTCGACCGTGCGCGGGGGCGCATCGTGGGATCGGAGTTCTATCTCACGAAGCCGTTCACCAAGGACGAGTTGCTGTCCGCCATCGAAACGCACGTCGGCGCGAGGTGAGTATGGCTCTCATTTTGATCGTGGATGATTCCCCGACCGAAGTGCACGTCATGAAGAAGGCGCTGGAGAAATCCGGCTATCAGACGGCCACCGCCGGCGATGGCGCCGAAGGTGTCCGCATGGCGCGCGAGATGACCCCCGATCTCATATTCATGGACGTCGTGATGCCGGGCATCAACGGCTACCAGGCGACGCGCACGCTCGCGAACGATCCGAAGACGCGGACCATTCCCATCATCATGGTGACCTCGAAGGGCCAGGAGACGGACAAGATCTGGGGCCTGCGCCAGGGCGCGGTCGATTACATGGTCAAGCCCGTGTCTCCCGATCAGCTCGTGGCGAAGGCGCAAGCCACGCTCGCGGCCTGAGCGGCACCGGGGAAGAACAAGCAAGACCATGACTGAACTGGCTTCGCTCAAATCACTGCGAGACCGACCCTTCGAGCTGCTCGCCGAGCTCGAGCGTCGCGGGCGCGCGGTCACCGCCGCCGCGGCCTCGGAGAACCCGGGCGCGCGCGAGTGGGTGGGCGTCGCGTTCCGCATGGCGGGAGAGCTTTATCTCGTGGCACGCGAGGAAACGCGCGAAGTGCTCGCCGTGCCGGCGGGTCTCACGCGTGTGCCGGGCGCCAAGAGCTGGGTGAAGGGCATCGCGAACGTACGCGGCCAGCTCCTGCCCATCCTCGACCTGCGCCAGTACCTCGGCTCGGGCGTCACGCCCAACAGCCGCAACGTGCGCGTCATTGTCGTCAACCACCGGGAAGTGCCCGCGGGACTGGTGGTCGACGAAGTGCTCGGCTTCCGCCGCTTCTCCGAATCCGAATTCTCGGGCGACGCTCCGCCGACGGTGGTGCGCTGCGAACGTTATCTCGCGGGCGCGTTCCGCCGCGGCCCCGAACAGTGGCCGGTGCTGAGCCTGCGCCAGCTCGTCGAGAGTCCCTCCTTCCAGGAGGCAGCGGCATGAGTATCGACGCCGGCGGCGCACGTTCTCTCAAGTCGCTCACGAGCCTGATCACCGCGACGCTGGTGTGCATCCTGCTCGCGGTGCTCGCAGGTGTGGCCGCCTATCTGGTCGGCCTCCAGGTCGTTTACGCCGTCGCGGCCGCGTTCGCGCTCGCGGCGCTGATTCCGATCGCGCTGATGTTCAAGCGCGTGCGCGTCATCGAAACCGACTTCGCGCATCGCGAGGCGCTGTCGCTCGCGCAGCGCAAGGAAACCGAACGCAACCAGCAGGCCATCCTGCGCCTGCTCGACGAACTCGCGCCGCTCGCGGACGGTGACCTCACCGTGCAGGCGACGGTGACCGAAGACATCACCGGTACGATCGCGGACTCGATCAACTACGCCATCGGCGTGCTGCGCGACCTGGTGAGTACCATCAACCAGTCGGCGATCCAGCTCGACGGCGCCACCCGGCAGACGCAGGCGCTGTCCGCGCACCTGGCGAAGGCCTCGAGCGCGCAGTCCAAGCAGATCGCGGGTGCGACCGAATCGGCCTCCAACATGGCGAGCAGCACCGAGGCGATCTCGGGCAATTCCGAGCGCGCCTCGGACGTCGCGCGCCACTCGGTCGACGTCGCGCACAAGGGCGGCGAGGCCGTGCGCCGCACCATCGACGGCATGAACACGATCCGCGAGACCATCCAGGAGACCAGCAAGCGCATCAAGCGCCTGGGCGAGTCCTCGCAGGAAATCGGCAACATCGTCGAACTCATCAACGACATCGCCGAGCAGACGAACATCCTCGCGTTGAATGCGTCGATCCAGGCCTCGATGGCCGGAGACGCGGGCCGCGGCTTCGCCGTGGTCGCCGACGAGGTGCAGCGCCTCGCCGAACGCGCGGCGGCCGCCACTCGCCAGATCGAAACACTCGTGCGCGCGATCCAGGCGGACACGAACGAAGCCGTGGTCTCGATGGAGCGCAGCACCACGGACGTGGTGGGGGGCGCGCTGCTCGCCGAGAACGCGGGCGCGGCGCTGGAAGAAATCGAGCAGGTCTCCAACCAGATCGCGAGCCTCGTGCAGAACATCTTCGCGAGCTCGCGCCAGCAGGTGACCGAAGCGCAGAAGA
>JAFAGC010000002.1 GCA_023423065.1 Pseudomonadota bacterium
CGTGGTTCATCGAGGAAGCGTTTCCGATGGCAGACGTCGAGAGCTTCATCGGGCTGCGGCAATCGACGAGCGTACCGGTTGCGACCGGCGAACATTTCTACAATCGCTGGGAAGTGCAGCAGTTCCTCGAGGCCGACGCGCTTCACTACGTGCAGGCGGATCCCGAGTGGTGCGGCGGCATCAGCGAGGTCGCGAAGATCTGCCAGCTCGCTTCGGTGCATGGTGTACGCGTCATGCCCCACTGCCACAACGTGCACGCCGCGCTCGCGATCGTCGCGAGCCAGTCGCCCTCCGTGTGCCCGGCGGGCGAGTTCCTGATCAATCACGTGGCCGAGAAGCAGTGGTTCATCAAGGACCCGCTGGTCGCCGTGAACGGACTGGTGGCGCTGCCCGAGAAACCCGGCTTCGGCATCGAGTTCGATGCCGCGAAGATCGCGAAACAGGAAACGCTGACCGAGCTCTAGCTACCGGCGGCCGGCCGTCTGCCACTCGTCGAGCTCGTCGGTGAACAGATCCGCGACCAGCTCCCGCAACCACTTGTTCTTCGGATCGCGCTGGAAGTTGCGATGCCAGTGCAGCTTCAGGTCGATCTTCGGTGTCTGGATCGGCGGCTCGGCGATGCGGATGTTCATGTGCGCCTTGCGCACGAAGATGCCGACCGCGTGCGGCACGGTCACCACGAGATCCGTCTGCGAGATGATGGGCGGGATGCTCATGAAGTGCGGCGTCTCGAGCACCACGCGCCGGTGAATCTTCTTCGAGCGCAGGAAACGCTCGAAGACCTCGTATGTGCGCCCCGCCCCGTACACCACGGCGTGTTCGAGATCGCGGAACTGCGCGAGCGACAGCGCGCTGGAGGCGATCGGGTGGTTGGCCCGCAGCAGGCACACGAAGTGGTGGTAGAACAGGTGTTTCTCGACGAACGACTTCTCGCGCAGGTCCGGAAAATATCCGACCGCGAGATCGATCTCGCCGGTCTCCAGGCAACGCGGTATCTGCGCCGCGCTCGCGGCGACCGACCGCACCGAAGCGCGCGGCGCGACCTGGCGGATGCGCCGCAGGATCTTCGGCATGAACACCATCTCCCCGAGATCCGTCATCGCGAATGTGAAAGTCAATTCCGTGGTCGCGGGATCGAACCGGTCTTCCGGTGAAAACGTCCCATCTACCCGCATCAGCGCCTCGCGCAGCGGCGCGATGAGGCCACGCGTGCGCGCCGTCGCCTCCATGCCGTGACCCACGCGATTGAACAGCGGATCGTCGTATCGCAGGCGCAGTTTGGCGAGTGCGGTGCTCACCGCGGACTGGCCCATGCCGAGTTTTTGCGCCGCGGCGGTAACGCTGCCCTGCTCGTGGATGGTCAGGAGGACGCGCAACAGGTTCAGGTCGAATGAACGGTTCATGGCGGGACTCACTATCTCGTCCGTCCAACTATCGTGTCCAACGATAATCGATATCCAACAATCGTGATTGAAGATATCCCGGCCATTGCCTACCGTCACCGCGCTTCGTCATCGTTGGGGGGAAAACATGAGGAACCAGAAGTTGGCCATGGCCATTGGAAGAACGCTCGCGATTGCGGGCGCGGCCCTGTCGCCCGTCGCCTGGGCGCAGCAGGCGGCCGACCAACCCGTAGGCCTCGGCGAGATCATCGTCACGGCGCGCCGGGTGTCGGAGAACCTCCAGGACACGCCGGTCGCGGTCACGGTGATTACGGGCGACGCGCTCGAGCAGAAGCAGATCTTCCGCACCGATTTCCTCGACCAGGTCGTGCCCAACCTGCAATTCGCGAACAACGCGCCGCTGGCCGGCAACAACTCGTCCTCGGCCGTGTTCATCCGCGGCATCGGACAGACTGATCCGACATCCACGGTCGACCCCGGCGTCGGTCTCTACATCGACGACGTTTACATCGGCAACGCGGTCGGCGGTTCCATGGCGCTGCGCGACATCGCGAACATCCAAGTCCTGCGCGGACCCCAGGGCACGCTGTTCGGCCGCAACACCATCGGCGGAGCGGTGCTGATCTCGACGAACGATCCCGGCGAGGACTTCGGCGGCACGGCGCGCGCCGGCTTCGGCGCGGATAGTTTGCTCGACGGATTCCTCGCTCTCGACATTCCGTTCTCGGACAGCTTCAAGACGCGCTGGACCGTCGGGATGCGCAAGCAGGACGGCTACGTCACTCGGCCGGACGGCACCGATCTCGGCGACACGGACACGCTGACCGCGACGACGAAGTGGGTGTTCAGGCCCTCCGAGCGCGCGCGCGCCGCGCTGTCCATCGACTACACGAAGTCGGACGAGAACGGCAGTCCGCTCGTGTTCGCGCAGATCAACGAATCCGCGACGTTTCCGCGCGTGGCGAGCCAGGATGCCGGCTGCCCCGGCGTGGTCTTCCCGACCTCCGGCCCCGTGCCGATGCTCGACGATCCGCGCTGCGCGAACGATTTGCAGGGCCGCGGGCCGTTCTCGAACAACGGCAGCCTGCCCCTGACCAGCGAATTCGAAAACTTCGGCGCCGCGCTCAGCCTGTCCTTCGATCTCTCCGATTCGCTGACGTTGAAGTCGATCACGTCGTATCGGGAAGTGGATTGGGCCGGCATTCGCGACGCGGACAACACGCCTCTCACGATCCTGCACACGTTCTACGACGTGACGGGTGACCAGCTCAGCGAGGAGCTGCAGCTCACGTACGAATCGGAGAAGCTGGTCGGCGTCCTGGGTCTCTATTACTTCGAGCAGACGTCGGATGACATCGTCACCGTCGAGCTGAATCCACCGCCGCCGGGCATCCAGCGCGACAGCGACAACAACCGGGTGGACAACCAGAGCTGGGCCGCCTTCACGCAGTGGACGATCAATTTCACCGACATGTTCGCCCTGACCGTCGGCGGCCGGTACACCGAGGATCGGAAGGACGCGTTCCCGGACCAGTTCGACCTTGCGACGCCGAACATCAAGCAGGTGCCCGCGCAGTGGTACAGCGATACGTTCAGTAGTTTCACGCCCTCGGGATCGATCACGCTCAACTGGACCGACAGCGCGATGACCTACCTGAGCTATTCGGAAGGCTTCAAGGGCGGCGGCTGGAACAGCCATTTCAACGCGGTGCTGACGCCCCAGCAGCAGGCCGCGCTGCACCCGTTCGCGCCCGAGGAAGCGCAGACCATCGAGCTCGGAACGAAGCTCGAATTCGCGGGCAACACCGTGCGGCTCAACATGGCGGTGTTCACGTCCGACTATACGAACATGCAGCTCACGTATCGCGGCCCCGCGCCCAACGGCGTCGCGCCCTTCGTCACGAACGCGGGCGAAACCAGCATCGACGGCGCGGAGCTCGAGCTCACCTGGGCCGTGACCGACGCGCTGCTGGTCGACGGCAGCGTGGGCTACCTGGACGCGACGATCGACGACCTGTCCAACATTCCGTTCGCGGTGCTGCCGCCGGGGCTCGCCGAAGGAAACTTCCTGCCGTACGCGCCGGAATGGCAGGCGCACGTCGGCATCGGTTACACGGCTCGCGCCGGCAACGTCGAAATCATTCCGCGCGTCGATGCGTCCTACCAGTCGCAGACCTTCTTCGATGCGACGGACACGCCCGAGATCGCGCAGCTCGACGACGTGACCACGATCAACTTCCAGGTCCAGCTGCGCACGGCGGACGATCGCTGGAGCTTCACCGCGGGCGTGAACAATGCGACCGACGAGCTCTACCCCATCGCGGGCAATTCATCGCTGACGACCGGCAGCGGATACGCGGAGATCGCTTACGCGCGGCCGCGCGAGTGGTTCGCGACCATCCAGTTCGACTTCTGAGCATCGGGTGCCCCAGCAGCGTACACGCGTCACCATAGTCGGAGCGGGACCCGCGGGCCTGCTGCTGGGACAGCTCCTGCTACGTGAAGGCATCGACGCGATCATTCTCGAACGGCGCAGCGCCGAATACGTGCTCGGTCGGATCCGCGCCGGCGTGCTCGAACAGGGCACCGTCGACGTGCTGGAACACGCGGGCGTCGCTGCGCGGCTGCGCCGGGAAGCGCTCGTCCACGAGGGCGTCGAAATCGGCTTTCGCGGCCGACGCCATCGGATCTCGCTCATGGAACTCGTAGGCAAGGCCGTGACCGTGTACGGCCAGACCGAGATCACGCGCGACCTGATGGACGCGCGCGCCGCGGCGGGCGCTCCAGGCGTTTACGAAGCAGACGACGTCGCGATACACGACTGGGACAGCGGCGCGCCGCGCGTGACCTATCGCAAGAATGGCGTGACGCACGAGATCGCATGCGACTACATCGCGGGTTGCGATGGATATCACGGGGTTTGCCGCCGCAGCATACCGGCAAAGCGACTCCGGGCCTTCGAGCGCGAGTATCCGTTCGGCTGGCTCGGCGTGCTCGCGGACGCGCATCCGCCCTGGACGGAGCTGATCTACGCGAATTCCGAGCGCGGCTTCGCGCTCGCGAGCCTGCGGTCTCCGTCGCGTGTGCGGTGCTACGTGCAGTGCGCGCACGGCGATCGGGTCGAGGATTGGAGCGACACGCGCTTCTGGGATGAATTCCAGCGTCGCATCGGCGCCGAGGTTCCGGTGGACGTCACGGCCGCGCCGTCGATAGAGAAGAGCATCGCGCCGCTGCGCAGCTTCGTGGTCGAGCCGCTGCGCTTCGGCCGACTTTTCCTGGCCGGCGATGCCGCGCACATCGTGCCGCCGACCGGCGCCAAGGGCCTGAACCTCGCCGTCAGCGACGTCTTCTATCTACACGAGGCGCTGCGCGATGCCTGCCGCGAAGGCACCGAGCGGCCGCTCGATCACTATTCCTCGCGTTGCCTGCAACGCATCTGGAAGGCCGAGCGCTTCTCGTGGTGGATGACTCGCCAGCTGCACGACTTTCCGGGCGATCCGTTCGCGAAGCGCATGCAGGAAACGGAGCTCGCCTACCTGTTCGAATCCCGCGCCGCGCAGACGAGCATGGCCGAAAACTACGTCGGCCTGCCGTACTGACGGAAGACGGTGCCTGGCACGGAAAATCCGGGAGAAGCGACCTAATAACCCTTCCGGGTGTCGACGACGGCGAGCAGTTTGTCCCCGGCAGCGAAGCGGCGAACCTGCTCCTGCAGCACCAGCGCGCGTCCGCTCTGGCCGAGATCGGATTGCGCGGACATGTGCGGCGTGATGATCACGTTTTTCGCCTTCCAGAGCGGGTGATCCTTCGGCAGCGGCTCTGGCTCCGTGACGTCGAGGCCCGCGCCCGCGATCGTGCCGTTGTTGAGCGCCGCGACCAGATCGTCGGTGACGACACTGCCGCCGCGGCCGACATTGATGAAGAACGCATTCTTCTTCATGCGCGCGAACATCTTCGCGTCGAACAGATGTGTAGTCGCGGGAACGAGGGGAAGTGCCGAGACGACCACGTCCGCCTGCGAAATGAGCTTGGGTAGTTCGTCGGCGAGCCCTACGTAGCTCACGAAAGGCGGGCCTTCGCGCGAGCTGTTGCGCGTCGCAATCACCTTCATGCCGAGCGCGTGCGCGCGTTCGGCGACTTCGAGGCCGATGCCGCCCAGGCCGACGACCAGCATGGTCTTTCCGGTCAGCGACTGCGGTTGCGAGCCCGCGAATCCACCGCCCCAGCCCTCGCCGCGCGCCTGTCGCGCGATGGAAACCTGCAACGAACGCGAAAGCCCGTAGGTCAACGCGATGACGTGTTCGGCCATCACGGGACCCGCGACGGCGCGCATGTTCGTGAGTACGACGCCGGGCTTCTCGAGCTCCTTCTTTCCGAGACATTCCTCGACGCCGGCGGAATACACCGCCACCCAGCGCACGCGCTTCGCGGCCGCGAGCACCCGGTCGTCGCAAACTACGTTGTCGCCGCTGAAAATCGCATCGGCATCGCCGGCGGCCGCGGCCATCTGCTCCGCGCCATTCACGACGACGAACTCGACCCCCGGCGCCATGGCCTTCAACACGTCGAGACTGCCCATCGGCGTGAGGACTATCTTCTTCGGAGCGCGCCAGCCCGGCATTTCGCGCATGGGTTTCGCGCTTTCCTGCAGGCCCATCTCCTTGATCTGCGCGACGGCCTTCGGGTCCGGCGCGGGCGCGTCGTTTGCGGAAGCACTCGCGGCAAATAACCCGGATGCGGCCAGCAGAGCCGCGGGAATCAATGAGTGACGCATCACCTCTTCTCCTCTTGCAAGGTCCGCATCCATTCCGGCGCCGACATCTTGCCATGCAGACGCGGCACGCGGCTCAGCTCCGTTACGAAACGGCGAAATGGGGACATTCCTCGTTTCCTAGCAAAAGGGGACAGACCTCGATTTCGGGCTCGATGAGTCCCGGCGATTACTGCGTCCGCGTTGACGGCATGGCCGTCGCCCACGCGATGGGTTTCGCTACCGCGGCGCGCCCCAGCTACTGAACTCGCCAGACGATGGCCCGCCGGCCGCGGGGGCGGGTTATCTGTCTCTGCCAATCTGTGAGGGCGCCTAGCGCAGTCTGAGGGTGTTCCTTGCCGGCTCCGTGCCTTGCGCGAACGCCGGATGCGCCGCGTACGCTCAGCCCCATCGCATGTGCGCCGTCCATGCCGTGCGCGGGTGGCGGTGATCGCCGGGACCCATCGAGCCGCGCACCGACGCGACTGTCGACGCGCTTCACTCGTAGCTGGCAATAGTTGTCCGCCACGCTTGGTGGCCAAGAGCCAAGATGAAGAGTCGCAAGAACTGATGGCAGCGTGCCATCGACTGAGGTCTGCCCCCTTTTGCTAGGAAACGAGGAATGTCCCCATTACCGTTACTGGAGGAAGCCGGCTTTCACTTCTTCCTGCGACAACAGCTGGACCGGCACGGATTTCACTTTCCAGATATCCGCGCAGTATTCGCGGATCGTGCGGTCCGAGGAGAACTTGCCGGAGCGCGCCGCGTTGAGGATCGACATACGTGTCCAGGCCTCCTTGTCTCGATACGTCTGGTCCACCAGCGTCTGACAATCCGCGTAGGACTGGTAGTCGGCGAACACGAAGTACGGATCGTGATAGACGAGGTTGTCGATGAGCGGCTGGAACTGCGAGCTGTTGCCGCGCGAGAAGAACCCGTCGCGAATCAGCGCGATCACCGCCTGCAGTTCCTCGTTGCCCTCGACGTATTCCATCGGGCGATATCCCGCGGCGCGTTTCGCCGCGACCTCGTGCGCCTCGAGACCGAACAGGAAGAAATTCTCGACGCCGACCTCCTCGCAGATCTCGATGTTGGCGCCGTCCACCGTGCCGATCGTGAGCGCCCCGTTCATCTGGAACTTCATGTTGCCGGTGCCCGAAGCCTCCTTGCCCGCGGTCGAGATCTGCTCCGAGAGATCCGCCGCCGGGTAGATGCGCTGCCCGTTCGTGACATTGAAGTTGGGCACGAACACGACCTTGATCAGGTCGCGCACGCCCGGATCGCGATTGATGATCTCCGCGACCGCGGTGATCAGCCGGATGATGAGCTTGGCGAGGTGATACCCCGGCGCCGCCTTTCCGCCGAACACGAACACGCGCGGCTCCATCGTGAACTTCGGTTCCGTCTTGATCCGGTGATAGAGCCCGATGACGTGCAGGATGTTGAGATGCTGGCGCTTGTACTCGTGGATGCGCTTCACCTGCACGTCGAAGATCGCGGACGGATCGACGACCACACCCGTGCGCTCGGCGATCAACCCCGCGAGCGCGGTCTTGTTGGCGTGTTTGATCTGGCGCCACTCGGCGCGGAAATCCGCATCCTCGGCCAGCGGCTCGAGCCTGCGCAGCTGCGACAGGTCCTTCATCCACTCCTCGCCGATGCGCCGCGAGATGCAATGCGCGAGCCGCGGGTTCGACAACACCATCCAGCGCCGCGGCGTCACGCCGTTCGTCTTGTTGCTGAACTTCTCGGGCCACAGTTCCGCGAAGTCGCGTAACACGTCGCTCTTGAGCAGTTCGGAGTGCAGCGCGGCCACGCCATTGATCGCATGGCTTCCCACGCTCGCCAGGTGCGCCATGCGCACGTAACGTTCGCCGGCCTCGTCGATCAGCGACAGGCGTCGGATACGCTCCTCGTCGCCGAAGAACGCCATGCGCACCTCGTCGAGGAAGCGCGCGTTGATCTCGTAGATGATCTCGAGCAGACGCGGCAGCAGACGGCCGAACAACCCCAGCGGCCAGCGCTCGAGCGCCTCGGGCAGCAGCGTGTGGTTGGTGTACGCGAACGTCTGGCGCGTGATGCTCCAGGCGCGCTCCCAGTCCAGCGCGAGCTCGTCGATCAGCAGGCGCATGAGCTCGGCCACCGCGATCGACGGATGCGTGTCGTTCAACTGGATCGCGAACTTCTCGTGGAAACGCTCCGGCGGAATCTTCTGCACGCGGCAGATTCTCAGCATGTCCTGCAACGAACAGCTCACGAAGAAATATTGCTGCTCGAGGCGCAGCTCCTTGCCACGCACCTGCTCGTCGTTCGGATAGAGGACCTTCGTGAGGTTCTCGCTCGCGACCTTCTGATTGACCGCGCCGTAGTAGTCGCCGCGGTTGAACGTGCCGAAATCGAACGACTCCGGCGCCTCGGCCTTCCACAGCCGCAGCGTGTTCGAGGTGTTCACCTTGTAACCGAGGATCGGCGTGTCGTACGGAATGCCGTTGACGATCCGGCCCGGCATCCAGCGCGAGCGTCGGCGCCCGTGTTCGTCGACGTAGCTCTCGGTGTGTCCGCCGAATTTCACCTCGACGCACCACTCCGGCCGCGCGATCTCCCACGGATTGCCCCAGCGCAGCCACTTGTCCGTCTTCTCGGCCTGCCAACCGTCGACGATTTCCTGCTGGAAGATGCCGAACTCGTAGCGGATGCCGTATCCGAGCGCGGGCACCTCGAGCGTCGCGAGCGACTCGATGAAACACGCGGCCAATCTACCCAGGCCGCCATTGCCCAATCCCGGTTCGTCTTCCTGCGCCAACAACTCTTCGAGATCGAGCCCGAGTTCGGCCACCGCCGTGCGCGCGGTTTCGTATATGCCGAGGTTGATGAGGTTGTTGCCGAGGTGCGGGCCCATGAGAAACTCGGCGGACAGGTACGACACCGTGCGCGAGCCGCTCTTCGTATAAGCCGCGGCGGTCGAGATCCAGCGCTGCAGCATGCGGTCGCGCACCGCGTACGCGAGCGCCATGTAGTAGTCGGTCTTGGTCGCGAGCGCGGGAAACTTGCCCTGGATGTAGAACAGGTTGTCGAGGAAGGCGTGTTTGAGCGCTTCCTTGCTCAGGGATACGCGGCCCTCGTCGACGAGATCCGCGGACGAAGGCGCGGTCGGGAGTGTGGTTACGGTCGAGTTCACGGAAGGTACTCCCCTGTTGTCATTGCTCTGGACCTGCAAGATTCATGCAGAAATTATCGGCCATTATCGCTGCGCACCCACATCGACCTGCACCGTACGGAGGCGCGCGGCAAACAGACGGCTCGCCGACGGTGCAAATTCGCCGGGAAACCGCCTCCTCGAACGACCCGCGCATGGCGCGCGCATTGCAAGTCCGGAACCCGGGCGCACGGGCCTCGCGCCCACGGAGTCGATTGGGTGGATTCGCAATGATTGCGCAGTACCTGCCGCTGCTGGCGGTCCTCGTTTCCTGCGGTCTCGTCGGCGGATTCGCGGCCGGTTTGTTAGGCGTCGGCGGCGGCATCATCACGGTTCCCGTGCTGGAATACGCGTTGCGCTTCGCCGGCATCGATGCGGAATACCGCATGCATGTCGCGGTCGGGACTTCGCTGGCCGCGCTCGACTGAGCGCGCTCGTCACTGGCTCTTTTCGTAGGCCTGCATGATCGTCGCGTATTTCGTGATCATGTTGGGCACTTCCCAGTCGGGCAGTTTTCCGGCGCGCACGTAGCCGAGGAAGTTGCGCGTCACCTGCGTGAAGTGCGCTTCGTGTCCGTCATGGTATTTGTCGGGTACGACCACGATGTAGTGATCGCCTTCTCGCTGCACGTCGACGCCGGGCCAGGTCCTGGCGACGTCCTGCATCGCCAGCATCAGCGCCTTCTGGTGCTGCGCCGGCGTCACCGACGGCGCGCGCTCGATGTACAACACAGGGCGGTAACCCTGCTCCGCCCCCTGCCGGATCGTGAGCGACGCGCGGGTGCCGCGCATCACGGAGAAGTGCGTGTCGCCCGCGCCGGGCGGCGCCTCGAACTCCCAGGTCACCGACACCCGCGCGTGCACGCCTTTGAGGGTATACGTGAATTCGCCGTTCGACGGCGCGTGCAACACGCCGTCCTTGATGTACGGCGTCAGGAATCCCGGAAACTCCTTCGCGCCGGTCACGCGCCCGAACTGCTCGAGTGTGAGCGGCGTCGTCCAGCGCCGCGCGCTCAGCACCTTCGCATCCGACGGCGACAACACGACACCCGGAAACGCCTCCCACTGCACGAGATCGACGAGGTGCGTCGTGACGTCCACGATGCCGGCGCCCTGCTGCTCCGGATCGAAGAACCATTGCGGCCGCTTGAGCTGCGCGCCCGCGACCACCTTCGAGAAGTTGTGCACGCTGATCTTCGTGATCGCCGGATTCTCGGGCGTGCCCTTCTCGAGCGTGCCGAACAACGAGCGATGCTGCGAGAGCGCGCGTTGCAGCATCGTCGTGATCTCGAACCGCTCGGTCATGATGTCGTATACCAGCACGCCGCGCGCCTCGGCGGCGGCGAAATTCTTCTGCAGCGCCCGCAGCTGCGCCGGCTTGATGATCATCGGCTTGTCCGCCAGCACGTGCATGCCGGCATGGATGCCGCGGCCGATGTATTCGGACTTGCGCGCATTGTTGCCCGACAACACGAGCACCGTGGGATGCTCGAGCCTGGGCGGCGAATCGAACGCGCCCAGCGCCTTGTCGACGTAATCGGCGCCGGTGTAGACCTGCTCCACCCAGCGCGTGGGATCCTCCGCGCGCGAGTTGAAACTCTCGATGCGCTTCAGATGCTGATCGAGATCGTCGCCCTGCGGTGCGAAGACCCGCACGACGGGCGACACGCCGGGCAGCGCGAACTTCTGCACCAGCGCGGCATGGAAATGCCCGGGTTCGAGGGTGACCAGCTGAACGGGATTCTGCTTGCCGCCGGCCTGCTCGTCGCTCGCGAGCGCGGCGAGCGGCGGGAAAATGACGGCCGCCACGAGGGCGGCCGTTATCTTCCAGGAACGTTTCATTACGCCTTCGCCATCCGCAGCGCGCCGTACGGTCCGCGCTCCTCGCGGGTCAGCATGGCGTTCGCCTCGGCGTCGTTCTTGAACTTCTCGGCCTTCGGATCCCACTCGAGCGGACGGCCGAGTTTCATCGCGATCCAGCTCACGATGCACGCGGAGTTGCTGCGATGCGCGATGTCCGCCGGCGCGAGCGGCGCCTTGCGCGAATGGACGCTCTCTAGCCAGTTCTTGTGATGCGACTTGCTCACCGGCAGGCGCACCGACAGTCCCTTCTCGTCGAGCAGCTTCGGATCGCTGGCGTCGAGCGGCAGGGACGCCTTCTGCCCCGCGGTCGGATCGCTCGAGGTCGCGGCACCTTCGCCGCGCGAGACCCAGATCCAGCCTTCGTCGCCGATAAACTTGAGGCCGTTCGGATTCTTGTCCGTGACGTGCACCGTGACGCCCTTCGGATACTCCAGCGTCACGTCGTAGGCACCGTGCACGTTCCAGATGCGATCCGGATCCGGGAACTCGCCGCGGCCCGAGACCTTCGTCGGGCCGGTGTGTTCGCAGTTGAGCGCCCAGTGCATCGTGTCGTAGTGATGCGAGCCCCATCCGGTGATCATGCCGAGACAGTACGCATCGTTGCGCAGCCAGCCCGGTCGGCTGTAGTCGCCGCGCGGATGTACGCGCATCTCGGTGTAGTATCCAAACGACGTCGGGCCTAACCACTGGCTGAAATCGAGATTCGCCGGGATCGCCTCGGGCGGCGCGTTGGGCGCGGTCGGGTCCGTCGGCAATCCGATCTCGACGCGCTGGATCTTGCCTGCGCGGCCCGAACGCACGAGCTCGGCGGCGCGGCGGAACTGCTCCCACGAACGCTGCTGGCTGCCGACCTGCAGGATGCGGCCCTTGCGGCGCACCGCGTCGCGCAGGATCACGCCTTCGGCGTGCGTCATCGTGAACGGCTTCTGCAGGTAAACATCCTTGCCCGCGTTGACCGCCGCGAGCGCGGGCTCCGCGTGCCAGTGATCGGGCGTGCTGATGACGACGGCGTCGATGTCGCGCCGGGCGATCATCTCGCGATAGTTCTGGTAGGTATCGATCTTCGGCACGCCGATGCCGCGCTCGGTGTACGACTCGCCGGCCTTCTTGACGCCGTCGGTGATGCGGTTCGTGTCGAGGTCGCATACCGCGACGAAGTCCGCGAGCCCGGACTTCATGACTCCCGGCATGTCGTGGCTGAGCGCGATGCGGCCGCAGCCGATCTGGCCCACCCGGATGCGGTTGTTCGCGCCCCAGACGCGCGAGGGAACGATCATGGGAGCCGCGATCGCACCCAGGGCGACGCCGCGCACGAGGTTTCGGCGAGTAATCTTCATGTCATCAGTCCGCGTGATTGGAAGGGTGGCCGAGTATATTCGCCGCCCGGCGCGGAAGTCTCCCGCGAAAATCCGTTACTGGTCCCGCGGTCCCTCGCGGGGCAAGGGCTACTCGTACCGCAGCGCTTCGATGGGATCCAGGCGCGCGGCCTTGCGGGCGGGATACAAGCCGAATATCACGCCCACCCCCGCGCTCACGGCGAGCGCGATGACGACGATGTCGGTCCGCGTCACCATCGACCAGCCGAATTTCGCGGCGAGGAGCTGGCCGATGCCGATGCCGAGCAACACGCCGATCACGCCGCCGATCGCGGCCAGCGCCAGCGCCTCGATGAGGAACTGCGCCATGATGTCGGCCGGCTGCGCACCCACGGCCATGCGAATGCCGATCTCACGGGTTCGCTCGGTGACCGACACCAGCATGATATTCATGACCCCGATGCCGCCAACAATAAGAGACACGAGCGCGATCGACGCCAACAGCGTCGTCATGGTCTGCGTGGTCGAGGTCAACATGCTGGTCATCTCGGCCATGCTGCTGGTCGAGAAATCGTCTTCATCGTCGGGACCGAGCCGGTGGCGCTCGCGCAGCAGCGCGGCGATCTCCACGCGCGCGCGCGGAATGGCCTCGGCGGACACGGCGCTCACGAAGATGCGGCCCGGCACGAACTTGCCGAGCCCGCGCTGCATGCGTTGCTGGAACGCGGACAGCGGGATGATGATCACGTCGTCCTGGTCCTGACCCATGCCGTTCTGACCCTTCGGCGCGAGCACGCCGATGATGGTGAACGGAGCGTCGCGGATGCGCACGACCTGGCCGACCGGATCCACGCCCGGGCCGAAGAGATTTTCCGCCGCGGTCTTGCCGATCACCGCGTTCTTCGCGGCGCCCGCCTGGTCGGAGGCCGAGAGCGGCTGGCCGCTTTCGACGGGCCAGTTGCGGATCGTGAACCACTCCGGCGTCGTGCCCGACACCTGCGTGTTCCAGGTGTTCGTCTCCGAGATCACGGGCTGGCTCGCGCTCATCTGGGGCGCGGCCGCGAGCACCGAGGGCAGCTCGGTCTGGATCGCGCGCAGGTCTTCCCACGTGATCGTCGGCTGCGAACCGAATCCGCCACGACCGCCCGGACCCGAGCTCGAGCCCGAGAACAACATCACGACGTTGGTGCCCGCGCCCTCGATCGAGCTCTGGATGCGCGACTTCGCGCCCTCGCCGATCGACACCATGCAGATGACCGCCGCGACGCCGATGATGATGCCGAGCGCGGTGAGGAACGATCGCATCTTGTTCCGGCGCAGCGCGCGCGCCGCGAGTCGCAGAGTTTCGCTCGCGGAGATCATGATGCCTGTGCCTCCATGCGCGCCTGCACTTCGGCGTGCAGCAGCGGTTGCTGGCGCACGTCGCTGATGATCGCGCCGTCCTTGAGCAGTAGTTTGCGCGCCGCGTAGGCGGCGATGTCCGGTTCGTGAGTCACGAACACGATGGTCATGCCGGAGGCCTGCAGTTCGGTCAGCAGCTTCATGATCTCGATGCTGGTGGCCGAATCGAGATTACCCGTGGGCTCGTCCGCGAGGATCAATGGCGGACGCGTGACCAGCGCGCGCGCGATCGCGACGCGCTGCTGCTGGCCGCCCGAAAGCTGTGAGGGATGATGATTGTGGCGATGGCCGAGACCGACGCGGTCGAGCGCTTCCTTCGCGCGCTTGTGCCGCTCCGCCGGCGGCACCTTCGCGTAGATCAGCGGTAGCTCGACGTTCTCCGCCGCGGTGGTGCGCCTCAACAGGTTGAAGTTCTGGAACACGAATCCGATGAACTCGTTGCGCACGCGCGCGAGTTCGATGCGCGAGAGCTGCGCGACGTCGCGATCCGCGAGCTTGTAGCTGCCGCGCGTGGGCGAATCGAGGCAGCCCAGGATGTTCATGAGCGTCGACTTGCCCGAACCCGACGAACCCGAGATCGCGACGAACTCGCCCTTGTCGATGTCGAGGTTCACGTCGTGCAGCGCGGCGAACTCGGAGTCGCCCGACTGGTAGACCTTCGCCAGATTGCGCAGCTCGATGAGCGCCATGGTGGTCAGAGGATCCTGAAGCCGCCGCGCGGGCCGCCGCGCTGTTGTCCGGGGTTGGCGCCCGCCATCGAGACGATGACGTTTTCGCCTTCCTCGAGATCTCCGCCGGTGATCTCGGTCACGCGACCATCGGAGATGCCGACCGTGACCTGTCGCGGCTGCGGCTTGCCGTTCACGAGCACATGGATGGTTCGCTGCGCCTGCGCGCCGGCGGCATCGCCGCCACCCTCCGGTCCGCGCCGCGGGCGATTGCCGGCGTTCGCACCGCCGACGCCCGGCGCGCGCTGCGCGCCCGCACCCGGGCCGCCGAACCCTTCGGGACGAAAGCGCAACGCGGCATTCGGCACGCTGATCGCGTTTTCGCGACGATCGGTGACCACGGTCACGGTCGCGGTCATGCCGGGCTTGAGTTTGAGTTCTTCGTTCGCGACGTCGATGACCGCGTCGTACGTCACGACGTTCTGCACCACCTGCGGCGCGTTGCGGATGTCGCGGATCTTTCCGCGGAACGGCTCGCCGGGATACGCATCGACCGTGAACGTCACGGGCATGCCCGGCTCGAGCCGGCCGATGTCGGACTCCGCGACGTTGGTGTGGACTTCCATCGCGCGCAGATCCTGCGCGATCGTGAAGATGACCGGCGCCTGCAACGAAGCCGCGACCGTCTGACCCACGTTCACCGCGCGCGAGATCACGACGCCGTCGGTGGGCGAAACGATGTCCGTGTAACGCAGGTTCGTGCGGGCCTGATCGAGCGAGGCCCTGGCCTGCGCGAGCTGCCCCTTCGCCTGTTCGACCGACGCGCGCGCCGCGCGCGCATTCGATACCGCGGTGTCGCGTTCGGTCTCCGAGATCAGCCGCTGCTCGAACACTTCGCTCGCGCGTCGGGCCTGGCGCTCGGCGTCCTCGGCCGTGACCTCGAGCCGCGAGACGTTCGCACGCGCCGCGGTGACGTTCGCTTCCGCCTGCACGACCGCGGCCTGGAACAGCGAGGGATCGATCTTCGCGATCTTCTCGCCCTTCTTCACTTTCGAATTGAAGTCCGCGAACAGCTCCTGGATGCGGCCCGACACCTGGCTGCCGACGTCGACGGTCACGACGGCCTGCAGGCTGCCCGACGTGCTGACGCGGGAAACGATGTCGCCGCGTTCGACGAGGGCGGTCTGGAATTCAGGCGCATTCGCGTCGCCGGATGTACAGCGCCACAGGCCGAGTAAAACGAGCAGGACGATTGCGATCAGCCAGACGAGGCGTGAGCGAGTTATTTGTTTGAGCAAAGTCGTTATCCGATCCAATGAAGCGCTCTACGCGCTCAAGTGTAGATCAGTTCGACCCTTCGTCGTTCCGATAAAAGTTGTCGATCGCTTGTCAACCGCCGCGCGCCTTCGACGTTACGTCGAGGTTGGACGCGTAGCGCGAACGCAATGCGCCGCCGTTCTTCAGCAGCGGCTCGAGATCGCCCACGGGCAAGGGCCGGCTGTGCAGGTAACCCTGGGACTGATCGCAGCCGAGATTCGCGAGCATTTCGAGTTGTTCGGGCGTTTCGACACCCTCGGCAATCGTCGTCATGTTGAAGGCCTTGCCGAGCGCGATGATGGTCTGCGCGACCGTGCGGCCGGTGCCGCTGCCGGTGAGCACGTTCACGAACGAACGGTCGATCTTGAGCATGTCGACGGGCAGTTCCGCGAGCCGGCTCAGCGACGAATAACCCGTGCCGAAGTCGTCGATGGCGACGCGGATGCCGGCCCGGCGCAGCAGGCGAAGTTGTGAGACCGCCGAACTTACGTCATCGATCAATACACCTTCTGTTATCTCGATATCGATGCCGACGTTGTCCGCGCGCCATTCGCCGACGAGATCCAGCAGGTGATCGGCGAAGGTCCGCCGCTTCAGTTGAACCGGCGAAATGTTCACCGCGATGCGGCCCGGCGAAATGCCCGCGCCCTGCCAGCGGCGCAAGTCCGCCGCGGCCTGGCGCAGGATCCAGTCGCCCAGGGACACGATCAATCCACTCGATTCGAGCAACGGCAGGAACACGCCCGGCATCACGAGCCCGGCTTCCGGATCGCGCCAGCGGACCAGCGCTTCGAGCCCGCGCACCTGTCGGGTCTTGATGTCGACCTTGGGTTGATAGTGCAGCTCGAATTCCTGGCGCTCGACGGCGCCGCGCAGCCGATGCTCCATCGTCATGCGCGACACCACCGCCGATGAAAGCTCCAGTCGATGCGGCAGGTATTTCTCGCCGGTGCTCTTGGCGCTTCTCAGCGCGGCCTCGGCGTTCTGCACGAGCGCGTTCGCGTCGTGACCGTTGTCGGGATATCGCGCGAAGCCGCACTTCACGTCGACCGGGATGCCGCGTCCGTCCACCGTGAAAGGGGCGCGGAAGACTTCAACCACCCGCTCCTGCAGCCAATGGACCGCCTCGTCCTCGTCGCCGTCCGCTTCCATGATGAGCCCGAACGTGCCGCCGCCGAAATGCGCGAGTAGTTCGGTCGAGTCCATGTGGCGCTTGAGCCGGTCCGCCACCTGCTGCAGCAGCAGGTCGCCCGCATGGCGACCGAAGGAATCGTTCAACGACGACAGGTGTTCGATGTCGAGCACCACGACCGCCGGCGTGCCGCGCCGCCCGATGCGCGGCTCGAGCGCGCGCACGAGCCGCTCGCAGAACAGGCCGCGTTTCGCGAGGCCGGTCAGCGGATCGAAGTACGAGAGGAAGCGGACCTCGTCCTCCTTGTGCAGGTACTGCAGCGCGAACGAGAGATTGGCGACCAGTTCGCGCAACATGCGGGATTCCTCGTCGCCCACGGCGCCCACGTCGAACGAGGTCAGCATCAGCGCGCCGACCGGCGTGCCGTCGACGACGAGTGGATAGGCGACCACGCTGCGAAATCCGGAATCCAGCAACGGCGCGCGCGCCGCCAGCGGCATCTCGAGGCTGTTGAGATCGTTGCAGATGAGCGGCGCCGACGTGCGCAGTACGCGGCCGATGACGCTCGAGTCGTCCCTGGAGCTCTCGGCGATGCTGAACGTGAGTTGCTGCGCCGCCTGGTTGTCGATGCTGCCGGACCACGCCGCGGGACGCGCGCTGTGCGTGCCGGGCTCGATCAACGCGACCATCGCACTCGCGTAACCGCCGGCCGTGGTCGCGAGCCTGCAAGCCTCGACCAGGATCTCGCTGCGCTGGCGGATGCGGACCATCGCGCTGTTCACGCCCGAGAGCATCTTGAGCACGCGCGTGAGCCGGCTGATGTGTTTTTCCTGGCGGCGACGCTCCGTGAAGTCGCGCTCGCTGCCGCGGTAACCGTTCACGTGGCCAGCGTCGTCCAGCAGCACGAGCATGTTGCGTTCGAGCCAGCGATAACTGCCGTTGCGATGCCGCCAGCGAGCCTGCAGGTTGGTCGCGGTGCGCTGGTTGGGCCCGAGCGTGTGCATCGCGAAATCGAGCGCCGCGAGATCCTCGGGATGCACGTACTGCGAGGCGTTCGTGCCGAGGATGTCGGAAGGTTGATAGCCGAGGATCTGCCGGACCGATTCGCTGCAGAACGTGAAGCGGCCGTCGCGATCGTGCTCCCAGATCCAGTCCTGCGAGGTCGCCACGATGTCTCGCAGTTGCTGCTCGAGCGCGCGTTGCTGCCGGCGCGACTGCGCGTCGCTCAACGCGCGCCGCACCGCGGGCGCGAGCCGTTCGAGGTTGGTCTTGAGGACATAATCGACCGCGCCGCGCTGCAGGGCGTCGATCGCGCGCTCCTCGCCGATCGTGCCGGACAAGAATATGAAGGGGACGTCGGGCGCGCGGGACTGCGCCATCTCGAGCGCGCTCAGGCCGTCGAATCCAGGCAGCGTGAAGTCGGAGAGGATTAAGTCAGGTCGCGTCGCTTCCAGCGCTTCGCGCAGCCCCGATTCGGAGTCCACGCGCGACCACTGGCACGAGAAACCGCCCGCCTCGAGGTGACGGACCGCGATTTCGGCCTCCATCGGCATGTCTTCGACGAGGATCAACCGGACCGACTGCATGTGTCCTTCCCTCCCCTGACTGTAGTTAGGCTCCAAAGGGGTCTCAGGTCAAGCACTGCGAGGGTGCGAATCAACGGAAGTACGCATGTTTGCGCCATCGCGCCCCCGGCACCATCGGCGCGCTAACTAGTACCGACCCGCACTCACGGAGCGCGCGATTTTCACGTGGGACTCGTCCGACAAGAGTTATCAGGCATAACCTTAGGGATTTGGACTTCGGGGTGCCCCGGAGGAAACTAGCGCCCAGATCAATGAATCGGGCGCCCACCCGGAGGTAATTCGTCATTGCGGAGCAAGGATGAGCGAGGACACTAGACGACGCATGCCAAGGCGGGAACCCGAGACCCCGGTGGAAGCGCCCCAGGAACAAAAGCCGGCGCCGAAGTTTCGCCTGCTGATCGTGGACGACGAACCGGCGTCCATGCGGGCGTTATGCGACACCCTGGAATACGAAGGCTACGCGACCACCGGATTCACGACGCCCTCCGAGGCCCTCGCGGCCATGCGCGAACAGCAGTTCGACCTGCTGCTCGCGGACCTGCAGATGCCCGGCACCAACGGCATCGATCTCATGAGATCCGCCCAGCTCATCGATCCGACACTCGTCGCGATCATCATGACCGGGCACGGCGCGCTCGATACCGCCATCGCGGCAATGAAAGCCGGCGCGCTCGATTACATCCAGAAGCCGATGAAGCTCGCGACCACCCTGCCCGTGCTCGAGCGTGCGTTGTCGATACGCCAGCTGCGCATCGAGAAGACGCGGCTCGAACAGAACGTGCGCGAGCGCACCGAGGAACTGAAGATCGCGAATCGCGAGCTCGAGGCATTTTCGTATTCCGTCTCGCACGATCTGCGCGCACCACTGCGCGCGGTCTCGACGTTCACGCAGGCGTTGCTCAAGGAGCACCTCGACAATCTTTCGGATGAAGGCAGACGGCTGCTGCAGAACGTGAACGCCGGCGCGTCGCACATGGACCGGCTCATCACCGATCTGCTGCGCCTGTCGCAACTCAACCGCCAGCCGCTCAACAAGCAGCCCGTGAAACTCGGCGAGCTCGCGCAAAAGGTCTACGACGGCATGACGCAGGAGCGCGCCGGCCGCGACATCGAATTCGTGGTCGCGGACATGCCGGTCTGGGAGGTCGACGCGGGACTCATCCAGCAGGTGTTCGTGAACCTGCTGTCGAACGCGATCAAGTTCACGCGCGAGCGCGAGAAGGCCCGCATCGAAGTCGGCTACCGGATGGACGGCGCGTCGCTCGTCGTGTTCGTGAAGGACAACGGCGTGGGCTTCAACATGAAGTACATGAACAAGTTGTTCGGCGTGTTCCAGCGCCTGCACTCGGCCGACCAGTTCGAGGGAACCGGCGTCGGACTATCCATCGTCCGGCGCATCGTCGAACGACACGGCGGCAAGGTATGGGTCGACGGAGATCAGGACCAGGGCGCGACGTTCTACTTCAGCCTGCCCGGCAGTTCTCAGTAGCTAGGGTGTCGCGGCGATGCGCGCGCGGATGACGCCATCCGCCGCGCCGATTCCCGCGCCGCCGCGGTCTCCGCCGCCGTTCGTCACGACGAGAAGCGCCGCGCTCTTCGCCGGCGAAAACCAGGTTTGCGCGAACCAACGACCGTTGCTTCCGCCATGGGCGAAACCGGGAGCACCGAGCCGCTGCAGGTCCGGAACCACGTTCCAGCCCAGTGCGTAGTTTGATGAGACCGTGGTGTGCAGCGTCCGGAACGAATCGACGGACAGGATGCCCGGAATTCCGCGTTCACCATCCAGGTGAGCGTTGAGGTACCGGGCAAAGTCGTCGAGCGTGGTGTGCGCGTTGCCCGCGGGCCCCATCGCCGCACGAAGATCCCCGCCGGTACCCGGCGCCACCGGGCTGTATCCCGAGCTCTCGCTCCAATGTCCCCACGGTTCGTCGACCTGGCCCGCCGAGGCGGGTTCGCCGAATCCGCTGTGAGTCATGCCGAGCGGAACGAACAGTCGGTTCTGCACGAGCGACTCCCAGGAAGACTGCGCACGCGTCTCGAGCATCGCGCCTGCGACGACGTAGCCGACATTCGAGTAGTTGTGCTCTCCCGCGGTGAAGCGCGGTGATTCGCGCAGCAGGTGATCCGCCCAGTTTCGGCGCTTCTGCACGATCGTGCCCGAAGCCGAGTCCGATGCGCATGAACAATCGTCATCGCGCTTCATGCCCGATGTGTGCGATAGAAGCTGTCGCAACGTGATGTCGCGAAATCCCGCGTCGATGTTCTGCGCGAGCTCGGGCCATACGTCGATCGGCCGGGTATCCCAGGTGATGAGGCCGTCCTCGACCAGCATCGCGGCCACCGTCGCGGTCATGGACTTGGTGATGGAACCCAGGTGCCACCGGTCCGTCATCGTGGCGGGCGCGCTCGAAGACATCGATCGTTGCCCGACCACGGCGCTTTCGGCCACCTGGCCGTTGCGAACCACGACGACGGCCATTGCGGGCAATCCTTGCGAGGCACGCGCCCATTCGAGGATTTCCGGCAGACGTCCGTCACCAACCGATCCCGGCGCGGGCGATTGGGTGAGCGGCTGCGGCGCAGGGCCATCGATGTCGCGACCGCCACCGCAGGACGGAAGTATCAAGGCCGTGATCATCACCGCGGTGAAAAGCAGCGGAATGGAAAAAATCGGAAGCCGTGGATTCTTGTTCGTTCTGGTCATGCCGGGCCCCGACTCGAAGGCTACGGGCATGTGACCGACACTATCTAGTTAAGTTCACCGGCGACACTTCGAACGGGTCCAGGAATCGCGGACGGGCAGCCATCCGTGGGCAGACCCTCGATGTGGGAACTCGCGCGCGGCCTAACGCGCCGCTTTGGGGAACAGCGTCGCGGCCAGCTTGCGCACGGTCGAGATCTCGACGCGGTGCTCGCCGCCGCAGGTCATGCAGCTGTTCGAGTGCCAGAATTCCTTGCGCGCTTCGATCATCGCCTCGGTCATCGAGTCGAAGTTGCCCAGGTAGCCCTTGTCGGGCGGCATGCGCGCGCAGCCGACGCGATGGACCTCATGGTCGCCGTTGGGCTGCGGGTGGTTGTTGATGAAGTAGTGAGGCATGGTGGGAGCCGGCATTATGCCCGCGCCACCGCGGCCGGGCTTGTATTGGAAAGGTGTCGGCACCCGTCCCGATGACCCACCTAACAAACTCGAAACGAGACGTGCGTCGCAGAGAAGCCGCCGCTTATGTCCCCACCTCGGCGCGTGGCGACTGCCGGAACCGGCCCCGCGGCTCAGGAGCGATTCAAATCGAAGGTCGCCTCGAAGATGGTCTCGCGCGTGAAGCACGCGACGCACCTGGCCGCGGCTGCGGGATCGCTGGGAAGTTGGGGGCGGTGGAAGTTCGGCTGATGCAGCGTGGAATGGTGTGAGCAAGGGCGAGGCGGCAAGCAACTGGAATTGAGAGATGACTGGCGGCGGTGGGCTCGGCGGGACGCGCGGGGCATAGAGGACGATGAGAATTAACGCCGGCAAGCGGAGTAAGAACACATAGCGCGCACTCGATCGCGCAAGTTGGCAGTAAGATCGACGATCAACGATCCGGACGACACTCTGTCCGCTGTTGTTGACGACGCCACTCGCAAGCTCAACCGCGCGACGGCGGCACCGGAACCGGCGTGGTACTCAGACGGTAATTAGCGCGCTCACAGTGTGGAACGAAGTCATTTCGATGCCATACATGTTCGCCAGAAAAATTCGGGTGCGTAACCCAGCCTATCAAGGCTGACGGACAATAGCATTTCAACACCTGGTGTGCGTTGCTCGCCTGCTACACAACATGTACGATTTGCGACGGCAGATTCGTGTTGGCGTCAAATGCAGCACTGCCGGTTGCCCCGAGGGACCGACATCGGCCGGGATCGTGCGCAATGCGCAGTCTCGGTAGCCATTGGCACAGAATCGTCGCTTCGCCGTGGTCGATTGACCCGGGTCGCGATGCCTGGGCCGATAACGATGTGCAGCGTCGTCCCCGCCTGTATGGCGGCGCTGAAAAGGTTCTTCTGAGGTCGGCCGCACGCGGAGTTGCGACGCCGAGCCGATCTTCCGTGGTTTGCCGGCCTCGCCGAAGCCTCGGATGGGTACGAATGATAATTATTCTCGTGTTCGTGGCGATCGCCGCGGCGGGGGGATGCGATTCGCTTACCTTGGAGGTCTCGATGAAGGCAAAAATAACTGCGACGGTTTGGGCCGCGGAGCGGCCCGAGTCGGCGTCAAATGCAGCACTGCCGGTTGCCCCGAGGGACCGACATCGGCCAGCATCGGGAGCAATGCGCAGTCTCGGTAGCCATTGGCACAGAATCGTCGCTTCGCCGTGGTCGATTGACCCGGGTCGCGATGCCTGGGCCTAACATCCTTGTACGTCACTGGTAGCGGGGGCTGGGTCATACACCGTGACAGACAAATCCGAAACCCGGGTGCGTGGTTAGGCGCCGTGTTAGCGGCAGCCTAGCTACTGTCGCCGACCCTGTTAAGAGCCTTCGGCCCGCTTGGGCAGAAACCAATCTCGGAAAGAAAGGCGGCGCGCGAAAGTTTCGCGGCTTCGACGGCGTCTCACTAGATAGTTTCGCTGACGCGCTCGATGACAATCTCCGAATAATTTCGGATCGCTTGATTCGAAGGCAACACACTTATTCGCCATTGCTTCCACACTTCGAAGAGAAGAAAAGCGGCGGCTACCGGGTTATCTGCGTACCAACGGTACGAGATCGCGTCGTTCAAAGAGCGCTGTTAGAGTTTCTGCGCACATACGACGGTGGCCGTTACGCTTTCAACAACGACGTTAGCTTCGGCTTCATAAAGGGAAAGTCAGTTCGCGAAGCGGTCGAAAAGGCAAAGGACCTGCGGACTAAGCATCCCTGGGCGTACAAGACCGACATTTCTCAATTCTTCGACTCGATTCCACGCGCGGAACTAAAGGCCGTTCTCCGCTCGAAGATCCGAGTTACTGGCATTCTGCAACTGCTCTTAGACGCTTGCGACTGTGAAGCGAAGGCACTCACGACTGCCGATGCGCGAAGGCTGCGTCAACAGAACATCTTGGCTGGCGTAGGACTGCGGCAGGGGATGCCGCTGTCGCCCTATCTATCCAATGTTTTTCTTGCGGATTTCGATAAAGCAGTAATCGCAGAGGGAATCCGAATGGTCCGCTACGCAGATGACCTCGTTTGCCTGGCCGATAGCAAAGAGGCCTGCGAGGCAATCGACGCCCTCTTCCGGCGAGAACTGGCGAAACTGGAACTCAAGATTCATCCACTTGGCACGGCAGGTAAGTGTGAAATTTGTGCCCCCAACCAGCCTGTGGAATTTCTTGGCGTAGAGCTTGCGCCGAAAGGCGATGGTTACGCCTTCCAAATTTCTGAAGATCAAATGCAAAAGAAGCGCGCACGCCTTCGTGATATGAGCAATCTCAACGATTTGGTGGTTAAACGAATCACCATCACGAAGTTTACTAGGCGCCTAAAGGCGAAGATTGATGGCTGGTTAGACGCTTATGCGTTCTGCGACAACTATCAACTATTTGAACGCAAGCTCTTGGACTGGCAGCGAGATGTGATCAGAGCGGTTCTAGTCGACGGACTCGGATTGCCGAAAGAGAAGCTAACCCGCCCCGTAAAGCAATTCTTGGAACTAGAGGCGTTACCACCTTCGGGGAAGCGTTCTGCAAAACGCTGACTACGTACTGCGCGTTTTCGTGACCGAGGTCGTCCTGGTCTTTGACTCTGGCTGATGTGGCTCCGCATCGGCGTACGACTCTATCGCCAGCGCGATTCAACATTGGCGGACAGGCACACAATGTCGCTTCTAGACACTTTGAAACGACTAATCGACGAGCTCGACCGAGTGCATCCAGACGGCGTTGCAGCACCAAGCGCCTGGGATGATATATCGCGCGGAGGCATTCTGAACTTCGTGCGCGCCGCCAATGGTCAAGAAAGGTTCTTCACAAAGGTGTCGCTAGAATCTCTCGACGACGTGTCGGCGACATTCTACGAAAACGATCGAAGCATCGCCGCCATCATGGACCAAAAACACTTTGGCGAAATAGTCAGATCCTGTGTGGTGAACTTGCATGCCGAAGGCGCGCTCAGTGCGAATGCCCTCGATGAGTCGCGTGCAGCGCTAAAGGTTGCGATCCAATCGCACGTCGCGAAGATCAGGCTCCTTTACACTCACTACATTCCATGTTGGACGCTGGGCATCGAAGCGCAGCAGCCGTTCGTACTCGGGCCGGTGACGTTTCTCACTCGGGAACAGTGGATCGACAGCGTGAACTTTCCGCCGGATGCAATAAAAGGCTTCGACGACGCGCCAGAAGCGAATACACGCTGGAAGGGTGAGTTGAAGACCATGCTCACCAAAGGGCCTGGCCAGATTGATGCGGAGACTTCGCGTGGCCTCGCCCGCGACATTTACTTCTCGGTGCGAGATTGTCCGTCGCTTCTGAAGGTAACTATCCAAGGCTACCAACTCGATCTCTCCAAGAAGGTGGGAGAGATCGTGTGCAAAGCTGCTCTCGATTCGGTATCGCTTTTGCTCGCTCGGCGAGATTTTTTCTTTCAACAGGCCTTGGCACAGGAACGCCTTCCGCCGTTTAAGAGCTCAAGCATCATTGAGACAAACGGGTTTCTTTGGTTGCCGGGGTCCTCGTTTGGGCCTCGCGCGCGCAGCGGGAATCAGGCGCAGATCAGGGACTACCTTGCCGAAAATCCCGAGTGTATCGAGGCGTTCGCGACAATTTTGCAAGCATTGGTTAGTCCCGGCGAGGCACGGCACCCGAATCTTGCCAAGCGCTGGTCGACGGCGCTCGACTGGTATGCGGAAGGGCAGCGTGAACGGAATGATGCGGTGTCTCTTGCGAAGATCGCGACATGTCTGGACGTGCTCTCGTGCGGTGGCAGGTTCTCGGGGATTCTAGAAATGCTTGTGTCGTTGCTCGGCGTACCGGCTTCGACTGTGTTTGTTAACGGCCGCGCTCCGCTAACTCTCGCGCAATTAGTAAGGAATATCTATGAGCGCGGACGTTCGCAAATCTTGCACGGCACCGAGTTCGACCGTCTCAAATCGTTCGAGACATCTCGGAATCAGGCCACGAGCTTGGCACGGCTCACATTGCTCGAGGCGGCTGTGAGGCTCAAGAGTTTTAAGGGCTCGGACGACGACAACCTAGCGTTCCGCCGCATGCCGAAGTAGCAAGGATTGCGACGGTTCCAAGAAACGACGGTTCCTCTTGCTGGCAATTCGGAGTCCTCGTTTCGAGGCCCCATCATGCGAATGCTCGACTTGACGTCCTAGCCAGCGCCTCGTTTCAGGAGAAACGCCAAAGGGAAAAAGCCGCTCTTCGGCGACGGACCGCTGCGAGGCCCGTCACAACTGCACTGTTGGGAGATGGCGACCGGTTGAAACGGCTGCCGCTCCCGGAGATAGTTGCCGCGCCGAGGGGGTAACCC
>JAFAGC010000106.1 GCA_023423065.1 Pseudomonadota bacterium
AGATCTCGTAGAGCGTCTAGCTATCGAGCAGACGCTCGAAAATCTGGGATACTTGCAACGCCAAAGAGGCGGATGGTGCTAAGTGATTACTGCAACCGCACATCGCGCAAAATGCTGGCTCGGCACACGTAATTTGACAGATATTCGAATGAGGCCCGGTCGGGAACTAACAAGAATAGATAGTGGCCGGTGCGCAGAAGACAGCTGCAATCAGAAACTTACAAATAGAACCTGTGTGCGAATTTTCCTCGCATGTCACGAAGTCGAAAAATGCGACACCGAAAAAAAAATTCTTGGTGCGCTGTTCGGGAGCGCGCGGGACTCGTCGTCGGGCACGTTACGACGCGAACAGCGTTGATAGTCATCGCCATTGGGCAAGACGGCGTGTTACTTCGGCGACGGCGCGACGGCGCGATAGCATCGTCAACCTGTGTGAGCGGGGGCGAGAACGCACCCGATGTAGTCAGGGCTTCTTCGAATCGCTTGCGGAACGGAGAATTGCGGCAAGTCTTGGCCCATGTCCGGGCACGGTTGCGATGAGATCCGCAAGCTTGGCACGACCTTCCGCGGGCGAACTCTCGAGCAGTGTCCTTGCGTACTTCGACGACATGCACGCGCGATCCAGACGCTCTGCGGTTTCGATGAATCGCTCGGCTTCCTGCCGGTTCCCGCGAATGGCAGCGACTACGGCAAGATTGCCGTGCGATTCGCAGAAGTTGCGGTTCATTTCCAGGGCGTGTTTGAAAGTGCTCTCCGCTTCTTCGAGCTTGCCGTCGAAAATTTGCGCCCATCCCAGTGCGTGCCAGGAGCCGATGTGACCGGGCAGAGTTTGCAGTCCGCGCTTCATCTCGGCGATTGCCTGGGTGAAGTCGCGCGTGGTCATCGACGTCATTCCGAGACCCATCCAGGCGCGCCCGTTCTGGGGTTGCAAGGTCACTACGCGACTGTACGCCGCACGAGCTCGGTCGATATCGAGCTGAAGCATGTTGATCGAAGCCAGCGCGACGAGCGCATTGAGATCGTCCGGATTGCCCGCCAAGGCAATCCGGGCGTAACGCGCGGATTTCTCGACATCATTCGCATCACCATAAAGTAGTGCGCAAACGCCGGCGAGCCCGTGATCCGACTGGATGAGTGCGCCGTTCTCATCGGCGATGGCGGTCGCGACTCCAATTTCGCCCGTGTGATGCAGCGAGCGCAGAAGGCAATGGAGCAATCCGACCGATCGCTCGCCTGCGTCATACCCGGCTCGCAAATGCGGCACCGATTCCGCGAATCTTTCCAATGCAAACAGGCAAAACCCGATGTTGAACCGCACGCCTGAGATCGACGCATCGAGCTGACTCAGGGTCTCCAACGCACCCGCGTAATCCTTGAGCCCGATCAGCGCCGTCGCGCGATTGAACTGCGCTTCCGGATCCGCCGGCGCGGTGGCCAGCCGCTTCTCGGCCAACTCGCGCAAGTAATCGAATTCGCCAGCCGCGATCGCGGTATCCACGACATCGCGGCGCAAGCGGGCATTCCCAGGCTCAATCTCCAGAAACCGCCGCAGACTCGCCAGCCGCGCGCCCGCATTCGCCCGTGCTTCCGAATTTCCGCCCATCGACATCCTGTTTCCCCTTACAGCCCCGCCGCCGGGTTGAACGCCACGTCGAGACTTGTTATCAAGCCGTACAAGAGCTTACCCAAATCCGGCGGCGCATTGACTCCCGATTCTCCCGAAGATTTCAGCCTGCCCGCCTGGGCCTACACGGACGAGGAGTTCCTCGCGCTCGAGCGCGAGCGCGTGTTTCGCCCGTCCTGGCAGCCGATCTGCCACGTCTCCGAGATCCCGAAGCCAGGCGACTACCAGTGCTTCGATTTCATCGGCGAGATGCTCTTCGCCATGCGCGGCAACGATGGCGAAGTCCGCGTATTCCATAACGTCTGCCGCCACCGCGCCGCTCGCCTGCTCGACGGACCTCGCGGCTCGTGCAAACGCCGGATCGTGTGTCCTTACCATGCATGGTCCTACGATTTCGAAGGCGGTTTAGCCTCGGTCGGCGGCGACCGTTCCGCTTTCCCGAATCTAGACATCGCGCGCGAGTCGCTGCCGCAGGTGGAGTCCGAGATCTACGGCGGATTCGTGTTCGCGCGGCTCGAGCCCGGCGGGCCCAGCGTCGCGCAGATGCTCGCGCCGTACGCGGATGAGATCGCGACTCACCAGTTCGAGAAGCTCGAACCCATCGGCCGCGTGACGCTGCGTCCGCGCACGGTCAACTGGAAGAACGTCGGCGACAACTACTCGGACGCGCTGCACATCCCGGTGGCGCATCCCGGCCTGAGCCGGTTGTTAGGCTCGTCGTACCGCGTGGAGTCGAAGGAATGGGTCGACCGCATGCACGGCGACATCACCGACAAGCCGTCGCGCAACTGGGCCGAGCGCGCGTACCAGAAGTACCTGCCCGACGCTCCGCATCTCGCCGCGGACAAGCGCCGCACGTGGGTGTACTTCAAGCTGTGGCCCAACTTCGCGTTCGACGTCTATCCCGACCAGGTGGACATCATGCAGTGGCTCCCGATCTCGCCGACGCAGACGCTGATCCGCGAGATCGGGTACGCGCACCCCGACACGAGCCGCGAGATGCGCGCCACGCGTTATCTCAACTGGCGCATCAACCGGCAGGTGAACGCGGAGGACACGGTGCTGATCCAGCGCGTGCAGGACGGCATGGCCTCGGGAAGTTATCGCGTCGGCCCACTCGCGAGCGGTGAAGTCGCGCTGCGTGGCTTCGGCCGGCGGATGCGCGCGCTGATCCCCGAGTGCAACGCGAGCGAACCGCCGGCGGCCGGCTGGTCGCGGCGCGGCGCGTGACCTCGCGCCGGAAGTTAGGCCCCGTACTCGCGACCGTCGTGGTCGCGGGCAACATGATCGGTTCCGGCATCTTCCTGCTGCCCGCGACGCTCGCGGGCGTCGGCAGCCTCACCGTGCTGGGGTGGATGATCGCGACGGTCGGCGCGCTGGCGCTCGCGCTGCTGTTCGGCAAGCTCGCGCAACGCAAGCCGATGGCCGGCGGTCCCGCGACCTATGCCTTCGATGCCTTCGGCCCGTTCGCCGGATCTCAGGCGAGCCTGTGGTACTGGGCCGCGTGCCTGATCGGCAACGTCGCGATCGCGCTCGCCGCGGCGAGTTATCTGTCCGCGTTCCTGGGCTTTCACGGCACGCCGGCGATGAACGCGTTATTCACCATCGTGTTGCTGTGGCTGGTCACCGTCGTCAACCTGGTGAGCCCGCGGTTCGTCGGCCAGGTGGACGGGCCGTTGCTCGTCGCGGGAATGATTCCGCTGCTGCTCGCGATCACGGTGGGCTGGACCGCGTTCGATCCGGCGCAGTTCGTCGAGTCGTGGAACGTGAGCGGGCAACCTGTCTACCAGGCGCTGCCGCATTCGCTCGTGCTCGTGTTCTGGGCGTTCACGGGATTGGAGAGCGCCTCGGTGGCGGCGGCCGTGGTCGACAATCCCGAGCGCAACGTGCGTATCGCGACCATCTCCGGCGTGTTGATCGCGGCGCTCATCTACATCGGCGCGAGCATCGTCATCTTCGGGCTCGCGCCGGCCGAGGAACTCGCGGCGTCCGGTGCGCCGTTCGCGCTCGTGGCCGCCAAGACGCTGGGGCCCGTGGCCGGTCCGCTGGTCGCGGTGTGCGGAGGCTTGAAGGCGCTCGGCACGCTCACGGGATGGGTGTTGCTCACGGCGCAGGTCAGCCGCGCGGCCGCGGATCACGGATTGTTGCCGGCGGTGTTCGCGCGTACGCGCGAGGGCGACACGCCGGTCGCCGGCCTCCTCATCGCGGGGTTGCTGGGCACCGTGGCCATCGTGGCGACCATCGCGCCGACGTTTGGCGCGCAGTTCGGCCTGCTGGCCGAGGCGTCGACGATCTTCGCGCTGCTCACCTACCTCGGCGCCTGCGCGGCGGCGCTGCGTTATCGGGTGCGCGGCGAGCTCGCGCTGGCCGTGATCGGCGGCGCGTTCTGCGTCTTCGTCATCGCGTGGTCGAGTGGGCCCGTGCTGCTCGTGACGGGCGCGTGCCTGGTGTTGTTCGCGCTGCTGTATCTGCCGCTGTCGCGGCGGCGTTACCTGCTGCCCGATCCGGCGGTGCGCACGGGGGAATTCGCGCGGCTGCACGAACGGCACGACGATCCGAACGCCGGCTGAACTTTCCCCACTTTTTACACCGGCACCACTATCCCCACCTCAGTGCGCGGGCGTGCCAATCCATGTGCTGGGCGATGAAGGTCTGGATGAAGAAGTAGCCGTGGTCGTAGTCGGACTGGCGTTGCATCTCGAGTGGCTGGTCGGTCGCGCGGCAGGCCTCGACGAGCAGTTCGGGTTTCAACTGCTCCGCCAGGAACTTGTCGGCGGTGCCCTGGGTCACGAACAACGTGCCGGGGAACTTGTGGCCCGTTCGCAGTAGTTCGGTCGTGTCGTATTGGCCCCACGTCGCGCGGTCCGGCCCAAGATATCCGCCGAACGCCTTGAGTCCCCACGGGACCTGCATCGGTGCGCAGATGGGCGCGAACGCGGACACCGACTTGTACTTGTCCGGATTCTTGAGCGCGATCGTCAGCGCGCCGTGTCCGCCCATCGAGTGCCCGAAGATGCCGGCGAGCGTCGTATCCACGTTGAAGTTCGCGCCAACAATTTTCGGGAGCTCGTCGACGACGTAGCTGTACATCCGGTAGTGCTTCGACCAGGGCTGCTCGGTCGCATCGAGGTAGAAGCCCGCGCCGATGCCGAAATCCCAGGAATCCCGGTCTCCCGGCAGCGTCACGCGTGGACTCGTATCCGGCGCCACCAATGCGATGCCGTGCCGCGCGGCATGCTCGAGCGCGCATGCCTTGGTGACGAAGGTCTCCTCGGTGCACGTGAGCCCCGCGAGGTAATAGAGCACCGGCACGCGCCGCTCGCCCGCCTGCGGCGGCGTGTATACCGCGAAACGCATTTCGCAATCGTTGGTCGAGGAGGCGTGCTTGAAGTAGCCCAGCACGCCTCCGTGGCAGTAATGCCGCGAGATCGTTTCGATGGTTGCCAAGAAGACCTCAGGTCTTGAGTGTGCCTTTCTGCTTCGCGATGTGCGTCGCGATCGCATCCATGAGCGCCGGCGACAACGCATCGTACGGCGGCAGTCGCAGCTTCTTGAGCCGGTCGCGGATCTTTTTCATGTCCTTCGGCCGCGCGGCGCCGGCCTCGATGATCGACGACACGAACGCGGCGAACTCGGGCTTGTTCCAGCCCTTGTCCTTCGACAATTCCACGTGCACGAAATCGAGCCCGTAGAATGGATGCGCCGTGTTCTCGATGCGCCCGTACATGTGCACGCCGCACTTCACGCAAGCATGACGCTGGATGGTCGCGGACGGATCCACGACGGTGAGCTTCTGCGCATTCGCCATGACGGCGACGTTCTCCTTCGGCACGACGGCCACGACGGAAAACACCGCGCCCTTCGGCTTCCAGCACTTCGTGCAGCCGCAGGCGTGGTTGTGCGCGACATTGCCCTTGATGACGACCTGGACGGGTTCCTCGGCGCAGTGGCAGGCAAGCGTGCCGCCTTTGAACTTCTTGTTGCCCGCCTTGACGCCCTTGTCGATCGACGGATGGAGCTTGATGGCCATGACTTCCCCTCGCCCCTTCTCGCAGAGGCTTGTTGGTTAGAAGACGACTACCGAACGGATGGATTCACCCTTGTGCATGAGATCGAAAGCATCGTTGATCTTGTCGAGCGGCATCTGGTGCGTGATCAGGTCGTCGATGTTGATCTTCTTGTCCATGTACCAGTCGACGATCTTCGGCACGTCGGTGCGGCCGCGCGCGCCGCCGAAAGCAGTGCCTTTCCACACGCGGCCCGTCACGAGCTGGAACGGCCGCGTCCTGATTTCCTGGCCCGAGCCCGCGACGCCGATGATGACGGAGACGCCCCAGCCGCGGTGGCAGCATTCGAGCGCCTGGCGCATCAGGTCCACGTGGCCGACGCACTCGAAGCTGTAGTCCGCGCCGCCGTCGGTGAGCGAGACCAGGTAGGGCACGAGATCACCCTGCACTTCCTTCGGATTCACGAAGTGGGTCATGCCGAACTTCTCGGCCATGGCCTTGCGCGCCGGGTTGATGTCGACGCCGATGATCTTGTTGGCGCCCGCGATGCGCGCACCCTGGATCACGTTGAGCCCGATGCCGCCGAGTCCGAACACGACGACGTTCGCGCCCGGTTCGACCTTCGCCGTGTTGATCACCGCGCCGATGCCGGTGGTGACGCCGCAACCGATGTAACAGATCTTGTCGAACGGCGCGTCCTCGCGGACCTTCGCGAGCGCGATCTCCGGCAGCACCGTGTAGTTGGAGAACGTGCTGCAGCCCATGTAGTGGTGGATCTTCTCGTTGCCGATGCTGAACCGGCTGGTGCCGTCGGGCATCACGCCCTGCCCCTGCGTCGTGCGAATCGCCGTGCACAGGTTCGTCTTGCGCGACAGGCAGGATTTGCACTGCCGGCATTCCGGCGTGTAGAGCGGAATGACGTGATCGCCCTTCTTGAGCGTGGTGACGCCCGGCCCGACGTCGACGACGACGCCCGCGCCCTCGTGACCGAAGATCACCGGGAACAGTCCCTCGGGATCTCCGCCCGAGCGAGTGAACTCATCGGTGTGGCAGATACCGGTCGCCTTGATCTCGACCAGCACCTCGCCGGCTTTGGGCCCCGCGAGATCGACCGTGGTGACTTCGAGCGGTTGGCCCGCTTTCCAGGCCAGAGCAGCACGTGTTTTCATGCTCCGGATGGTAATGGGGACATTCCTCGTTTCCTAGCAAAAGGGGACAGACCTCAGTCCTACATCCCGCTAGCATCTCGCCCATGAAAGACGTCCACCTCTCTGCGGACGCCGGTTTCGGCCGCGGCGCCGAGAGTTATTCCCGCGGTCGGCCGGACTATCCGGCCGCGCCGC
>JAFAGC010000053.1 GCA_023423065.1 Pseudomonadota bacterium
GTGCCTGGCACGGAAAAGCCGGGAGAAGCGGCGAAACGGCGCGGGTGAGCGCAGGATCGCGCCGCTTCTCCCGGCTTTTCCGTGCCAGGCACCGTCTTCACCCTTCCCATTGGTTTCAAATGAAACCAAAATCGGCCCCATGAAGCGTTACGTGCACTTTCCGAAGGTCGAAGGCGAGGCTTCGCGGCAGGCACACGCCGACCTGCCGGCGGGGACATACGAGCGCGAGATCAGCAAGGAAGGCTTTTTCGGTCCGGCGGCGCATCTCTATCACCGCAATCCGCCGACGGGATGGACCGGCTTCGAAGGGCCGCTGCGGCCGCATGCGTTCGATTGCGCGAAGATCACGGGTAGCGCCGCTTCACCGTGGAGCGCGACCGAGCTGCTGTTCAACGCCGCGACGCGCGTGCGCTTCTGGCAGCTCGAGGGCGACATGCCCGCGCTCGCCCGCAATGCGGATGGCGACGATCTCCTGTTCGTACACGCAGGCGCCGGCGCGTTGTTCTGCGACTACGGCCACCTGCCCTTCGAGGCGGGCGACTACATCCTGATCCCGCGCGGGACGATGTGGCGCGTGACCTGCTCGCAGCCGCTGCGCGCGCTCCTCATCGAGGCCACCAACAACTCGTACCGCCTGCCCGACAAAGGGCTCGTCGGACCGCACGCGATCTTCGACGCCGCGATGCTCGACACGCCGCGCATCGACGACGCCTTCCGCGCGCAGCAGGGCGAGCGCGAGTGGCGAGTCGAGATCAAGCGGCGCGGCGCACTATCCACCGTCACCTATCCATTCAATCCGCTCGACGCGGTTGGCTGGCACGGCGACCTTTCCGTGGTGCGCATCAACATGCGCGACCTGCGACCGCTGATGAGTCATCGATATCACCTGCCGCCGTCCGCGCACACCACGTTCCTCGCGGACCGCCTCGTCGTCTGCAGCTTCGTGCCGCGCCCGTTCGAGTCGGATCCGGGCGCGATGAAGGTGCCGTTCTTCCACAACAACGACGACTACGACGAAGTCATCTTTTATCACGCGGGCAATTTCTTCAGCCGCGACAACATTCATCCCGGCATGATCACGCTGCATCCCGGCGGTTTCACGCACGGCCCACATCCCAAGGCGCTCAAGAACGTCTTCACGCAGTCGAAACCCGCCACCGACGAGTACGCGGTGATGATCGACACGCGCGACGCGCTCGAGATCGCGCCGGCCGCGGCGAAGATCGAATGGCCGGAATACGTCGATAGCTGGAAGTCCGCCAAATGAAGCTCGCCACGCTCAGGCGTGGTGGCCGCGACGGCCGCCTGGCGGTGGTGAGCCGCGACCTCACGCGTTGCCAGCTCGTGCCCGGCATCGCGCCGACGATGCAGGCCGCGCTCGACGACTGGGCGCAGGTCGCGCCGCGCCTGGCCGAGCGCGCCGCGGCGCTCGAACACGGGCAACACCAGGTGGACGTGATGCCCTTCGATCCCGCGCAGTGCGCGGCGCCGCTGCCGCGGGCTTACCAGTGGGTGGACGGCAGCGCCTACGTGAACCACGTGGAGCTGGTCCGCAAGGCCCGCGGCGCCGAGATGCCGGCGTCGTTCTGGACGGACCCGCTCGTGTACCAAGGTGGCTCCGACGACCTGCTCGGCGCGCGCGACGACGTGCCGTTCGGCTCCGAGGACTGGGGCATCGATCTCGAGGCCGAGGTGGCGGTGATCACCGACGACGTGCCGATGGGCACGGACGCCACGGCGGCCGCGGGGCACATCAAACTACTGGCGCTCGTGAACGACTGGTCGCTGCGCAACCTGATCCCGGGCGAGCTCGCCAAGGGTTTCGGGTTCTACCAGTCCAAGCCGGCGACGGCGTTTTCACCCGTGGCCGTGACGCCCGACGAGCTCGGCCCGGCCTGGCGCGATTGCAAGGTTCACCTGCCGCTGTTCAGCCGCATCAACGGCGCCGAGTTCGGCCGGCCGGATGCCGGCACCGACATGACTTTCAGCTTCGCGCAACTCGTGGCCCACGTGACGAAGACGCGCCGGCTCGGTGCGGGCACCATCATCGGTTCGGGCACGGTGTCCAATTACGACCGCTCGCGCGGATCGAGCTGCCTCGCGGAGAAGCGCACGCTCGAGCAGCTCGAACACGGGGCGCCGCGCACACACTTCCTCCAGTTCGGCGACCGGGTCTCGATCGAGATGTTCGACGTCGAGGGACGCAGCATCTTCGGCGCGCTCGACAATCGCGTGGTCCGCGCGGATAGTTAGTCGACGCCCGTCAGCCCGTCGCGACTTCCACGAGCTGCGGCGCGAGCACCCGCACGAGGTCGCGCGGATCGATCCCTACCAGGAAGCCGCGTGCGCCGCCGTTGATGTAGATGCGCGGCAGCTCGACGATAGACTTCTCGCAGTAGATGGGCATTGCGCGCTTGAGCCCGAAGGGCGACGTGCCGCCCACCTGGTAGCCCGAATGGCGGTCGGCCACCGCGGGCTGGCATGGCGCGACGCTGCGACGCCCGGTCTGGCGCGCAAGGTTCTTCGCGGACACCTCGCGATCCCCGTGCATGAGGATGCAGAGCGGCTTCTTCGCGTCGTCCTCGAAGATCAGCGTCTTCACCACGATGTGTTCGTCGACGCCCAGGTGCTCCGCGGACGCGCGCGTTCCGCCATGCGCCTCCCAGGTGTAAAGGTGCGGCGTGAATTCGACCTCGTGCTGCCGCAACGCCCGAATCGCCATCGTGACGGGATAGTCCGTAGCCATCAGCCCGCCGTGGCGAACTTCTCCGCGTCGAGCCGGAGCTCGCGTCCCTTGCGTACGCGCACGGCGCGCACCGTATCTCCGTAGCGCAGGCGAGCCTCGCCTCCCGGCGTGCCGCGTACGAGCACCGACACCAGTCGGCCGTCGCGCCATTCGATGTCGAGCTCGAAGCCGCCGCGCGCGCGAACACCCTGCACCGATCCCGATGGCCATGCCCGCGGCAAGGCGGGCAGCAGGTCGATCTCGCCATCGATACATTGCAGCAACATCTCGAGGATGCCATTCGCGCCACCGAAGTTGCCGTCGATCTGGAACGGCGGATGCGCGTCGAACATGTTCGGATAGGTGCGCGACGGGTCGAGCAGTAGTTTGACCACGCCGTGCGTGTGCTCCGCCTCCCGCAGCCGCGCCCACAGGTTGATGCGCCACGCGATCGCCCAGCCGGTGGAGAGGTCTCCGCGCAGTTCGAGCGACTTGCGCGCCGCCGCAGCGAGCTCCGGCGTGCGGCGCACGCTGATCTGTTCGCTCGGGAACAACGCGTAGAGATGCGAGACGTGGCGGTGGTCCCTCTCGGGCGCCTCCATGTCCCAGTCCTCCATCCACTCCTGGAGCTGGCCCGCCTTGCCGATGCGATCCGGCGGCAGTTGCGCGCGCGTGTCCGCACAGGCCTTCCGGAAGTCCGCATCGACCCCGAGTATCCGCGCGGCCTCGGTGCAGTTGGCGAACAGGTCCCGCAGGATCTGATTGTCCATCGCCGGACCCGCGCAGATCGACGCGCCGTGCGGATGGTTGTGTTCGGGAGAAACGGAGGGACTCGTGACGAGGTATTTCC
>JAFAGC010000068.1 GCA_023423065.1 Pseudomonadota bacterium
GCGCTGCTGTCCGGAGTCGCGGTCGCCGAGCTCGGCGAGCTCGCCACCTGCGTCGTGCCGCCGGTGCTGGTCACGATGGCGCGCGAGAAACGCTTGGCCGCATCGGCGTCCGTCGTGACGCGGCCTGCGATGATGTCGCTGGCCGGAGCGGACCTGCCATACAGCTTCGTGTTGGACCGACTGTCGATGGAGATCACGCTGCCGTCGAGCGACACGCCCGCGAACAGGCCGCGGTTGCGCGAATACGAATACACCTCGGCCTGGAAGTCCTGGTCGGTACCGGCGGATGCGGAACGTCCAACGGGACCCGCGGCCACCGAAGCGTCCGCGCCCAGCGTGAGCTTGCCGTCCGCGATGCCTTCGATGCCCTTGCGCGTGGTGAACACGAGCACGACGTCGGTCGACTGCACGCCGATCTGCCAGCCGATGCTGCCGCCGGTGAGATTGATCATCACGGGATTGCTGAAGCGGCCGTTTTCGTCACGGACGACCATCACGCCGCTGCCGCGACGACCGCCGACCACGGCGCCGACTTTCACGACGTTGGGTACGACGGCGATGCCGTAGGCGCGCGCCATCAGGCGATCGGGGATCGCGGTGTCGCGTTGCGCGCCGAGTTCTTCGAGGACGCCGGAGGCTTCGATGAGTCGCGCCTCTTCGCGCGCGCCCGCGAGCGCGGTGCCGGTTGCGAGGGTGAACGTGGCGAGGACCGTTGCGAGGAGAAGTTTCTTCATGGTGACTCCTACTTTAGCGCATGGCCTGTAGCTTGCCCCATAATCCCGCCATGCGTGCACTAAATACCGTTTTCGGCGTGATTGGTTCCCTGTTGCTGCTGCCGGTGGCCGCGCATGCCGAATGGATATCGCGCAGCGAAGCGATCATGGGCACGCGCTGCTCGGTGGAGCTGTGGAGCGATGATCGCGCGAAGGGCGAGGCCGCCATAACGTCGGTATTCGACGACATGAAGCGGATCGACCGCCTCATGAGCACCTGGAAGGAAGACACCGAGATCTCGCGCGTCAATCGCGAGGCGTCCGGACACCCGGTGAAGATCAGCGAGGAGCTGTTCCGCCTGCTGCAGGTGTCGGTCGAATATTCGGAACTCACGAACGGCGCGTTCGACATCACCTACGCGAGCGTGGGTTACCTCTACGATTTCAAGAAGGGCGTGCATCCCGACCAGAAGGCGATCGATGCGGCGCTGCCCGGCATCAACTGGCGCAAGATGGTCCTCGATCCGAAGGAACACACGGTGTTCTTCCAGCGGCCCGGCATGCGGATCGACCTCGGCGGCATCGCCAAGGGCCATTCGGTCGACAAGGGCATCGAGATCCTGCAGAAGCTCGGCATCACGCGCGCGATGGTCAACGCGGGCGGCGACACGCGCATCATCGGCGACCGGTTCGGCAGGCCGTGGGTGGTCGGCATCCGCGATCCCGATCACGAGGACAAGTTCTTCCTGCGCATTCCGCTCACCGATGCGTCGTTCTCGACCTCGGGCGACTATGAGCGGTATTTCATCGAGGACGGCAAGCGGTTCCACCACATCATCGATCCGAAGACCGGCGATTCCGCGCGCAAGGTGCGCAGCGTGACGATCATCAGCACCAGCGCGACGCGCACCGATGCGTTGACCAAGAGCGTGTTCATCATGGGCGCGGAAGAGGGCATCAAGTTCATCGATACGCTGCCCGACGTGGATGCCGTGGCGGTGACGCCGGATGGGCGTGTGTTGTATTCGAAGGGCCTGGCCCCGCCGGGTTGAAGAGCCCCCGCCCGGTTAAAGAAATCGCGCGCCCGGGTTAATCTTCCCGCTCCGAAGGACGCGGACCCTTCGGACCGGCAACTCAACGAGGTCTCGAATGCGCTTCACTCGCATGGTCCGCGCTTCCCTGTTCTGCATCGGATTGACCGCCGTCGCGGCGGGCCAATCGACACCCCAGCAGGTCCACACGTCGCCGCAGCAGAATCCCGGCGTGTATTCGGGGCGTCTCGAGGTCGACTACCCGACTCCCTATCCGCTCGCCACGACCGAACAGATCCGCGCGGTGCTCGACCGCATCCACGACTACGTGGTCGAAGCCGCGCCGGTGCGCGTGATCGACGGAGACACGGGCGAGGCGGTGACCGACCTCACGAAGCTGCCGCCCACCGTGGCGCTCGCGCGCACGGACCTGCTCATCGTGAGCTATGAGTGGGGCGTGACATACGCCGGCATGATGTTGCTGTCGCAGATCACGGGTGATCCGCGCTACGACCGGTATACCGACGAACGCATGACGGCGGTGGCGAAGCTCGCGGCGCACGCGCGCGCGAACATGAAGCCCGGCACCACGCATGCTAACTACCCGCGTCCGGCGCATGGCGTCTGGCTGCGCGGCATGTTGCTGCCCGAAAGACTCGATGACGCCGGCGCGATGTGCGCCGCGCTGATCAAGGCCGAGCGGGCGGGGCTGGGGTCGGGCGCGCTGAAGCCATGGATCGACAACTGGCTGGATTGGGTGCATGCGCGCCAGTTCCGACTGAAGGACGGCACGCTGGCGCGCAACCGGCCACTGCCGAACACGATGTGGCTGGACGACCTGTACATGAGCGTGCCCTGCCTCGCGCAGGCGGGAAAACTCACGGGCGACCGCAAGTATTACGACGACGCGGCGAAACAGATCCTGCAGTTCGCGGATCGCATGTTCGTGAAGGACAGGAAGCTGTTCATGCACGCGTGGGTACAGGAGATGGATCCTCATCCGGCCTTCCATTGGGCGCGCGCGAACGGCTGGGCCATCATGGCCATGGCCGAACTGCTGGACGTGCTGCCTGAGAATCATCCCTCCCGGCCGCGCATCCTCGCGCTGTTCCGCGAACACGCCGCGGGCCTGACCGCGCGCCAGGGCCACGCGGGTCTGTGGCACCAGCTACTGGATCGTTCCGAGTCCTACGAGGAGACTTCCGCGAGCGCGATGTTCGTGTTCGCCCTCGCGCGCGGCATCAACCGCGGCTGGCTCGATGCCCGCGCGTTCGGCCCCGCGACTTCACTCGGCTGGAACGCGGTCGCGAAGAAGGTGAACGCGAAAGGGCAGGTGGAAGGCACGTGCGTGGGCACCGGCGTCGGGTGGGACCCCATGTTCTATATGTACCGCCCCGTACACGTCCTCGCGGCCCACGGCTACGGCCCAGTACTGCTCGCCGGCGCGGAAATGATCGAACTGCGCAAGCGCCCGGATATAGGCCTCCACGATGGCGGCCTGCAATTCGGCAAACCCGGCGGCTAAATGGGGACATTCCTCGTTTCCTAGCAAAAGGGGACAGACCTGATCTGCAGTCTCGTTGCCATCCGGTCTAACGTCTCTTCTCTTGGCTCCTAGCCACCCAGCGAGGCGGATGTTTGACGCCAACTACGAGCGATACGAGGTGATAGTCGCGTCGGTGTGATGCTCGATGAGTCCCGGCGATCACCGCGGTGAGTGCACGGCATCCATCGCGTGGGCGACGGCCATGCCGTCCGCGCGGACGTAAGTAATCGCCGGGACTCATCGAGCCCGAATCGAGGTCTGTCCCCTTTTGCTAGGAAAAGGGGAATGTCCCCATTAGAAGAATGCGGAGATATAGAACTGGAAGATGTTGGCTTCCAGCGTGTAGAGATCTTCCTGGCCCGCGGCGACCGGGTTCTCCGGCGGAATTCCGTATCGGCCGATGCTCTGGCGCGCATCGCGGAAGTCGTCGTAATTCACCGTCATGAAGTCGTAGCGGAAGTTGATCTGGCCCTTCGACAGCCACGGAAACCGCTCGATCTTGAATTCGTACGTCGCGCCCACGCCGACGGTCACGGCGCTGTAGGTCGCAAGTTCCTTGTCGCGCGCCATGAAGTTGGCGTAGTCGGCGCGCGGGAAGATGTCCATGTAGAAGTCCGCGGCTTCCTGCGTGTAGTAACGCAGGCGGCCTTCGAAGATCCAGTTGCCGCCCCAGATGGGATTGTCGAGCGGATGCACGTAGCCGAGCTCCGCCGTCTGGCCGACGACGCCCCAGGTGTCCGTGTAGAAGCGGTACATCGTGTCGACCGCGGCGCGCCAGGGCAGGAAGTACTTGGCGCGGATCGACGCGGCGTTGCTCGAACGGGTGCTCGGATAGATCTCCGACTGCGTGCCCTGCGTGCCGGCGATCGGATCGACGAAGTAGCGCACCGAGCGATACGGGCTGCGCAGGAATCCTTCGTCGGTGATCACTTCGTACTGGCCCGAGATGACCATGTTCTTCGTGACGATCTGCGATAGTCCGACGCTGTAGCTCTGCGAATCCATCTCGTCGAAGAACGCCGGGTCGTTCTGCTTCACGTCATCGATCTTGATGTTGCGGAACACCTCGTTCTTGCCGCTCTTGTAGGCGAACGAGATGGTCGTTAGATCGCCGAACATGTCGTGGCTCACGCCCGCGAACATCGTCTTGGCCTTGTAGTCGCTCTCGTCGCTGTTGACGTAGCCGATGCTGTACGTGCTCTTGCCGTGCAGGAAATCGGCCGACAGGCTGTACTGCGTGCGCTCGTCCTCGTACGGGCTCGCCGAGGTCTCGACGTCGATCGACGCCGACGAGACCATGTCGATGTAGTAGTTGGCCTGCACCGAGACGTTTTCGCCGATGCTCTTGCGCACCAGCATCGAGGGGCCGGAGATCACGACGCCGCCGCCGTCGTAACGGAAGTAGAGGACGTCGGCGCGGTCCTCGGGCAGCACGCCCGCTCCCGCGCCCGTCGCGAACAGGGCGAGGCAGGTTATGACGTATCGGGCGAGACCTGTGCGCATCTTGTCGGTCATGGACGGTAGTTAGTTACAGCCGCAGCCGCCGCCGGCGCCGCCGGTGGCCCCGCGCGAACCCTCGCGCGCCTCGAACACGTGGTCGAGGAAGTCCTGCGACACCGCGGCGCGGCTGCCCATGATCGGATCCGCGAGGTTCTCGCGGTCGTACGGCTTCACCCACGGTTCGATGGAACTGCAGCCCGTCGCGAGCAGCGCGAGGGCGATCACGGACAACAGACTGCAGGTTCTCATCGAAATGTCTCCTCGCTATTCCTTGAGCATCGAGCGGATCTGCGTGAGATAGAAGTTCTCATCGCCGGGCTTGTAGCCCTTGTGCATGACCCGGACGTTGCCCTTGCGGTCGACGAACACCGTGCTCGGCATGCCGGCGACCTTGTACATCTTGCTGACCTTGCTATCCACGTCGAACGCGACCGGGAAGGTGACGGGCTTCGAGAGCTTGCCCAGCCAGGCCTCGGCGGCCTGCGAATCCGGCTCGACGTTCACCGCGAGCATCGTAAAGCCCATGGGCTTGTACTTCTTGTAGATGTCCTCGAGAAGCGGCATCTCCTGACGGCACGGGCCGCACCACGTCGCCCAGAAATTGATCATGACCACCTGGCCCTTGAACTGGTCGAGCGAGATGTTCTTGCCGCCGCGGGCGCTCAGCGTGAAGCCGGGAGCGGGGCCCGAGGAGGACGCTGCCAATGCGGCCGACGCGCACACCACCGCGACCGCGAGGCCCTTGAAGATCCGATTGAACTTTCCTGCCGTCATGACTGACTCCGTCAGAAGAAGACGGTCGCGCTCAGCAGCATTTCGATGTTGTTGGTGACCTTCGTCTCGCCGAGCAGATCCGAATCGAACACCCGGTCCTGCACTGCGATGTGAATGGCCAGCCAGTCGGTGGGCAACACGCGGAAACCCGCGCCGAAGTTGAGCGTCAGGTGGTCGTCACCACCGAAATCAACGCTCCCGATGCCCGCCAGCACATAGAAACCACTGTTCATGGCGGTCTTGCGACCTAAAAAGACTTCGCCAGGCAGAAAGTTGTAGCCCAGCGAGAGGCTGTAATACGTGAAGCGCCTCTCATCTCCCGTCAGCAATTCGATGTTGCCGCCCAACGTCTCGAAACTCGTGCGGCCGGCCGTGGATTGCCCCAGATCGCCGCGGAAGAAGAAGTCTTCTGTCACATGGTAGGTGAGCTGCGCGGCGTAGGTCTGGTTGGTGCCGAAATCCTCGATGGACAGGAAGCCGGCGCCCGCGCCGATCTCCCAGTTCTCGTTGTCGATCTTCGGCGTCTTGATCTTGCGACGCACGACGTTGGGCTCGATGACGCGCGGCGGCGTCGAGTCCGCTTCCTCCGCGGCTTCCTCGGCCGCGGCCTGTTCCTCGGTCTGCTGCTGCTCGAGTGCGCGCCTGGACGCGCAACCCGTCGCAAGCGACGCGCCGATCAGAAGCACTGCTAGAAGAAGCAGGCGATTTGAACTTTCCATTCTTCCAACTCCTGATTGTCATCGCGGCTCGTGAACACCGTGTGCCAGCGATAGTCGGCGCGGAGGTAAAAGCGCCGGGTGAGATAAAAACGCATGCCCGCGCCCACGTACGCCGTCTGGTCCGTGCGGTCGTCGGGCAGGATGATGGTCGCGGCCGGTTCGACGTAGACGACGCCCGTGCCGAGCTGCAGGAACGGCGACCAGCGCCATTCCGGGAACAGCACGTGATTGATGCCGACTTCGGCCTTCCAGCCGTTCGAGAAGTTGCCCAGGTACTGCGAGACGTGAGCCTCGACCTTCATGTTGTCGGTGAGCGAGTAAGCGCCGAACGCGCTGATGAGATTCGCGCCGCCGTAATCGCCGCCACCGATGCCGAGCTCCCAGTCGTGCGTCGTGAAGCCCGCGCGGTCGCCCAGGTTGAAGATGAATGGCGAGCCGTCGGCGAGCACGGTGCGGCGCATGTCGCGCGCGCGCGCCCAGCCTTCGACCCCCTGTTCGTCGCGCACCTTGAACCAGTCGGTGCGCCGGAAGAGCACGTCGACGGACGCCTCGCGTTCGATGACGTGGAATACGGGATAGCCGCGGCCGGGACCCGTCGAGAGCTCGAGATAGGGCTCGCTGACGAATACCTGCAGGAGTTTTTCCTTCTCCGCCGCCTCTCTTGCGGCCGCCTTTTCGTCGATCCGCTCCGCCTTCTGCTCGGGCGTCTCCTTGGCCAGGACGTTTACCGAGACGAGGCATGCGAGGACGAACGCGAGCGCACTAATTCTGCGGAGTGGGCCGGAACGGGTCGTTGTAATACTGAGCTCCAATATCCAGCCACTCCGACAACAAGCGCAGTTCGTCAGCTGTTAGATAACCTTCGTGAGTTCCGCCCTCACGGAACCGGTTGAAGAACCGCGTCGACGCCCTCGCATTGCCCGCCTGCATCGGCGGCGGGAGCAACACCGGCACCTGTTCTCCCATGGCGTTCGTAATAAGTCTAACCTGAATCGCGCCATTCACGTCCAGTTCCAGCTCCGGCCGGCTGTCCAGCACCAGGTGGCGGAACGCGAGTTTCTGCAGTCCGTTGGCGTTGTCCTCGTCGGTCAGCTCGAGCGACGCGGCCGGCAATTGCACGAGCGTGGGATCCGCCGGGTTGACGCGCGAATGACAGTACGTGCAGGTCTCGGGATAGATGAGAGTGCCCGTGCCGGTGCCGTCGTCGACACCCGCGGCGGGACGCGGCACCGACCACAGCGGATGGATGTGTCCGGCGCGGTTGCCGATGGTCGCGTAATGAATCGAGATGCGGCAGGCCGGCGACCACACCGGGAAGCAGGGAGCGCTCGCCGGGCTAACAGGAACCCGCGAGTAGCTATAGGAGAACGAGGCCGCGAGCGGCGCGTTCTGCATCCAGATCTCGTTGTAGACCACGTCGGCGCTCGGTGTGATCGACTGCAGGCCGCAGTTGTCGATGGTCGTGTTCGGGTCGATGCACACCGACGCGGCGCGCGAACGGGCGCGCGCCATCGTGTCGCCGACCTCGGGGGAGATCGTGTTCACCGTTCCCGGGAACGCCGAGCCGGTGGCCGTCGCGCCGGCGTACGCGGAGTTGTACAGGCCCTTGCGGCCGTGCGCACGCGGGTTCTGCGGATCGCGCACGTGGCAGCCATTGCACTCGAGCAGTTCGCCCGGGCGCAGCGAGAGCGAGACGTCGTGAGAGATGCCGACGCGCTGCGCGTTGCGATCGAGCAGCGAGAGCTGGAACGCGACGTTGGCCGGAATCTTCATGCGCACGGAGCCGTCCGGTTCGACCGGCGCGTAGCCGAGGATCTGGCGCATGACGTTCGAACCGCCGAAGGCGGAGTTGTCGGGGTCGCCGTCGTCGAGCGCGTCCGGATCGTCCGGCATCGGAATGATCCGCTCGGCGCGGACGAAGCGGATCATGCGATTCGGATACGCGGCGTTCGTGGGATTCGAGAGGTTCGCGATCGTCGATGGGGTGTTGTTGGCGATGCGCGCGTTTTCCACGCCCATGAAGTCGTAGACGCTGCGGATCGCGAGCACGCCCGCGCCCTCGGCGGCCAGGTCGCCGTCGATCTCCGGCGGCTGCTTGTCGAGGATGACGGCGGGCAGCGGCGTGCGCGGCTGCGCGGCCAGCACCTCGGTGACCATCACGCCTTCGACCGGCTGCATCACCGGCAGGATCGTGTTCTGGCCCGGATCGAACATCCAGATGCTGTAGAGGGGCGGGGCGGTCTGCACGGTCGGATCGGCGAGACGGGCATCGGTGCAGGGCACGATGCGCGTCGGATCCTCGACGTCCAGCAAGCGGCACTGCGACCAGCTCACGAGGATGCGGTTCGTGCCGTCCCACAAGGGGAAGCCGGATTCGAATCGGCCGCCCGGCGACGGGCCGGGAATGGTGCGCACGTCGTTGAGCGTCGCGTTCGTCTGCGCGGGGCCGATGCCCGCGACGTTCTCGGTGATGTCGGTGGGAACGCGCTGGCGGTTTTCGACGAAGTTGTTGGCGTCGACGATGATCAGCTTGCCGCCGAAGTCGACGTTGGTGCGTTCGCGCGCGAGCACCATGAGCCTGCCGTCGCTCATCTCGCGGGCGCGCGTGAACTCGACCGAACGATCGTTGGCGATCGTCTGGCCGGGGTTGTCCGGATCCGGAATCGTCGCGGGCGTTCCGGTCGCGTGCGACAGCGCGCCGTAGTGCAGTTGCGTGTCGGTGCCGTCGGGATTCGTGGTGTAGAGGTGCAGTCCGTTGCCGGTGCTGCCGTTCTCCCAGCGCGTGAACAGGATGCGTCCGTTCTGCAGCACCGTCGCATCCATGTCGCTCGAGCGGTTAAAGGTGATCTGGTGGACGTCCGTGCCGTCGCCGTTCATCACGTGCAGCACGAAGGCGGACTCGTTGCCGGGCACGGCGCGCGCCTCGTACTGCGGCCGGCCTTCGTCGAGCAGGATGGCCTTCGACTGGCGCTGGCGCGTCGAGGAGAACACGATGCGGCCGTCCGGTAGATAGGCCGGGGAGACGTCCTGGCCTTCCTCCGCGATGATGTCGGAAGTGATGACCCGGCGCAGCGTGTCGGTCTCGATGTCGTATTCCCAGATGTTCCAGGTCGGCGGATCTTCTTCGTCGTCGAGTTCGTCGAGCGGGCCGCGCATCGCGAAGGCCACCTTGAGGCCGGTGGGCGCGACGGCGAGATCCTTGATGTCGTAGCGGTCTTCGGCCTCGCCGCCGAATTCCTCGGTGCGCAGCCGCGCGGTGATTTCGACCTCGGGCGATCCCGGCGAGGCGCGGTCGCGCTTCCACAGCGTCGCGGAAAATTCCTCGTCCTCGTTGAACGGGCGCAGGCGCGTGACGTTGTCCTGCTCCTCGGGAACGGGGTGGCGGATGTAGAAGATCGGGAAGTCGACCGTGGCCGGATCCGGATCCTGGCCGCTCGCGAGACCGACGCCGCCGCCGCCGGGTCCCTGCGTGCAGGCCGCCAGCAACACGGCGAGTCCGACGACGATCGCGCGCGCGCCCATGTCGAACAGGGCTCGTCCGAGCGTGACCGGGTTCGCGTTTTTCATGTATCGATCCACTGCCGTCCTCCAGCTGCACAGGCATGTGCGCTGCCGCACGTGCATGTGACGTAATGCGATCATCCCGCGTGCGCTCACGGCGATCTGCCGACGACGTCACAGCAGCCGTTCCGCCAACGCGGTTCTCTTGTCGATCCTTGTAGTTAGAGACCAGGGGCGTTCGCCGCCGTGACGCGGTTCGCAGTCCTCGGGTCCAAGACTACTTGGAACAAGTGATTATTGTGCCTGTCGCCGCTTGGAGACGTACACAAGCTGAGACAAACAAGGTGGCCGGCGGGCGAGGCGATACTGCACCCGTCAAATGGGATGTGGATGACACAAATGGATAACCAACAGGTCTCGAAACTGAAGGTCTTCGGTCTTGCCTGCGTGCTCGGATGCCTGGCGACCGCGGCGTCCGCGAACGACCGCGACAAGGCCAAGCGCATCCACGACCGCATCGCGGGCGTGCCGCCGTCGGAGGAAACCCTCGACGCGATGGAAACGCTCGTGGCCAACGGCCAGGCGCTGCAGGCCGCGACGCAGTACGCCGTCGAGAATCCTTCGTTCTACAACGTCACCCTCAAGAACATGGCGGTGCCGTGGACGAACCGCGACCAGACGGTCTTCGCCCCATTGAATGACTACGTCGCGACCTACATCGGCATGGTGCGCGACGACGTCGACTTCAGCACGGCGCTGTCGGCCGACCTCACCTACGTGGTCCGCAACGTCACGCCGGCCGCCTCGGCGACCAGCAACGCGCACTACGAGGCCGCCGAGAACAACGCGGCGAACCTCAAGGATCTGCTCGAGCCCGTCGCCCAGTCGTCGGTGCTCGGCATCCCGGCTTCCGCGACCGCGGGCTTCATCACCTCGCGCGCCTCGTCCGAAGCGTTCTTCGTCGACGGCACCAACCGCGCGATGTTCCGCTTCACGCTGATGAATCATCTGTGCCGCGACATGGAGCAGGTGCTCGACACCTCGTTGCCGCCGGATCGCATCCGCCAGGACGTGAGCCGCAGCCCGGGTGGAGACAGCCGCATCTTCCTGAACAACTGCATCGGCTGTCACAACGGCATGGATCCGCTCGCGCAGGCGTTCGCGCATTACGACTTCGACAACGGCAACGCCGACGCGCCGGGCACGATGCGCCTGGTCTACGACCCGTCCGCCGTGCATCCCAAGTACTTCAACAATGCCACCAACTTCGCGCCGGGCTTCGTGACGCCCGACGACGCGTGGGAGAACCGCTGGCGCAAGGGCCAGAACTCCGTGCTCGGCTGGAACAACGCGCTGCCCGGTTCGGGTACGGGCGCGAAGTCGATGGGGCAGGAGCTCGCGGCCAGCGCGGCCTTCGCGCAGTGCCAGGTGGAGAAGGTCTTCAAGACGGTGTGCCTGCGCGCGCCCGGCAACGCGGCCGACCGCGCCGAGGTGTCCGCGATGACCACCCGATTCAGGAACAACCAGTACCGGCTGAAACAGGTCTTCGCCGAGGCCGCCGTGTACTGCATGGGCGATTGAGGGAGCACCAAGAATGAACGCTCAAAACAAACTCATGCGCTGGTTCGCGGCCGCCGCCGCGGTGGCGGTGCTCGCCGGCTGCTCGAGCGGTGGTGCGCCCACGGTCGAAAACCCGGTGACGCAGGCGCCGCCGGTGACCGACTACGTCGGACCCGCCGCGCAGAACGCGGACGTGCAGTCCTTCCGCATCAATCTCTGGGAGAACATCAAGGGCAACAACCGTTGCGGCTCGTGCCACAACGCGAATGGCCAGACGCCGATGTTCGCCCGCAACGACAACGTGAACCTCGCGTACGAGGCCGCCAACACGGTCGCGAACCTGCAGCAGCCGGACCAGTCGCGTCTCGTGACGAAGGTCGGCAGCGGTCACAACTGCTGGCTGGCTTCCGCCTCGGCCTGCGCCGATCTCATGACGGTGTGGATCCGCAACTGGGCGGGCGCGACCGCGAACGGCGGCACGGAGATCGAGCTCGTTCCGCCCGTCATCCGCGAAGTCGGCGGCAGCCGCAACTTCCCGGCGGACTCGAGCGCCTTCGGCTCGTCGGCGCTGTACGCGCTCGTGCGCAATACCGCGACGGCCAACTGCTCGCGCTGCCATTCCTCGGCCGCCGCGATCCAGCAGCAGCCGCTGTTCGCGGACGCGGACGTGGATGCGGCCTACGCCGCGATTCGCTCGAAGATCAATCTCGACAACCCGGCCCAGTCGCGCCTCGTCGTGCGCCTGGCCGACGAGAACCACAACTGCTGGGGCAACTGCTCCGACAACGCGACCACGATGCTGAACGCGATCCAGGCGTTCGCGAACGGGATCCCGATCACGAACGTCGATCCGCAGCTGCTCATCTCCAAGGGCCTCTCCTTGTATGACGGCACGGTGGCCGCCGGCGGCAACCGCTACGAGTCGGCGACGATCGCCAAGTACGAGTTCAAGACCGGCATGGGCAACACCGTGTACGACACCAGCGGTGTCGAGCCCTCGCTGAACCTCACGCTGTCCGGCGACCATTCGTGGGTCGGCGGCTGGGGCGTCGTCTTCAGGCCCGGCGGCAAGGCGCAGGGCACCGCGTCGGCTTCGAAGAAGCTCTCCGACATGATCAAGTCGACGGGCGAGTTCTCCATCGAGGTGTGGGCCAACAACGCCAACGTCGCGCAGGAAGACGCGTTCCTCGTCTCCTATTCGGCGGGCAACAACGCGCGCAACTTCACGCTCGCGCAGCGCATGTACCAGTACGAGGCGTACACGCGCAGCAGCGAAACGAGCGCGAACGGCAATCCCGTCCTGCTCACCAACGCCAACGACCAGGACGCGCAGGCGGCCCTGCAGCACATCGTGCTCACCTACAGCCCGGTCGAAGGCCGGCGGCTGTACGTGAACGGTGAATTCACCGGCGACGCCGATGCGCAAGGCGGCGGCAGTCTCGCCGAGTGGGACGACACGTTCGCGCTGGTGCTCGGCAACGAGACCTCGACGAACCGCCAGTGGGAAGGCGTGATGCGCATGGTCGCCATCCACAACCGCACGCTCACGCAGGCGCAGATCCAGCAGAACTTCGAAGCCGGCGTCGGCGAGAAGTACTTCATGCTGTTCAGCATCGGCCACCTGCTGCCGAACGAGCCGCAGGCGTACATCATGCTCGAGGCCAGCCAGCTCGACAGCTACGGCCTGCAGTTCACCAAGCCGACGTTCATCAGCCTGGATCCGAACTTCACGCCGTCCGACCTGCCGATCGCGGGCATCCGCATCGGCGTGAACGGCTCGGAGCTGCACTCGGGCCAGGCGTATGTCCCGCTCGACACGACCGTGGGCGGCACCACCTACACCGCCGCCACCGGCCAGCAGCTTTCGCAGGTGGGCACCGTGGCCCCGATCGACACGACCGTCGCCAACGACGTGTACTTCCTGTCGTTCGAGCGCATCGGCGCGCTGAGCTACACGCCGCCCGATCCGCCGGCGCCGACGCCGGCCGTGCCGGCCGATCTGCCGCCGGAATCCGAAGTCGGCCTGCGCACGTTCGACGAGATCAACGCGACGCTGTCGCAGATCACGGGTGTGCCGCAGACCAACCAGCGGGTGCGCGACACCTACGCGCTGGTCAAGCAGGCGCTGCCGGCCATCGAGAAGTTCGGGACCTTCGGACCCTCGCAGCAGACCGCGCTCGCGCAGCTCGCGATGCAGTACTGCAACGTGATGGTCGACGACGCCACGCTGCGTTCGCGGTTCTACGGCTCGCTCGACGGCAGCGGAACGGGCACGGCGGTGTTCGGCACCTCGGGTGCGCCTAACAACGCGAACCGCGAGGCCCTGGTCACGGCGATCGTCGACAAGACGGTCGGCGCGGGCCTCGCCTTCGAGATCACCGAGACGGACATCCGCAACGAACTGTTGAACGGCGTGACCGACCCGGACACGAGCTACGTCACCCCGGGTCTCGTCAACCGCCTGGTCGCGGGCCCCTCGGGCTCCGCTTCGAATGGCGGTCGCACGGTCATGAAAGCGGCTTGCGGAGCAGTGCTCGGCAGCGGCGCGTTGCTGATTCAGTAGGGAGAAGAGCATGTACATCCTCAAGAAGAGCCCGCGCACCCTGGGTCTCGACGAGCCGATCCGGCACGAGAGCCACAAGCGTCCCGTCTCGCGGCGAGACTTCATCGCGCAGGGTTTCACGACCGGTCCCGCGATCGTCGCCGGCGGCGCACTGCTGAGCGCGCTGTACGGACGTCGCGCGCATGCCGCCATGAGCCCGCCGCTCGAGGACTTCGCGGCCAACATCTGCAACATCTCTGCAGGTGCGGGCAAGGTGCCGTTCATCGCCTTCGATCTCGCCGGCGGTGCGAACCTGCACGGCTCGGAAATGCTGATCGGCCAGGCGGGCCGGCCCGAGAACTTCCTCTCGACGCAGGGGTACGCCACGCTCGGCCTGCCGGGCAACATGACGCCCAATTCCCCGGGAGCCGTCGCGGGCACGAATCTCGTCAACAACGAGTTCGGCGCGCTGTGGCACTCCGACGGCGCGATCCTGCGCGGCATGCTCGCGTCCACGCAGCCGGCGACGCGCGCGAACACGAACGGCTTCGGAATCGCCGCGCGTTCGGAGAACGACACGGGCAACAATCCTCACAACCCGATGTACGGCATCAACCGCATCGGCGCGGACGGCGAGCTGCTCACGCTGATCGGTTCGCAGAACTCGGATTCGGGCGGCAACTCGATGGCGCCCGCCGCGCTGATCAATCCCGCCGTGCGTCCCACGAAGGTGGATCGCGCGAGCGACGTGACGGGCCTCGTCGACACCGGCGAGCTCAGTAGTTTGCTGCCGGGAACCAACCCGGGCGAGACCTCCGCCGATGCCATCGCGGTGCTCGAGTCGATGACGCGCCTCGGCCATCGCAAGACCGATCTCGCCAATACCAAGCTCTCGAGCGCCGACGAGGCCGCGCTGCGCCAGCTCGTCAAGTGCGGCTACGTGAAGTCCACCTACCTGGCAGACCGCTTCCGTTCGCCGGCCGCGCTCAACCCGGATCTCGATCCGGAGATCGTCGGCGCGGGCGGCATCTTCACGCAGGCCGAATACAACGGCGACAACGAATTCCGCAAGACCGCGGCCGTCATGAAGATGGTCATCAACGGTTACGCGGGCGCCGGCACGATCACGATGGGCGGCTACGACTACCACGGCCAGGGCCGCAACACCGGCGAGACGCGCAACTTCCGCGCGGGCCGCTGCATCGGCGCCTGCCTCGAGTACGCGCGCCGCCGCAACAAGCCGCTCATGATCTACATCTTCAGCGACGGTTCGCTGTCGGCCAACGGCGTGGTGAACAACAGCACCGAGGGACGCGGCAAGCTCGACTGGGCGAGCGACAACCAGTCGACCGCCGCGTCGCTGTGCCTCGTGTACCGGCCGCTCGGACGCGTCGCGTTCCGCGATCCCAACCGGATGCAGATCGGCTCGATGAGCGCCGCGGGCGCGGTGATGACCAACTCGAGTCCGGCCGCCAACGCGGTCAACCTGCTGGTCGAAACCGTGTTGCTCAACTACATGGCGCTGCACGGCGAAGAGGCGATGTTCGATCAGCCCGCCTACTTCCCGCGCCACGGCCTGGGCAACGTCGCAGCTCGCGACGCGCTGACGATCCTGGCGCCCGTGTGCAACGGCACGATCAGCAGCCCCGTGTGACGCGCCGCCGAAGCCACTCTTCAATAAATACTCATGGACGCCGTCGCCTCGACGGCGTGAAGAGTGGGCCGTGAGGCCCCGAAAAGTCGGCAAGCGGCGACAGCGGCCGAGGGTCGCGGTCGGGGTCACCAAACGTGACGAAGGTCTTACAACGCATTCACGGACGCCGTCGCCTCGACGGCGTGAAGAGTGGAGCGCGAGCTCCCGAAGAGAACTGCTTCGTTGACATTGTTAAGTCGGCTATGCGAGGGTTTCCCGCGTCATTTCGCGAGGAATCGGATTCGCTTGTCCGGTGACCGCAGGGCCGAACCAACCGTTGGACCGACCGTGAGCGCTTGTTTGTTAGTGAGATCACTGGATGCCGCGCGTCAGCGTATTGCTGCAGTTGCGTCCGGCTGCCTGCTCGCCCTCGCGTCCGGTTTCGCGATGCCCGCCGCCGCCGCCGATCTCGCGGCGCTCGTGGGCAAGCCCGCGCCCGACCTGGTGGCGCGCGACATCTCCGGCGAGAACGTGCGCATCTCCGAGCATCGCGGCGAAGTCGTCGTAGTTAGTTTCTGGAGCGGCAGCTGCAATACCTGCCGCGACCAGCTCGAGGCGCTCGATCGCATCGCGAAGACCTACAAGAGCGCCGGCCTGGTCGTGATCGGCGTGAACCTCGACGACAACCTGGCGCGCGCCGAGAAGTTCGCGCGCGCGCAGGACGTGCAGTTCCCGTTGCTGGTGTCGACGCCGCGCAATACCGGCCGCGACTACGGAGTCGACCGGCTGCCGATGGTCGTGTTCGTGGATCGCGCGGGCGTGTTGCGCGTCGCGCATCGCGAATTCAAATCCCGAGACGAAGAAACCTACGTGCGCGAGCTGCGCACCCTCCTGGACGAGTAATCCGAGTCTAACTATGCCGAAACCCACCAAGTTCGCGCACGTCGTCGCATGGCTCGCCTTCGCGGTACTGTCGACGCAGGCCGTCGCGCAGGAGCCGCCGGCCCAACCGGCCGGGGCGGAAGAGTCGGCGCCCGCGGACGCCACCATCTCCGACGCACCCGTGGGCACGCTGCTCTCCGAGCCGGTCGACGGCGCGGAGGCGCCTCCGCCCGAGTCCGGCGAGCCGCCGGCGGATACGCGCGCGCTCGACGAGACCGTGCAGGATCTCAAGAAGGACGTGGTCGATCTCAACCGCGAATTGTTCGTGCTCGAGGAAGAGCTGCTGTTCCCGGCCAACACGCAGGTCGCGATCTTCGTCTCGATGGACATCGGCGAGTTCTTCGCGCTCGATTCACTCACCCTCAAGATCGACAACAAGGAAGTCGCCAACTACCTGTACACGCCGCGCGAGGCCGAGGCGCTGCTCAAGGGCGGCGTGCATCGCGTCTACCTGGGCAACCTCAAGGTGGGCGAGCACGAACTCGTCGCGTTCTTCAGCGGCAAGGGACCGAACGAGCGCGACTACAAGCGCGGCGCCAATCTCAAGTTCGAGAAGGGCGTGGGCGCGAAGTACCTCGAACTCAAGATCACCGACCGGCAGCGGCGCGCGCAGCCCGAGTTCGCGATAAAGGACTGGGAATAAGGTTGGAGTGAGACCTTGAAGCGTCTCCCACAGTTGCTCGCGGTGGCCATCTCCTCGATGGCCATTGCGTCGTTGACGGCCGCGCCGGCGCATGCCGCCAAGCCCGAGGCCGACAAGTTGTCGCCCACGGTCGTGCGCGACCTGCACTTCGGCGACGCACTCTTCTATTACTACCAGGGCGAGGATCTCGAGGCGATCACGCGGCTGCTGGCCTACCAGCAGTGGGGCCGCATGCCGCACCACGACGCCGAGACCAACCTGCTGCTCGGGGGCCTCTATCTCTCGCTCGGCCTGCACAACGAGGCGGGCGAACGCTTCGAGACGCTGCTGACGCGTTCCGTGCCCGAGGGCGTGCGCAACCGCGCGTGGTTCTATCTCGGCAAGGTCTGGTACGCGCGCGGCTATCTCGATCGCGCCGAGCGCGCCATCAAGGAAGTGCAGGGCAGGCTCACGCCGGATCTCGAAGCCGAGCGCATGCACCTGCTGTCCAACATCCTGCTGCGCCAGCAGCGCTTCGACGAGGCCATCGCGCTGCTGAATTCCTGGCGCGGCCGCAAGGACCAATCGGACTGGCTGGCCTACGCGCAGTACAACCTGGGCGTCGCGCTGGTGCGCAAGGGACTCATCGCCGAGGCGGATCCATTCCTGACGACGGTGGGCACGCTCGAGTCCGGCCGCCGCGAGCTGCGCTCGCTCAAGGATCGCGCGAACCTCGCGCTCGGTTACGCCTATCTACAGAACAACCAGCCGGATCTGGCCAAGCCCGTGTTGCAGCGCGTGCGGCTCGACGGTCCGTACTCGAACAAGGCGCTGCTCGGAGTCGGCTGGGCCGACGCGGCGAGCGGGCAGTTCCAGGAAGCGCTGACTCCGTGGATGGAGTTGCGCGATCGCAATCTGCTCGATTCGGCGGTGCAGGAAGCCTATCTCGCGATTCCCTACGCATTCGCCAAGTTGAACGCGAACGCGCAGGCCGCCGAGAACTACGAAACCGCCATCCGGTCTTTCGATGCGGAGACCTCAAACATCGATTCGTCGATCGCCGAGATCGAAGACGGCACCATGCTCGACAGGCTGCTGCAGCGCGACGGAAGGGGCGGGGACCAGTACGGCTGGTTCTGGCAGCTGCGCGAGCTGCCGAACGCGCCCGAGTCGCGTTATCTCTATCACCTGCTGGCCGGGCACGATTTCCAGGAAGGCCTCAAGAACTACCGCGATCTCGCGTTCCTCGGCGGCACGCTTTCGAAGTGGCAGGACAGCATCGTCGCGTTCGACGACATGCTCGACACGCGCGAGCGCGCGTATGCCGAGCGCGTGCCGCAGGCCGACGCCGTGCTCGCTTCGGGTCGTCTCGACAAGTACGGCGCGGATCGCGCCACCGTCGGCGGCATGCTCGACGAGGTCGAGACCACCCAGGACGTGGCCGCGCTCGGCACCGCGCAGGAGCGCGAACAGTGGGCCCGCATCATGCGGCTCGAGGCGGCGCTGCTGACCGCGCCTGACGACGAGGAAACCAACGCGATCCGCGAGAAGACCCGCCTTGCGAAGGGCGTGCTCTACTGGCGTCTCGCCGAAGCCTTCAAGGCGCGCGTGTGGAACGAACGGCGCACGCTGAAGGATCTGGACCAGGCATTGCGCGAGGCGCAGAACCGCTGGGTGCGCGTCGAGAAGGCGCGCGGCTCCATGCCTGACAACACCGGCGAATTCGCCGCGCGCGTGGCGGCGCTGCGCGCGCGTCTCGAAGGCGCGCAGGTGCGTCTCGCCGAGGTCGCGAAGCAGCAGAACGAATTGCTCGAAACCCTCGCGCGCAGCGAGCTCGAGCAGCAGAAGGAACGCATCGGCACTTACCAGATCCAGGCGCGCTTCGCGCTGGCGTCCATCTACGACCGGGCCGCGCTCGGTGGCGGCGCGGTGAGCGTGCCCGCGGGCGAGCAGCCGAGCGAATCGCAGGGCGAGCTCGAGCAGGTGCGGCCCGAGCAGGGGCCATCCGACGCCGCGCCCGGGAACGCACCGGCCGGGGAAGATCCGCCGGGCGCATCGCCCACCGATCCGGCCGCGCCGCAGCCGGCGCCGCCCGCGGGTGAGTCGCCGTGAAGCGCAAACTACTCGCAGTCGCGGTTTCGGCCCTGTGCGCGGGCGTCGCGCTCAATGCCGCGGCCGCGCCGAAGAAGAAAGAGAAGACCATCGCGGACCTGCCGAGCCGCCCGGTGGTGATCCAGCCCGATCAGAAGGTGGAAGCCAGCGCCTCGCGCGCGATGGAAAACTACAAGCGCTTCCTCGAACTGCAGAAGACCGATCCGCAGCTGCGCGCCGAGGCGTTGCGGCGTCTCGGCGACCTCAACCTGGAGGCGGGCGAGGGCGAACGCATGCAGGGCGAGGCGAACACGCTCGACCTGCAGGGCGCCGAGGCGATCAAGCTGTACTCGACGCTGCTCAAGTCCTATCCCGACTACCCGCGCAACGACCAGGTGCTCTACCAGCTCGCGCGCGCGTACGAGACCACGGGCCAGCCCGAGAAGGCGCTCGAATCGCTCGACGACATCCTGCGTCGTTATCCGCGCTCCCCGCAGATGGACGAGGTGCAGTTCCGCCGCGGCGAGCTGCTGTTCTCGGCGCGCAACTACCGCGCGGCCCAGGACGCCTATCAATTCGTCGTTTCGCGCGGAGACAAGTCGGCCTTCCTGACCCAGAGCCTGTACAAGAGCGGCTGGTCGCTGTTCAAGCAGGGACTCAACGAGGAAAGCCTGCCGCAGTTCGCGGGCGTGCTCGACCGCACGATGCTCACGAAGACGGACAAGAAGCTCGTGCCGCTCGACAAGCTGCCGCGCGCGAGCCGCGAGCTCGCCGACGACACGCTGCGCGTCATGGCCGTCACGTTTTCGTACGACGACGACTCGGTGGCCGCGATGGAGCGATTCATCTCGGGCCACGGCAATCCCGCTTACGCGCCGGTCATCTATTCGCGGCTCGGCGACCTGTACGTCGAGAAGGAGCGTTACCAGGACGCGGCGGCCGTCTACCGCGCCTATGCGACGCGCGAGCCGAACAGCGAATTCTCGCCGGGTCTTTCGATGCAGGCCATCGAGGCCTACCGAAAGGGCGGCTTCACCGAGCTCGTGCTGGAAGGCAAGCGCGAATACGTCGCGCTGTACAACTACGGCACCACGTTCTGGCAGGGGCGCAACCGCGCCGATTACCCGAACATCGCGAAAGAACTCAAGATCAACCTCAAGGACGTCGCCACGTACTTCCACGCGAACGCGCAGAAGTCCAAGAAGGCGGACGAGTACCTCGAGGCGGCGCGCTGGTATCGCACCTACCTCGAGTCCTTCCCGGACGATCCTGAATCGTTCGGCACCAACTATCTACTCGCCGAGACGCTGTACGAGGCGGGCGACTTCAGCAACGCGGCCGCCGAGTTCACGCGCACCGCCTACAACTACCCGCGCAATCCGCGTTCCGCGGCCGCCGCGTACGCCGCGCTCGGCTCGCTCGCCAAACACGAGGCGAAGCTGCCGGCCGCCGACAAGGCCGCGTGGCACATGCAGACGGTCGATCTCGGCATCAGGTTCGGCACGAGCTTTCCCGAACATCCCGACGCGGCGGGCGTGCTGACGCGCGCCGCGGAAGACATCTTCGCGACGAAGGACATGCAGCGCTCGATCGAGGTCGCGAATCTCGTTCTCGCGCATCAGCCGCCGGCCGACGCGCCGAAGCGGCGCATCGCCTACACCATCATCGGCCAGGCGAATTTCGACCTGATGCAGTTCGCCGAAGCCGAGAAGGGCTTCATCGCGGCGCGCGATCTCACGCCGCCGAACGACAAGATGCGCGCCGATCTCACCGAGCGCATCGCGTCCGCCGTCTATCGACAGGCCGAGGCCAAGCAGCAGGCGGGCGACGGCGCCGGCGCGGTCGACGACTTCCTGCGCATCGCGGCGGTGGCCGGCACGTCGAAGATCGCCGCGCAGGCCGAGTACGATGCCGGCGCGCAGCTCATCAATCTCAAGGACTGGCCGCGCGCGATCCAGGTGCTCGAGCGTTTCCGCTCCGGCAATCCGAAGAGCGAATACTCCGCCGACGTCACGCGCAAACTCGCGGTGGCGTATGGCGAGACGGGCCAGGCCGGGCAGGCCGCGGTCGAGTTCGAGCGCATCGCGCTGAACCCGGCCGAGTCGAGAGACATCCAGCGCGAGGCGAACCTGCAGGCCGCGGATCTTTACGCGAAGGCGGGCAACACGGCGAAGGCCGTCGGCATGCTCGAGCGCTTCGTCGTCACGTACCCGACGCCGGTCGCCGATTCGATCGAGGCCCGGCAGAAGCTCGCCGACATCGCGGGTAATGCCGGCAATACCGAAGTCCAGCGCCGCTGGCAGCGCGAGATCGTCGCCGCGGACCGCAACGCGGGCGCCGCGCGCACCGACCGTACGCAATATCTCGCCGCGAAGGCGCAGCTCGCGCTGGCCGCGCCGGCGCGCGACGAGTACCGCAGGATCGCGCTGGTGCTGCCGCTCAAGACTTCGCTCGCGAAGAAGCGCAAGGCGATGGAAGCGGCGCTCGGCGGCTACAAGGCCGCGGCCGACTACCGCGTCGCCGAAGTCACGACGCTGGCGACCTACGAGATCGCGGAGATCTACCGCAAGCTCGGCCAGGACATCATGGCCTCGCAGCGTCCGAAGAATCTCGACGCCGACCAGGTCGAGGAATACAACTCGCTGCTCGAGGAGCAGGCGTTCCCGTTCGAAGAACAGGCGATCGCGACGCACGAAATCAACACCAAGCGCACGCGCGACAACGTCTACGACGAAGGCGTGAAGAAGAGTTTCGCGGCGCTCGCGGAACTCAGCCCCGGCCGATACGGCAAGACCGAGATGATCGGCGTGTCGTTCGACGCGGTCGTGCCCGCGGCGCCGCCGCCTGCATTACCCGATCCGCCGATCGCGACGCCCGCGGACCCGACCGCGCCGCCGGTGGCCAACTCGCAGACGGCCGCCGCCGCACCTGCCACCGGACCCGAGATCCCGAAGCCGCCCGCGCGCGCCACGGCGGATTTCGCGCGCGCGCTGCAGCTCATGCGCACGGATCCCACGCAGGCCAGCCTCGAGTTCCAGCTGATGACGCAGTCGTATCCGGAGCTGTCCGGTCCGTACGCGAATCTCGGCATCCTCCATCGCAACGCGAACCAGCTGGCCGAATCGGAAACCGCGCTCGCGAAGGCGACGGAACTCGCGCCCTGGGACGCGCAGACCTGGAACGAATACGGACTCACGTTGCGCCAGGCCGGCAAGTTCGCCGAGGCGCGCGCCGCGTACGAAAGAGCGCTCAAGGCGAATCCGTCCTACGCGCCGGCGCACCGCAATCTGGGTGTCCTGCTCGATCTTTATCTCGATGATCCGGTCCGTGCACAGGCCGAGCTCGAGACCTACAAACAACTCACGGGCGAGGACAAGCCCGTGACGAGCTGGCTCGCCGAACTACGCGCGCGCAACAAGGCGCCGGCCCAGCCGCAGTCGCAGCCGGAAGGAGGCTGACATGAACAAACTACTTGGACTCGCGCTGCTGCTGCTCGCCGTCAGCGCGCTCGCGCAGACACCGCCGCCGGCGTCGCCGAACGACTCGTTGGAGCCCGGCGTGAACACGGCGGCACCGGCGCCCGCGCCGGTCT
>JAFAGC010000082.1 GCA_023423065.1 Pseudomonadota bacterium
CTGCCCTCCAGGGCGCATTGCTGATCGAAGGCGAGGCGGGCGGGAAGTCGAAGTTCATGAAGACCTTGGCCAAGGCGGCAGAGGCGGGATTTCTCGAGGAGCTCATCTGGACCGGGCTGCATCGGGATTCCTGGGGAACGCAGGTTCCCGAAGGTCTCACGCTCACCGAGTACGAGCCCTGGCGAAAGAAAAACGCGAAGAAACTGCGGGTTCCGAACCTCGGGTCCGTGTCCATCGATCATCCGCGTCCGTTGCCGCTCGAGCCGAATACACCCGTGGCCGCTCAATGAACGCCCTATAGAAGAGAGCAGTTGCAAATAAGAATTCTTCTCATGTAGCTTTCGCGCTCCGGACGAAAGTCGTCACCCCTGTCCTCGAGAATATGTCGAGTCGAATCGGCGCATGAACGCGCGCCTGCGCATGCGGGTGTACCGCACGACACACCTGCTGCATTGGATCAGCGCCGCGGTGTGTTTCGCGGCGCTCATGCTGTTCACCATCACGGGCATCACGCTGAACCACGCCTCGGCGATCGGCTCGACACCGAAGGTCACGACGCGCGAGGCGTCGCTGCCCGACGTGCTGCGCGCGGAACTCGCGCAGGCCGGACTGGATGCGCCGGTACCGGCGGCCGTCGCCGAATGGATAGAGCGCGAGTTCGACGTCCGCGCCGCGAAGGCCACGGTCGAATGGTCGGACGAGGAGTTGTATCTGTCGGCGCCGGGGCCGGGTCGCGACGCCTGGGTATCCATCGATCGCGAGAGCGGGATGGCGAAGTCCGAGTCCACCGACCGCGGCTGGATCGCGTACTTCAACGATCTTCACAAGGGACGCAACACCGGGATCGCGTGGACGATCTTCATCGACGTCGTCGCGGCCGCGTGCCTGTTCTTCTCGCTGACGGGACTGATCCTGCTGCAGATCCAGGCGCGCCAGCGTCCGTCGACCTGGCCGCTCGTGGTCGGCGGCACGATCCTCGTCCTCGGCATCATGATCTTCTTCGTGCATTGAATAGTTAGTTGGAGCGTCGCATGATCCGCAAGCCCCGTATCGCTTCCTGCCTGGCACTGGCCGCCTTCGCGTGCGGCGCGAGCGCCGCAGACCTGAGCGTCAACGTCGAAATCCCGAACATCCCCGTGGCCGAATATCACCGGCCGTACGTCGCGGTGTGGATCGAGGACGCCGACCAGACGATCGCCGCGAACCTGGCCGTCTGGTACAACCTGCGCGGGGATCACACGAAGTGGCTGCCCGACCTGCGCCAGTGGTGGCGACGCGGCGGGCGCGATCTCAAAGTCCCGGCGGATGGCATCACCGGCGCGACGCGCCCGGTCGGCCGGCACATCCTCAAGTTCGACGCGAAGCAGGCGCCGCTCGCGGATCTGAAGCCCGGGCAATACGCGCTGGTCGTGGAAGCCGCGCGCGAAGTGGGCGGGCGCGAAGCGGTGCGCATCCCGTTCGAATGGCCGATCAAGAAGCAGCAGACGTCCGCGGGACAGGGCACCAAGGAACTCGGCGCCGTCGCGCTCACGCTGAATCCCTGAACGCCGCCACCTTACGAAGAGGCCAGGAACATGAAGAAATACATGACGACTCTCGCGCTGCTCTCGATGCTCGCCGCCCCGGCGGCCTACGCGGCGCGTCCCTGGTTGCTGCCCTCGCAGACCGTGCTCGCGCGATCGGGTGGCTGGGTCGCGTTCGACGCGGCGCAGGCGGACGATCTGTTCTCGGTGAACCAGGGCTCGCTGCCGGTGGATGGGCTCGCGATCGAGACACCGGATGGCAAGCCGATCGCCGCGCAGAACGTGGCAGCGAGCCGCTCGCGCAGCACCTTCGATCTCGAGCTGCGCCAACCTGGCACGTATCGCGTCACGATCGGCGAAGACGTCGTCATGGCGCGCTGGGAGGAAGAGGGCAAGCCGAAGCGCTGGCGCGGCGCCGCGGCGGAAATGGCGGCCAAGGTTCCGGCAAACGCGGACAAGCTGCAGACCGAACAGGTGCTGCGCCGGATCGAAACCTTCGTGACGGTCGGCTCGCCGACGGAGCTCAAGCCCGGCACGGGCGCGGGCATCGAACTCGTCCCGCTCCAACACCCGAACGATCTGTACGCGGGCGAATCCGCGAAGCTGCGTTTCCTGCTCGACGGCAAACCCGCCGCGGACCTCGAGATCGAAGTGATCCAGGGCGGCACGCGTTACCGTGATTCGCCCGACGCGATCGTCCAGAAGACCGACAAGAACGGTGAGATCACCGTCGAGTGGCCGGCGCCGGGACTGTACTGGATCGACGCGGGCATCCAGGACGAGAAGTCCTCGGCGCCCAACGTGAAGAAGCGCCGCGTCTCGTACAACGCGACACTCGAAGTCCTGCCGCAGTAGTCAGCTTGACCCGCTGGCTGGTTCCGTTGCTGTGCTGCGCGCACGCGGCGTTCGCCCGGGAGCCGCGGCGCGCGGCGCTGCCCGAAACGCTGCTCGAGGGCGTGACCATGGGCAGCGCATGGACGGTGAAGATCGCGGGCGAGCTGCCCGCACCTGCCGGAGAACTGCGCGCGGGCGTGCAGGCGAGCTTCGACGCGGTCGACCAGGCACTCAGCACATACAAGCCCGAATCGGCATTGAGCCGGTTCAATCGCGACGCGAGCGGAAACTGGGTCGACGTCGACCCGGAGCTGGCCGCGGTGATGGCCTACGCCCGCACGCTCGCCGAGCTCAGCGACGGCGCCTACGACCTCACGGTCGGGCCGCTCGTGAACCTGTGGGGATTCGGTCCCGACCCGGCGCGGCGCGAGGCGCCGGATGCCGCGGCCATCGACGCGGCGCGCACCCACGTGGGCTGGCGCAAGCTCGAGATCGATGCGTCCGCGAACCGTGCGCGCAAGGATCCGGGCGTGTACGTCGACCTGTCCTCGCTCGGCAAGGGTCGCGGCGTCGATCGTGTCGCCGGATACCTCGAGGCGCGTGGCGTGACTAACTACCTCGTCGACCTGTCGGGCAAGCTGCGCGCGCACGGCGTGAACGCACGCGGCGCGCCGTGGCGCGTGGCGGTGGAGAAGCCCGGCCCGGACGATCCTTCGGGCCGGCCGAGTCTCGTGCCGGCCGCGGTGGCGCTCGACGACGAATCGATCGCGACGGCGGGGGACTATCGACGCTATTTCGAGAGCGGCGGCAGGCACTACTCGCACATCATCGATCCGCGCACCGGTCGCCCGGTCGATCACGCGACCTTGTCGTCGACCGTGGTGGCCGCGGACGGCATGCAGGCCGATGCGCTCGCCACCGTGTTCATGGCGATGGCGCCCGACGCGGCGCTCGCGCTCGCCGACCGGCTGCGCGTCCGCGCGCTGCTGATAACCCGCGCGGGCGACGACATCCTGCTCGTGCCGAGCGCGGCCTGGCGCGATGCGGACTTGTAGCCGGGTGTAGGTGCGCACTGGCGCGGAGCGCCGGACTGCGCCGACGATTCCGCGACTTGTTAGGCGCCGCCGCGGGCGCAGAATCCCGGCGTGAGCAGCCGACGCACGTTGTGGGGCATCCTCGAGGGCACGACCCGCAACTGGCTCTCCGACCAGGCCTCGAGCATCAGCGCGGCGCTCGCGTTCTACTGCGCGTTTTCCCTGGCGCCGCTGCTGGTCATCATCGTGACGATCGTGGGCTGGATCGTCGGCGCCGAACTCGCCAGCTCCTATGTCGAGAGCCAGCTGACCCTGTTGTTCGGCAAGGCGAGCGCCGAGCTCATCGTGGGCGCGATGCGCGGCGCGCAGTCGGTCGATGGCGCGTGGGCCACCATCCTGAGCGTCGTCATGCTGGCCGTAGGCGCGACCACCGTGTTCTCCGCGCTCGAGAGCGCGCTGCAACAGGTGTGGGGCGGCAGGGAGTCGATGCCGCGCGGCTGGCGCGCGGCGGTGCGATCACGCCTCGTATCGTTCGGTTTCATCCTCGCGATCGGCTTCCTGCTGCTCGTGTCGCTCACGCTGACTACCGCGCTCGCGACGCTGCGCGACTTCGTGTTGCGACACTTCGAGGGCCTGGTCGGATTGTTCGTCGCGACCGACTTCCTGGTTTCGGTCCTGCTCGGCACCGGCGTCGTCGCGTTGATCTACCGCTACCTGCCGGCGCGGCGGCTGCCCTGGCGTCACGTGCTGACGGGCGCGCTCGTCACCGCGCTGCTGTTCCATCTCGGCAGATGGGCGATCGGCCTGTACCTCGGGCGTGCGACGCAGCCCACCGCGTATGGCGCCGCCGCGTCGTTCGCGGCGTTGCTGCTGTGGCTGTATTACTCCGCGCAGATCTTCCTGTTCGGCGCGGAGTTCACCGCGTGCCTCGGAAGGTCGCGACAGCAGCGACCGCCCCCGGCCCCGGCGGAGTAGCTACTTGCGCTTGATCGCGAACTTGCCGATCGCGACGCCGAGGTCCCAGCCTCGTCCCGTCCCGGTCAGCGCGAGCGTGACTTCACCCTTGGTGACGACCTGGGCTTTCGAGGATTTCACCGCGCCGGCATGCGCCTCGGCGCTCGCGTAGTTGCCGAAGATCTCGCTGATGTCCTTGACGTTCGAGAACTCGCCGTGACCGTTCTCGATGGTCGACTTGCCGGCGCTCAAGCCGCCTCCGCGCGCCTGTAGACGCACGGTCGCGGACTGTCCGTTATTGCAGGTCACGTGACCCGTGCCGTCGGCGCGTTTGTAGAACGCGGACCAGCCACTCATCGTAAATTTCATCTCGCAGTCGGCGGCGAACGCGACATTGGCGTGAATCGCGCCACCAAGAGCGAGGCCGGCAAGTGCGGCGAAGCGGGTATATTTGTTCATGCGCGTCAAACTAACCGCGGCATGGGGGGATGGCAAGAATGATCGAGAGTCTCACCGAACGCGCCGCCGGACGCCCGCCGACGGACGCGCCGCCGTCGTTTTCCGCGCTCGTTGACGCCTTTTGCCGACACCCGGCATGCATCGCCTCCTGTTAGAAGCGCACGTCGACTGACATGTCACCAGCCTGGCTCATCGTCGCCGACGACCTGACCGGCGCGGCGGATTGTGCCGTCGCCTTCGCGACGCGCCGGCTCTCCGCGCGCGTCGTCTGGGGCGACTATCACGACACGGTCCTGGACCCGCCACTGGCGCTCGCGATCGACTCGGGCAGCCGCGTGCTCGATGCACCGGCCGCGTACGCGAAACACGTCGAGCTGTTGCGCAAGCGTTGCGCGGAAGGTGTCCGCGTTTTCAAGAAGATCGATTCGACGTTGCGCGGACATCCGGCGCACGAGATCGCCGCTTCGCTCGACGTGATGCGCGAGCGTTCGCCCGATACGAGACTGGTCGTCGCGCCGGCGTTCCCGGCGACCGGACGCGTGACCCGCGGCGGACGTGTGTTCGTACATGGCGCGCCGCTCGAGCTCACCGAGTTCTGGCCGCCGGGCGCGGACCCGGCGCATGCCAACGTCGTGCGATTGCTCGAGACCGTGGGTATTTCGGCGGCACCGGTCTCGCTCGATCGACTCCGGTCCGCGGGCTTCGTTTGGCCGCCGGATTCGCGGGCCGTCGTCTGCGACGCCGAGACCGAAGCGGATCTCGACATCATCGCCGCGGCCTGTGCCGGTCCGCAGCCGGTGTTGCTCGCGGGCAGCGCGGGCCTCGCGCACGCGATCGCCAGGCGGATCTCGACGGAGTCGCACCGGCACGTTCCGCCGCTTCACGTTCCGCCGACACGGCATGGCGCGCTGCTCGTCGCGGGCTCGCAGGCGCAGGCCACGCGCGCGGCGTTACGCGAGCTCGATTCGCTGCCCGGCGTCGAACGGCTGACGCTGACGGCAAGTTGCCTCGACAGGCCGCAGAACACGGACGAGGCGATCGACCAGCGACTCGAACTACTGCAGAAGATCGCCGATGGAAACGATCTCGTCGTCGATTTCGTGTTTCCGGATTCGGGCCGGAACATGACTCCGACGGAGGCACAGCAACTCGCGGCGAAACTCGCGCGGCGCGTCATCCCGTTCGCGGCGCAGGCGAGCGCCCTGGTCGCGACCGGCGGCGAGACCGCGACCACGTTGTTCGCGCGGCTCGGGATCACCGGTATCCAGCTCGTCGACGAGATCGAGCACGGCATCGCGCTCGGGCTCACGCTCGGCAGCCTGTCGGTTCCGGTGGTGACGAAGGCCGGCGGATTCGGCGATGCTGGCTGCCTGCGGCGCATCCTCGACAGGCTGCGCGTCATTCGCAGCAGCGGCACGGTGGCATGAGTCGATGAGTCGTCCGACGATCGCGATAACGATGGGCGATGCCGCGGGCATCGGACCCGAGATCATCATGAAGGCGCTCGCGCGGGCCGAGGTGCACGCGTTGTGCAAGCCGCTCGTGATCGGCGATGCCGCGCGCCTGCGGCGCGCGGGTGAAATCGTCGGAAGCCGGATCGCGGTCGAGAGCATCGATGATCCGGCCGCCGCGGATTTCCGGCCCGACAAGGTTGCCTGCGTCGATCTCCAGCTGATTCCGCCGGACCTGCCGTTCGGCGCGATTTCCGCCGTCGCGGGCGAGGCGGCGTTTCGCTACATCGAGCGCGCGGTGCGAATCGTCGAGTCCGGCCAGGCGCAGGCGATCTGCACGGCGCCGCTCAGCAAGGAAGCGCTGCACGCGGCGGACCGCCGTTATCCGGGGCACACCGAGCTGCTCGCGACGCTGACCGGGACTCCCGAGGTATCGATGATGCTGGTCGCGCCGAAGCTGCGTGTCATCCACGTCACGACTCACATCGGTTTGCTGGATGCGATCGCGCGCATCGACGCGCCGCTGGTCGAACGCGTGATCGAGCGCGCGCAGCTCACGCTCGTGCGCGCGGGAATTCCCGCGCCGCGCATCGGAGTGTGCGGCATCAATCCGCACGCGGGCGAAAACGGATTGTTCGGCCGGGGCGAAGAGGGCGAGAAGATCGAGCCCGCGGTGCGCCGCTGCCAGGCGCGCGGCTGGAACGTGAGTGGCCCGTTGCCCGCGGACACGTTGTTCTTCCTCGCGGCGCGCGGCGACTTCGACATCGTGGTCGCGATGTACCACGACCAGGGTCACGGACCCATCAAGGTGTTAGGCCTCGAATCCGGCGTGAACATCACGGTCGGATTGCCGGTCGTGCGCACTTCGGTCGATCACGGCACCGCGTTCGACATCGCGGGAAAAGGCATTGCCGACGAGCGCAGCCTCGTCGAAGCGCTCCGACAGGCGGCGGAGCTCGCACCGCGGACTTGAGAGGTCCAAACAGGGGTTGTGAGCGCAAGTTCGCGACGCCCAAGCGAAAGTTTTCCCCCTGAGTACCAAGATCGATCACTTTCGATCTATTCCCGCAGAAAAACGTTGATTTGAGATCGACTTTAAGGTTAATTGCGCGTGAAGTGATCGAAGTTGCGGACCTTTGATCATTTCGCGGAGTGTTCTCATATCAAATGATCCTGTAGGGGGAATCATGGACTTCATTCGCTCGGCGAGCCGTCAGGGCTCGTCTGCGCGCTCGCGCCTGATCGTCGTTCTTCTCTCGATTGCCACCGGCGCGTACGCGCAGGAACAGGGTGGCGCGGGACAACCGGCGGAGCAGCAGGAAGAAATCATCGTTACCGGTTCGCGCATCGCGCGTGACGTCACGGATGCGTCCACGCCGCTCGCGATCATCAACGCCGAGGAAGTGAAGCTGTCTGGCACGGTGAACATGGACAAGGTCCTGAGCGACCAGCCCCAGTTCGTGCAGGCAACCAACGGCGGTGCCACGGCCAACACCGTGCCCGCCGGCTCCGCTGCAGGTGCCGCCTACGTCAATCTGCGCGGCTTCGGCCCGACTCGCAGCCTGACGCTGGTGAACGGCCGCCGCTTCGCCATCTTCGGACCCGAGCAGGTCACCGACCTCAACACGATTCCGACGGCGCTGCTCGAGCGCACGGAAATCGTCACGGGCGGTTCGTCGGCGGTCTACGGCTCCGACGCGATCACGGGCGTCATCAACTTCATCATGAAGGACGACTTCGAAGGCGTCGAAGTCGGCGGCCAGTACGGATGGGACAGCTCGACCAACACGCCGACCTGGAGCGCGGATCTCACGCTCGGCGGCAACTTCGGTGAAGGTCGCGGCAATGCGGTCGTGTCGCTCAACTACATGAAGCGCGACGGCTTCACGCGCCAGGAGCGCGGCGACTGGGCGACCATGCCCTACGGCGAAGGTTGCGTCACGGCGGAGTCGTGGAGCAACACCTTGTTAGGTACGCCCAACGGCTCGAACGCCGCCAACTGCACGAACTCCGGCGGCCGGATGGGCTTCGTGTTTTCGGGCAGCGGTGACATCCCGAACGGCCGCTACGTGTTGACCGGGGGCCAGCTCGCGAACGCAGACGTGCAGCTCGCGCTCGCGGGCGCGGGACTCACCGGGCTCGGCTCGAACGGATTCACGTTCAATGACAACGGCACCGACCAGCGTCTCGTGAATCGTCCCGCCGACGACTTCAACCTGACGTTGTTCAACTACCTGCAGGTTCCGCAGGAACGCTGGATGCTCAATGCATTCACGCACTACGAGTTCGCGCCGGCGGCCACGGGTTACCTGGAGTTCCACTTCAGCAACAACCGGGTCAACCAGCAGCTCACGCAGGCGAACATCGGCGGCGACTTCCTGTTCGACGTGAACAACCCGTACCTCGACGCCTCGATGCAGAACCTGCTGTTCGAGCTCGACCAGGCCGAGACGGGGCCGCGCTCGATCACGCAGGGCTCATTGACCTACACCACGACGCCCGGCGACGGCCGCGCAATCCTGACCGCGGGCCGCCGCCTGGTGGAGCTGCCCTACCGCTTCAACGTCGACGACCACAACGTGTGGCGCACGGCGATCGGCATGAAGGGCGATCTCGGCGACGTTTCCGGGAAATTCCTGCGCAACCTGAGCTACGACGTGTACTGGAGCTTCGCGCGCAGCGAGGACACGAGTCGACAGGAAGGCGCGGCTTCGCGCAGCCGTTATGCGTCCGCGCTGTTGTCGGTCGGCGGCGCCGCGCCGGTGGCCAACATCTTCGGCCAGAACCTCAGCGAGGCGGCCGTCAATGCGATCAAGATCAACGCGACGAACGTGACGAACGCGGAACAGCAGGTCGCGGCGGCCACGATCGGCGGCGAGGCCTTCGACACGTGGGCGGGCCCGGTGGGCTTCTCGTTCGGAGTCGAGTGGCGCACGGCCGAGGCGGAGTACATCCCGGACGAATACCTGCGTTCCGGTGACGTGGTCGGCTTCAATCCCGGCTTGCCCACCGAGGGCGACGTGACCTCGAAGGACATCTTCGCGGAAGTGCGCATTCCGCTGCTCGTCGACGTGCCGGGCGCGAAGAACCTGAGCTTGAACGGCGGCTATCGCAGCTCCGACTACGACCTCGAGGGCGTGGGCCGCGTGTCCACCTATCTATACGGTCTCGACTACCGCATCCACGACACGATCGCGCTGCGCGCGCAATTCCAGCGGGCGATCCGCGCGCCGAACATCGGCGACCTGTACGGCGGTCTGCAGCTCAACTTCTCGACGCTGACCGATCCGTGCTCGAGCCGGAACACCGCCAACCAGACGCCCGAAGTGCGGGCGTTGTGCGTGGCGACCGGTGTGCCGGCCGATGCGGTGTTCCAGCCCGGTGTGCAGCCCGACAACATCATTCCGAATCGCTCGGGCGGCAATCCGAACCTCCAGGAAGAGAGCTCGGACACGAAGACCTTCGGCATCGTGTTCACGCCGACCTTCCTGCCGGACCTCGCGGTCACGATCGACTACTTCAACATCACGCTCGACGATGCGATCGCGCAGCTCGGCGGCGGCGCGCAGAACACGCTGAACCTGTGCTACTTCACCGTGCAGGACGCGGCGAGCGATTTCTGCCAGGCGATCCGTCGCAACCCGGCGACCGGCGCCATCACGCCGCCGTACTCGCTCGACGTGCTGCAGGCGAACATCGGCGCGCTCGAGACGAAGGGTATCGACCTCAATGCCCGATACGGCTTCGACATCGGCGCGAGCCGCTTCAACATCAGCACGTCGTGGACGTACACGGACGAGTTCACGGTGACGCCGATGCAGGCCGTGCCGGAGAACACGAACGAATGCGTGGGTGCGTACGGCGCGACCTGCGGTGAGCCCATCCCGCAATACAAGGGGGTGACGCGTCTGACCTGGTCGCTCGCCGATTTCGGCGTGAGCCTGCGTCACCGCTACGTCGACTCGGTGACGACGGACCGTTACATCCTGCCCCTGCGTCGCGGCGGCACTCCGCCGGCGCTCGACACGATGACCAACCCGCGCCTGGGTGCGCGCAACTACATCGACCTGTCGTTCACCTATGACGTCGGTGACACAGCCGAGATCTTCGCGGGCATCAACAACCTGCTCGACGCCGATCCGCCGATCGTCGCGGGGCAGGGTGGCTACGGGAACACGTTCCCGGCCACTTACGATTACGCCGGGATGAGCCTGTTCCTGGGCGTGACCGTCAGGGCGTTCTGAAGTACGAGGCGCGCCCTCCCGCGCGCCTTACGACCAACGGGGCGTTCCGGCAGCTGCAACTGCCGGGACGCCCCGTTTTTTTTGATCATCTCCCGCGCATCACGGACGCCGTCCCCGGTAGTTAGGAGACGGCCAGGCAAGGCCGCGTGGAGGCCTCGATCCGGAGCCGGATTCCATGCCCCCGGAAGCCTCGGAGCCTTTCCATTTTTATTCTGGACCGATTGCATTCGCGACATGGCAACTCATCTGTGAAAAAGTGCTGGCCGGTAGCGTTATCAGGCGTGTACTTTCAGTCACAGCACCTTCTGATCGATAAAAACGGATTTCGAGTGAATGTCACCGGTTTCCATGATAGAAGGTGACGAATATTGAAAGATGTAGAGCATAAATGATCGATTGTGATCGTTTATGCCTGATACGGTCCAGGGTTTTACGGGTCCGAGAAGTGCACCTTGTCCGCGCTCTGTGTGCTTTTCGACAATCGAAGCGCCGCCGCCACCCCATAGTCGGCGGCGCGAGACACATAA
>JAFAGC010000009.1 GCA_023423065.1 Pseudomonadota bacterium
TAACGCGCCGGTAGATAGTGTGGCCGCGAGGCATATCCAGGCGACCCCGACCCGCGACCGGTGAATCCTCGACATGGCGCAACTCCGCTCGAACTGGAGTCGCCAGTCTCTGCGGGCGTCGCCCGCCCGGAAATAAGACGGAAGGCTACTGCGCGAGCTCGGCCGCTTTCCACGGCACGAGCTCGGCGATCGCCGCGCGCAGCTGCGCGAGCCGCGGGGGCTTGCTCAGGATCATGTTGATGTTGGGTGGAATGTCGCCCTCGTCGAGCAATCGCTGGCCCCACCCGGTCAGCAGGATCACCGGCGTATCGGGCGAAAGCGCCTTGATCGATTCGGCGACCTTGCGTCCGTCGACCCGCGGCATGCCGAGATCGGTGATCACGAGGTCGAACGTCCGCCCGGCGTTGTGAGCCGCGGCGAAGGCTTCGATGCCGGCCTGTCCGCCGGCGGCGAGCTGGACCTGGTGGCTGTCGGTCGCGAGCGCGTCGTCGAGCGAACGGCTCAGCACCGGATCGTCGTCGACGACCAGGATCCTGAGTTTCCTTCTGATGGCGGCCGGCGATGCGCCGAGCGCCGCGCTCGAACCGCGTTCGACGAACTGCGGGAAGATCATGCGCATCGTCGTTCCCTTGCCGGGCTCGCTGTCGATCTCGAGCTCGGCATCGTGACGTTGCAGCATGCCGTACACCGAGGCGAGGCCGAGTCCCGTTCCGCGCTCACCCTTCGTGGTGAAGAACGGCTCGACGCAGCGCCGGCGCGTGTCCTCGTCCATGCCGATGCCCGAATCGCCGACTTCGATGTAGACGTTGGTCGCGTTGAGATCGCTGGCGGCGACGTGCGTCGAGATCCTGAGCGTCCCGCCCGCGGGCATGGCGTCGACGGCGTTGAACACCAGGTTCGTGAGCGCATCGCGCATCTCGACTTCGTCGCCGAGGATCTCGAGCCGGGCGGGCGCGAAATCGCGCACCAGCTCGATGTCGATGCCGCGTTCCTGCGGCAGCGCGCGCCAGCGCGGCTGCGTGAGATCGAGCACCTGGTCGATGATGCCGTGCACGTCGATGCGGTGGAACGAGCGCGCCGACTCGCGCGGCCGGTAGAACTCGCGCATGCGTTCGATGGTCCCCGCGACGTCCTCGATCGCGCGCTGCATGGTCGCGAGCCGGTTGCGCCCTTCCGGCGTGATCTGCCGCTCCTGCTGCAGCAGGAGTTCGGTGTACAGCGAAACCGGCGAGATCGCATTGTTGATGTCGTGCGCGATGCCGCTCGCCATCTGCCCGAGCGCGCGCAGACGTTCGTTCTGCAACACCGACTGCTGGCTCTGCCGCAGGTCCTCGTACGCCCGCTGCAGCGCCTGGTAGAGCTGCGCCTGGTGCGAGGCGAGCGCGACGTGTTCGCTGAGCTGCTTCAGGAACTCGCAATCGGTGCTGGAAAACGAATGCGCGGGTCGCCGCGCCGCGACCAGCACGCCGAACACGCTCGACTCCACCGCGAGCGGCGCGATCACCAGCGAACTGAATCCCGCACGCGCGAAGCGCTGCGTGAACGGCGACGGGACCTTGTTCACGTCGGGCTCGTGGATCAGCGTGCCCTGCAACGCCCGGTAGAGACCGTTCTGCCCGACCGGCACCGACTCGCGCACCGGCAGCCCGAGCGCCGCCGCGTCGTGACTGCTCAGCGGGCCCACGGCTTCGACCGTGATCGTGTTGCCCGCCGGATCGTGCAGGCACACGCAACCGAAGTGGATAGGCAGGTGCGCCTCGAGACTGCCGAGAACGACCTGGAAGATGCTGAGCAGGTCGTGGCGCGAACCGATGCTGTGCGTGATCTCCTGCAACAGCGCGAGCCGGCTCACCTGCGTACTGAGCTTGCCCTCGTATTGCTCGGTCTGCGTGAGCATGTAGTTGAACGCGCCGGTCAGGGCGTCGAGCTCGTTGATGCCCGGCGCCTGCGCACGCACGCTGTAGTCGTGCCGGTTCGACACGATCTCCGCCGTGGCGGCCAGCGCGAGGATGGGCTCGGAGAGCTGACGCTGCAGCCGGCGGGAAATCGCCCAGGCCGCGAGCAGCGCGAGCGCGATCACGAGCGTCGCGATCAGCGCGTACATCCCGATGCGCTCGTAGATCGCATACATGTCCGCGCGGACCATCAGCGTGCCGAGACTCCTCTCGCCCTCGCGCACCTCCGAGACGACGACCAGGTGGCCCTGGTCGAAGCGATGCCCGGGTGCGGCGGGCGTGCGCGGAATGGAGTCGAGCGCATCGCGCGGGTACGTGGCGAACGGTGTGCCGTCGGACTTGTAGAGCGCGGCGGAAACGATGTGCGGATCGGAGCTCAGCGCCGACAACACGACGCTGGCGTCCTCGGGATTCTCGAACGCGAGCGCCGCGGTACTGTTGGAGGCGATCGCTTCGCCCAGGATGCTGAGCTGCTGCAGGCTCTGCTGGCGGGACACGAGTATCTCGCCGAGCAGGAACAGCGCGGTCGTGATGAGCAGCGCGATTCCGCAGGTCGTCAGCGTGATCGCGCTCAGCTTGCGACGCAGCGGGACGGTCGGGCGGCGCATCACATGCCCTCCGCGCCGATGACCTCCGCGGGCCGCAGCAGCTTCGAACTGATCGTGAGCTGGCTTTCGCGCGCGGCGGCCAGGTTGATGCGCATGCGGATGCGGTTGTTCTCGTTGAACAACACGATGATCGCCCCGTGTCGTTCGGCGCCGTCGATGTCGGTGACCGTGAGAATGTTCTTCCCGCGCACCGCCGCCATGATCTCGGGCAGCCGGGCAGACTCATTGCGCGAGATGAAGAGGATGTTGCAGTCCGCGATGTCGTTGGTGCTCTTGAACCGCTTCACGACCAGCGGGTGATGGCCCAGCGATTCACCGCGCACGACTTCGTCGAGAATCTTCCCGAAAGGATCTTCCCCGATCACGCCGATCACGAAGGGGGCGGACGCGGAGCCATAGGCGTGCGCGGGCCACTCGACGAACTGGCCGAAGTTGAACAGGAACACGGCCTTGACCTGGTACTCGCCGGGCGGGGCAGCGGCAGCGGATGCATGCAGCGAAAGCAGCGCGACCGCGGCCACGCGCAGCAGTGTGTTACGCAGGCCCACTAGAGACGCCACTCGACCTTGAAATAGGCGGAACGCTCGATCGCGCCGGCCTCCTCCGCCGGACCGAACTCGATGTGCTGCGAGTTCAGCAGGTTCTGTCCGACGATCGAGAGCCGCCACTCGGGTCCGATCATCCATCCGAGTCGCAGATCCAGCTCGGAATAGGCGTCGACGCCCGCGCCGGTGACATCGACCGGAATGCGGCGGAGCCGGGAAACGTAACGGTATTGCGCGTCGAGCTCGAACAGCCCGGCGAAATTCCACAACGAGCGCAGGCCGACCTGGTTGCGCGGCGTGGAACCGTCGAGCCACACGCCGCGGTTCAGATCCATGCCCGCGGATTCGAGCTCGAGGTCGACGTACGTGTAACTCGCGGACAGGCGCCAGTCGTCCATGGGGGCCCACTCGGCCAGTAGTTCGCCCCCGAGCGACCGGCCGCTCGTGAGGTTCTGGTTGAGCACCGGAAATACGGTACGCCCATCCACCGGGTCGATGAAGGGGTCGCCGAGCTCGAGCGAAGCGAGCTTCTCGTAGTCGTTGTAGTAAGCCGCGAGGTCGAACGAAAGATTTTCGAGTGGCTGCCAGCGATAGCCGGCCTCGTAGGCAATGAGCTCCTCGGAGCGGAAATTCCGGTTCCCCAGCAGGCGCGCCGTCGGATTTTCCGCCGGGTCGCCACTCAGGTCGATGGCGACGTCGCGCTCGAGTCGCGTCGGCACGCGAACCGCGCGCGAGACCGCGGTCCAGACCGTTTGTTCGTAGTTGGGCGCCCAGGCGAGCCGCACGCTCGGCTGCACTTCGAAGCCCGAGAAATCGTTGTGCTCGAGCTTGGTGCCGACCGTCAGCATCAATTCGTCGTCGAGCGCGATCCGGTCCTGGATGAATCCGCTGTACAACATGTCGTCCGATTGCTCGGGAGCGACGGCGAAAATTCCGCCGCTGCGGTTGCGGTTTGACGTGAGCCGCACGGCAGCGCCCCACATCAATTCGTGACGACCCATCGGCGCATGGCGCCGCTGCAGGTCGACGTCGAAGGTGTGCAGCGTGTCGAGGAAGCTCGGATCGTCGCGCCGCGTGTAGTCGTAGTACGCGCGCAGCTGCACGTCCGAGGCCTCCCCGGTGCGGTGCCGCCAGCGCGCGAGCAGGTTGCCGCCGCTCACGTCGACGTTATAAGGCGGCGCGGGCGGCGTGCGTCCGATGATCGTGATCGAGGGCACGAACTGCCCGATCGTGCCGGCATAGGCGTCGCCCTGCACGGTCCAGGCGTCGTCCGCGCCGGAATCCCAGTCGGTGCGGAAACCGACGTGGCCCTGGTCCCACGCGTCGTCCACCGCCGGGTTCGGGTTGACCGTCCCGTCGCGGTCGAAATAGCGGCCGAATACGCGGTAGTGCACGCCGCCGCCGGTCTCGCCGCCATAACGCGCGGACAGAAAGTAACGCTCGAAGGTGCCGGCGCCGGCCTCGACGTACGCGCCGTGCGTGTCGCGCGCGTTGCGCGTCGTGACGTTGATGACGCCGTTGACGGCGTTCGAGCCCCACATCGTCGCGCCGGGTCCGCGGATCACCTCGACACGTTCGACGTCGGCAAGTAGATAGTCCTGCACGTCCCAGGCCACGCCCGAGAACAGCGGCGTGTAGATGCTGCGCGTGTCCGACAACACCAGCAGCTTCTCGGAGTTGATGGAGCTGAAGCCGCGCGCGCTCACGGCCCAGGAATTGGAGTTGCGCCGCGCGACGTTGATGCCGGGCGCCAGCCGCAGCGCTTCGGGCATGGTGGTGGCGCCGGTGCGCCGCAGGTCTTCCTGCGTGATCACGAAAATGGCCGCGGCCGCGTCGCGCAGTTCTTCCTCGGCCCGCGACACGGAGGTGACCTCGACGTTGAGCAGCTCGTCGACCGTCATCTGCTTGAGCTCGGAAAGCCGGTCCGCGTTCTTGGCGTGCACGAGACCGCATGCGAGCAGGGGCAAGCACGAGGCGAATGCCGAAGTTGTCCAATTGCGTCGGCGCATCAGCGAGGTAGCCATCGGCAGGTGCTGGACGGCCAAACTATCGCACGCGAACTTTGCCGCCGACTACAGGGTTTCTCCTACAATTCCCGCGCGGCGCGAACGAATTGCCGGAATGTGCACTGTGCAGGCATTTCTCCGGCAATCCCGCGCGGTTGATGCCAACTCTCAGTCGTTCGTCATATTCCGCACGAAGGCCGCCATGAATTCCGCGGCGTTCACCGTGACCGCGACCTGCGCGTTGGGCTTCGCTCCCGCGACCGGCCGCGTGATGCCTTCGGGCGTGAGCTCGAGGTGCAATGGCTCCAGCGCCAGCGGCATGCGCGGATTCACGAGCTCCACGGCCAGCACGTCGAACAAGGTCGGCAGGTCGCCCTTCCAGTGGTTCGTGTAACGCCAGATCTGGTCGAGCGAGGCGAGTGCGTCGTCGAGGCGCGTCCCGGCCGAGAAGATTGCCACGCGCATTTCGGGAACGAGCTTCAGATCGGCGGTCGAATCGAGCGGCGCGACGAGAAGCGGTACGCCCGACGTGAACACTTCGCGCGCCGCGGCGGCATTCGAGCGGATGTTCCATTCGGCCTCCGGCTTCGAGCCGGGTGCGTAGCCGCGGTAGATGGACCCACCCATGAGCGAGATCGCGCGGATCTTCCGGCCGATCCCGGGCTCCGAGCGCAGCAGCGCCGCGATGTTGGTGAGCTCGCCGACGGCGATGAGCGTGACCTCTCCCGGCCGTGCATTCACCTGGCGGCGCATGAATTCCACGCCGCCCGACGTGTGCAGGCTCGGCGATTCGAAGCCGTCGGCCCACTCCACCTGCTTCATGTACTGCGTGGGCGTGGAGATGCCCGCGTACACGGGGACTTTCGCCCACTCGCCGCCGGCGATCGAGAGTAGTTTGGCCGCGAGCCGGGCGCGCGCGGCGGCGTCGCTCGAGACGGTCGTGACGCCGAGGACTTCGAGATCCCTGCGACGCATCAATCCCGCGAGCGCGTACGCATCGTCGATGTCGGTGCCGATGTCGGTGTCGAAGATGACCGGCGCGGGCTCGCTCGCGTATGCCGGGACACCCGCACAGGCCACGATCGAGAGCAGGAGTAACGTCGCTGTCCGACTCATACGAACCATCTCCGGGATGTACCCGGGGCGGACAATAACGCGTCGGGATCAGTTCGGCTCATCGAGCGTGTAGCCCGGAGTCCGCGCCGCCGGTTCAGTCGGCGTAGAAGTACCGCACGATGTGAAAGAACACCGGCGCCGCGAAGCAGATGGAGTCCATGCGATCCAGCATGCCCCCGTGTCCTTCGATCATGACACCCCAGTCTTTCGCGCCCAGGCTGCGTTTCACGGCGGAGAGCGTGAGGCCGCCGAGGAATCCCATGATCACGACGACCGCGGAGATCCCCGCCGACTGCAGCGGCGTGAACGGCGTGATCCACCACATCGCGGCGCCGATCGCGGTCGCGGCGAGTCCGCCCCCGATGAATCCCTCGACGGTCTTCGAAGGACTGACTACCGGCGCGATCTTCGTCTTGCCGAACAGCTTGCCGAAGACGTACTGCATCACGTCGCTCATCTGCACGACCAACAGTAGATAGAACAGCAGCAGCGCGCTGCGCCCCTCGTAGCCCCGGATGTCGAGCATCAGCAGCGCCGGCGCGTGGCTCAGGCAGTACACCGTGACCATGAGCGCCCACTGCTGCTTGGCGCTGCGCGAGAGGAAGTCCTCGATGTCCGACAGCAGCGCCGCGATCGACGGCAGCAGCAGGAACACGTAGACGGGAATGAAGATCGCGAACGTGCCGTAACGGTCCTGGCCGATCAGCAGGTATTGCGCGGGGATGATGATGAAGAACGCGAGCGACAGCGGCAGCCGGTCGCCCGGCCGGCTCGGCGTCAGCGTGATGAACTCGCGCAGCGCGAAGAACGAGGCGAACGCGAACAGCACCAGCGTCATCGTCGGCCCCGTGAGGAACGCGACCGCGAGGATGCCGACCATGACCCACCACGCGTTGACGCGCGCGACGAGATTCGCGCGGCTCGCGGCGCTCTTTTCATCCGCCGGCCGGCGCAGTAGCACCGCGCCGATGACGGAGGCTATGCCCAGCAACGCGACCAGGCTGCCGAACAGCCAGAGGAACTCGCGGGGAATGTTGTGCAGGTGCTCGATCATCCGGTGGTCCTCGACAGCGCGATCACGGCCTCGCGGGCCCGTTCGAGAAAAGCTTCCTTCTCTTCACCCGGCGCGAGCGCGATCGGAGCTCCGAATCGCACGGTGCAGACCATCGGCACCGGCAACAGCGCGCCCTTCGGGAGGCTGCGGTGCAGGTTGTCGAGATACACGGGCACCAGCTCCACGGACGGAAACTCGCCGGCGAGCCGGTAAAGACCAGCGCGGAATCGCGCCGGCACCGCGTCGTGGCCGCGCGTGCCCTCCGGAAAGATGATCAGCGAATCGCCCTCTTTCAGCGCCGCGCGCAGTGGATCGAGCGGATCCGCATTCGAGTCCTCGCGCTTGCGGTCGATGAGCACCGCGCCGAAGCCGCGCGTCGCGATGTACTTTCGAAGGCCCTGGCCCCAGTAATCGCGCGCCGCGATGGGACGCGTGCGCGACCGCAGCCGGCGCGGCAGCGAGGACCAGATCGCGAGCGTGTCGATGTGGCTGGTGTGGTTGGCGAAGTAGATGCGCTGGGCATCCCCCGGCTGCGTGCCGACCCAGCGCGCATAGGCGCCGACCAGCAGCTTGACCACACCGACGAGAAGCGCGCTGGAAGGCCTCACGGGTCGGGACGCGCCTCGAGCTGGCGTGCGATGGCGGCGATGCGGGTCCCGCAGGTCACGATCGAGCCGAAGGCGATCATCGCGGCCGCCGTCACGAGCGCGAGTCGTCCGCCCGTCCAGAAGTGCTCCCCAAAGGCCATCAGCAATCCGACGGTCATGGCCGCCATGCGATGCGGCTTGGCAAACGGACCACGAAAATCCTGCGCCAGGCCGAAGGTGCCTCCCAGGACACGGATGTACGCCGTGACCGCAGCCGCCAGGGCGGCGAGCCAGCCGATCCAGGGGAACCCGCACGCATGACCCAGCGCGACCAGGAACAGCGAGTCCGCGATCCGGTCGGGCACCTCGTTGTAGAGCACCCCCAGCTTCGACTTCAGGCCGCCCTCGATGGCCACCATCCCGTCGAGCAGGTTGCAGAGCAGCCGAAGCTGCACGCACGCCGCGCAGATCAACAGGTTCCAGGGTTTCCCGCCTGACAACAGCACGGCCGCGCCGACGATCGCAAAGATCACCGAAAGCATCGAAATGGCGTCGGGCGTGACTCCCGCTCGCATGACAGCGCGAGACAGGAACTGGGCCCATGGGGTGGAACGGCTCGTCAACGGGCGTCGAGCGTCGGGAAGCTTGTCAGTCATGAGGGAACTATCTTGCATCATCTGTTACCTATCCGTTCTCCCATCCCCAAGGATGTGTCATCTTCTCCCCATGCCTCGCAGTGTTGATCGCTACCTGGTCGCGTCCCTCGAATTCGAGGGAGTCCTCCGTGCCTGCCTGCATCGCTACGCGCGCAACGCCGCGGACGTCGACGAACTGCTGCAGGACACCTATGCGCACCTGCTCGCGGCCGGCAGTGCCACGGGACGGGAAGAAGTCCGCTCGATCCGCGCCTTCGCGCTGACCGTCGCGCGCAACGTCGCGTTGTCGTGGCTGAGGCACCGGCAGGTGGTGCCGATCGAGCTGGTCGCCGACCTCGAAGCGCTCGAACTACTCGACGAGACCGGCCAGGTCGACGAGATCGTGAACACGCACCAGGAACTGGCGTTGCTCAGCGAGGCGGTGTCCAGGCTGCCGGCCCGTTGCCGCCAGGTGTTCACGCTGCGCAAGGTGTACGGCCTTTCGCAGAAGGAAATCGCCGCGCAACTCAGCATCTCCGAGAACACCGTCGAGCAGCACCTGGCCAAGGGCATGCGCCTGTGCAGCGCCGCCCTCGCCAATTCTCCGGTCGCGGAGCGACGTTCCCCGTGGTTCGACCGCTCACGCCGCCGCGGCGTGGGGCAGTCTTCGTGAAGGCGAAGGAGCGAATCGAACACGACGCAAGCGTCTGGCTCTCCAAGTTCGATGCGCGCGGCGGAGAGCCCGAGAACGACGAGGAGTTCAATCGCTGGATCGAGGCGGACATCCGTCACCGCGTCGCCTATCTACGTCTCGAGGCGGCATGGCGCCGCGCCGAACGGCTGAAGGAACTCAAGCCTCTCGACCAGTCGGTCAATCCGGATCTGCTCGCGGCGTCGAAGCCGCCGCGCTGGCGCCGATGGCCCATGGCGGCGGCGGCCGGTCTCGTGACCCTGGTGGCCTGCGCGGGAGTGTGGGCGGCCTGGTTGAAATACGACGGTGAACGCTACGAGACGCACGTCGGTTGCCGCACGCGCATCGTGCTCGAGGACGGCAGCGTCATCGATCTCAACACCAACAGCGAATTGCGCGTGCGCTTCAACGACGAACGCCGCGACATCAAGCTGTTGCGCGGCGAGGGCCGTTTCCAGGTCGCGCACGACGCAGCCCGGCCGTTCGTCGTTTCGGCGGCGGGCGCGGACCTGCGCGCCGTCGGGACCGAGTTCAGCGTGCGGCTGCGCGACTCGAAGCAGATCGACGTGATCGTGGCCGAGGGCACGGTCGCGATCGCATCGGAAAGCGAGCCGGAGCATCCACCATTGAATGCCGGTGACGCCGCGGTGGTGATCCGGGACCACGTATCGGTCAGCCGGCTCGAACCGCAGGTGCTCGCGCAGCGACTCGCCTGGACCACGGGGCGGCTGGAATTCCGCGGCGAATCGCTGGCCTTCGCCGTCGAGGAATTCAATCGCTACAACCGCCGGCAGATTTCACTCGCCGATCCGAAGCTCGCGCAGCTACGGGTCGGAGGAAGCTTCAAATCCACGGATCCGGACAGTTTCGCAGCGGCGCTCGCGAGCACTTTCGGTCTGAAGGTCGACACTCGCGAATCGGAGGACATCGTTCTGCGGTCGCCGTGAAACAGTCCTCCGCGGTGTGAGGGACACCGCGGCGAAGTCGTGAATGTCGAGGGGGTTGCGAGATTGGGGGTACATCGCACGTTCCGCCGGTTCGCCCGGAAAGCGCCCGCGACGCTGGTCGCGCTGGCGCTGGCCGGCGTCGCGCGTGCGCAGGTTCCTTCGTTCGAAATCCCGACCCTGGATGCGGATGCCGCGCTCGCGGCCTTCAGCCAGCAGTCGCAGCTGCAGCTCGTGTTCGATTACGACGCCGTGCAGGGCATTCGCACGCATCCTGTTTCGGGCTCGCTGGGCGTCGCCGACGCGCTGGGCCGAATGCTCAAGTGCACGGGACTCGCGTTCGAAGTGGTCAACGAGCGCACCATCAGCATCGTGCGCGACTCGAAGACCCGTTGCGAGTCCCGCAAGCCGGCGCGCAGCCACGACGTTTCGCGGCTGAACCGCGGCGCGCGGGCCCGCAGCGAGGACTCGCGGCCGGAGGACGAGTCTCACCACCTCGGTCGCGGGGCGATCGACGAAATCGTCGTCAGCGCCGAGAAACGCGACCGCTCCTTGCAGCGCAGCGCGCTCGCCGTCACGGCGCTCGACGCCCACACGCTCGAAAATCAGCAGCCCAGCGACCTGCGCAGCCTGACGACGCTCATCCCCAACTTCCAGATCGGCATCAGTTCGACACAGGCTGCGTTCGATCTCGCCCTGCGCGGCATCGTCTCCACCAATCGCACGGAGGCGGCCGATCCGGCCGTGGCATTCCACGTCGACGGTTTCTATTCGCCGCGGCCGCAGGGCGCGACGATGCTCATCCACGATCTCGAGCGGCTCGAGGTCCTGCGCGGGCCACAGGGCACGTTGTTCGGGCGCAATTCGAATGCCGGGGTGATCAACGTCGTCACCGCCAAACCGCGGCTCGGTCAGGAGTTCGGCGCGATCGACGTGACCGCGGGCAGCTACGACCTGAGACGCGTGAAGGGTCACTACAACCTGCCGCTCGGCGACACGTTCGCGCTGCGCGCGTCCGCGCACGTCGAGCAGCGCGACGGCTACATCGAGTTCCAGCCGGGCTCGGACGTCCCCGCGGGTACCGCGCGGTATGACGACAGCAACCGGCTCGGCGTGCGCCTGTCGGGCGTGTGGGAGCCCGATGACTCCTGGTCCGTGTTCGCTTCGCTCGAGCGGTTCGCGGACCGCGGCGCGGGCACCGTGCCCGTCAGCCTGCGGCCGGCGCCGGGCGAGCGGCTGCGCTCGGCGCTGATCACGTCCCCGGGCGAGCTCGACATGAAGAACGACACGCTGCACCTGCGGACCGACTACCGGTTTTCGGCCGGTGAGTCCCACGACCTGGAGCTCTCCTATCTATTCGGATGGGCGCGCATGACGCGCGAGAACGTCATCGACCAGGACACGGGACTCGCACTCGATCCGATCCTGCGCGCGCTGCCCGACCCGCCGCTGCCCGCGACCTACGACGAGGAGCGGCGCACCGCCGAGTCGGAGTTCGTGTCGGTGCAGCACGAAATCCAGCTCAAACCACTGACGGAAGGACCGCTCGAGTGGATAGTCGGCACGTTCTTCTACCGGGAGGACAACTCGGCGCGCGTCGACTTCGACATCATGGACGACCGCGGCGGCATCCCGGGCGTCGTGGACGACGGCGACGTGCGATTCGCGCAATCCTTCATCCAGCCGAACCGCTCCCTGGCGGCGTGGGCGGGCTTCGGCCAGCTCACCTGGCACGCCGGCGCGCGCACGCGGTTCACGGTCGGAGCTCGCTATACCGAAGACACCAAGAGGGACGTGGGCGGCGTGATCCTGGTTTGTCCCGCGGCCGGCGCGACCATCGGTGATGGCGGTTTCATCCTCGACGGCATGCCGACGCAACAGATCCCGATGTCGCCCGACCCGGACTCGTCCGAGCCTGTCCCGGGCACCTGCCGCGTGGCGATGCACAACGACGCGAACGTCGACTGGTCGAAGGTGACTTACACGGCGCGCGCGGAGTACGACTTCAGCGATGCCCTGCTCGGTTACACATCGACGAGCACGGGATACAAGTCGGGCGTCATCCAGGATGGCGGTACGCATGCCGGTCCGGAAGAAGTCGTGAACTACGAGCTCGGACTCAAGGCGACCTTGCTCGACGGCGCAATGGCGATCAACAACGTCGGCTTCTTTTCAAACTACTCGGACATCCTGCGCGCGCGGCTCGAATATGACGCTTCGGGTTTTCAGCAGCTCGTCACGCGCAACGCGACCCGCGCGCACATCCTCGGCGTGGAATCCGAGCTGTTGTGGAAGCCGGTGAGCGACGGCACGTTGCAGGCGGTGTTCACGTGGCTCAATGCCGAATACCGCGACTTTCCGACGGTCGACACGCAGTACTACGTGCCCACCGATCCCCTGAGCCCGGTCGTAAACCTGCGCGGCAACAAGCTGCCGTTCGCGCCCGAGATCACGGGCGCGCTCGCCTACGAACACGTCATCCGCCTGCCGAACGGCGCCCGTCTCGTTCCGCGCCTGCAGGCGAAATACCAGAGCGAAATGTTCCTCACGGATTTCAATCGTCCCTCGGATCGGCAGTCGGCCTACACGCGCACCGATCTCGGACTTCGTTACGAGACCACTGATAGCTGGGCCCTGGAAGCCTACGTGCTCAATCTCGAAGACGAAGCCGTAAAGAACAACGTCGACCTGCGCGCCAGCAGGCCCGGCACGGGAGGTGTGCCCGGATTCCCCGGCGTCGCGCGTGCGTTCTTCGATGCGCCGCGCACGTACGGCGTGCGGCTGTCGATGCGGTTCGACTGAGTCGGGCGAACGGAAGTGGACTTTTCGTCAGGGCCTGTCCGCTTTCGCGCTTACTTCGACCACGAGCGAAGAACGGAACAGGAACGCCAGGATTTCGGCCAGGCGTTCGCCATCGATTTCGGCGAGAGTCATCGCAGCCTCGAGCGGCTCACCCGAGGAAAGCGCCGAGAGGAACGCGAAGAGGTCCGGCGCCAGCGACTGAACCTCGGTGACTCCGTCGCTCATGTGGACCATGCCGTATTCCGGTCCCAGAGATTGTTCCATCGGCGGTGCATTGTCGAACTGATTGGCTTGCCACACCGAGTAGATGGGGTACGGCGAGGAAATCAACCGCACGGACGGCTGCAACGTGAAGACGACGCGCGCCAGTTCGGCCGGCGCGAAATTCGCGAGGGCATCGACGCCGACGGCAGGATCTGCGCGCGCCACCGCGGCCTCGCACCGCGCCCACTCGAGGCGCGCGAGGTCGGCCAGCCATTCGTAGTCCGTGCCGCGCAGGTGTGCCGCGAGAAATGCAGAGAAGTCCCGGCCCGTCCAGTGAAGGTCGCCGCTGCGCGACGGAAACGCGGCGCGGTAATGAAACGCGAGCTGGCGGAAATAATCCTCGCCGACCCGCCGGCGCACGACCGGAAAGATCTGCTCGAGCGCGGTGCGGAACACGCTGCGCGTGTTGTTGCGGTACACGTCGAGGTTCGCGGCGGGCGTGACGGCACAGATCGCCGACGGATCGCGCAGCGCATTCGCGAAGGATTCCTGCAGGTCACGCAGCGAGGCCACGCGTCCTCTCGAGTAGTTGGTCGGCGCGCGCCGCTTCGGCGGCGAGCACCGACAGTTCCGGAATCCGGGTGTCCCACTCGATCAACGTCGGCAGCGGTCCGAAACGCTCGATCGCGAAGGCGTAGAGTTCCCAGACGGCATCGCAGACGTTCGAGCCGTGATCGTCGACGAGCACGCCGCCGTTGTCGGCGTGACCGGCGAGGTGGATTTCCCGGACTGCCTCGCGTGGCAGTCCGCAGATGAAGGCGCGTGCATCGAGTCCGAGGTTGCGCGAACTCACGTACACATTGTTCACGTCGAGCAGCAGCCCGCAGCCGCTCTCGCGCGCGACGGCCGCGAGGAACTCCCATTCGGGCAGCCGGGACTCCGTGAACGCGACGTAGGCGGAAACGTTTTCGATGAGGATCTGGCGGCCGAGGAAATCCTGCGCCTCCCGAACCTGGCGGGCCAGCAGCTCGACGGCCTCGTCGGTGTAAGGCAGCGGCAGCAGGTCGTTGAAGTGCTCGCCGCCGACGTGACCCCAGCAGGCATGTTCGGATACCAGCGCGGGTTCGTAGCGGCGGATCGCGCCGCGCACGCGGGCGAGATGTTCCCGGTCGAGGCCGTCGGCGGATCCGAGGGCGAGCCCGACGCCGTGCAGGCTCAGTGGGTAGTCAGCCCGCGCCCGCAGCAGCGCGCGCGCCGCGGAACCGCCTTCGTGGAAGTAGTTCTCGGTATGCGCCTCGATCCAGCCGACGGGCGGATGCTCGCGCAGCAGCGCATCGTGGTGAATCGACCTGAGGCCGATCCCGGCGCGCGCCGGAATCGGCCCCAGCGGCACACCTCGGGTATCGAGGCGTGTCATTCGTCCTTCCTTCGGGTCAGGCCGCCGGCTTCTTCTCTTCCGGGACCTTGCCGCCCATCTTCTCGCACTCGCCCTTCGGCACGTACTTCCACTCGTTCGGATCCTTGTCGGTCTTCGCCTGTCCGGCGCACGCGTGCGACGCGGTGCCGCAATCGTTCTTGCCGGCTTCGGCGACACCGAGACACTTTTCCTTGGACGCGGCGTCGCCGGCGATGGCGGCGGTGCCCATGGCGAGCAAGCTGCCGACGGCCGAAGCAATGGCGATGGTCTTGAGATTCATGAAACTCCTCCGGATTGTTGTTTGGTACGAGAGGCTGGACCCGGCGACCCGCCGGTTTATTTCGCGGCCGGTCGCAAACTTCCAACGACTCGTCCCGCGCGGCGCGCATGTTCCTCCTCCCGGGAGCGGGCGGGCAATATTTGCCATTACGCGACAACCCGGCGGTGGTTCGAGGGTGGACCTATCCATCCTCTCCCGGCTTCGGGCGGCTTCCGCGTATACGGGAATGACCGGTTCCTTTTTTCGGGCCGGTTGTTATGCTCCCGGCCATGGATGCGCGCGAACCTCCGCACGCATCGAGGGATAGACAGAAGAACAGCTGCCGCCCAAAGGCATCGAAATGATCACGGAGCCGGCAGCCCTCTCTTGCAGGAGGGATCGATGATTCCATTTCGCGTGCGCGGCTCGAGCCGCGCAGCGATTTTCTCCTGCCTGACGATCGTCGGCCTCAGCGCCGCACCGGTTTCGGCGGAAGAGTCCGGCAACCCGCAACGGTCCGAAGAGGAAGTCGTCGTCACCGGGACGCGTATTCCCCGCGACAGTCACGACAGGCTCGAACCGGCTTCGGTCATCACGTCTGACTACATCCGCTCGCGCGGCCTCACGAACGTGGCCGATGCGCTCAACCAGGCGCCCGGTTTCGGCATCGGGACGACCCCCGACGGCGACCAGTCGAACTTTGGTCCGGGTCTCAACTTCGTGAACCGCTTCGGTCTCGGCAGTCACCGGACCTTGACGCTGGTGGATGGCCGGCGTTTCGTGACTTCGAATCCGCCCGCCGCCTTCGGTCCCGCGCCCCCGGGCGCGCAGGTCGATCTCAACGTCATCCCGGTCGTGCTGGTCGATCGGGTGGAGACCTTGTCCATCGGCGGCGCGCCTGTATACGGATCCGACGCGATCGCGGGCGTCGTCAACGTCAGGCTCAAGCGCAATTTCGAAGGCATTCATGCCTTCGGCCAGTACGGCGTGCTCGAAGACGGCGGCATGCCCAGCGAAACCTTCGGCCTGGTGGGTGGCTGGAATTTCGCGGGGGAGCGCGGCAACGTCACGGCGTCGATCCAGCACAGCGCAACCGACGGCGTGCTCGCGATCGACAACCCCCGCTTCGCGTCGGCGTACACGTTCGCGGCGAATCCCTTCGCGAGCGCGATCGCCGGGCAGATCGGACGCACGCCGGCCAACGATGGCCGCGTCAATCCCGACATTCCATTCAATACCGGCAGCGACGACGGCATTCCGAACTCCGTGCTGATCCGCGACCGACGCAGCTTCCTGCTGAACTTCGGCGGCGTGGCGCTGCCCACGGGCGCCAACAACCGGGCGGATGGACGGCTGCGCTGCTTCGGCGCGGCGAGCGACACGTGCCTGCAATTCGCGCCGAACGGCGAGCTCGTGCCGTATGACCCGGGCACCAACTTCAGTGGCTCCATCGCATCCGGCGGCGACGGCATGTACCTCGCCTCGACGCTGCAGCTTTCGACCGATCTGAAACGCGACACGGTCACCGCGAGCGGGCGTTTCGAGGTGACGGACGGCGTCGAGCTGTTCGCCGATGTGCTCGCGTATCGCGCCGAGGCACGCGAGCTCGTGGACCAGCCGACGTACAACTCCGCGGCGTTCGGCACGAGTTCGAGCGGTGCGATCACGCTGCCCATCGCGCACCCGGCCCTGACCGACCAGGCTCGCGCGACATTGGCGGCCCTGCAACCGGCCGGCAGCACGTTCCGCCTGTCGCGCGCGAACCGCGATCTCGCCGGTAACGAAGCGCGTTCCGAAAACGACCTGCTGCAGATCGCGGCCGGGGCGCGCGGCGAATTCTCCCTCGCGGCGCGCAGCTTCGACTGGGAGGCCTACGTCAATCTCGGCCGCAACGACACCACGTATTTCTTCCAGGCACTCGACCGTCGGAAATTCGTGAACGCACTCAACGTCGTGTCGGTGGGCGGGCGGCTCGAATGCAGCGTCGATCCCGGTTATGCGGGACTTGCGGGCGGAGTCGTCACGGTGGGGGGCGAAGGCCCGGTGGCCGATGCCGCGTGCGTGCCTCTCGACATCTTCGGCGAGGGGCGTGCTTCGCCCGAGGCGCGCGTCTACGTGACGAGCCTGCAGAAGGTCGATTCGGAAATGGACCAGCGCGTCTTCAACCTGAACGTCGGCAGCACCGCGTTTGCGCTGGCCGCGGGCGACGTCCGCTACAACATCGGCTTCGAACATCGGCGCGAGAGCGGTGCGTTCCGGCCCGACGAATTCCTCGAGGCGGGTCGCGGACGCTCGGGGTCGATGGCGGCGATCGGCGGGTCGTTCTCGACCAACGAATTCTTCGGCGAAGTCGTCGTCCCGCTGTTCTCGGAACGCAACGCGTTGCCCGCGCTCGCGGATCTCACGCTCACCGGCAAGGCGCGCCGCGTCGACAGCTCGCTGAACGGCGGCTTCACTTCGTGGACGGGTGGCCTGCAGTGGTCGCCGGTGCGCGGATTCCAGCTGCGCGGCAACGTCACTCGCTCGATGCGTTCGCCCGCGATCGTCGAGCTCTATCTACCCGTGACGCCGCGGTTCACGACGGTGGACGATCCGTGCAGCACGGGCAATCTCGGGGCGGGCGGCGACCGCCAGGACGCACGCACCGCGAACTGCGCGGAATTCTTCGCGGAGTACGGCCTGCCGTCGGATGGTTCGTGGGTGTCGAACGCGACGACGTCGAGCGTCGAAGGCACGGTGCAGGGCGACCCGGACTTGCGCAACGAGCGCGCCGACTCCTGGTCGGCGGGCTTCGTGTTGCAGCCCGAAGGCCTGCGCGGCCTGCAGCTCGCGGTCGACTGGGTGGATGTGCGCATCGAGGACGTGATCACGAACCTGTTTTCGGGCGACCTCGCCCGGGCGTGCTTCGACAATTACTCGTACCCCAACCACTACTGCGACTACCTCACCCGGCATCCGCCGGGCTCGCCGCTGGCCGGCCAGATCTCGTTCGTGCAGTCGGGCTACGTGAACGGCGCGTTCCAGTCGATGGAAGGCATCACGGCGGAAGGCCGCTACCACCACGACTTCGGCGGCCCCGGGGAATTCGGTATCGCGATGAGTTATTTCGGCCTGCGCCAGGAGCTGGGCTCGGCCACGGGCCTCGTGACCACGGACACGCTCGAGACGATCGGCAGCCCGAAACATTCCGCGCAGGTTCTCCTCACCTGGCGGCGCGGACGATTCGGCGCCGGCTGGCAGACCAACTACGCGAGCGAGCAGCTCTATAACCGCGCGTTCGACATCGAGGCGCGGGATATCCTCGAAGTGGGATCGAGCACCACCCACGATCTGTCCGCGAACTTCGCGGCCACCGGAAACCTGAAGATGTGGCTGGCCGTCACGAACCTGTTCGATGCCGCGCCGCCGTTTCCGATCGGACCGGAGGCGTTCAACGGCAACTACGACTTCCTGGGCCGGCGTTACTCGCTGTCGGTCGCGTACGACTTCGACTCCAGATGAAGAGGCCGCCCGAAGGCGGCCTCTCATCATCCAACCGGCGATTCTCCGCTCAGGGGAGCTTGACCACGTCGCCGACGAACGCCGTGCCGCCGGTCACGTTGCCGGCGCCGCACTCGTATTCGGTCTCGCTCGAAAACGGGACGTTCTTGTAGTTGCTGCGGATGTTCACGATCGCGTTGCCGCCCACGCGCTGCGCGTATTGCGTCAGCGCGATGAGCGACGACATGAAAGCCCACTCGCAGGCTTCCTGGTCCGTCTTGTTGAAGAAGTTGGTCTTCTTGTTGGTGCGGGTGGGGCCGAGCTGCGCGGTGGGCTTCGGATGCTTCTGCGTGCCCCAGAAGAGCTTGATGCCCGGTGCGAGCTGGCCGGAGGCCTGCGCCTTGGCGAGCGCCGCCTCGATCGGGAACTTGTGGCGGGTCTCGCGCGCCTGGGCAACGGGCGCGGTCGCCAGCAGCGCCACCGCGGCCATACCCGTGGCGAGCGCCGAAATCCCGTGGACAAACTTGTTGCGATTCACTGCGAGGTCTCCTCAATGGGTCCGGGCGAAGATCAGCGACGTATTGATCCCGCCGAACGCGAAGTTGTTGTTCATTGCCAGGCCGATGTCGAGCTTGCGTCCCTCGGATTGGATGTAGTCGAGGGCGCCGCAGCGCTCGTCGACCATCTTGAGGTTGCGCGTCGGCGCGAACCAGCCGTGGTGCATCATCTGAATCGTGGCCCAACTCTCCAGCGCGCCGCAAGCGCCGAGCGTGTGGCCGAAATGGCCTTTGAGAGAACTTACCGGAACACGGTCCCCGAAGATGCGGTAGGTAGCCTGCGACTCGGCGATGTCGCCGTGTTCGGTCGCCGTGCCGTGCGCGTTCACGTACCTGATCTCGCTGGCCGGCACGCCGGCCGCCTCGAGCGACATCCGCATGACGCGTTCCATGGTCACGGTGTTGGGATGGGTGACGTGGTCGCCGTCGGAATTCGACGCGAACCCGACGATCTCCGCGTAGATGCGCGCGCCGCGCGCCAGCGCGTGTTCGCGTTCCTCGAGGACGAGCGTGCAGGCGCCCTCGCCGATGACGAGGCCGTCGCGCGACTTGTCGAAGGGCGCCGGCGTGGTCTTCGGTGCGTCGTTGCGCGTCGAGGTGGCGTACAGCGTGTCGAACACCGCGGCCTCAGAGACGCACAGCTCCTCGCCGCCGCCCGCGACCATCGCGTCCTGCAATCCGAAGCGGATCGCCTCGTAGGCGTAGCCGATGCCCTGACTACCCGAGGTGCAGGCGCTCGAGGTCGGGATCACGCGGCCCTGCAGTCCGAAGTGCACGCCGATGTTCACGGCGGCCGTGTGGCCCATCATGCGGATGTAGGTTGTCGCGTTGATGTTGCCGGACTCGCCGGTCGTGAGCATGTTGCCGAAGTCGCGGATCGCGTCGGTGCTGCCGGTGCTCGAACCATAGGCCACGCCCACGCGGCCGGAGGTGAGCAGCGGATCTTCCTTGAGGCCCGCGTCTTCGAGCGCGACTTCGGTGGCGCGCACGGCCATCTGCGCGACGCGCCCCATCGTGCGGATCGTCTTGCGCGTGAAATGCGGCGGCAGCGCGAAATCGACCACCGGCGCGCCGAGACGCGTGAGCAGGTCCCCGTAGCGCTCCCACTCGGGCATGCGGCGCACGCCGCTTTCGCCGGCGCGCAGGTTGCGCTCGATCTCATCCCAGGTCTGACCGAGCGACGTGATGCCGGCCATGCCGGTGACGACGACTCTCCTGTCGCTCATGCCAATCCACCGTTCACGCCGATGACCTGGCGCGTGATGTAGTCGGCCTCGCGGGACATCAGGAACGCGACGATGCCGGCCACTTCCTCGGGTTCGCCGACGCGGCCGGCGGGAATGAATTTGAGCGCTTCTTCGACGGGCGCGGTGGCGGTCATGTCGGTACGAATCAGTCCGGGGGCGACACAGTTGACGGTTATCTGTCGGCTCGCGAGTTCGACGGCGAGCGCTTTCGTTGCACCCATGATACCCGCCTTGGCGGCCGAGTAATTCACCTGCCCCCGGTTCCCGGTGACGCCGGACACCGACGACAAGGTGACGATGCGACCGGGCTGCCGCCTGCGGATCATGGGCATGATCAAGGGCTGCACCACGTTATAAAACCCGGTGAGATTGGTGCTGAGAACCTGGTCCCAGTCCTCGCCGCTCAGCGCCGGGAACGCGTTGTCGCGCGTGATTCCGGCGTTGCACACGACTCCGTAGTAGGGCCCATTCGCAGCGATGTCGGCGCCGATCGCGGCGGCGGCCGCGTCGCGGTCGGCGACATCGAAATGAATCGCGCGGGCAGACGTGCCGGCACGGGTGCATTCCGCGAGCGTTGCCTCGAGCGCGGGCGAAGGAGCGCGGCCGTGAACGACCAGCGCGAAACCGGCGCGCGCGAGACGCAGCGCGATCGCGCGCCCGATGCCGCGGCTCGATCCGGTGACGAGCACGGTGTCAGCCATGGTCGGCTCCCGGTTTCGGCAGCAGCGCGCCGAGGTCGTGTGGCCGGAAGGCCTTGAGCGTGCACTCGGCGATCGGTCGATCGCCGACTTCGTGCACCGAAGACAACGAGCACTCGTACGCGGCGAAATCCTCTTCGTCGCGCATCGCGATTCTCACGTGCACCGAGAGGCGCGTTCCGAACGGGATGTAATCCTGCATGCATCGATAATAACGCGAGCCGATCAGCAGCCCGATGGAAGGCTTTTCGCCCCGCTGCACCTGCTCGATGGCGCCGAACGCGGAGGCGGCCTGCGCCATGTATTCGATACCCACCCAGCCGGGCACGCCGCGCTCGTCGGCGAAGCTGCTCTCCCGGCGCACGGTCAGGCCGGCGCGCAGCCAGTCGACGCCGTAGTCGTCGATCGTTTCGAGCAGCGACATGGTGCGCCGATGCGGCACCAGTTCCTCGACGCGGTATCGGATCCCGAGCTTCAGCATCGGCTAGTTAGCGGATGTGGTCGTATCGACGGTGAGCGAATAGCCGTGCTCGAAGCTCACGAGCCACAGCCGCCCCGACCAGGGATCGCTGCCCGCGTAATGCACTTCGGCCACGAGGCGGCCGTCGCGCCTGAGGCGGCGGACACCGGCGAACGGCTCGGCAACTTCGTACGCCGATCCGAGCGCCTGTTGCAGTGCCGGCAACGGCCACAACGCGAGTTGCATGTCCGCGAGCACGCGCTCGGGCTGGAGGTCGGCGGGCACGAAGGCGCCGCGCTCGGCGTTGACCGTCTGTCCGTCATAGGACGCGGAGAACAGCCGCTGGCCGGTGGCCGTCACGCCCACGAGTCGGATGTCCGACGCGCCGACTTCGAGCGCGGTGCGCAGCGTCGCGGTGCGTTCGCCGTAGGCGGCGTGGATCACCTGCGATGCGCTGCGCGGCGAGACGTCCGAGACCGGCGCGAGCGCGCGCGGTGCCGGTCCCGCCGGTTCGCGCGGCGCGTGCGCGCAGGCGGCGAGCAGCGAGGTCGCGAGAACCAGCGGCAGTCTCATGGGACGGGCTGCGCGGCGACGCGCGCAGCGTTCTCCGGCCGCGGCTTCGAGGCGATCGCGATCAGGAACGTGAACGCGATCCCGAGCGCCACGGTGATGCCGATGGAGCGAACGAATGGCACCGATGAAAAGCCGAGCAGGCCGAACGAAATCAATGTCGTCGTCATGGAAAGAGTCACGGCGAGCACCGCCTGGTGGCTGCGTCCTTCGCGCAGGATGATCGCATAGTCGACACCCAGCCCGAGCACCAGCAGCAGCGAGAGCACGTGGAACAGGTTGATAGGCTCCTGCAGCCAGCCGAGCGTCGCGAGCGTCACCGCGATGCCGGCCGCGGCGGGCAGCGCGGTACGCAGCGCGGCGCCGGAACGATAGAACGCGAGCAGGCAGGCGATCATCACGGTGATCACGACCAGCATCACCCAGCTCGCGATGCGCCGGTACTCGCCGAGCACGGCCGAGATGTCCGCGACCTGGTCGACGTAGCGCACGCCGGGCAGGAGGTTCACGGCCGCCCGGACCACCTCGGGCGCCTGGTTCCCGTCGAGCAGGACCACGGCCGCGTGCTGGTCGTCGAGCGGGCCCAGCCACAAATGGCGGACCGGCGCCGACAGCGGACTCGCGAGCCAGGCCTCGGGCGTGAGCGGCCGCGCTTCGCCGGCCGCGAATTCCGCGCGCCGCGCATGGATGGACTCCGGCGCGAATCCGAGCCGGCGCATGACCCGTTCGAGCGCGCCGTCCGCGCCGTAGACGACGCGAGTGAGCAGGTCGCGATCGGCGCGCTGGCGCTCGAGCGACACGAGGCTCGGACTCGGGCTCATCGCGCCGCGGATCCTGCCATCGGACTCGAGGCGCTCGAGCACGGGCGTCAACGACTCGAGGCGTCGCAGCACCTGCTCGGGCGAGTCGGCGGTCACGAGCACGAAACGCGTGTCGAAGCCCACGCCTAACAAGTCGCGCACGCGCTTCTCCGAGGCCACGAGTTCCGCCGGCGGCCGCTGCAACGAGCGGATGTCGTCGTGCGCGTCGAGCCGGCCGATCCCCCAGGCGCATGCGACGACGACCAGCGGCACCGCGACCCACCATGCGGCCCGCGGCACCAGGTCCTCGATGCCCAACGCGGCGAATCGGCCCACCCACGCGGGCACACCGCGTTTCATCTCCGCGCGGTCGAGGCCCGGATAGATGAGGATGACGCAGGCGCAGGCGACGACGAGACCCACCGCCGAAAACAGCGCGATCTGCCGCAGCCCCGGGATCGGCGCGAACAGCAGCGTGAGGTAACCCGCGACCGCGGTCGTGCAACCGAGCATCAGCGCCGGAACGATGTTGTGAGGCTGCGCCTCGCCGTCGCGCATGCGATTGACGAAGTAATGCAGCGAGTAGTCGACCGATACGCCGATCAGACTGGTGCCGAACGTGAGCGTGAGGATGTGCACGTTGCCGAACACGAGCTGGCAGGCCGCGATGGCGGCGGTCGTCGCGATGCCGAGCGTGACCAGCGTGAACACCAGCGGCCGGATCATCCAGAACACGAGCATGATCAGCGCCACGACCGCGAGCAGGTCGATGGTGCCGAACGTGGCGATTTCGTTCTGCGCCTTCGACGCGGCCGCGGCCGCGTGCAGCACCACGCCGGATGCCGCGAAGCTCGCGTCGGCCGAGATTTCCGTTGCCGCCGCGCGCGCGGCCGCGATCGCGTCGGTGACCTCGCCTTGCGTCTCGGTGCGATACGGATCGCCCGCCGCCGTCGCGCGCACCAGCGCCCAGTGTTTGCCCTCGCCGTGTACGACCAGGATGTCGCCCTCGACGCGCGCATGTCCGGCGCCGGGAAGTTGCTCGGCAAACGCGGCCGAGGCGATGCCGAGCGGATCGTCGACCACGCCGAACGGGCGCGCGAATCCGAGCGGGGTGTACGCGGCGCGCAGCGCATCGCGTTCGAGTGCGGCGAGGTCGCCGTTCTGGAGCTGTTCGCGATGCCGCGAACTCAGCAGCGCGCCACGCATCACGCGCTCCTCGCGCGCCGCGCGTACGTAGCGGTCGTCGACCGTGAACTCGACGCGCGCGAACGCGCCGGAGCCGGTCAGCTTCCGCGTGAAAGCCGTTCCCGTATCGCGCAGGCGGTCGCGATCCGCCGTACCGACCAGGAACACGAGCTCGCGGCTCGAACGATCCGCGAAGCGCGTGACCGCGCCGAGCTGGACCCGCGTCTCGGCCGTGGACGGCAATAACGCGAGCAGATTCGTTTCGATGCGCAGTCGCGGCAGGATCACGAAGGCGAAGAACGCGAGCAGGGCGACCACGCCGGCGATCGCCAGCCGGAACGATGGACCGCGCGGATTCGCCTGCCGCGGCGACATCAGAATCGCCGCAGCTCGTCCGGCGTCAGACCGCGCGCGTCGAACGACACGTCCTGGAATTCGATCTCCGACGCGTCTCCGTTGCCGTCCTCGAGCGTCAGGCGCGACACCGCCGCGGCGCCGCGCACGATCGCCTGGCGGAACACGCCGCCCAACGCGTCGGTGCGCGGCTTGAGGCCGAGAACCCATCCACCGTTGCCGACGCTCTCGCCGTACAGCTCGAAGTCCTGCGAAAGTCTTTCGAGATCGAGTTCGAACAGCGCGAAGAACACGCGCGACACCACCGCGAGCGCGGGCTGATCGGCGGCTTCGATCTGCAGCGAAACACCACCCTCGTCACGCTGCGTGATGCGCGAGCCCGTGAGCAGGAACTGCGAGTCGAAGGGTTGCAGCGTGTGCCAGTCGATGCCCGACCCGCGCGCGAACACGAACGTGCCCGAGGATTCGAGCGGCCGGGTCAGCCCGGCGAGATGGCGACGCTGCACGAAGCGTCCGCGAACCACCTTCGCGTCCGCGATCGACCGGGCGGCCGCGCCCGTGAGCGTCGCGAGCTTCGCGGGCGTCGCCGGATGGTCGAATACGCTCTTGCCCGAAGCGTCCGCGGTAGTTGGCGGCAGGGCAGGCGCCGCCGCCAGGGCCGGGCCGCCGGCGAGCAGCGCGCCTAACAACCATGCCGCTTTCATGCGAGACCCAGCTTCTGGAAAAGGATGTCGGGCGACTTCAGGCACATCTCCTGAGTCTTCATGTCCACCGCGACCTGGATGCTGGTGCCCTTGCACACCCGCAGGCCGCTCCGTGCGTCGGTCGCGAGATAGTCGATGCGCAGCCGGTGTTCCCACTCGCGCAGGTGAGCCGCGACGTTGAGCGTTTCGGCGAAGCGCGCCGCCTTCACGTAGCGGATGTGCATGTCGATGACGGGCCACGAGTAGCCGGAGCGCGCCATGTCGTCGTAGTTGTAGCCGAAGGACTCGAGCAGCGCGCAGCGCGCGATCTCGAAATACTTCGCGTAGTTGCCGTGCCACACGATGCCCACCGGATCGAGATCGTGGAAGGGCACCTTGATGGACGTGACGTGCGAGCGCAGGTAGTTCTTGGTGGTCATTGTCGCAGCCGCCGCGTGAGCAGCACGGGCGCCCGGCGCAGCATGCCGAAGAACAGCCGCGTATGCATCCACGAAATGCGAGCGTTGTCGCGCCACATCTTGAAGTGCGAGACGCCGTCGTCCGGGTAGACGACGCGGGTCGGCATCGAAACGACCGGCACGCCGTCCCACACCGCGCGCACCAGGATCTCGGGATCGAACTCCATGCGGCTGCCGACGCCGCCGCGCCGCGCGAGTCTCATGATGGATTCGAGTGGATAGACGCGGAAGCCGCACATCGCATCCTCGATGTGCGCGGACAGCGTGTTGATGCGCACCCACAACGTCGTGAGCTTGCGGCCGATGCGGCGCGAGGCCGGCGCGCTCGCGTCGAAGACCGGCACGCCCGTGATGATCGCGTCGGGATGACGGTTCGCGAGCTCGGCGATTTGCGGAATGGCCGCGAAGTCGTGCTGGCCGTCGGCGTCAATCTGCAGTGCGTGCGTGCAACCGGCCCGCTGGGCCGCGGCGAACCCCGTGACCACCGCGATGCCCTTGCCGAGATTCACCGGGCGGCGGATCAGCGTGAGCCAGGAGGATTCCTCGCGCGCGATGTCCTCGAGCACCGGCGTGCAGCGCGTGTCGCTGCCGTCGTCCACCAGCCAGCACGGCAGCCCATACGGCCTGAGCGCCGCGACGGTCCGGCGGATCGCGTGCTCGTGGTTATAGAACGGGACGATCAGTCCCAGGCGAATCGTCATCGGCGAATTCCATGCGCCCTGTGGAACACGTCGTGCCGGCGCGCACGTACGCGAACGAAACCGATCTGCCGTTCTCCGCGCGCGTGAGCTCGAGCGTGAGGGAGGTCGACGGCTGCACGATGTGCAGGAACTTGAGCCCGCGCAATCCACGGAAGTGGCGCGGCAGCTCGAACGAGTCGCGCGCGATGCGCACGGCCCAGTCGATCTGCGCGACGGCGGGAAGGATGGGTACGCCGGGAAAGTGGCCGTCGAACGGCGGCAATTCCGGGCTGATGTCGAGGACGACCGAGCAAGCGGCGCCGGAGCGCCGCGGTTCCGACATCGCGGGCAGCGGCATCACGCCGCTGCGGGCTTGTGCTGCAGCAGCGCGTGAATGGCAGTGACCGCGTCGCCGACCGTGCGCACGTTGCGGAACTGGTCGGGCTGGATCTTGCGACCGGTCAATTCCTTCAGGCGCAGGATCAGATCGATCGTGTCGATGCTGTCGATCTCGAGATCGTTATAAAGATGCGCGTCGAGCGTTACGCGCGCAGGATCGATCTCGAACAGATCGTGCAGCACGCTGCGGAGCTGTTCGAAAATTTCTTGTGTGGACTGCACGAAACCCATCCCTCGCCAACGCCTTGAATTATAGCGAATCGTCGCGCGGCGTCAGCCTCATGGCCGTGTTTCCCGTCGCAGATTGACATTCATGGATTCTGGCCTTTCTGGCCGGCGAGCTGTTGCGCGATGCTGACGTCGTACCAGCGCACGAGGGCCTGGGTCAGGTGGCGCGCGGCCAGGGCCTGCGGCTCGGCCAGATAAGGCTCCACCGGAATGGGATCTCCCACGGCGATCACCCAATGGGGCCGGCGCTCCGGCACGCGGAACCATGAATTTCCCTTGAAAAGTGTGATCGGGTCGCAGGTGATGGTCACCGGCCGCAGCGGCACCCGGGCGGTCAGCGCGATCTGGGCCGCGCCGCGGTGGAAATTGAGCGGTTCGCCGGGCCGGGTGCGGGTGCCCTCCGGGAATACGACCAGCGAGCGGCCGCGGGCCAGCGTCGCGGCGCAGGCCGCGACCAGTCCTTCGCCGGTTTCGTTGCTGATGTACCCGGCCCAGTACACGGGCCAGCGCAGGAACACGTTGCGCCACAGGGCCTGCTTCACGATGCAGTCGACCTCGGGCATGAGGCCGACGAGGTACACCACGTCGATGAGAGTCGGATGATTCGCGATGACGAATTGCCCGCGGGCGGCCAGCTTTTCCCGGCCGCGGATCTCGTAGGTGAGCAGCCCGAGCGACTTCATGAGCCACACGAACACGCGCATCGACAGCGAGACCGCGCGCTGCACGCGTGCATCGGCGACGTCGCGATCGCGCGAGGACAGGCGCAGGACCGGCCAGACCGTGAAGCCCAGCAGCACCGCACCGATGCCGAAACACGCGAAGGAAAATCCGGTCGCGAACACGCGCCATGCCCGATTCCATCGACGAGCCGCCCGGCCGCCTGGGGAAACCCGCGCGGCCGCCGGTTCACTCAAGTGCGTAGGTCCCTTCGATTTCGAGCAGCAGCTCCCGCCGGCAGATGTCCGCGCGCAGCACGAGCGGCTCCGCCTCGAGCGCGAACAGGCGGCGGATGCGCGGCATCAGCGGCTGGTAGTCCGTGGCATTGCGCAGGTAGACCTTGAGCGACTCGAGCCGCACGGAAGAGCGCCGCGGGCCATGGGCGTCGGCGCGCATCGCCGTTTCGACCAGCGCCTCGAAGTTGCGTACGGTCTCTTCGAGCTGCCGTTCCGGATCTCCGATGTGCAGGCTCTCGTGGCCCACGATGCTCGCGGTGCCCGAGACCAGGAGCTGCGCGCCGACGCCGTTCGGCACCAGCGCCGCGCGCGCGAACATCGGGCTGCGCCGGCCGTACTGCTGCGGATACAGCGGTGCGCTGACCTGGCGCGGGTTTTCGATCTGCGTGCCCGGCTGTTTGCCCGCGAGACAGCACAACACGAAACCGCCGGTTTCGCTGCCGAGCGCACTCGCGGCGGGCAGGTTGCGCTCGATGCCGTCGCTCAGGTTGACCGCGCTGTGCCGCCCGGCGTTGAACCGGCGGTAACGTTCCTCTTCACCCTCGCCGACCGTGATGCCGGCCAGGTAATTCCAGGCGCGCAGCCAGTACGGATACCCTTCCCGCCGCAGGACGTGATCGAGGCGCAGGTAGCTGCGCCGCGTGAGCTGTTCGACGTCGGCGCATTGCTCCGGCGGAACGATCAGGCTCGCGAACAGGTAATTGCCGTCGCGCGCGAACCGGACGTCGCGGTACACGCCGGCCTCGACCGGCGAGTCCGTACTCCAGCGCTCGATGCGCTCGTCTCCGCCGAGTTGCGCGAGCGATACGGGGATGTGACGCGGATCGCCGTCCGGCGCGCCTTCGGCGGAAATCCCGAAGTGAAACTCCGAGAGCGTGTGTCGAGGCTGCGGCGCGTTTCGCAAAGCGTGATGTACGTGCAGCAAGGTCAACGCCCCACAACTGCACAGGCAGGAAGGTTCATGCGATCATTCGCGCGGTGTCTGATCCTACGGATTCCCCGATGATGTCCGATCAAAGCGGCAGCCAGGCTGGCGCCTCTCGTCTCGCCCCTCATCCCCTGCTGAAAAGCTATTACGCGGATGAGCCGGGCCGCAAGCGCCGCGTCAACGAGATGTTCGACGAGTCCGCGCCTCACTACGACTGGATCACCGGCGCGATGTCCTTCGGTACCGGCCGCTGGTATCGCGGCGACGTCCTCAAGCGTCATGGTGTGACGGCGGGTACCCGCCTGCTGGACGTGGGTTCGGGAACGGGCGTGATCGCGGCACTGGCACAGGGAATGGTCGGTCCGACGGGCGCCGTCGTGGCGGTCGATCCATCGCCCGGCATGCTCGCGGAGGCCACGAAGGCCGGCGTGCGCGATACGCGCATCGGTCGCGGCGAAGCGCTGCCCGTGGGCGACGGCGAATTCGACATCCTCACGATGGGCTACGCGCTGCGGCACGTCGAGGACCTGGTCGTCACCTTCCGCGAATACAAGCGCGCGCTGCGCCCGGGCGGCAAGGTGCTGCTGCTCGAGATCACGCGGCCCGAGGGCCGTTTCCAGTACCACGCGCTCAAGTTCTATCTGAAACACGTGGTGCCGACGGTCACGCGAATCGTGCGCCGTTCCGCGGAAGCGCAGCGCCTCATGAAGTATTACTGGGACACCATCGAAGCCTGCGTGCCGCCGGCCGACATCATGGCCGCGCTCTCGACCGCGGGCTTCACCGATGTGAAACGTCACGTGCTGAACGGCATGTTCAGCGAGTACTCAGCGATCAAGCCGGCGACGCCGGCAGAAGGAAATCCGCAGTGAGCGCCGCCCTGACCCACGAAGAGCGGCAGATGGCCGAGGTCATCGTGTCCGCGCTCAATCTCGAACACATCCAGGCCGACACGGTCGATCCGTCGATGCCGTTGTTCGGTCAATCCACTCCGGGCTGGGGGCTCGACTCGATCGACGCGCTCGAGATCGTGCTCGCGATCCAGCAGAAATACAGCGTCGAGCTCAAGGCCGACGATGCCTCCGTGACGCGCGCCTTCGCGTCGCTGCGTGCGCTCACGCAGCTCGTCGCGGAGCGCCGCACGGCTTGACCGCTGCGGCATCCCTCATTCCCCGATGAGGAATGTCACGATTTCCCGCACGGCGCGCGCGCTGGTCGCGGTGGTGAGCTTCGTGCTGGCCTCCGCGCTGATCCACCTCGCGATCTCCAACGAATCGCATCTCGTCGACTGGCTCGCGCTGGTCGCCATCGTGGCCGTGCCGTTCAGCATCGCTCTGCTCGAACTGCGCTGGCGCGCCTGGCTCGCGTTCGCCGCGCTCGCGGCCGTGGCGTGGTGGATCGCGGACACGGGCGGCGGTCGGCTGCTGCTGTTCGCGCCGTCGGTGCTCATTCCCGCGATGCTCGCGTGGTTCTTCGGCCGCACGTTGTTCTCGGGCCGGCAGCCGCTGATCGTATCGGTGGCGCTGGCCGCGCGGCCTTCGACGCCCGACTATCTACTGCGCTACTCGCGCCAGCTCACGGTGTTCTGGACCGGGATCTTCGTCGCGATCGCCACCTGGGATCTCGCCCTCGCGGCCCTGGCCCCGCAGCAGTGGTGGTCGGTCATGGCCAATTGCGGCAACTATCTACTCATTGCCGCCGCGGTCGGTGGCGAGTACCTGTTCCGCCGCCTGCGCTTCCGCGACTACGCGCATCCCGGCTTCTCCGAGTACCTGAAAATCGTGGTCAACGCGAATCCCCGCCGATGAACGCTAAAGATGGTGCCTGGCACGGAAAATCCGGGATAAGCGCGGCGGTGAGCCACGCGTACGTGCGGCCCGCGCCCGAGGCCATCGCCGCCTGGCGCGGTGGCGTCCCGGTCACGCGCCGCGAATTCGCGCGGCACGTCGCGAGCGTCGCGCGCGCGCTGCCGGACACGCGCTGGATCGTGAACCGCTGCGCCAATCGTTATCACTTCGCGGTGACATTCCTGGCTGCCTGCCGGCGCGGCGCGACCAACCTGCTGCCACCCGGCGTGGGCCCGCAGGCGCGCGACGAGTTGCTGGAGGGTTATCCCGGAGCGCAGCTCATCGAGGATGCGTTCGTGCTCGCGGCGCTGGAAGCGGGCGATGCGGGGCCGGTGGAGGACGTTTCGCCCGGCATCGCGGACGAGCAGCTCGCGGCGCTCGTGTTCACGTCCGGCAGCACGGGCCGTCCGCGCGCGCACGAGAAATCCTGGCGCGCGCTGGCGATGTCCGCGCGCTACTGCCGGCTGCGTCTCGGCGAGCGCGCGATGAGCGTGGTCGTCACCGTTCCGCCGCAGCACATGTACGGGCTCGAGACCTCGATCTTCACGCTGCTCGCGGGAGACTGGGCGCTGCACGACGGTAACGCCTTCTTTCCCGACGAGATCATCGTGGCGCTGGAATCGATTTCCTCGCCCAAGCTGCTGATCACCGCGCCGTATCACCTGCGCCATCTGCTCACGAGCGCGAGTTCGCTGCCGCGCGTCGACGCCGTGTTGTCGGCGACCGCGCCGCTGGGCGCGGATCTCGCCGCGGAAGCGGAGCGTCGACTCGGCGCGGAAGTGTTCGAGATCTACGGCTGCACCGAGGCCGGCAGCATGGCGACGCGGCGTACTGCCCACGACGAGATCTGGACGCCATACCCGGGACTCGAATTCTCGCTGAACGATGGCGCGACGTCGGTCCGCGCGGATCACCTGGTCGGCACGATTCCGGTGGGCGATCGCATCGACCTGCGCGCCGACGGCCGCTTCACGCTGCTGGGGCGCGACGCCGACATGATCAAGATCGGCGGCCGGCGGGGCTCGCTGTCCGACATCGCGGCGCGCATCGCGACACTGCGCGGCGTAATCGACCAGGTCGTATTCATGCCGGGCGAAGGTGAAACCGCGCGTCCCGCCGCGCTGGTGGTGGCGCCCGGCCGCACCGCGGCCGAGCTGCGCCAGGAACTGAGCGCGCTCATCGACGGCGTGTTCGTGCCGCGACCCATCCGGATCGTCGACGCCCTGCCGCGCAATGAGCTCGGTAAATTGCCGCGCGAGCGTTTACTCGAGATGCTGGGCAAGCCCACGGATTGAACGCGTAGATGGACCTTTCCGTGACAATCCGGACGCCATTGGAACACCCAAGTTACGCTGGTCACTTTCCCGGCCGGCCGGTCGTGCCCGGCGTCCTGCTGCTGGAACTCGTCGCCCAGGCAATCGGCCGCGGTGCTCCGACGCTCATCGACGGCGTGAAATTCCATCGCGCGCTGAGTCCGGGTGAGTCCTTCGAACTGAGCATCGACGAATCCGCGGAGCGCGTCCGGTTTCGCTGCCTGCTCGATGCGGCGCCCGTCGCCGAGGGCGTCTTCGGATTCGGTGCGCGCGGATGAACTCGCCCCGGCCGGAGACCGGCGCGGAAAACGTGCGACGCGTCGAGTGGCACGAACGCGGCGAGCGCGGCAACACGTTCTCGCTGCGCGCGCTGCGCTTCGCGGCAATCACGCTCGGGAGGCGCGCGATCCGCCCGCTGCTCTATCCGCTGAGTCTCTACTTCGTGCTGACGTCGCCGACCACTCGGCGCATCTCCCGCGAATATCTCGCGAGAGTGCTGCCGCATCCGCCGCGCTTCCGCGACATCTGGCGCCACGTGTTCGCGTTCGCGAGCATCTCGCTGGACCGCGTGTTCCTGCTGACCGGCAAGTATCCATTCAAGGTGGAAGGCCACTACGGCCCCGGCACGCTCGAGACGGCGCGCACGCGCGGCGTGCTCTTGTTCCTCTCGCACTTCGGCAGCTTCGAGGTGATGCGCATCGGAGCCGTGCAGAAGCACGAGCTCAAGCTGCGCATCGTGCTCGACCTCAACATCGGCCGGCGCTTCATGCAGGCGCTGGGCGAGCTGAACCCGGAGATAGCGGCCGGCATCATCGACTCGTCGAACGCCGGTCCCGATCTCGCGCTCCGGGTGCGCGAGGCGCTCGACGACAATGCCGTGGTCGGTCTCATGGTCGACCGGCGGCGCGCGAGGGAGCGCTCCGTCACGGTGAACTTCCTCGGCGAACCCGCGCCCTTTCCCGCGAGCCCATGGCTGCTCGCCGCCGCGCTCAAGGTGCCGGTGCTCATCGTCTTCGGCGTCTGGAGGGGCGGCGACCGCTACGAAGCGCACGTCGAGCTGCTGTCCGAGAAGATAGATCTGCCGCGCGCGACTCGCGAGGCGGAGCTGCAACGCCTCGTGCAGGACTACGCCGACCGGCTCGCGGCGCGCGTGCGCGAAGCCCCCTACAATTGGCTCAACTTCTACGACTTCTGGGCCCGATGAAACCGCTCGCGATCACCGCCTATACCGTCACGAGCGCGATCGGCCGCGGCCGCACGGCGCACCTCGCGGCGTTGCGCGCGGAGCAGACCGGGCTCACGGAACAACGCTTCGAAGATGCCGCGCTGCCGTGCTGGATTGGCGCCGCGCACGGGCTAGAATCGGTGACGCTGCCACGCGAGCTGGCGGGCTGGGACTGCCGCAACAACAGGCTCGCGGAAGTCGCGCTGACCGCCGACGGATTCCTCGATGCCGTAGCCGCGGCCCGTGCGCGCCACGGCGCGCGGCGCATCGGCGTGTTCATCGGCACGAGCACGTCGGGCGTGCGCCACACCGAACTCGCCTTCGCGCAACGGGCGAAAGAAGGCGGCACGGGCCCGCTGCCGGACTGGTTCGACTACCACGCCACGCAGAGCACGTTTTCGGTCGCCGACTACACGCGCACCCGGCTAAGGCTCGAGGGCATCGCCGCGTCGGTGTCGGCGGCGTGCGCGTCGAGCGCCAAGGTGTTCGCCTCCGCGGCGCGCGCGATCGAGGCCGGCTTCTGCGACGCCGCGGTGGTCGGCGGAGTAGATAGCCTGTGCCTCACCACGCTGTATGGCTTCAACGCGCTGCAGCTCGTGTCACCCGACATCTGCCGCCCGGCCGACGCCGAGCGCAAGGGGTTGTCGATCGGCGAGGCTGGCGGCTTCGCGCTGCTCGAACGTGCACGCGAGCCCGGCGTCGCGGCCTGCCTCGGCGCGGGTGAATCGAGCGATGCGCACCACATGTCGCAGCCGCGACCCGATGGCGCGGGCGCAGTGCTCGCGATGCGCGGCGCGCTAGGCGCGTTGCCGCCGGAGCGCGTGAGCTACATCAATTTGCACGGCACCGCGACGCCGGCCAACGACTCGTCGGAAGACACCGCTGTGACGGCACTGTTCGGCAAGCGCACACCGTGCAGCTCGACCAAGGGATGGACCGGCCACACGCTCGGCGCCGCCGGCATCGTCGAAGCCGCGATTTCGCTGCTTGCGATCGAACACGGCTTCATGCCGCGCAGCCTCAACACGCGCACGCTCGATCCGAAGCTCTCCGCGCCGGTACTGCTGGAAGCGCGCAACGCCAAAGTCGAATACGTGTTGTCGAATTCGTTCGGCTTCGGCGGCACCAACTGCAGCGTGTTGTTCGGGCCCGCGCCATGACCATGTGCGTCGTGAAGTCGGTGGGTATCGCGGCGCCCGGGCTCGCCGGGTGGAACGCATCGCTCGACGTGTTGCGCGGCGCGACCGCGCACGTGCCGACGCCGGAATCGCCCTATGCGCCGGCATTGCTGCCGCCGAACGAGCGGCGTCGCGCGACCGCCGCGGTGCGCCAGGCGTTCCGCGCCGCCGAGGACGCAGTCAGCGGTTTTCCCGCCAACAACCTCGCGTCGGTATTCGCGAGCTCCGACGCGGACATGTCGGTGCTGAACCGCATCTGTTCGGCGCTCGCACAATCGCCACGCGTCATTTCGCCGACCGACTTCCACAACTCCGTGCACAACGCGGCGAGCGGTTACTGGAGCATCGCGGTGCAGAGCATGCAGCCAACGACGACACTGGCGGCCTTCGATGCGAGTTTCACGGCCGGCCTGGTGGAGGCCGTCGCGCTGGTACGAGAACGCAATGCCGACGTGCTGCTGGTCGCCTATGACGCCGTCTCACCCGAACCGCTGCTCGCGGCGCGTCCGCTCGGTCACTCCGCGAGCGTCGCGCTGGTGCTCGGCGCGGATGCGGCCGGCGTCGAGGCCGTCGGCACCCAACCTCTCGCGCGACTCGAACTCGGGTTCGCCGGAACAGCGGAATCCCGTTGCTCGAGCGAATCGCTCGAAGCACTGCGCTGCGCGAACCCGGCGCTGCGTGCGCTGCCACTGATCGAGCTGATGGCCGCGGCTCGCGCGGGCGCCGTCACGCTGCGCGGACCGGGCGAACTGCTGATCACCATCGACTGCACACCATGGACGTGAGCGGCCGCGATCCGGCGACACTCGTGCCACACGCCGGCACGATGTGCCTGATCACGCGCATCGTGAGCGCCGACGAGCGGCAGATAGTCTGTTCCACCTCGACGCATCGTTCGCCCGACAATCCGCTGCGACTCGACGGGCAACTCGCCTCCCTGCACATCGCCGAGTACGGCGCGCAGGCGATGGCGATTCACGGCGGATTGCTGGACCCGACCGCGCGCGAGCGCGGCGGAATGCTCGCGGGAGTGCGCGATCTGAAACTCGGCGTGGCGCGGCTCGACGACATCGCCGAAGACCTCGAGATCCACGCGCAGCGGCTCATCGCAAACGCGGATGGGCAGATCTATCTATTCACCGCGCGCGCGGGTGAAAAGGAGATCGCGCGAGGCCGTGTGTCCGTGATGTTCGGGAAATAGCCCGTTCCTGCCGCGGACTCGAGCAGGCAGGAGCCCGCTTCACCGCACTACTTCGCGAACGGATTGATCACTTTCAGCCGCTTCTCGATGACCTGGCCGTGCTGCAAATCTTCGGAGTAGAGAACGCGGCAGCCGCTCTCGAGCGCCGAGGCGACGATCATCGAGTCGTACAATTGAAAGCCGTACCGCTCGACCAGGTCGAGTCCATGCTCGTGTGATTCGAGCGTCAGTGGGTGCGTGCGGCAGAATTCACGCAGCCCGCCGAGAAATTCCCGGACCTCCGCCGGCGACAGCGCGTGTTTCCGTAGCGCCACGGCGGCGAATTCGTTGAGCACCTGCACGCTGAGCATTCCGCGCCGCAGGAGCAATGCCTCGACCCGATCCGCTTTCCCGACGTCCGCGGAAAGCAGGTAGAGCAGGACACTGGTATCGAAGAAGACCTCACCGGCGCGCATTGGCCTCCAGCCGGTCGAACTTGAAGTCCTTGGGTAGTCGGCCGCGATACGCTCGCAGACGGGCCAGCAACGCTTTCGCATCCGGCGCTTTTTCGACACCCAGTGATCGCGCTCCCAGCGCGTGCAGGATCACGTCGTCGCCTTCGCGCAATCCAAGCGCTTCCACCACCGCAGCTGGCAGGCGTACCGCCAGACTGTTACCCCATCGGGAAACCTGCATGTTCATCTCCTGGATATACAATTTCAAAGGAGTATATCCAATCGAGGAATCTGGCCGAATACGGCCAATTCGGAGCTTGCTTGCTCCAGTCCGGAGTAAGTGGCGCGTGAAGCTTTGAGTCAGCTCAGCCCGGCGCCTTGCTATTCGCCTCTATCCACTTCTGGATTTCCTCGTTCAGCTCGCGCGCGTCGCGGCCCGCCGCCTCGAACGGCGGCCCGATCACCACGCGGATGGTGCCGCGCTTCTTGAGCACGCCGCGCCGCGGCCAGAAGTAGCCCGCGTTGTGCGCCACCGGCACGATGAGCTTTTTTTCCTTGATGGCCAGCAACGTGCCGCTCGATCCGTACTTGCGCGTCTCGCCCTGCGCCATGCGCGTGCCCTCGGGGAACACCAGGACCCAGGCGCCGAGCCGATCCATCCGGTCCTTGCCCTGCGTGAGCACCTGGTTCACCGCGGCCGTGCCGGCCTTGCGATCGATCGCGATGCACCTTGCGAGCATGCAGCCCCAGCCCACGAACGGGATCCAGTAGATCTCGCGCTTCATGACCCAGACCAGCGGCTCGAACAGGATCATGATCGCGAACGTCTCCCAGGTGGACGAATGCTTCATGAAGATGACGTGATTGCCCGCCGGCAGATTCTCGCGGCCCTCGACCGTGAACCGGAGCCCGCACAACACGCGCACCGCGAAAAACACCACGTGGGTCATCACGCCCGCCATCCGGAAGCGGCCCTTGAATGACAGGAACGGCGTGATGAGGCAGTAGGCGATGGCGAATACCAGCATCCACGCCCACAGGAACAGGTTGAACGCGATCGACCCCAGCCACTGCATGCTAGTCAGAGTCCTCGGGTGGGCTCAGCCCGGCAGGTGGGACAGATCCGCGATGCCCGCGAACATGCCGCGCAGTTCCGAAAGCAGTGCAAGCCGGTTGCGCCGCAGCGCCGGATCCTCGGCATTGACCATCACCGCGTCGAAGAACGCGTCGACCGTGGGCCGCAGCGTCGCGAGTCTGGTCAGCGCCGTCGCGTAGTCGCGCTTGTCCAGGGCTCGCGTGACATTTCCGGCGATGCTGGAGACGGCCTCCTGCAGCGCTTTTTCCGCCGGCTCGCGCAGCAGCGTCGAATCGACCGTGCCACCGGCGCCGACCTCGGCCTTCTTGAGGATGTTGGAAATGCGCTTGTTGGCCGCCGTCAGGCTGGCGGCCTCCGGCAGACCGAGGAACTTCACCAACGCGGCGAGCCGCGCGCCGAAATCGAGCGGCGACACGGGCGAACTCGCGTTGACCGCATCGAACATCTCGGTGGTCGCGCCCACCACGGCGCCGTCATTGCCGGCATCGAGCAGATAGGCGCGCAGGCGCTCGACGATGTACTGCCACAACTCCTCGGAAACCTTTTCGGACTTCACCGGCTGCAGCTCGCAGGCGCGTTCGACCAGCGCGCGCAGGTCGATATCGAGCTTTTTCTCGATCGCGATGCGCAACGCGCCGATCGCCGCGCGACGCAGACCGAATGGATCCTTGGTGCCGCTCGGCTTCTGGCCGATCGAGAAGATGCCGGCGAGCGTGTCGAGCTTGTCGGCGAGCGAGACGGCGAGCCCGACGCCTCCGCCGGGCAATTCGCCACCCGCGCCGCGCGGCATGTAGTGCTCGTCGATCGCGTTCGCGACTTCCGCCGGTTCGCCATCGGCGAGCGCGTAGTAACGGCCCATGATTCCCTGCAGCTCGGGGAATTCACCGACCATGTTCGAGAGCAGGTCGCACTTCGCGAGCGTCGCGGCGCGTTCGGCCTGCGCGCGATCGGCGTCGATCAGCAACGCGATTTCCCCGGCGAGCTTCGTGACGCGACGGACCTTGTCGCCGATCGAGCCCAGCTTCGCCTGGAACGTGACCGCGTCGAGCGCGGTCACGCGGTCGACGAGCTTCTGCTTGCGGTCCAGGTCGTAGAAGAACGCGGCGTCGGATAAACGGGGGCGCACGACGCGTTCGTTGCCGGCCTGCACCTTGGCCGAGTCGCGGCTGCGGATGTTGCTCACGGTTACGAAGTGCGCGAGTAGTTTGCCGTCGCGCGTCTCGACCGGGAAATACCGCTGGTGCTCCTGCAGCGTCGAGATCAGCACCTCGCGCGGCAGCTCGAGGAAACGCGCCTCGAATTCGCCGGCGACGGCTTCGGGCCACTCCACGAGCGCCGTGACCTCGTCGAGCAGCTCGGAATCGATCAGCGCATGGCCGCGCAGCTTCTCGCCGGCTTCCGCCACGCGTTCGCGGATGCGCTCGCGGCGCGCCGCGAAATCGGCGATCACGAAATCGTCGAACAATGTCTTGGAATAGTCGGCGGGCGACGCGAGCGCGAGCGGGTGGCGCTTGCCCATGAAACGATGCCCGCGCGTGTGACGGCCGGCGTCGGTGTCGAGGATGCGCGCCGGCACGACGTCATTGCCGAACAGCATGACCAGCCAGTGCACGGGCCGCACGAACTCGGCGTCGGAGTCGCCCCAGCGCATGCGCTTCGGAATCGGCAGCGCATCGAGCGAGCGTTGCACGATCGCCGGCAGCAGCGCCGTGGTCGCGAGGCCGGGCTTCGTGCCTTCGAAGTAAAGGAATTCGCCCTTGCCCTCGGTCACGCGGGTCAACGCGCCCACGGCGACGCCACACTTCTCGGCGAACTTCGTCGCGGCCGTGGTGGGCGCGCCGTCCTTGCCGAAGGCCGCGCTCACCGGCGGACCCTTGAGCTTGATCACCTGGGCGGGCTGCTCGGTAGCTAGTTCATGAACGAGCACGGCGAGACGCCGCGGCGTCGCGAAAGAATGCAGATCGCCGGACGGAAGCCCTGCTTCCTTCAGACCCGCGCGAATGCCGTCGGCGAACGCGCGTTCGAGTTCCGGCAGCGCGAGGGGCGGCAGTTCTTCGGTACCGATCTCGACGAGGAAGTCGCGCCTGCTCATGCCGCGCTCCCGGAGGCCGCGCCGCTGGCCGCCAGCATCGGAAAGCCCAGCGCCTCGCGGCTGTCGTAGTAAGCCTGCGCCACCGCGCGCGCCATCGTGCGCACACGCAGGATGTAACGCTGGCGCTCGGTGACCGAGATCGCCTTGCGCGCATCGAGCAGGTTGAACGTGTGCGAAGCCTTCATCACCTGCTCGTAGGCGGGCAGCGCGAGCTTCGCCTCGATGAGCCGCGCGAACTCCGCCTCGTGTTCGTCGAAGCGCCGCAGCAGCACCGCGGTGTCCGCGATCTCGAAGTTGTACTTCGACTGCTCGACTTCGTTCTGGTGATACACGTCGCGGTAGGTGACCTTGCCGAGCGGACCATCGGCCCAGACGATGTCGAAGATGCTCTCGACACCCTGCAGGTACATCGCGAGGCGCTCGAGACCGTACGTGATCTCGCCGGTGACGGGTTTGCAGTCGAGCCCACCTACCTGCTGGAAGTACGTGAACTGGGTGACCTCCATGCCGTTGAGCCAGACCTCCCAGCCGAGTCCCCACGCGCCGAGCGTCGGTGATTCCCAGTTGTCCTCGACGAAGCGCACGTCGTGCACCAGCGTGTCGAAGCCGAGCGCGCGCAGGCTGCCGAGGTACAGGTCGAGGATCGGCAGGGGCGAGGGTTTGATCACCACCTGGAACTGGTAGTAGTGCTGCAGGCGGAACGGGTTGTCGCCGTAGCGGCCATCGGTGGGCCGGCGCGAGGGCTGCACGTAGGCCGCGGACCAGGGCTCCGGACCGATCGCGCGCAGGAAGGTCGCGGTGTGGAACGTACCCGCGCCCATTTCCATGTCGTACGGCTGCAGGATCACGCAGCCCTGGTCGGCCCAGTATTTCTGGAGCGCGAAGATCAGGTCCTGGAAGGTTCTGGGCGGAGTACCCAACGGTACTTCGGGAAACTGGGTCATGTTCACGGCCGGAAAAAAGCGGCGCGCAGTATATCCCGGCCCCGGCGCATGACAGATATCCGGTCAGGCGGGCCCGATGGCGCGGATTTCGTAGACATCCGCGATGCGGCTGCCATCCCACGCATATCTCAAATGCACGCTCTGCCGCACGTTCTGCACGAGTCGCGGCCTGAACACCGCGACACATTCGCCGCCGTTGCGGCGCACGCTTTCGAACGCGACGCCGTTGGAGCCGGCCGCGCGCAGCTCGCGGCCGAGCTTCTGCGACGCCTGGTAGCTCGACGGGTCGTACACCTCGCTCAGCGCGGCGCGCAGTCCGCGCAGATCGTGCAGTTCGCAGGCGACGTCCGCGAGATAACAGCGCATCTCGAGCTCCATCGTCGGCTGGCTCGTGGCGCGCAGGAAATTCTCGCGGTGAAAACGCGTCTCCGCGATCGCGGTCTCGAGCGACTCCGCCGCGTAGTAAGCGCCGAAATGCCCGTCGGTGAAGCGTGTTCCCTGTGGCGAAAGATGCGTGAACGGCGCCATCACGATGGACGCGTTCGGACCGCCGACGCGATCGGCCTTCGGCACGAGATGCAGCTCGCCGACCTCGTTGCGGATGCGTGGATTCGTCAGGGATTCCAGCTCGTAGAGTGCATCCCAGTCGGCGGGATCCGCGACGCGCTCGAACAGGTGAATGGTCGGCAGCCGGCTCGCGACGATGCGATGGGCGGGCGCGAAGCGTACGGCCCGCGCGGGAAGAGGAGACGACACCATCCCTGGTAACTGGGCCGCGCCGTCAGCCGCGCTCGGCGTCCAGGTACTGCCGGACCACGTAAAGATCGGCGACCTGGCCTGACAACATGCGATCGAGCGCGGAGCGTCCACCGAAGGGCGCCGCCGTGTTCGGCTTCCGGATCCATTCGTCCGCGGCGCGCGGTTCGGGAATGAGGATTTGCAGCGACTTGTAGATGCCGAGCAGGTAGGAGAGCCGCTCGAGCGTATCTCGGGGCAGGCGCGGCGACTGTTCGCGCCGCCATTTGAAGTACGTGGAGCGCGATGCGATGCCGAGCAGCGTGAGCTGCTCCGCGATGCTCAGGCCCCAGGCCTCCGCGATGTTTCCAAAGGCGCGCAGTCCGGCGCCCCCCATCGCGGGATTCGACGGCCGGTGGGAGCCGGAGTCTCGATACGGGTCGGCAAGCGTGAGATTCATGGCGAGTCCCTCAAGTCCATAAGTGGACTATACGCCGATCAATATGCATATGGAACCAGAATTTCGCCTCATGGGAGTGCGACGCCCTTTTCAGGGTCGCGAATTGCGTCTCAGGATGGTGCAAAATTCGAGTCGCCCGCACCAAAGATGTGCGAATGTTGACCCTCGAGTCCTCCAAGTTCTTGATTCAAAAGGATTCCCAGGGTGGCACAGCGAATGCATTGAGACCGAGGCTCAAACCCTTCCAGAGGCAGAGGTAAAACAATGAAACCGGCTGATGTAATCAAGTTGATCAAGGACAAGGAGGTCAAGTACGCAGACCTTCGCTTCACCGACACCCGCGGCAAAGAACAACACGTAACGATTCCCGCGAACCTCGTCGATGAAGACCTGTTCCGCGACGGAAAGATGTTCGACGGCTCCTCCATCGCAGGTTGGAAGGGCATCAACGAGTCGGACATGATCCTGGCGCTGGACCCGACGACCGCGGTGATCGATCCGTTCTTCGAGCAGACCACGGTCAACATCCGCTGCGACATCATCGAGCCGGCCACGATGCAGGGCTATGAGCGCTGTCCGCGCTCGCTCGGCAAGCGTGCCGAGGCTTACCTGAAGTCGACGGGCATCGCCGACGGCGCGCTTTTCGGTCCCGAAAACGAATTCTTCATCTTCGACAGCGTCCGCTGGAACAGCGGCATGAATGGCACCTCGTACGAGATCGACTCGGGACAAGGCGCCTGGAACAGCAACACCGTCTATCCGGACGGCAACAAGGGCCATCGCCCGGGCATCAAGGGCGGCTACTTCCCGGTTCCGCCGGTCGACGCCTACCAGGACATCCGCTCGGCGATGTGCGACGCGCTCGTCGAGATGGGCATGAAGGTCGAGGTGCATCACCACGAAGTCGCCACCGGCGGACAGTGCGAAATCGGCGTGGGCGCGGGCGGCCTCGTGAAGAAGGCCGACGAAGTGCAGATCCTCAAGTACGCGATCCACAACGTCGCGCACAGCTACGGCAAGACGGCGACGTTCATGCCGAAGCCGCTCGTCGGCGACAACGGCTCGGGCATGCACGTGCACCAGTCGCTGCAGAAGGCCGGCACGGCCCTGTTCGCGGGCGACAAGTACGGTGGTCTCTCCGACACCGCGCTCTACTACATCGGCGGCATCATCAAGCACGCGAAGGCGATCAACGCCTTCACGAACCCGGGCACGAACAGCTACAAGCGTCTCGTGCCGGGCTTCGAGGCGCCCGTGATGCTCGCGTACTCCGCGCGCAACCGTTCGGCTTCGATCCGCATTCCGTGGGTTTCGAACCCGAAGGCGCGCCGCATCGAAGTGCGCTTCCCGGACTCCTCGGCGAATCCGTACTTCGCGTTCGCGGCGATGATGATGGCCGGCCTCGACGGCATCCAGAACAAGATCCACCCGGGCGAACCGGCCGACAAGGATCTGTACGACCTGGAGCCGGAGGAGGAGAAGGCCATTCCGCAGGTCTGCCACTCGCTCGACATGGCGCTCGAGGCCCTGGACAAGGATCGCGAGTTCCTGACGCGCGGTGGTGTGTTCACCAACGACGTCATCGACGCTTACATCGGACTGAAGATGCAGGAAGTCACGCGCTTCCGAATGAGCACTCACCCGGTGGAGCTCGAGCTTTACTACAGCTGCTGAGGCGGCATGAGGCGGCTGGATGCCAGCAGGGAGAAAAACGCGGGGATCGACCCGAGTTTCACACCCGCCGGCATCCCGGCCGCGCATTTGAGCTGGGCGGCGGCCCTGGCCGGGGGCCGCCGCCTGATTCTGTGCGACGCGTTTTGGTGGCGTTCAGCCGCAGGCGCTATGCTCCGGTCCCATGAGGCGCTTGCCCCTCATCGCTCTGGGAATGTTGTTTGCCGCGTCGACGACGCTGGCGACGACCTACGTGCGCGTCGAGAAAGACGGCACCAAGACCTATTCGGATCGCCCGCTGCCGGGCGGTCAACCCGTCGACCTGCAACCGGCGCAGACCTATTCCGCGCCGCCCCCGCCGAGCACCCCGTCGAATGTGCCGCGCGAGCAGCAGTTGCTGAACGAGATCGACGACTTCCAGTACACGAGCTGCACGCCGACTCCGAAGCAGGACGAGACTTTCACGAATCCGGAAGTCGTGAACCTCGGCGTGTCGCTGCAACCGGCGCAACGGTCCGGACACATCATCGAGCTGACGCTCGATGGGAAGGTCGTGGGCGACGGCTCGGGAACCTATGCGTGGACGGCGCCGATCGATCGCGGCACGCACACGCTCGCGGTCACGGTGAAGGATCGCTTCGGCCGTACGCTGTGCAGCGCGCAGTCGCAGTTCCACGTCTTCAGGCCTTCGCTGAACATGCCGGGTCGGGCACTGCCGACCGCGCCCAGGCCCCGCAACTGAACGCGCCACCATGCGCGGCCGGAGGCCGTCATGGCGGTTGAACGTTTTCTTCCTTCCGCGATCGCGCACTTCGAGCCCGCCGATCTCATCGGCGCGCTCGCGACCGGCATCGTCGTGCTCGATGCGGACCTGTGCGTCGTCTACGCGAACGTCGCGGCGCAGGATCTGCTCGCCGTCAGCGTCAACCAGGCGCGCGGCAAACCCTTTCTCTCGCTGGTGCTCGACGCGGATTCGCTGAACCCGCTCATGCGCCGCGCGCTCGAAACCGGCGAAACGCTGTCCGAGCGCGAAATGTCGGTGATGACCGGCCCGCTCGGCCGCGAACATCGCGTCATCGACGTCACGATGACGCCGATGGACAGCGAATTCGAGCGCAAGTACCTGCTGCTCGAAATCTCCGACGCCACGCAGCGCCAGCGCATCTCGCGCGAGAACGAGCTCATGGCGCGCCTCGACTCGAGCCGCCAGATGGTCCGGCAGCTCGCGCACGAGATCAAGAATCCGCTCGGCGGCCTGCGCGGCGCGGCCCAACTACTCGAGCGCGAGCTGCACGAGCACCTGCGCGAATACACCGGCATCATCATCAGCGAGGCGGATCGCCTGACCGCGCTGGTCGATTCGATGATCGGCCCGTCGCGCGCGCCGCAGAAGACGCTCATCAACATCCACGAGATCTGCGAGCACGTGTTCCGCCTGCTGCGCAGCGAGGCGCGCTCCGGTGTGCTCGTCGAGCGCGACTACGATCCGTCGCTGCCGAACGCCGAGGTGGATGCGAACCAGATCATCCAGGCGCTGCTCAACGTCGCGCGCAACGCGCTGCTCGCCGTCGGTGATCGCGGACGCATCGTGATACGGACGCGCGTTTCGGCGAACGTGAACATCGGCGCCGCGCGTCACAAGCTCGCGGCCATCCTGCAGGTCGAGGACAACGGGCCGGGCGTACCGCCCGAGCTCGCCGACACCATCTTCTTCCCCCTGGTCACCGGACGTGCCAACGGCACCGGCCTGGGTCTCGCGGTTTCGCAAGACCTCGTCACGCGTCACGGCGGCCTCATCGAATTCGAAAGCAAGCCTGGGCGCACGATCTTCACGATCCTGCTGCCCTTACCGGAGAACGCATGAGCGTCGACCCAACCTATATGCACAACGCCACCTCGCCGCCAGCCAACCAGCCCGCCATGAGGGTCTGGCTCGTGGAAGACGATGCGTCGATTCGCTGGGTGCTGGAACGGGCGCTGCGCGCGAGCGGCATGGTGCCCCGTGCGTTCGATTCCGCCGAGCCCGCGATGGCGGCCCTGCGCACCGACGCCCCCGACGTCCTGCTCACCGACATCCGCATGCCGGGCAGCTCCGGCATCGACCTGCTGCGCGAAGTGCGCGCCGCGCATCCGACGCTGCCCGTGATCGTGATGACCGCGCATTCGGATCTGCCGAGCGCGGTGTCCGCGTACGAAGGCGGCGCGTTCGAATATCTGCCGAAACCGTTCGACATCGACCAGGCGGTCGAGCTCGTGCGGCGCGCCGGGCAGACCGCGCGGCGCAGCGACGATGCGCCGACGCAGGCGCCGGAAATTCCGGAGTTGCTCGGCAAGGCGCCGGCGATGCAGCAGGTTTTCCGCGCGATCGGGCGCCTGTCGCGCTCGAGCGTGGCGGTGCTGATCACCGGCGAATCCGGCACGGGCAAGGAGCTGGTCGCGCGCGCGCTGCACGAGCACAGCCCGCGCGCCTCGAAGCCGTTCGTCGCGTTGAACACGTCGGCGATCCCGGCGGAGCTGCTGGAATCCGAATTGTTCGGTCACGAGAAGGGCTCGTTCACGGGCGCCGACGCGCAGCGTCGCGGACGGTTCGAGCAGGCGAACGGCGGCACGCTGTTCCTCGACGAGATCGGCGACATGTCGACGCCGCTGCAGACGCGACTGCTGCGCGTGCTGGCGGAAGGCGAGTTCTATCGCGTCGGCGGCCAGACGCCGGTCAAGGTCGACGTGCGCGTCATCGCCGCGACGCACCAGAACCTGGAGGAACGCGTCGAGCGCGGGATCTTCCGCGAGGATCTCTATCACCGCCTGAACGTCATCCGCATCGAGTTGCCGCCGCTGCGCTCGCGCACGGAAGACGTGCCCGACCTGCTGGGACACTACCTGCGGGTGGCCGCGGCGGAGCTCGGGACGGAAACCAAGACACTGGCGCCGGTCACGCTGGAGCGCCTCCAGTCCTATCGCTGGCCCGGCAACGTGCGCGAGCTCGTGAATCTCTGCCGCCGCCTGACCGCGCTCGCGCCCGGCAGCGAGATACAGCTGCAAGACCTGCCTTCGGAAATGCACATCGTCACGCCGGCCGCGCAGACCGACTGGGCCGCGGCGCTGACGCTGTGGGCCAAGGCGCAGCCGTACGACGGCACGGTCGCGTGGCTCGACCAGGCGATGCCCGAGTTCGAGCGCGTGCTGATCCGCGTCGCGCTCAACCGCACACACGGCCACCGCCAGGAAGCCGCGCGCGTGCTCGGCTGGGGTCGCAACACGCTGACCCGCAAGCTCAAGGAACTCGGCATGTCCGACGACGAGTCCCTGCCCTGATGGGGAAAGCGGTGCCGGTGTAAAAAATGGGGACATTCCTCGTTTCCTGGCAAAAGGGGACGGGCCTCAGAAGGCCCGTCCCCTTTTGCCCGCTTCGGCGGGGAAACGAGGAATGTCCCCATTTTTTACACCGGCACCCATATCCCCACCTAACAATGTGGCGCGGTTCACACCGCGCGCGGGCCGCGTAGTGAGGCTGGTATCGCTAACTTTCGTGCGTGGCAACGCTGTCTTTTCAGTAGTTCCCGTGAAAGGGGTTACATAACAATAGACCTGCGTGATAAGCGTCGCGATTCGGAAACACCTTGGTTTCCAGTGTCCCGCGTTTGTTCCACTCTGTACCCCAACAGGTATCCGGACATCAGCCGCCGGAGAAGAGAGGAACCATGCAAGAAATCGTCGTACAGAGCACGAAGTACCCGGAGATCGTCGTCCAGGGTTCGCGTCACGACTACACGTCGGACATCGTTCTGGTCGTCGTGGGGATCCTGGCCGCTGCCGCCATCATCTGGCGCTACACGGCCGCCCGCCGGGGCAAGGAATAGTCGCAGGGATGAAGTTGCCTGGAACGCTGCGCGCGGCCTGACGGAAGTCAGTCCGTGCGCAGCGAACCGACCAGGTCCCCGACTCTCCGCAAGTTGTTAGCCCGCAGATAGTCCGCCACGCCCGCATTGATCTTGCGGCACAGAAGCGGATCGTAGAAAAGCCCAGTCCCCAGGCCCACGGTCGTGGCGCCCGCAATCAGGAACTCGAGCGCGTCGTCGACGGTGGTGATGCCGCCCTGCCCGATGATCGGCACGCCGTGTTTCTTCGCCACGTCGTGGACCTGGTGCACCTTGAGCAGCGCGATCGGCTTGATGGCCGGCCCGGACAACCCACCCTGCACGTTGCCTATCACCGGCCGCCGCGACTTCACGTCGATCGCCATGCCCATGACGGTGTTGATGACGGCGAGGCCGTTCGTGCCCGCTTCTATGCAACGCCGCGCGTTTTCGCGGATGTCCGTCTGGTTAGGCGACAGCTTCGTGATGATGGGCTTCGAGGTCGCCTTGCGGCAGGCCTCGACCACCTTCGCCGACATGTCCGGGTAGTTGCCGAATGCGACGCCGCCTTCCTTCACGTTCGGGCAGGAAATGTTGATCTCGATGGCGTCGATCGGCGAGTCGTCGAACCGGCGCGTGACCTCGGCGTACTCCTCGATGGTCGAGCCCGAGACGTTCGCGAAGAAACGCGTCTCGCGAAAATCCAGCGTCGGCAGGATCTTCTTCACCACGTATTCGGCGCCGGGGTTCTGCAGCCCGATCGCGTTGAGCATGCCAGACGGCGTTTCGTACACGCGGTGGGGCCTGTTGCCGAGCCGCGCCTGGCCCGTGGTTCCCTTTAATACGATCGCTCCCACGTCGCGATTCGAGAAACCCTCGACGCGCGTGTATTCCTCGCCGAATCCGACGCATCCGGACAACAGCACGATCGGGGAGTTGAGCTCCATCCCGCAAAACGAGGTGAGCAGCGGGTTGTCTACGTTCTCAGCAGCGGCAGCCATGGCGCGCATTGTACGATGCGCGCCCCATGCACACCCTCCGCTACCTCGCACTCGTCCTGGCCGCCGCCACCGCCGGCGCCCAGACCCCCGCAACTCCCGCCGGCGCGCCGACGCCCCAGTTCTCCGCCTCGGATGTCGTCCCGGAAACCCCCGGGTACGAGGACGCGTTCTCGCTGCTCGAGGTGAAGCTCGGCGGCAAGCCCATCACGGCGGAACAGCAGTTGACCCGCTGGCTCGACGAGCTCAAGGCCGGCCGCGCACGCGCGGGCGTGCTGGCCGGCAGCCAGATCGCGTACGTGGCGGTCACCCGTTCCGACTGCGTCGACGCGCGCAACGCGCTGCTGAAAGCCGACGAGCTCGGCCACGATCGCGCCGCGCGCGGTCTCGCCGATCTCGCGACGAACATCACCTGCGGTGACGTCGACTACGCCGAGGTCGAGCGCTGGCTCAAGAAGGCCGTGACGCTCGACTACCTGGCGGCCGCCCAGCGTCTCATCGTCCTCTACGCGCCGGACGGCAAACGCCCCGATCCGTTCCAGCGTTACGTGTACGCGCGCGCGGCGGCCGGATACTGGGACGCGGTCAATCCCGCGGAGGCGAAGCCCACCGGCGAGGCCGGCTTCGACACCGAAGCGCTGAACGCCATCGAACAGACCGTGCCCGCGGCCGATCGCAAACGCGCCGAGGCCGAGGCATCCAAGGTCGTCGCCGCGATGCTGAAGCGCCGCGAGCGGTTCAAGCCGGTGCAGTCACAGGAGTTCGCGCGCGGCGGGCGCGATGCCAAGGCCTCGAAGGGATACGGCTTCGTGGCTTACACCAACGACTATCACCACGAGTGCGCGTGGAACCTCGTCGGCGATTGCCGCGGCGCGCAGCGACTCGCCTTCGTCGACGTCTCCAACAACGAGCAGGAGTTCATGTCCTGCAAGGCCGAACTGCGCTCGAAGGATTTCGTCACCGGCGAGCCGGCGGTGCTCACGCGCGAGGTGCTGATCGGTCCCAAGGTCACGCGCCGCCTCATCCTCGGCGATGTGTACGTGCAGCCGGACAAGGGCGCAATGAAAATCGATTGCAAGGCAATCCCCAAGCTCGCCGAAAACGTGGCGGCCGGAAAATGCCGCGCGCGCCTTAAGACGCAGATCGATGCGCAGCAGTTCTATCCGGCCGATGCGCGCCAGCGCGGCATCGAAGGATCGGTGGTCGTGCGCTACTTCGTGCCGCCCGGCAGTGACGAGGTCGTCGACGCCGAGATCGCGCAGTCGAGCGGCCATCCGTCGCTGGACGCCGCCGCGCTCGACACGATCAGCAGCGGCAAGTTCGCCAACGAGTGCGACTACGGACTTTCGAGCATCCGCATCTCGTTCAAACTACAGGAATGATCCCGGCCGCCGATGTTCCACGTCGTCATCTTCGAGCCGGAGATCCCGCCCAACACCGGCAACCTGATCCGGCTGGCGGCCAACACCGGGTGTGAGCTGCACCTGATCGAGCCGCTCGGCTTCCGGCTGGACCGCAAGTCGGTGCGCCGCGCCGGCCTCGACTACGACGAGCTCGCGACCGTGCACGTCCACAAGAATTACGCCGCGGCGCGCGCGGCGCTGACCGGACGCTGGTTCGCGATCGAGACGGGCGGTACGCGGCGTCACGTGGATGCGCGCTTCGAGCGGGGCGACGTGTTGCTGTTCGGTTCGGAGCGCCGCGGCCTGCCGCCGCAGGTGCTGGCCGACATCGCGCCGGATAACGTGTTGTCGCTGCCGATGCTCGCGGGCAACCGCAGCCTCAACCTTTCCAACGCCGCGGCGATCGCGGTGTACGAAGCCTGGCGCCAGCTCGGCTTCGCCGGATCGGCAGGCTAACTACTCATCTTCGCGCTGCCTACTCGACCTCGGCGCGGATCGGACGCGTCATCAGTTCCTTGACGACGTCCTTCGCCGGCTCGTTCTCGTAGAGGATGCGATAGATGCCGCGCGCGATGGGCATGTCGACGTTCTCGCGCGTCGCGACCTCGTGCACTGCGCGCGCGGCGCTGTAGCCCTCGACCACCTGCCCGATCTCGCGCAGTGCCTGCTCCGGCGTCTTTCCGGCCGCGAGCGCGAGGCCGAATCGCCGGTTGCGCGACTGGTTGTCGGTGCAGGTGAGCACGAGATCGCCGAGTCCGGCGAGACCCATGAACGTTTCGGCGCGCCCGCCCAGCGCGACGCCGAGCCGCGTGATTTCCGTCAAGCCACGCGTGATCAGCGCGATGCGCGTGTTCGCGCCGAAACCGAGGCCGTCGCACAGGCCAGCGCCCACCGCGAGCACGTTCTTGACCGCGCCGCCCACCTCGACGCCGACGATGTCGGTCGACGTGTAGGCGCGGAAGTTCGACGCATGCAGCGCGCGCGCCAGGTACGCGGCGTAGTCGGGATCCGCGGAGGCGATGGTCATCGCCGTCGGCAGGCCGAGGCCCACTTCGCGCGCGAAGGTCGGACCGGACAACACCGCGACCGGATATTCGTCGCCGAGCACTTCGCGCGCCACCTGGTGCGGTAGTTTGCCCGTGGAGAGTTCGAAACCCTTCGTGGCCCACCCGACGCGCGCCGCGCGCACGAGCAATGGCTTCAATTGCGCGAGCAGCTCGCGCAACGCGTGGCTCGGAACCGAGATGATGATCGCGACGGCGCCCGACACGGCTTCCGCGAGGTCGCCGTGCACGGCGATCCCGTCGGGAAAACGCGCGTCGGGTAGATAGCGCTGGTTGACGCGGCTCGCGCTCATCGCGGCGGCGTCGTCCGGGTTGCGGCTCCAGAGCCGCGTCGGGTGACCGGCGCGCGCGAACTGGATCGCGAGCGCCGTTCCCCATGAACCGGCGCCGAGCACGGCGACCGGTGCGTGCGCCAGGCCGTTCGGCGATTCGCTGGGCTTGGTCCCGCTCACGTGTCGCGCCGCTCGGCCGGGGCGCCGATCAGTTCGGCGTGCCCTGGCCGCCCGCGCCGGCCTGCTGCTGCGCGGCGCGCGCCATGCCCTGCGCGAACAGCTGGTCGAAATCGACCGGCGGCAGCACGAAGTTCGGGAATCCGCCCTGCGTCACGAGCTGCGAGACCGCGACGCGCGCGTACGGGAACAGGAAGTTCGGGCAGAAGGTGCCGATGATGCGGCGCTGCTCGTCCTGGCTCAGTCCGCGCATCACGAAGAGGCCGGCCTGCTTCACCTCGACGAGGAACGCGGTCGATTCGCCCTGCTTGGCGCCCACCGTCACGGTCAGCACGATCTCGTTGAGCTCGGGCGTGACGACGTTGGTCGTCGTGTTGATGTCGAGCGAAATCTGCGGGCTCCAGTTGCCTTCGATTCGCGGGCCCTTCGGCGCTTCGTACGAGCAGTCCTTGAGGTACACCGACTGCACGGCGAGGGTGGGACCGTTGGGGTTCTGGTTCGCCGCGGGCGCGGTCTGGTTTTCCATGATGATTTCCTGTGTTGAAGAATTTCGGCGGCCGGCTTACCTGCCCAACAGGGCATCGAGCTTGCCGGCACTCTCGAGGGCGTACAGATCGTCGGATCCGCCCACGTGGGTGTCGCCGATGAAAATCTGCGGCACGGATCTGCGGCCGCTGCGTTGTTGCATCTCGGCGCGCTTCGCGGGCGCCGCTTCGACGTCGATTTCCTGGAACGCGACCTGCTTCGAGCCGAGCAGCCGACGGGCGCGTTCGCAGTAAGGACACCAGCTCGTGGTGTACATGGTTACGTTGGGCTGAGTCATCAGGACTGGCGGTTACGCCGCCTTGGACACAGGCAGGTTCTCCGCGCGCCAGCCGGCGAAGCCGCCGCGCAGCGTGAATGCCTTGGTGAAACCCTGCGCGTTGAGCTGGCGCACGGCGGCCGCGGCGAGGGAGCCCGACTCGCAGTACACGACCACGGGCTTGTCCTTGAAGCGCTTGAAGGTCTCGCCGGCGGTCAGGATCTTGTCGGACGCGAGCTGCTTGGCGCCCTTGACGTGTCCCGCCTCGAATTCCTCGGGCTTGCGGATGTCGAGCACGAGCGCACCCTGGTTCATCAGGCGGATCAGCTCCTGTGAAGACACGGCCGCGAACGCGGTGGCGCGCTGGCGCGATTCGAAGGCGACCACGACCACGAGGGCCAGCACCGCGGCCCCCACGAGCAGCGGATGATGGGTCACGTACTGGATCAGGTTTTCCATTCGTCCCGGGGCGTCCCGGCCGGCAAAAAAAGGGAGCGCATTATAACGACAGCCCCCGCCATCGCCTGTTTTCCGCGAGGAACTGGCCAGGAATTGGCATTAACCCGGCGATCCCCGGCAATAATATGACCATGCCGAAACCCTTGCGGGCCTACCGCCGGATCTTCGTTGGACCCGTCGTCCGGACACTCGCCGTCCTGCTCGCCTGCATGGTCGCCGGCGCTCTCCCGGCCGCGGAGGACCCCGCCAAGGCCGAGGCCGAGCTCAAGGCGGTGCGCGCGCAGATGGAGAAGGTGCGGGCCGAGATGCAGCGCGACGCGAGCCGGCGCGACAAGCTCACTCGGGAACTCGAGGAATCGGAGAAGACGGTCGGCAACGCGCGCGGCGAGCTCGAGAAGCTGCGGCGCGAACGCGCGCAGCGCGCGGCGCGCCGCACGGAGCTCGCGGAGCAGCGGCGCAAGGAAGACGCGGCGCTGGCGCGCGACCGCGCGACGCTCGCCGGACAGATCCGCGCCGCGCACATGATCGGCACGCGGGAGCCCATCAAACTACTGCTGAACCAGCGCGATCCCGCCGAGGCGGGGCGCGTGCTCGCGTACTACCGCTACTTCGGAAAGGCGCGCGCCGAGCAGATCGCGGCGATCAACGCACACATCGAGGAGTTGAGCTCCCTCGACGCGAAACTCGCGGAAGAGGAGGAAAGACTCGCCGCGCTCGAGCAGCGCCAGTCGGCCGAGGTGTCGCGCCTGCAGGCCGCGCGCGAGCGGCGCGGCCGCGCGCTGGTCGCGCTCGACGCCGAGTCGAAGAACCGCGCGAAGGAGCTGGAGCGCCTCAAGGGGCAGCAGGGCGGCCTCGAGAAACTGGTGCGCGAGCTGCGCCGCGCGCTCGAGCGGATCGACAAGTTTCCGACCGACAGCAAGGACGCGTTCGCGAAGTTGCGCGGCAAACTCGCCTGGCCGGCCGCCGGCAAACTGGTCGCCTCGTACGGACAGATCCGCGCCGGCGGCATGAAGTGGGACGGCATGCTGGTCGCAGGTTCCCAGGGCGCGCCGGTACGCGCGATCTACCACGGCCGCGTGGTGTACGCGGACTGGCTGTCGGGCCTGGGCCTTCTGACCATCATCGACCACGGGGACGGCTATCTCAGTCTCTACGGTCACAACGACCGGCTCTACAAGGAAGTCGGCGAACGGGTGACGGCCGGCGACACTATCGCGACCATGGGAGATTCGGGCGGACGGCCGCGCCCGGAGCTGTATTTCGAGATCCGCAAGGGCGGGAAACCCGTTGACCCGCGCCCGTGGTTCGGTAAAGCCGCGCCGTAGTGGGACTTCCAGCTCCAGACTCCTAGGGCCTGCCGGCGAAAACGCCAACTCCATCAACGCCATACGCCCCCGTATGGGCGATGTTCGTCCGTTGATGACCTTCGAAGCCTCCATGGAGCCCTACGCACAGCTCGTGCGGGCGCTGCTGCCGCGCGCGGCATCCGTGTGCCTGTTCGACAACACGGGCAAGCTCCTGTGGGCGAGCGCGTCCGGCACCAACCCGGACCTGTTCGGGCTGGTCCTGCAGGCGATCACGCAGCTCGACGGCGACCGCGAATGCGTCGGCCAGCATTGCGCGCTGCCCGACGACGGACCGGCCTATCTATTCTGGCTGCGCGACACGCACGGCAACGTGGCCGCGGCGGTTGCGGTCGCGTGCAACCGGCAGAAGGCCGCCGACGTGTTGCCGTTTTCCTACGTGCACGACCAGCTCAAGCCCGCGCTCGAGCTGCTGCGCCGCGACCTGCTCGCGCGCGCCGACATCGAGCAGCTCAACGAATCGCTGACCGCGCGCGACAAGGATCTCGAACTACTGCTTTCGGTGACCGGCACGCATCCGCAGTCCGGCGGCTCGGATGACCTGCAGGGTCTGCTCGCGAACGCGGCCGGACATCTCAAGTGCGTCCTGGCCGGCATCGTCGTGCCGGACAAGGGCCTCGTGCTCACGCATCCGGACACCGTCGACGCCAGCATCCTCACGCGCACGCAGAAACAGCTGCTCGCGATCACGCAGACGCGCATCGATCCGCTCGTGATCAACCGGATCGCGACGCAGGCCGGGCAGGTCGCGATTCCGTACCGCATCCTCGCCTGTCCGCTGCGCCAGGGCTCGGGCCGCACCTCGGGCGTGCTCGCGTTGTTCCGCCGGCTCGAGGCACCGGAGTTCGTCGGGCGCGACGTGCATCTCGCCGACCTGCTCGCGCGCAAGGTCGCGGCCAGCATCGAAACCAGTTACGACACGCTTTCCGGATTGCTCACGCGCGCGGCGCTCGAGCAGCGCGTGAAGCTCACGTTCCAGGATGCGCAGGCGCGCACGCAGCGCTGGAGCCTGCTGTACGTCGACATCGACGAGCTGCACGTCATCAACGAGAACTTCGGCATGCACGTCGGCGACCAGGCGATCGCGCAGATCGGCGACCTGCTGCGCAAGCATCTGCCGCCGAACTCCGTCGCGGCGCGCATCTCGGGCGACCGCTTCGCGGTGGTGATGCCCTCTGAAATGGACGAAGCCGCGATGTTCGGCGAAGGCCTGCGCGAAGGCGTCACGCGCCTGTCCAGCGCGCACGTCGACGCGCGCTTCCGGCTGTCGATCAGCCTCGGCGTCACACCATTCAAGGGCCAGGACGGCGACATCGGCCGCTCGCTCGCCGAGGCGGAATCGGCGTGCAAGGCCGCCAAGGACCGCGGCCGCAATCGCCTGGAGACCTTCCAGGAAAACGACGTCAGCATCATCCGCCGGTTCACCGACATCAACGTCGCGACCGACGTGCGCGCGGCGCTCGCCGAGAACCGCCTGCGGCTCGAGGCGCAGATGATCCTGCCATTCGTCGACGACGGGCAGGCGAAGCCGCACTACGAACTGCTGCTTCGCATGGTCGATCCCGAGGGCAACAGCATCGGGCCGGACCGGTTCCTGTCGGCGGCGCTGCGCTACCAGATGATGCCGACGATCGACCGCTGGGTGATCTCGAGCGTGATCGAACTACTGCGTCCGAGGCGCGAGTTGCTGTCGAAGGCGCCGGTCAGCTTCACGATCAATTTTTCCGGCCAGTCGCTCACCGACGAGGAATTCCCGGACTACGTGATCCGCAGCATCGAGAACAGCCGCATCAACCCGGCCGTGTTCTGCTTCGAGCTCACGGAGAGCGCGGCGGTCGCGAGCATGAAGGACGCCGAAGCGCTCATGTCCCGCCTGCGCAAGCTCGGCTGCGGCGTGGCGCTCGACGACTTCGGTACCGGCCTGTCGTCACTTTCCTACCTGCGCGCCATGCCCGTTTCGATGCTCAAGATCGACGGCAGCTTCGTGCGCGACATCCTGCGCGATGAGCGTGCCGAGTCGATGGTGCGCGCCATCGCGCAGCTCGCCCGTGCGATGGACATCACCACCGTCGCCGAATACGTCGAGACCGAGGAGATCCGCACGCGCGTCCGCGCGCTCGGGGTCGACTACGGCCAGGGATTCGCGATCGCCAGGCCGGTGCCGTTCGGCGAGGTGCTCGACGTCCTCCCGGTGCTCGCCGCCGCGACACCCGGCGCGTTCCTCATCGACGAATCCGCGCGGGATGCGGGCTGACGACCCGCCGCACCGTCCGCTTCCCGTTCTGGGTTAGGATTTATCCCCATGAAGCTGCTGCTCATCGGGATCGTGATCGGCATCGTGATCGCCGCGGGCGGCGCGGTGTTCGCGCATCGCGATCCTCCCCAGGCGCCGGCCGTCGCGACCGCGGTCGCGCCGCCGTCCCGCCCGCTCGTGTCGGATGAGGCCGCGCATCTCAACGAGGTCATCGAACGCGTGCAGCGCGAGTACGTCGAGGACGTCGAACGTCCGCGGCTCATCGACGGCGCGTTGCGCGGCCTGGTCGGGGGACTCGACCCGTATTCGTCCTATCTCGATGCCGAGGAATATGCCGACCTGCGGGTGAGCACGGCCGGTACGTACGCGGGTATCGGCATCGAGGTGTCGACCGCGGACCGCGCGCTGCGCGTGGTGCGGCCGTTCCGCGATTCGCCCGCCGCGGCCGCGGGCATCCGCAGCGGTGACCTGATCTCGGCCATCGACGGCCAGCCGGTCGGCGCAGATCTCGATGGCGCAATGGCGCGCATGCGCGGTCCGCGCGGCTCGACCGTCAAACTCGCGGTGACGCGCACCGGATACGCGCTGCCGCTCGAATTCACCGTCGAACGCGCGCAGGTCGACGTGCACAGTGTGGCCGTCGTGCCGCTCGAGGGCGGCTATCTATATGCGCGCATCACGAACTTCAGCGACGCGACCGGCGAGGATTTCGCCGCGAGCGTCGCCCGTGCGCGCCGCGAGCTCGCCGCCAAGCCGCGCGGCGTCGTGCTCGACCTGCGCAACAATCCGGGCGGCGTGCTCGAGTCGGCCGTCGAGGTCGCGGACCAGTTTCTCGAGGAAGGCGTGATCGTGAGCGCCGACGGACGCACGCCGGCGTCGCGCTTCAGCATGTCGGCGACGCCGGGCGACATCTTCCCGGAGGTGCCGGTGGTCGTGCTCGTCAACGGCGGCACCGCGTCGGCGGCCGAAATCCTCGCGGGCGCGCTGCAGGACCACGACCGCGCGACGTTGCTGGGCAAGCGCACGTTCGGCAAGGGATCGGTACAGACGGTGATCCCGCTCACGCAGGGACGCGCCATGAAGCTGACGACCTCGCGTTACCTCACGCCGTCGGGCCGTTCGATCCAGGGCAGCGGCATCGAGCCGGAACACCTGTTCGACGACGGCAACCTGCCGCCGGCCGATCTCGACGATGCGCGCACGCGCCGGACCCGGGTCGCGCACGATCCCGCGGTTCGCGCCGCACTCGAAATCCTCGCCGGCCGCAAGGTCCGGCCCGCGCCGCGCGGTCTCACGGCGAGCGCAGACGCCGCGGTTTCGGGGTCTGTTTCAACGAGAAAATGACCCCCGCATGGAGCTGATCACCTGGTTCGTCGATTTCATCCTGCACCTCGATTCCCACCTGGTCGAGCTGCTGCGCAATTACGGCCTCTGGATCTACGTCATCCTGTTCGCGATCGTGTTCGCGGAAACCGGCTTCGTCGTGACGCCGTTCCTGCCGGGCGACTCCCTGCTGTTCGCGGCGGGCGCGCTCGCGGCGGTGGATACCAGCGGCACGCTCACCGCGCCGCTGCTGTCGCTGGTGCTGATCGTGGCGGCGATCGGCGGCAATACGGCTAACTACCACATCGGCAGGTGGATAGGGCCGCCGGCATTCAGTGGGCGCATCCGCTTCCTCAAGGTCGAATACCTGCAGCGCACCGAGGCGTTCTTCGCGAAGTACGGACCGGTCACCATCGTGTTGTCGCGCTTCCTGCCGATCCTGCGCACCTGCGCGCCGTTCGTCGCGGGCGTCGCGCGCATGCCGTACGGGCGCTTCCAGGGATACAACTTCACCGGTGGCATCGCATGGGTGCTGTCGTTCGTGTGGCTGGGGTACTTCTTCGGCAATCTCCCGTTCATCAAGGAGAACTTCGGCCTCGTGACGATCGGCATCATCGTGGTGTCGTTGATCCCGGTGGTCGTGATGGCCCTGCGCAAGCAGGAGTGAACGGACAGCATCAACTCAGAACATGAGCGGCGTCGCCTTTCGCAATTTCGCTCACCGGGTCGAGATCTCCGCGCCGGTGCAGCGCGTATGGCGGGCATTCACGGACAGCAGTCTGCTGGCCTCATGGTGCGCCGAGGGCGCCTCGATCACGCCGCGCGAGAAAGGCTGGCTGCGCGTGATGTTCGGCGGCGGCGTCGAGCTGGACGCGAGCATCGACGTGCTCGTGACGGCGCAACGCATGCGCCTGATCCTGCTGCCCACGCCCGGCATGCCTTCTTCGGACGCGGTCATCGTCGAGGACTTCCTGTTCGAACGGATCGGGCCCACGAGCACCGCGGTACGGCTGCTGAGCAGCGGGGTGCCTGCCGCCCAGCGCTGGGTGACGTACTATCTGCACAAGCGCCGCCACTGGGAGCTGGCGCTGACCCGCCTCAAGGTCTTCCTCGAGAAGGGTCTGGACGAAGAACGGCCAACACCGAGGTATTGAGCCATGGCGGGATTCATTCTGCGCGGAGTCATCGCGGCGCTCGGACTGTGGGCGGCGACCGAGCTGTTCGACGGGTTTCACATCGATTCCGCAATGACGCTGGTGCTCGCCGGGTTGTTGTTAGGCGTGGTCAACGCCATCGTGCGGCCGTTCGCGCTGCTGATATCGCTGCCGGCGCTGCTGCTCACGCTCGGGCTGTTCCTGCTGGTCGTGAACGCCGCGATGCTCGGCCTCGTCGCGCTCATGCTGCCAGGGTTCCGCATCGACGGGTTCTGGACCGCCGTCGGCGGCGCGCTCGTGGTCAGCATCGTGAGCTGGCTGGGCTCGTGGATGATCGGCTCGCGCGGGCGGGTTGAGGTCATGCACGGCCGGCGCCGGGATTGAGTCGCGGGAACGCCAGACTTCCGCATGGGTGAGCTCGACGGGATCGATCCGGTCATTTCGTCGATCGCGGTCGCGCTCGGCGTCGGCCTGCTGATCGGCGTCGAGCGCGAGAAACGCAAGGGCACGGGACCCGGCCGCGCCGCGGCGGGCGTCCGCACCTTCGCGATCACGGCGCTACTCGCGGTCCTGGCGGCATTGAGCGGCAGCAACCTGTTGCTGGGCGCGTCCGCGCTCGGCGTCGTCGCGCTCTCCGTCGCCGCGTACCTGCGCTCGCATCGCGACGATCCGGGGCTGACGACCGAGATCGCACTCATCGCGACATTCGTGATCGGCGCGCTCGCGGCCTCGCGGCCGATGTTGTCGGCATCCTGCGGAGTGCTGCTCGCGCTGCTGCTCTACCTGCGGGAGAAGCTCGGCAGCTTCGTGCAGGAGAAGCTGACGGACCAGGAACTGCTCGATGCGCTGCTGCTGGCCGCGGCGGCGCTGGTGATCCTGCCGATCCTGCCCGAGGAACCCATCGATCCGTGGGACGCGATCAACCTCAAGCTGGTGTGGCGCGTGACCGTGCTCATCATGCTGATCAACGCGGCGGGCTACGTGGCCCAGCGGCTGGTCGGCGCGAAGTTCGGTCTGCCGATCTCGGGCCTGGTCGGCGGATTCGTCTCGAGCTCGGCGGTCATCGCCGCCATGGGCGAACGCGCGCGGCAGCAACCCGAAGCGCTGCGCGCGGCGGTCGCCGGCGCGGCGCTGTCATCGGTGGCGACCGTGGTGCAACTGCTGCTCGTCGTGAGCGTGGCGAACCCGGTGTTGCTGGCGTCGATGTGGCTGCCGCTTGCATCGATGGCCGTGGCGAGCGTGACCGCCGGACTCCTGTTCACCTGGCATTCGGCCACGAGCCCGATCGAAGTCGGCGCGCTTCCGGGACGGGCATTCAACCTGCGGCTGGCGCTGATCTTCGCCGGCCTGTTCTGCGCGCTGGGCCTGCTCGTGGTCGCGCTGCAGAAGACGTTCGGATCGAGCGGAGCACTCGCGGCGTCGATCGTCGGCGGCTTCCTCGACGCGCATTCGACGTCCGCGTCCATCGCCGGACTCTCGGCACGCGGCATCGTCGACTCACCGCTGGCGGTTCAAGGCATCGGCCTCGTCATCAGCACGAACATCGTGACGAAGCTGGCGCTCGCCCGCGTCGGCGGCCCGCAATACTTCGGCCGCCTCGCGCCCAGCCTCCTCTTCATCGTCGCCGCCTGGTGGCTCGGCTGGTGGATTGGCTGATGAGGGTGGGGATAGTGGTGCCGGTGTAAAAAGTGGGGATTAGCAGCGACGTCGCCGACCACTCGACCCTCGCGCTAATCCCCACTTTTTACACCGGCACCACTATCCCCACCCGGCCAGCTGACTAGCGCGACGCCGACGAACATGATCGCCATGCCGACGAGCTGGTTCGCGCCCATGTGTTCGTCGAGGAACCACCAGCCGAGCACCGCGGCGATGGCGGGATTCACGTAGCTGTACGTGCCGACCAGCGCCGGCGTGGTGTTCTTCGCGAGCCAGGTATACGCCGTGTACGCGATGCACGAGCTCGCGATGGTGAGATACGCCATCGCGATGAGTCCCGGCCGCGACCACTCCCAGCGCGCGCCTTCGCCGATCGCGAAGCCGGTCAGCGTCATCATCGAGCCGCCGATGAACATCTGGATCGCGGTGAACGACAGCACGTCCAGCTTCGAGTGCGTATTGCGGATGTAGACGGTCGACGCCGACCAGCTGAACACCGCGAGCAGGATCAGCAGCTGCATGCCGAAGTGGCTGCCCGCGAACGAGCCGCGCGGCCAGATGATGAGCGTCGCGCCCGCGAAGCCGATGACGAGTCCGATCAGCGTGCGGCGATCGAGCGCATGCGCGCGGCGTCCGCGCGTCGCGAGCAGCGCGATCCACAACGCGGCCGACGCATTGAGGATGGCCGTCTGGTTCGACGCGACGTATTGCATCCCCCAGTTCGTGCAGCCGTTCGCGACGAACACGCTGCCGATGGCGACGATGAGGAGGTGTTTCCACTCCGTCGCGTCGAGCTCGAAGCGCCGCCCGAGCGCGAGCGCGGTCGCCCCCAGGATCACACCGGCCGTCATGAACCGGAACCCGCCGAACAGCAGCGGTGGTAACGCGTGCACGCCGATGCTGGCCACGAGATAGGTGGATCCCCAGACCAGGTAGACGATCGCGAAGCAGATGATCAGCTTCGCGCGGCGCGAAGAATCCGTGGACATGGGGTGGGGAAATGGTGCCGGTGTAAAAACTGGGGAGCGGGCGGGAAGCAAAAAGGGGACGGACCTCCAAGGCCCGTCCCCTGTTTCAGTCTATCTCAGCCGAATCCGCGCAGTCGCCCGATCCGGCTGACGGTTCCCGTCAGGCCTTCGCGCCCTTGCGCGCGGTGCCGTACATCCACCACGCCACGGCGCCCAGGAACACCAGGCCTACCCACTCACCCAGCGAGCCGCCGATCTGCAGATGACCGGGCAGTGCGAACACTTCACGGTCGCTGGTGCCGTAGATGGCGAAGCCGATGAGGATGCCCATGAGTGCTTCGCCCGTGATGAGGCCCGCCGCGAACAACATGCCCCTGCGGTTGCGTTTCTCGGCTTCCTCTTCCGAGAGTCCCTTGCCGAAGGTGCGCGTCACGAGATAGTTGAGCAGGCCGCCGATGAAGATCGGCACCATCGTCTCGAGCGGAAGATAGATGCCGATCGCCGCCGCGAGCACCGGCACGCGGAACGGCTTGTTCGTCCGCTTCAGGTACAGGTCGAACACGATGACCGCGACGCCGATGAGCGCGCCGATCCCGATCATGGTCCACGGCAGCTCGCCGCCGAAGATGCCCTTCGCGATCGACGCCATGAGGTTCGCCTGCGCCGCTTCGAGCGACTGCGGGTTCTCCGCGGTGCGCGGCCCGATGCCGTAGCTGTTGGCGAGCACGTTGAGCGTCGGCGCCATGATGAGCGCGCACGACACGGAGCCGATCGCGAGCATCACCTGCTGGCGCCACGGCGTCGCGCCGACGATGTAGCCGGCCTTGAGGTCCTGCAGGTTGTCGCCCGCGACGCAGGCCGCGCAACAAACTACCGCGCCGATCATCACCGCCGCGACCGGGCCGATCGTCGAGTCCTTGCCGAGGAACGCCGCCAGCACCAGCGCCGCGAACAGGATGGTCGCGATCGTGATGCCGGACACCGGGTTGTTGGAGGAGCCCACGAGCCCCGCCATGTACGCCGACACCGAACAGAACAGGAAGCCCGCGACGATCATGATCACGGACATCGTGAGCGCGATGCCGACGCTGCCGGCCGCGGAGAGACCGCCGGTGCTGAGGATGTACCAGTACAGGATCGACAGCGGGACCGTGAACAGCACCGTGCCGAGCATCACCCACTTCATCGGCAGGTCGCGCTCGGTGTGCGCGATCATCGCGTTCGATCCGGCTCGCGCCGCCGCGAGGCCGCTCTTCACGCCCGACACGATCGAGCTGCGCAGCGTGATCAACGCCCACAGGCCGCCGACCAGCATCGCGCCGACGCCGAGGAAGCGGATCTGCGCGCCGCGCAGGATCTGCGCGGAGACCTCGGCGCAGTCGACGTTCGACAATCCCTGGCACGCCTGCGCGACCGTCGCGGCGAGCTCCGGATTCCGCGGCAGGAAATACGCGTGGTAGATCGGTATCGCGATGTTGAACGACAGCAAACTACCCGACACGACGACCGCGCCGATGTTGAGCCCGACGATGTACCCGACGCCGAGCAGCGCGGGCGACAGGTTGGTGCCCATGTAGCCGAGGTACTTGCCGAGAAAGCCGCTGGCGAGCGAACTGTCCGGGATCAGCTTGAGTCCGCTCGCCGTGAACAGCTTGCCGATCGCGCCGCCGAGCGACGCGATGCCCAGCACCTTGAGGCCCTCCGCGGGATTCTCGCCGGCCTTGAGCACTTCCGCCGCGGCCTTGCCTTCCGGAAAAGTCATCTTCTGGTCGACGATCAACGAGCGGCGCAATGGCACCGAGAACAACACGCCCAACAAACCACCGAGTCCGGCGATGGCCAGCACCCAGGAGTACTTGAAGTCCGTCCAGTACCCCATGAGCACCAGCGCGGGCACGGTGAAGATCACACCCGAGGCGATCGAGGTGCCGGCCGAGGCGCCGGTCTGGACGATGTTGTTTTCGAGGATGCCGCCGCCACCGAGCGCGCGCAGCACGGCCATCGAGACCACCGCCGCGGGAATCGCCGACGCGATGGTCATGCCCGCGAACAGGCCCAGGTAGGTGTTCGCCGCGGCGAGCACCACCGCGAGCACGATGGCCAGGATGATGGCGCGCACGGTGAGCTGCGGAGCCGTGGCGTCGTTCGCGCCGAACCCCGCGGTTGCATTGGTGTTCATCTGACTACCTCTTCTGTTGGTCAGTCGGCGCGGCTCACCAGCCGCACTTCTGATCCTCGTTCTGTTCCTCGAGCCACGCTTCGAGCGGCTTGAAGTAATCGATGATCGCGGAGGCATCCATCTCGCGCGTGCCGGTCAGCTTCTCGAGCGTGTCGGGCCAGGGCTGGCTCGAACCGAGCGCCATCATCTCGCCGTAGCGCCGGCCGGCCTCGGTGCTGCCGAAGATCGAGCACTCGTTGAGCGGTCCCTTGTGACCCGATGCGTCGCACAGCGCCTTGTGGAACTGGAACTGCAGGATGAACGACAGGAAGTAACGCGTGTACGGCGTGTTGCCGGGGATGTGGTACTTCGCGCCCGGATCGAAATCCTCTTCCGACCGCGCCACCGGCGGCACGATGCCCTGGTACTTCTCGCGCAGCTCCCACCAGGCCTTGTTGTAGTCGGCCGGCTTGATCTTTCCGCTGAACACGCCCCAGCGCCACTCATCTATGAGCTTGCCGAACGGCAGGAACGCGATCTTCTCCAGCGCCATCTTCATCTGCTGGTTGATCACCGCTTCCTTCGACGGGATCACGTCGCCGACCAGTCCGATCTTGCGTAGATAGGCGGGCGTGACCGAGAGATTGACCGCGTCGCCGATGGCCTCGTGGAAACCGTCGTGCGCGCCGTCCTGGAACAGCATCGGCTGGTCCTTGTACCAGATGTAGTAATAGACGTGCCCCAGCTCGTGGTAGACCGTGAAGAGATCCTCCTCGAGCGGTCGGATGCACATCTTGATGCGCACGTCGTCCTGGTCGTCCATGTCCCAGGCGCTGGCGTGACAAACCACTTCGCGGTCGCGCGGACGCGTGAACATCGAGCGCTCCCAGAACTTCTGCGGCAGCGCCGGGAAACCGATCGAGGTGTAGAAATTCTCGGCCGACTTCGTGATCCGGTGCGCGTCCCACTTCTGCGCCTGCAGCTGGCGGTCCGCCGACTCGATGCTCGCGGCCGGGTAGGGCTTGAGCAGGTCGTCGTAGATGCGGTGCCACTGCTGCGCCCACATGTTGCCGAACAGGTGCGCCGGGATCGGCTTGCCTTCTGGAACCTTGTCCTTGCCGTAGCGTTGCGCGAGGCGCTTGCGCGCGTAGCAGTGCAGGCCCTCGTACAGCGGTTTCACCTGTTCGTAGAGTCGCGCGGCTTCCTTCTCGAACGCCGCCGCGTCCATGTCGTAACGCGACTTCCACAATACGCCGACGTCCTCGAAGCCGAGCTCGCGCGCGCCTTCGTTCGCGAGCTCGACGAAGCGTTCGTACTTCGGACGCATCGGACGCGAGATCGAGTGCCAACCGGCCCAGGCCTCGGTGAGCGCCTCGTAGTTGCGGCTGGTCGCGAGGATCTCGCTGAGGTCGTCGAGGTTCTGGCAGCCACGCTTGCCGTCGGGACCGTCCGGGCAATATTTGCCCTCGCCATACATCGCCTCGAGGTTCGCGGAGATGTCCGCGAGTTCCGCGCGCTTGGCGGCATCGCTGGGCGCGGGCGCGCTCACGCTGAGCTTGATGAGCTTCAACGACCGGTCGACCGCGGGGTCGAGCTTCGCGCCGTCGAACTTCTTCGCCTCCGCGGCCTTGCGGCTGAAGAACTCCATGGAGCGTTCGGTCGCGCGCGCATTCAGGAACTGCGTGTCGACGGTGATGTTCGTCGCCTGCGTGAAGCCCGCGGCGTTCGCCTCCCGGCTGACCGCGGTGAGCTCGGTGTTCACGTCCTTGATGAACTGCGCGCCGTCGCCGAGGACCGGCGGCTTGGGACCCTCGTTGGCCGGGCAACCGGCGAGCAGCGAGGCGGCGGCGGCCATGGCAATGGCAGCGGCGCCGCGGAAGTAGTTGGTAACGCTCATTTGTGTTCTCCGATCCAGCCGCGCAGTCCGCGCGAGATCAGCAGGATGAATATGCCGGCGCCGGCGCCGACCAGCGCCATCACCAGGAACTGTCCGGGCAGATCCGCGGCCTGCGAGCCGCCGACGTGGCCGCCGGCCAGGCCCGCGATCAGGTTGCCGATCGCGGAACCGAGGAACCAGATGCCCATCATCTGGCCGACGAACTTCGGCGGCGAGAGTTTGGTGACGTTCGACAGGCCCACGGGCGAGAGGCACAACTCGCCGAACGTGTGGATGAGATAGGCGAGCAGCAGCCAGGTCGGCCCCACCTGCCCGTTCGTCGACACCACGAGCTCCGCGGCCCACATCATCACGAGGAAGCCGACGCCGAGGAACACGAGGCCGAGGCCCATTTTCGCCGGCGCGGACGGATCGAGGTTACGCGCGCCGAGCGCCACCCAGATCCACGCGAAGAATGGCGCGAAGATGATGATGCACAGCGGATTGATCGACTGGTACCAGGCCGCGGGATGCACGTTGTCCGGGAACCACGAACCCAGCAGCGAGCGGTCGGTGTAGTCCTGCGCGAAGAGATTGAACGTGGTCGCCTGCTGCTCGAAGCCGCCCCAGAAGATCACCGCGCACAGGAAGAATATCGCGATCACGCCGACCCGCTTGCGCTCCGCGCTGGTGAGGCCCGCGAAGAACAGCACGTAGCCGAAGAAGCACACGGCCAGCGCGAGCATCGCCGCGCCGAAATACTGCGCGAGCTCGGTGATCGGCACCGGGCTGCCCTTGAAGTACTTCCAGGGGATGATCGCGGCGAGCACGGCGAAGCCGCCCCACACGATCTGCCAGCGGCGCTTCTGCGTCACGGGATCCGCCGCCTGCGGCGGCGCGCCGGCGCCCTCGAGCCAGCGGCCCGAGAAGCGGAACAGCACCACTCCTAACAGCATGAACAGGCCGCAGCAGAAGAAGCCGCCGCGCCAGTTCCACGCTTCGCCGATCGTGCCGGCAACCAGGGGCGAGACGAACGCGCCGAGATTGATGCCCATGTAGAAGATCGAGAATCCCGCGTCGCGGCGCGCGCCCGGCTGACCTTCGTAGAGCGAACCGACCATCGCGGAGACGTTCGGCTTCAGGAGTCCGACGCCTACGACAATAACCGCGAGACCCAGGTAGAACACCGGCGCCGACGCGGGCAACGCGAGGATGAAATTGCCGGCGGCGATGATCAGGCCACCCCAGAACACCGCGTTGCGCTGGCCGATCAGTCGATCCGCGATCCAGCCACCCGGCACGCAGCCGAGATAAACGGAGCCGGCGTACAAGCCGTAGATCGCGCCCGCCGTTTCCTTGTCGAGCCCGAATCCCGGATTCGCGCCGCTGGTCGCCGCCACCAGGAACAGCACCAGCAGTGCGCGCATCCCGTAGTAGGTGAAGCGCTCGAAGAACTCCGTGCCGAAGAGAGTCACCAGGCCGAGAGGATGTCCCAGAAAAGTCTGCTTCGGTTGCGCCAGCGGTTCGCCGGCGACCGTCGTCGGATCACTCATGTTTCATGCCCTGATTCTTGTGGACGCTGTTGCGTCGCGATGGGCGCGAGTCTGACCCAATGGCACGTGGACCAGCAAGGAAAACGCCGGTCCCGTAGGGCTTTGTTCGATGCGTGGCCCGGGGTCAGGCCTGCGCTTCTTCCTTCTCTTTGGCTTTCTCTTCGGCCTCGTCTTCCATTTCCTGGGCCTCGCGCCTCATCTTCTGCATCAGGCGCGCCATGACGAGTCCACCCTCGTAGAGCAGGTACATCGGCACGGCCATGATGATCTGCGAAACGGCGTCGGGCGGCGTGAGGAAGGCCGCGACGATGAAGATGCCGATGAGCACGTACCCGCGGTTCTCGCCGAGCTTTTCGACATGGACCAGGCCGGTGAGCACCAGCAACACGACGGCCACGGGCACCTCGAACGCGACGCCGAACGCGAAGAACATCGCCAGCACGAAGTCGAGATAAGCCGCGATGTCGGGCGCGTATGTGACTCCGCCCGGAGTCGTGCCGATCAGGAACGGGAACATGACCGGAAACACGACGAAATACGCGAACAGCACGCCGCTGTAGAAGAGCAATACCGAGGAAACCAGCAGCGGCACTGCGAAGCGTTTCTCGCGCCGGTACAGGCCGGGAGCGACGAATGCCCAGAGCTGGTAAAGCACCACGGGCATCGCGGCGAACAGCGCGACGTAGAACGACACCTTGAAAGGCGTCATGAACGTGGAAACGACGCCGGTCGCGAGCAACGTGCTGCCCTCGGGCAGCTTGTCGATCAGTGGCTGGGCGATGATCGCGAACAGCTCGTTGGCGAAGATCGCGCACGGGATGAACGCGACGAACAGCGCGACCACGGCCTTCAGCAGCCGGTTGCGCAGTTCCAGCAGGTGCGACATCAGCGTGCCTTCGGCAAGCTGCTCTTCTTGCTGCCCCTCGCTCACGGCTTCTGCTCGGGCGCGGCCGGCGGGGTAGTTAGGTCGAGCTCGCGCTGCCCGTTCGTCGTGCCGGGTTCGACCGGCTCAACGGGCGCGGCGGTGGCTTCCTGCGCCGTCTTGCGGTGCGAGGAATGCATGTGGTGATCGGGTGGATAGAATTCCTCTTCCCCTTCCACGGCGGCGACCGGAGTCTGCGCGGACGTAGCGGGCGTGGCGGGAGTCGCTGGCGCGGGCGGAGCCGGCGGCGTCGGCGGCGGGCCCGCCCTGGGATCCAGCGACGTATCGATGCCCGGATCGATCTTCATCTTCGTCTCGAGGTTGTGAGCCTCTTCCTCGAGCTGCTCGCGGAACTGGCGCGCCATCGCGCGCGCGCGGCCGACCCAGCGCCCGATTTGCTGCGCGAGCTTCGGCAATTTCTCCGGCCCGAGCACGATCAGCGCGAGCGCGAAGATCAGCAGGAGTTCTGTGAATCCAACCTCGAACATGGAGTGTTCCGCCGCGCGGACGGGATCAGGTGAAGGCGGGCAAGGTCAGGCGCGGCGAATCGCGTCAGGCCTTGTGCTCGCTCTTCTCCGCGTTCTGCGACTTCGTGGCATCGAACTCGGCATCGGCCTTGAGCTGCTTGACCGACTCCTCGGCGTCGCCGTCGTTCATCGACTTCTTGAAGCCGCGAACCGCGCTGCCGAGATCGGAGCCGATCGTCTTGAGCTTCTTGGCCCCGAAGATGAGCAGTACGACGACCAGAATGACGATCAGTTCTTTGAATCCAATTGGGCCCATGACCCGCTCCTGTGGGGGCTCGATGAAGAGCCCGGATGATAAGTCAACAGAGGCTGCAAACCTACGAAAGTTCGTCCCGGCGAGACCCGCATCACGCGCGCCGGGGAATGCGTTAAGTCCTTGTCTGAAGCCAGAATGTGACCGGCCCGTCGTTCACGAGTTCGACATGCATGTGTGCGCCGAATTCGCCCGTGGCGACCTCGTTGTGGCGCGAATGCGCCAGGTCGAGGACCTGCGAGAAAAGGGCGCGCGCGCGTTCCGGTTCCTCCGCGCTGCTGAACCCAGGTCGAGTGCCCTTGTGCGTGTCCGCGGCGAGCGTGAATTGCGGCACGAGCAGCAGTCCCGCGCCGATGTCGCGCAATGAGAGATTCATGCGGCCGGCCTCGTCCTCGAAGATCCGGTACGTGAGGACGCGCTCCAGCAGGCGTTCGCCCTGCGCGAGATCGTCGCCCTTTTCGATGCCGATCAGGGCAAGGATGCCGCGCCCGATCGCACCGACCTTGCGCGTTTCCACCGTGACGGAAGCCCTGCTCACCCGCTGAATCAATGCGATCACGGTTCCGATTGTGCACGGTGGCAATTGCGCGCCCAAGTCCTTAATATCGCGGCCTGTTTTTGCCAGCCTCGGGGCGTTTTCAAGTCATGGCATCTCGCGTCCGGTCGATCGTTTCCCTGTCCGTTCTCGTTGCAGCTCTCGCGCCGTTCGCGACCCAGGCCCAGACCCCGGAATCCGCCGGCGACGCCAAGCGCGGCCAGGCCCTGGCCTACACCTGCAACGGCTGCCACGCCATCCCTAACTACAAGAACGTCTACCCGACGTACTCCGTGCCGAAGCTGCGCGGCCAGCGCCCGGAATACCTCGTGGCGGCGCTCAAGGCCTACCGCAGCGGCGAACGTTCGCACGGCACGATGCACGCGCAGGCCGTTTCGATGAACGACCAGGACATGGCCGACATCGCGACGTACCTCGCCGGCCCGAACGTGCTGACCGAGTCGAAGAGCGACACGCCCGCCGCCAATCGTCCGAAGGCGAGCGAGACCTGCCTGCCGTGCCACGGATCCAACGGCGTCGGCATCGACCCGACGTTTCCGACCATCGCGGGTCAGCACCGGGACTACATCGCGCGCGCGCTGACCGACTACAAGAAAGGCGGCCGCAAGAACGCCATCATGGCGGCGCCGAGCGCGACGCTCACCGCGAAGGACGTCGAGGAGCTCTCGGCCTACTTCTCGTCGCTGCCGGGCCTCGAGACCGTCCAGAAGAACCAGGTCGCGGCGAAGTAATCGCCGCGACCGCGGTCACCTGGCCGCGAGCTGCTTCTCCAGGAAGGTGACGATCGTCTTCTGGTAGAAGTCGCGATTCGCCTTCTTCTTGAACCCGTGACCCTCGTCCTTCGCGGCGAGATACCAGACCTCTCCGCCGCGCGCGCGGATCTTCGCCACCATCTGCTCCGATTCCGACGCGGGCACGCGCGGATCGTTGAGTCCCTGCACCACGAGCAGCGGCTTCGAAATCCGCGCCGCGTTGTTGAGCGGCGAGATCCGCTGCAGATACTTGCGCATCGCGGGCAGCCGCTCGTCGCCGTATTCGGGGCGGCGCAGGTCGCGCCGGTAGGCGGACGTGCTCTCGAGGAAGGTCACGAAGTTCGAGATGCCGACCACGTCGATGCCGCCGCGCAGCCGGTCGCCGAAGTGCGCCATCGACGCGAGCGACATGTAGCCGCCGTACGAACCGCCCGAGACGAACACGCGCTTCGCGTCGAGATCGCGCTGCGCGCCGATCCACACCAGCAGCGCGCCGATGTCCTTCACCGCGTCCTCGCGCTTGTCGCCGTTGTCCAGATTCAGGAATGTCTTGCCGTACCCGGAAGACCCGCGCACGTTCGGCGTGATCACGACGAAGCCCATCTCGTTCACGAGGAACTGCGTGAACGGATTGAACCCGGGAATCGCCTGCGATTCCGGTCCGCCGTGGATGTCGATCAGCACCGGGTGCGGCCCCGGCGACTTGCCCGGCTTCGGTCGATACACGAACGCGGGGATGCGCCGTTGTCCGCCGTTGGCGCGATCCCAGGTCGGATACCGCACGAGTTCCGCGGGCGCGAACTGCAGCGGATCGACCTGGCCGGCCTCGCTCTTCGTGTAACGCACGACCGCGTTCGTCGCGAGCTCGACGACGTAGACGTCGCGCGGCGATTGCGGGCTCTCGATCGACAGCGCGAGCCGGTTGCCGGTCCGGTCGAACGCGATGCGCCCGATGCGGCCATCGGGCAGCGTCGGCACCTTCTCCGCGCGCTGCGCGAGATTCAGCACGGTGAGCTTGCTCACGCCGTCGACGTTCGCCACCCATGCGAGGAAGCGGCCGTCGTCGGTGAGCGCGAAGGTTTCGACGTCCCAGGGAATGTGGCCCGTCAGGATCTCGACCGCGCCGGTAGTCAGGTCGACGCGCCTGAGCTGTTCGAACTCGCTGCCGCGGTTCGTGATCAGGTAGACGCCGCGCCCGTCCGCCGAGAAGCGCGCCTGCGACACGCTCGCGACATCGGGTCCTTCGGACACGGGCGTGAGCGCCGCGGTCGCGATGTCCATCACGTACAGGTGTGACTCGTTGGCCGAGACGAAATTGTTGATGAGTAGTTTGGCATCGTCGGGCGACCAGTCCTGCACCGACCAGTTCTTCTGGAAGCCGTTGTAGACCAGGCGCGGCGGCGAAACACCCGCCGGTTCGGCGACGAACAGGTCGTAACTCACGCCGTCGCGGCCCGTGCTGTGGAAGGCGACGCGGCGACCGTCGCGGCTCCAGGCGAGCCCGCCCGCCAGGCCCTTGCCGTCGGTGATCATGCGCACCGCGCGCGTGTTCAGGTCGAAGTAGTGCGCCTGCGCGGCTTCGTTGCCGCCGGCGTCCTTGAGGAACGCGAAGCCGGTCGCGCCCTGCGTGCGCGGCGCGCGCGCCACGGTGACCGGCTCGCGGTAGAACGTGAGCTGCTCGCGCGCGCCCAGCGGCGCGGCCACCCGGTGCAACTGCTCCACGTCGCCGAAGCGCGTCGCGATCAGCAGCCCCCCATCGGGCAGCCAGTCGACGAACGAGGCTCCCCGGTAGTTCATGTAGTCCTCGAGCCGGGCCGTGAGCGCCGTATCGACCGACGGGATGTTGTCGAGCACGAGATTGCCGCGCTCTTCGACGGCGGCGAAGGACGACGCGCATGCACCGAGGACGACAACTGCCTGGAGTATTCTTTTCATCATGCTGCTATGTTGCCGCAAGCCATGAATGCCGTCATGCCACGCCTGACGCGATTCGCCGATGGCATCACCGCCGTCGACACCGAGTACGTACGCCCGCAGATGGATGCGGCGCACATCGTGGTGGCGGGAACGCGCGCGGCCATCGTCGACACCGGCCCTAACACCGCGGTGCCGCTGATCCTGGCGGGTCTCGGGCAGCTCGGGCTGTCGCCGGATGGCGTCGAGTGGCTGTTCCTCACGCACGTGCACCTGGATCACGCCGGCGGCGCGGGCGAGCTGATGCGCTCGCTGCCGAACGCCACCGCCGTGGTGCATCCGCGCGCCGCGCCGCATCTGATCGATCCGGAGAAACTCATCGCGGGAACCCGCGCGGTGTATGGCGCCGAGCTGTACGACAAGCTGTACGGGGAAATCCTGCCGATTCCGCGCGAGCGGCTCGTCATCGCGCAGGACGGCCAGCGCTTCGATCTCGCGGGCCGCACGTTCGAGTGCGTGCACACGCCCGGACATGCGCTGCATCACCAGGCCATAGTCGACCATGGCGCGACCAGCATCTTCACCGGCGACACCTTCGGCATTTCCTACCGCGAGTTCGACACGGCGCGCGGCGCCTGGATCATGCCGACCACCACGCCGACGCAATTCGATCCGAAACAACTGAAGTCGTCGATCAATCGCCTGATGCAGTTCCGACCGCGCCGGCTCTATCTCACGCACTACAGCGAAGTGAGCGACTGCCCGCGGCTGGCCAGCGACATGCTCGACGCGATCGACGCCTTCGTGCGCATCGCGCGAGCCGCGGGCCGCGGCGCCGTCCCGCGGATCCAGGCGGGCCTGCGCGAGCTCGCGCACGAATCGCTGCGCGCGCACGGCTGCACGATGAGCGGGCAGGCGATCGATGCGATCCTGACCAAGGACTTCGAGCTCAACGCGGCGGGTCTCGACGCGTGGCTGCAACGGGAGGCCGGCTGAATGGACTATCTATTCCTCAAGGCGCTGCACATCGTGAGTGTCGTGCTGTTCCTCGGCAACATCATCACGGGCGTCTTCTGGAAGATGCACGCGGACCGCACGCGCGACCTGCGCGCCCGCGCGCAGGCGCTCGACGGCATCATCCGCAGCGATCGCATCTTCACGACCCCGGGCGTCTTCCTGATCATCGGCACCGGAGTCTGGCTCGCGTACCTCGGCAATCTACCGCTGCTGCGGACGTTCTGGATTGGTTGGTCCCTGGTCTTGTTTGGAATTTCGGGCGCCGTGTTCATGGCGGCGATCGCGCCGCTGCAGAAGAAACTGGCGGCGAATGTCAGCGCCGGCCTTCAGGGAAACTGGAACGAGTCCGCGTACGAGCGGCTGTCGCGATCGTGGACGATCTGGGGCGGCATCGGGACGCTGACGCCGCTGATCGCATTGTTCCTCATGGTGATGAAGCCGACCTGAGGAGGCCGTATGATCGCGCCCCATGCCAAGACTTCACGTTCCGCAACCACCTAGCCGCCCGGGCGACAAACCCGACTTCAGCTACGTGGAGCTTTCGCCGGCGGGCGCGATCCACAAGCCGGACGTCAACGCGCGCGCGCGCGACATGGAAGACGTCGCGGTCGGCCTCGTACGCGTGCTCGACGACAAACACGAGCCCGTCGGTCAGTGGAATCCGCGCCTCGAATCGGAGGATCTCCAGGTAGGTCTGCGTCACATGCTGCTCACGCGCATCTTCGACGATCGCATGCAGCGCACGCAGCGCCAGGGAAAGATCTCCTTCTATATGCGCTCGTTCGGCGAAGAAGCCATCGCGGTCGCGCAGGCGATGGCGCTGCAGCCCGGCGACATGTTGTTCCCGTCGTACCGGCAACAGGGCATCTACATGGTGCGCGGCAAGCCGCTGGTCGACCTCATGTGCCAGCTTCTCTCGAACACGCGCGACATGTGCAAGGGCCGCCAGCTTCCCGTGATGTATCACTGGAACGCGGGGCGCATCTTCTCGATCTCGGGCAACCTGACTACCCAGTTCCCGCAGGCGGTGGGCTGGGCGATGGCCGCGGCGATCCGCAACGAGGATCACATCGCCTGCACGTGGATAGGCGAGGGCTCGAGCGCGGAGGCGGATTTCCATCACGGCCTGCTGTTCGCGTCCGTCTACCAGGTGCCGGTGATCATGAACATCGTCAACAACCAGTGGGCGATCTCGACCTTCCAGGGCACCGCGGGCGGCGAGCAGCGCTCGTTCGCGGCGCGCGGTCCCGGATACGGCGTCGCGGGCATCCGCGTCGACGGCAACGATTTCCTCGCGGTGTACGCGGTCACGCAATGGGCCGCGCAGCGCGCACGCACCGGCGGCGGCCCGACACTCATCGAGCTCGTGACCTATCGCGCGGCGGCGCATTCCACCAGCGACGATCCGTCGCGTTATCGCCCGAAGGACGACTACGCGCACTGGCCGCTCGGCGATCCGGTCGAGCGCCTCAAGAACCACTTGATCGCACGCGGCGAGTGGAGCGAGAAGCAGCACAAGGATCTCACCGCCGAACTCGACTCCCAGGTGCAGGCGGCGTGGAAGGAAGCCGTCTCGTTCGGCGCGCTCAACGAAGGGCCGCGCCTCAACCGTCATCTCATGTTCGAGGACGTCTACAAGGAGTTCCCGGAAAATCTGCGCCGGCAGAGCGAACAGCTCGCCGAGGAAATCAAGCTGAACGCCGAGCTCGGGCTCGCGGCGAAGGCTGAATAACCATGGCACAGATGAACATGATCCAGGCCCTGAATTCCGCCATGGACGTCATGATGGCGCGCGATCCGTCCGTGGTCGTGATGGGCGAGGACGTCGGTTACTTCGGCGGCGTGTTCCGCGTCACCGACGGACTGCAGAGGAAATACGGCGAACACCGCGTGCTCGATTCGCCGATCAGCGAGGGCGGCATCGTCGCCACCGCGATCGGCATGGCGGTCAACGGCATCAAGCCCGTGGCCGAGATCCAGTTCGCCGATTACATCTATCCAGCGGTGGACCAGATCGCGAGCGAGCTGGCGCGCATCCGCTACCGCAGCGCCGGTGATTTCACTGCGCCCGTCGTGATTCGCGCGCCCTGCGGCGGCGGCATCCGCGGCGGACAGACCCACTCGCAAAGTCCCGAGGCGATCTTCACGCACATCTGCGGCGTGAAGACCGTGATGCCGAGTAATCCCTACGATGCGAAGGGCCTCCTGATCGCGGCGATCGAAGACGATGACCCGATCATCTTTTTCGAGCCGAAGCGCATCTACAACGGCCCGTTCGATGGCGACCCCAACAAGCCCGCGGTGCCGTGGAGCACGCATGCGAAGGGCGACGTGCCCGAGGGTTATTACAAGGTGCCGATCGGCAAGTGCGACATCGTGCGGCCCGGCGAACAGGTGACCATCGTCACCTACGGCACGATGGTGTACGTGTGCGAGGCCGCGGCGAAGAAACTCGACGTCGACGCGGAGATCATAGACGTGCGCACGATGTCGCCGCTCGATCTCGATCCCATCTGCTCTTCGGTCAAGAAAACCGGCCGCTGCGTGGTCGCGCACGAGGCCACGCGCTTCAGCGGTTTCGGCGCGGAGCTCACGGCCAGCATCCAGGAGGAATGCTTCTGGTATCTCGAGGCGCCGATCCAGCGCGTCGCCGGCTGGGACACGCCGTATCCGCATGCCTTCGAATGGGAGTATTTTCCCGGGCAGGCCCGCGTCGCGCTCGCGTTGCGCGAAGTCCTCGGAGAAGGATGAGGTTGGAATCATGAGCCGCTACGTATTCAAGATGCCCGATCTCGGCGAAGGAACGGTTTCCGCCGAAGTGGTCGCCTGGCACGTGAAGCCCGGCGATCTCGTGCAGGAAGACCAGGTCATGTGCGAGGTCATGACCGAGAAGGCCGCGGTCGAGATGCCGTCGCCGGTCACGGGCCGGATCCTCTCCATCACCGGCGAGCCCGGCGACATGGTCGCGGTGGGCGCCGAGCTGGTCGTGTTCGACACGGACGGCACGTCGGCCGCCGCGGGCGATGCGCCGGCGGTGAAGACGGCGGAGCGACCGCCCGAACCGGTGAATTACGGCCGCCGCGCCTCGGACAAGGCGGGCGGCGAGAAGCAGGCGGGCGAGAAACCCGCTGGCGAAAAGACTTCCGCTGAAAAGTCAGCTTCGCCGAGCGCACCCACGAGCGCGGGCAAACCCGCCGGACGCATCATGGCCTCGCCGGCCAGCCGCCGTCGCGCGGCCGAAGCCGGCCTGGATCTATCTACCGTCACGGGCACCGGTCCCGCGGGCCGCATCGAGCCGGGCGACATCGACTCCGCGCTCGCGGCGGGCGGTGCGCGCGGAGCGCCGCCTTCGATGAACGCGCGCGCCAACGAATCCCGCGCGCCGCGCAACGGCACGGAGGAAGTGAAGATCATCGGCCTGCGCCGCGTGATCGCCGAGCGCCTGACCGAATCCGCGCGCAGCATCCCGCAGTACTCGTACGTCGAGGAGTGCGACATCACGCGACTCGAGGCGCTGCGCAAACACCTCAACGACCGCCGCCCCGCGGGCGCGCCGCCGCTGACTTTCCTGCCGTTCATCGTGGCCGGGCTCGCGCGCGTGCTCGAGAAATATCCCCAGTGCAACGCGTTGTACGACAGCGCGCGCGGCGTGCTCGTGAAGCACAAGGCCGTGCATGTCGGCATCGCGACGCAGACGCCCCAGGGCCTGAAGGTTCCGGTCGTGCGCAACGCCGAATCGCGCGCGCTGCACGATCTCGCGGCCGAGATCCGCCGCGTGTCCGAGGCGGCGCGCTCGAACAAGTCTTCGCGCGAGGAACTCACGGGCTCGACCATCACCGTGACGAGCCTCGGCAAACTCGGCGGCATCGCGTCCACGCCGATGATCAACATGCCCGAAGTCGCCATCATCGGCATCAACAAGGCGATCGAGCGTCCGATCGCTGTGGACGGCCAGGTCGCGATCCGGCTCATGATGAACCTGTCGTCGTCGTTCGATCACCGCTTCGTCGACGGCTTCGACGCCGCCTCGATGATCCAGTCGCTCAAGGACCTCCTCGAACAACCCGCGACGATCTTCATCGACTAGGATTCCGCGAGATGCGACGCTCGTCCTTGTCGCTCTTGTTAGGTTGCTGCGCAAGCGTCGCCGCGCAGCAGGTGGAGTACCTGGAGCCGCATCGCGTCGGCGTCGAAATTTCCCGCGACGACGACGACTGGATAGCGGAGTACAGCTTCAACCGTCCCGTCGATGGCTGGTTCTTTCCGCGCTCGTCGCTGGCCCGCGAAGGACAGATCGCCTGGCGGCAACGCGACTGGACCGTGGAGACTCCCGGCGTGAAGCTCACGCGCCGCGGCCACTACGACGTGCTCGAGTCGGAGCGCGGCGGGATGCCGTCGAAAGTCCGTGTGCGGTTCAAGCCCTTCACCGGCGACCTGCTCGACGACTACGCCCCGGCGGTGGCCTTCACCGACGGCGGCTTCGCGCTGCTCAGCGCCCAGTTCGACCTGTTGCCGCTGAAAGCGCTCAACGAAGCGGACGTGCTGCCGAACGATCTCAACAACAACTACTTCGCGGAAACCCTCTACGCGATGCGCTTCGACGATGGCGAGAACGTCGTCGGGCACGACGGCGGGTTCGCCACGTACGTGTTGTTCGGACCGACACGGCGCATCGAAGCGCGTGATGTGGTCACCGTGTTCGATCCGCAACTTCCCGCCTGGATCCACGACTCGCTCGAGCAATCGGTCACCGAGCTGCTCGCGCGGTACGCGGGACAACTCGGTCCGCTACCCGAGGGAAAACCGACCGTCATGGTGGCCTGGGGCGGACCGACGAAGGGGATCGTCACGCGCACCGGCGGAGCGCTGCGTGGCCAGATCGTCATGAAGTTCGAGGGCGATGGACTGTTGAACGAAACTCCGCGCCAGCGCGCGGAAGGCCTGTGGTTCGTCGCGCACGAGGCAGCGCATTTCTGGCTCGGGCAGACGGTGGGTTACGACTACGCGCGTGAAGCCTGGATCACCGAGGGTGGCGCCGAGCTGCTCGCGGTACGCGCGATCGCGGCGCTGGATCCGGCGTACGACTGGCGAATCGATCTCGATCGCGACATCCGCGATTGCGTGACCTTCGCCCGGCGGCACGGCATCGAGTCCGCGCGCGACCGCAATGAGCATCGCGCGTACTACGCCTGTGGCGCCGTGTTCGCACTGGTGGCCGAGGCGGCGGGCAAGTCGCCGTTCCACGTGTTCGTTCGGCGACTGGTCGACGAGAATCGCGGCGACGGAATCGTTTCGCGCGCCGAATGGCTCGCGGCCCTGGACGCGGTGTCGAGCGATTCGAGTCTTTCTCGCGACATCTCCGCGCTGCTCGATCAGGGAAGCCCCGATCCGGCGCCGCTGATCGCCTCGTTGTTCGATCGCGCCGGCGTGGCCTACGTCCTCGACGAGCAGAAGATTCCGCGAATGAAGTAAGGGACCCCTGTCTTCGAGCTGCGACGCAGCGACCTACAGGCAAATGTGAGCGAACGCCCGGTACCGCTATCGGAGTGATGGCAGAGTTCTGCCCCAAATCCCGGGGTCGGACGCCATGCACCAGCCAAACACCGCGCACCAACACAAAGCCAAGGCGGCCGTCGGCTGCCTGTACTGCAAGCCCGTTCAATACGTGAGTCACGGCGAAGCGCCTCCGGTGAAGGGCTGGCAGCGATCCGTGTTGCTGCTCGCCTCCATGGTCCTCACCGCGTGCACGGTGATGGCGCTGCAGTTCGCGTGGGAGCGCACGGGCGCCGTGTTCTTCGCGACGGTTTCCGCGTTGCTGATGCTGATCGGCCTGTTCGGCGTCGCGATCTCCCTCCGCGGCTGCGACAACTGCGTCGCGCGTTTCCTGGGCAGATCGTTATGACGCCGCGCCCCGCTCCCGCGCGCCGGCATTCCCTCTGCGGAACGGCGCGCCGGCTTGCCGCCGAAGAAAACGCCACACGTCACGGCTATCGCCAAGCCTGCCGGCAGGCCGGCGTCTGGGCCTGCAAGAAGACTTTCTCCTGCTCGCGCAGGATGTCGGCGCGCCGCTGACCGGCTAACTTCCGCCCGCGTCTTCGGCCGACCCGCTGACCCCTGGGGATAGTGGTGCCGGTGTAAAAAGTGGGGATTAGCGCGAGCGCCTAGCCGGGAACCGATCCCGGCGGCGTGTGCTTCTCGCGCATCAACACCAGTTCTTCCGCCGCCGTCGGATGCAGCGCGACCGTGCTGTCCCACTGCTTCTTCGTGAGACCCGCCTTCACCGCCACCGCCGCGAGCTGGATCATCTCGGGTGCGTCCTCGCCCGCGATGTGCACGCCCAGGATCTGGTCGCTCGCGGCATCGACGATGATCTTCATGAGCGTGCGCTCGTGGTTGGGGGTCAGCATGTTGCGCATCGGTCGGAAGCTCGTGCGGTAGACGTCGACCTTTCCGTGGCTGCGCAACGCGTCCGCTTCCGTGAGCCCCACGCTGCCGATCGGCGGCCGCCCGAACACCGCGCTCGGCACGGTGCTATGGTCCACCGGCGTAGGGCGATCGTTGTAGATAGTGTCGGCAAACGCATGACCGTCGCGGATCGCGACCGGCGTCAGGTTCATGCGATTGGTCACGTCGCCGACCGCGTAGATGGATGGCACGCTGCTCTGCGAATACTCGTTCACGATCACGGCGCCGGCCGGATCCAGTTTGACTCCCGCGCGTTCGAGGCCGAGTCCCGCCGTGTGCGGCACGCGGCCGGTCGCGTGCATCACGACGTCCGTCTCGACGACTTCGCCGGTAGATAGTGTCGCGCGTACGCCGCCGTTCGCGCGCTCCAGCCGCGCGAGCGTGTTCTTCATCATGAGCTTGATGCCGCGCCGCTCGGACTCGATGTGCATGTGCGCGCGCAGGTCGATGTCGAAGCCGCGCAGCAGCTGGTCGCCGCGATGCAGGATCGTGGTCGCCGCGCCGAGTCCGTGAAAGATGTTCGCGAACTCGAGCGCGATGTATCCACCGCCCACGATCAGCACGCGTTGCGGAAATTTCTCGAGATGGAACGCCTCGTTCGACGTGATGCCGATCTCGACGCCGGGCAGATTCTCCGGCAGGTGCGGCTTGCCGCCGGTCGCGATCAGGATGCGCTCCGCCGTGAACTCGCTGCCGGACTTCGCGAGGCGCACGGTGTGCGCGTCGACGACTTCGGCGCGTTCTTCGAACGCCGTGACTCCGGCCCGGGCGAGGTTCGTGGTGTACAGGCCCGACAGCCGCGAGACCTCGCGCTGCACGTTGTCGCGCAGCGTCGCCCAGTCGAAGCGCGCGTTGTCGATCGTCCAGCCATAACCCGGTGCGTCGGCGACGAATTGCGAGAACTCCGCGCCATAGACGAGAAACTTCTTGGGCACGCAGCCGCGGATCACGCAGGTGCCGCCGATGCGATACTCCTCGGCGATCGCCACCTTCGCGCCGGACAATGCCGCGATGCGGGCCGCGCGCACCCCGCCGGAACCCGCGCCGATCACGAACAGGTCGTACACGCATTTCATGGCAGGATACTAACGTGACTTCCGCGGGGGACTCGACTGTGAGTACTTTCAAGGCATTCCGCATTCACGAAAGCGGCGGCAAGGTCGCCGCGCGTTTCGAGGACCTGACTCTCGACGCCCTCACGCCCGGCGAAGTCGTCATCGACGTCCAATACTCGTCGATCAACTACAAGGACGCGCTCGCGGCGACCGGCGCGGGCAGGATCCTGCGGCGCTACCCGCTGGTCGGCGGCATCGACCTGGCGGGAGTAGTAAGAGCCTCGGAGGTTTCCGACTTCAAACCCGGAGACTCGGTGCTCGTCACCGGCAGCGGGCTGTCCGAGAACTTCGACGGCGGCTACGCGGAAGTCGCCCGCGTGAAGGCGGACAGCGTGATCGCGATGCCACCAGGTCTCGATGCGTTTCGGGCGATGGCAATCGGCACCGCGGGCTTCACCGCGGCGCTGGCGATCCATCGCATGGAGCGAAACGGCCAGGAACCGTCGCGGGGCCCCATCGTCGTGACCGGCGCCACGGGCGGCGTCGGCAGCTTCGCCATCGACATGCTCGCCGGCCGCGGCTACGAGGTCATCGCGGTGACGGGCAAGCCGGACTCCTCCGACTACCTCTCGACACTCGGCGCGAGCCACATCCTGCTGCGCGGCGCGTTCTCGCTCGGCAGCCGGCCACTCGAACCCGCGCGTTACGCCGGCGCGATCGACAGCGTGGGGGGCGAGGTGCTCGCCGGACTCACCCGGCAGGTCGACTTCTGGGGAAACATCGCGAGCGTCGGGCTCGCGGGCGGAGCGCAGCTCGACATGACCGTCATGCCGTTCATCCTGCGCGGGGTGAACCTGCTCGGCATCAATTCCTCGGCGACGCGACGCGCGGAGCGGCTCGAGGTATGGCGGCGCATCGCCACCGACTGCGCGCCGCGGCACCTCGAGCGAATCGTCACGCGGACGATCGCGTTCGACCTGCTGCCCGATGCCTTTCAGTCTTACATCGACGGCAAGGTCGTCGGGCGTACAGTCGTCAAGATCGGCGCGCGGCCGTAGACTTCGCACATGACGCAGACTTCTCTCAAGCTCACCGCAGGCGCGAAATTCCGCGCGGCGCTCGCCGCGGAGAAACCGCTGCAGGTCGTCGGCGCCATCAACGCGTACGTCGCACGCATGGCCGAGGCCACCGGCTTCCGTGCGCTCTATCTATCGGGCGGCGGCGTCGCCGCGAATTCGCTCGGGCTCCCCGATCTCGGCATCAGCACGATGGACGACGTGCTCATCGACATCCGGCGCATCACCGACGCGAGCACGCTGCCGCTTCTGGTCGACGCGGACACGGGTTGGGGCGGCGCGTTCAACATCGCGCGCACCGTGCGATCGTTCATCAAGGGCGGCGCGGCCGGCATGCACATCGAGGACCAGGTTCAGGCCAAGCGCTGCGGCCACCGGCCCGGCAAGGAAGTGGTGCCACTCGATGAAATGGTGGACCGCGTGAAGGCCGCGGTCGACGCGCGCACCGACGGCAGCTTCGTCATCATGGCGCGCAGCGACGCACTCGCGAGCGAAGGCCTCGACCGCATGCTCGAGCGCCTGCGCGCGTGCGTGGAGGCGGGCGCCGACGCGGTGTTCCCCGAGGCCATCACGGATCTCGCGATGTACCGCAAGGTGCGCGAGGCCGTGCAGGTGCCGGTGCTCGCCAACATCACCGAGTTCGGCAAGACGCCGCTGTACACGCGCGACGAGCTCGGCTCCGTGGGCGTCGACATCGTGCTGCATTGCTGCTCGGCGTACCGCGCGATGAATCTCGCGGCGCTCGAGGTCTACCAGGCCATCCGCCGCGACGGCACGCAGAAGAACGTGGTCGCGGACATGCAGACGCGCGACGACCTCTACAAGTATCTCGACTACCACGCCTACGAGCGCAAGCTCGACGAGCTGTTCGCGAACGAGAAAAAGTCGTAACCCCAGGAGCGCCCGCCCATGAACGCCACGCCGAAGCCGAAGAAGTCCGTCGCGCTGTCCGGTGTCGCGGCCGGGAACACGGCGCTGTGCAGCGTCGGGCGCAGCGGCAACGACCTGCACTATCGCGGTTACGACATCCTCGAGGTCGCCGGGAGTTGCGAGTTCGAGGAGATCGCCTATCTACTGATCCACGGAAAGCTGCCCAACCAGGCGGAGCTCGCGGCCTACAAGGCGAAGCTCAAGAACCTGCGCGGCATCCCGGCGCCGGTCCGCGCGATCCTCGAGCAGCTTCCGCCCGGCGCTCACCCGATGGACGTGCTGCGCACCGGCGCGTCGGCCCTGGGCTGCGTGTTGCCCGAGCCGGTCGATCACAACGAGGCCGGTGCGCGCGAGATCGCGGATCACCTGCTGGCGAGCTTTCCGTCGATGTTGTGCTACTGGTACCACTACTCGCACAGCAGTCGGCGAATCCACGTCGAGACGGACGACGATTCGGTGGGCGGGCATTTCCTGCACCTGTTGCACCGGCGTCCGCCACCGGCGAACTGGGTGCGCGCGATGCACACCTCGCTCATCCTCTACGCGGAGCACGAATTCAACTCGTCCACGTTCACCGCGCGGGTCATCGCGGGAACCGGCTCTGACATCTACTCCTGCATCACCGGCGCGATCGGCGCGCTGCGCGGGCCGAAACACGGCGGCGCGAACGAAGTCGCGCTCGAGATCCAGGAGCGTTATTCGACGCCCGACGAAGCGGAGGCCGACATCCGCAAGCGCGTCGCCAACAAGGAAATCATCATCGGCTTCGGCCACCCGGTATATACCGTGTCCGATCCGCGCAACGTGATCATCAAGGGCGTGGCCGAGAAGCTGGCCCGCGAGGCGGGCGACACGAAGCTCTACGACATCGCCGAGCGCATCGAGACGCTCATGATGCAGCTCAAGCAGATGTTCCCGAACCTCGACTGGTTCAGCGCGGTGAGTTACCACCTGATGGGCGTGCCCACTGCGATGTTCACGCCGCTGTTCGTCATGTCGCGCGTGACCGGCTGGAGCGCGCACGTGATCGAGCAACGCGCCGACGGCAAGATCATCCGCCCGGCGGCCAACTACATCGGCCCGGAAAACCGGCCGGTCGTACCCATCGCGCAGCGGCCGTAACCGAAGACCAAGGAGGCGACATGGAATCCGGTGCCAGTAGACGTGGTGCGGTGTGGACAGCGACGCTCGCGGCTCTCCTGGCGGTCATGCCGGCGTTCGGCCGGCCGCCCGTGCCGAAGTTTCAGATCATCGAAGGCATACGCGAACTCGCCGCGCAACAGCTCCGCAAGAACAAGGACGACGTCGACGTCCGCGCATCCCTGGCGGCCCAGGGCATGAACGAGGCGCAACTCAACGAGCTCGTCATGGACATCGGCCAGGAATTCGGCGTGGTGATCTCGTCGCGCGCGATCTTCGAAGCGAAGCAGCGCGAGCCCGTGTATCCCCTCAGCGTGCGTGCGCTGGCCGACATGGTCGAGGAGCGCATGGTGCGGCAGGACTCGCCTTTCCCCGAGTAAATCCACCGATTAGCCCGGCCGCCGCCGAGTGGGTAAGATGCGCGCCGTTCGCGGGGACGGCCCCGCGGGCGCATCGCCAGCTCGGGGACGACCCCATTCCTCAATGAGGTCGTGATGAACTGGTTGCTGTTGGTCATCGCCGGGATGCTCGAAGTCGGCTGGGCCGTGGGTCTCAAGTACACCGAGGGTTTCACGCGTCCGTGGCCCACCGTTGCAACGGTCGGCGCCATGATCGTGAGTCTCATGCTGCTCGGCATCGCGATGAAGACGCTGCCGGTCGGCACCGCTTACGCGGTGTGGGTAGGAGTCGGCGCCGTCGGAACGGCCGTGCTCGGCATCTACCTGTTCGGCGAGAGCGCGAACCCCGGCAAACTCGCGAGCCTCGCGCTGATCGTGGTGGGCATCGTCGGGCTCAGGCTGGCCGGCGAACATTGAGCACGGAGTCCTCGAAATGTCGTCGCACGATTACAAGTCCGCGCAGCGTCCTGCGCCCGACGAGCTTCTCGTCGCTGTTGCTGAATACGCGAAGAACTACAGGGTAGATAGCCCGCAGGCGTACGAAACCGCGCAGTACTGTCTCATGGACACGCTCGCGTGCGGCTTCCAGGCGCTCAAGTACCCGGCGTGCACGAAGCTGCTCGGCCCCGTGGTGCCGGGCGCGACGATGCCGGGCGGCTCGCGCGTGCCGGGCACGAGTTACGAACTCGACCCCGTGATGGGCGCGTTCAGCATCGGCGCGATGGTGCGCTGGCTCGATTTCAACGACACCTGGCTCGCGGCGGAATGGGGACATCCCTCCGACAACCTCGGCGCGATCCTCTCCCTGGCGGACTATCTATCCCGCCGCGCGATCCTGCTGGCCGAAAAGCCGCTCACGATGCGCGACGTCCTGACGGCGATGATCAAGGCGCATGAAATCCAGGGCGTGCTCGCGCTCGAGAATTCCTTCAATCGCGTCGGGCTCGATCACGTGCTGCTGGTGCGCGTCGCCTCGACCGCCGTCGCCGCGCAGATGCTCGGCGGCTCGCTCGAGCAGATCGTGAACGCGCTGTCGAACGCGTGGATCGACGGCGGCGCGTTGCGCACGTATCGCCACGCGCCGAACACCGGCTCGCGCAAGAGCTGGGCCGCGGGCGACGCCACGAGCCGCGCCGTGCGGCATGCGTTGTTCGCGATCAAGGACGAGATGGGATATCCATCCGCGCTGACGGCGAAAACCTGGGGTTTCCAGGAAGTCCTGTTCAAGGGCAAGCCTCTGGTTCTCGCGCAGCCGCTCGGCAGCTACGTGATGGAGAACGTGCTGTTCAAGATCTCCTATCCCGCCGAGTTCCACGCGCAGACCGCGGTGGAGTGCGCGATGGCGCTGCATCCGCGCGTGAAGGACCGGCTCGCGTCCATCGAGAAGATAGTCATCGAGACGCAGGAGCCCGGCGTCCGCATCATCGACAAGACCGGTCCGCTCGCGAATCCCGCCGATCGCGATCACTGCATCCAGTACATGGTCGCGGTGCCGCTGATCTTCGGTCGGCTCACCGCCGCGGATTACGAGGACGAGATCGCGAGCGATCCGCGCATCGACGTATTGCGCGCGAAGATGACCGTGCGCGAGAACCCGACGTTCACGAAGGAATACTACGAGCGCGACAAGCGCCACATCGGCAACTCGGTGACCATCCACTTCAGCGACGGCTCGCCGGCGCTCGAGATGCGCGTCGACTTTCCGGTGGGACACCGCAAGCGGCGCGCCGAGGGCATGCCGCTGCTGGTCGAGAAATTCAACGCGTCGGTCGCGGCGCATTTCTCCGAACGGCAGACCGAGGCGATCAAGGCGATGTTCGCGCGCAAGGACTTCGATTCGATGACCGTGAACGAATTCATGGCCCAGCTCGTCGCGAACGGCAAATGACCGCGGCCCCGCTCGACGCCGTCACGTGGAAGGCACGCCTCGACGCGGGCGCGCGCGAGATGGGCGTCGAACTCGACGAGTCGCAGGTCGAGATCCTGTGGATGTACGCCGGGAAGCTGCGCGAACGCAACGAACACGTGAACCTCACGTCGATCGTCACGCCCGAGGGGATTCTCACGCTGCACATGCTCGACAGCCTGAGTCTCGTGCCGCATCTCGGCGATGCGCGCCGCATCATCGACGTCGGCACGGGCGGCGGATTTCCCGGCATCCCGCTCGCGGTCGCGTGCCCCGACCGCGACTTCACGCTCATCGACGGTACTCAGAAGAAGATCCGCTTCGTCGCGGAGAGCATCGAACAACTCGACATCCGCAATGCGCGCGCGATCGCGGCGCGCGCCGAGAACTACGGCGGCGAGAAGGACTTCGATGCCGTCGTGGTCCGCGCGGTCGGGACCCTCGCCGATGTTCTACATAACGCCGGGCGCCTCGTCGGCAGCGGCGGTCGGCTGCTCGCGATGAAGGGCAAGCTGCCCGAGGACGAGATTCGCGAACTGCCCCGAGGGTGGAGCGCGGAAGTGACGCCGCTGCGCGTGCCGGGACTCGATGCGGAACGGCATCTTGTCGCCATTACACGTCAGCGTGCCGCGCGCTAGGAACGTCACCGCGCGCGTCGTCGCCGGCGGCAAAAACGCTCGCTAAGCCTCGGGCACAGCGGGTTAAGATCGGCCCATGAAGCGCATCATCGCGGTCGCGAACCAGAAGGGCGGGGTCGGAAAGACCACGACGTCGGTGAACCTCGCCGCGTCGTTCGCCGCGACGCGCCGCCGCGTGCTGCTCATCGACATCGACCCGCAGGGCAACGCGACGATGGGTTGCGGCATCGAGAAGTCGCAGATCGAACGTGGCACGGGCGACGTGTTGCTGGGCGAATGCGATGCGGCCGCGGCCATCATCCCACTCGAGTCGATGCCCGGGATGTCGGTGATGCCCGCGAACCAGGACCTGGTCGCGGCGGAAGTCCAGCTCCTAACTACCCTCGCGGGCCGCGAGCTGCGCCTGCGCAATGCGCTCAAGCCCATCCAGGATCAGTACGAAGTCATCCTCATCGACTGCCCGCCGTCGCTCAACATGCTCACGCTGAACGCGCTGGTCGCGGCGCAGAGCGTGCTGATCCCGATGCAGTGCGAGTACTACGCGCTCGAGGGACTGTCCGCGCTGGTCGGGACGATCGAGCAGATCAAGGCATCCGTGAGCCCGAACCTCGAGATCGAAGGCATCCTGCGCACGATGTTCGATCCGCGTAACAACCTCGCGAACGAAGTGTCGGCGCAGCTCATCTCCGTGTTCGGCGACAAGGTGTTCCGCACCATCGTGCCGCGCAACGTGCGGCTCGCCGAGGCGCCGTCGTTCGGCAAGCCGGTGCTCCAACACGACAAGGACTCGCGCGGCGCGCTTGCCTATCTCGCGCTCGCCGGCGAGATGCTGCGCAAGGAAGACGAATCGGGCGCCGGCGAACCGGAAGCGGTGCCGCCGGCCGAGTCCACGACCGACGCGGAACGACAGGTTAGTTAGTTCCTCCCGCGTTCCGTGAAACGACGCACGGCTCATCGCCGCATCGGGCGGATAAGAGAACATGGGCGTTGATGGCTTCATGCTGATCGTCGGCATTGCCTGGCTGGTCCTGGTGACCGCTGTCCACTTGCTGGTGTTGAAAATCTGGCCGACTCATCGACGGGCAGTGCGGGCGGTGACAATGGCAACGCTGCTTGCACCCGGTATCGTCGGGCTGGACATGCTCACGCCCGTGCCCGCGTCGATCGCCACCGCGTTCTGGATCACTCAATTGCCTTGGACCGAGACCGAGATTGCCTGGAATGCGGGGTCCTGGGGTCTCGTGACGGCCGCGCTATTCGTTGCGGGCAAGGCATTTCCGCCAGGCATTGGGGATGTACCGCCGCCGCTGCCGCTGAAGCTTTAGAGAAAAGAAGAATGTGAGCGTGAAGGAATGAAGACCGCGACCACATTTGCTGCAGCCTTCGTATTTGTTGCAGTCGTGGTTTCATTGAGCTTGCGCGAAAAACGGGATGCGGCCGAGGCGCCAGTTAGGACGATCGCCCAGCCGGCTATCGGTAGCGGGCAAGGTGGGGTCCAACCAGCACCCAATGCGCCGTCGCCGGAGGGCAGGTCAAACACCGGCACGCAGGTAGAGGGAAGCATTTCAACAGCGCCCCAATCGCGTCCGAACGTCAGCGTTGGCAAGGAACAAGAGTCAATCAGGCGCAGTCCGCTTGAAAGCGTAGCTCCTCACGAAGTGGTTAACCCAACAGTTGATATCAGTGAAGTTGGGCGTCCATTTCCCGTGTCCCGCTCTGCCCAAGTCGATTGCGCTCCGGATAGCAAGAGCCTCGACTGTGAGAATAAGCGCCGACTCGATGCGTTCGCGCAAGAGCCGCGGGATCTGGCTTGGGCACCTCAAGTGGAGAGTGCTCTTCGAGTCTTGATCGATCAGCGCAACCCTGGCTTCTCTATTAGGAATGTTGAATGCCGCCTCGTTACTTGCGTGCTGGAAGTGGCTTCATTGGAAGGCCATCTGAATCCGAACAGGAATCTACAGTATGAAGAGTGGCGCGAAGTACGTGCGAAGCCGTTCGGCTACCTGATCGGTCTTGAAAGCGATTCGATAGGACGCCGCATTACGGTGACACTGCAGATCTACGAGCGAATTCGCTAGACGTTTTCGGCAAGCGATGCTTCCTCTACGACGGCAGAAGTCAGTAAGACCGACTGCAATCAGTCCGCTATTGAAATCGTGCTTGCCTCGATCCGCGCCCTGGACAGTCAGTCGATTGACCAGAGCGGACTGGGAACCGACATATTTGGCCTTGCCGCCGGAATGGCGCGATTCGCGCGTTGAATTGATGCTTTTGGTCGTATATCGGCCTGGAAGACTTATCCCGCCATCCCGCCCTGTTTATCATCCGCCGTCATGAGTACGAAGAAACCAGTCATGGGCCGCGGCCTCGAGGCGCTGCTGGGCCAGATGACGAAGCGGCCCGAGCCCGCGCCCACGGGCGCGCCGGCCGCAACCGCTCCGCCCGCGAAACTCCCGGGTGACGAGCTCGCGAACCTGCCGCTCGACCTCTTGCAGCGGGGCAAGTACCAGCCGCGCGTCGACATGCGACAGGAGTCCCTCGAAGAGCTCGCGGCGTCGATCAAGGCACAGGGCATCGTGCAGCCCATTGTCGTGCGCCCCGTCGACGGCGCCGCGCCCGGTCAATCGCAGCGGTACGAAATCATCGCCGGCGAGCGCCGTTGGCGCGCCGCGCAGATCGCCGGTCTCGCCACCGTGCCGGCGGTCATCCGCCGCGTGCCCGACGAAGCCGCCATCGCGATGGCGCTCATCGAGAACATCCAGCGCGAGAACCTCAACCCGCTCGAAGAAGCGCGTGCGCTCGAACGCCTCATCAGCGAATTCGGCATCACGCACCAGCAGGCGGCCGACGCGGTCGGACGTTCGCGCGCCGCGGTGTCAAATCTGCTGCGCCTGCTCGAACTGCCCGACGAAATCAGCGCGTTCGTCGAGCAGCGCGAGCTCGAGATGGGCCACGCGCGCGCGTTGTTAGGCCTCACACAGCGCCGCCAGCAGATCGAAGTCGGCACGCTGGTCGCGAAGAAGGGTCTCTCCGTGCGCGACACCGAAGCGATGGTGCGCGCGTTGCTCGCCAGGACCGCCGGCGGCGCGAACGCGAAGGAATCGAAATCCCTCGATCCCAACGTGCGGCGTCTGCAGGACGAGCTGTCCGAAAAACTCGGCGCGCGCGTCGAAATCCAGCACGCCGCGAACGGTCGCGGAAAACTCGTAGTGAGTTACCACTCGCTCGACGAGCTCGACGGCATCATTGCGCACATTCAATAACGCACTCGCGACAGCGCTGCTGCTGGCACTGCCGCTCACCTCTGCCGCAAAGGAGTTGTTCCGCGACGACTTCGACGCCGGCCTCGCCCAGTGGCACATCGAGGCGGAAAAACCCGCGAAGATCGCCGCCGCGAACGGCGTGCTCGACATCGACACCCCCGCGGGCGTCACGCTGTGGTTCAAACCGAAGCTCACGGGACCCGTGGCGATCGAATTCGACGCCATCGCCGTGTCGGAGGGTCGCGCGAACGACGAGGTCAGCGACCTCAATGTCTTCTGGATGGCGAACAACCGCGACGGCACGCAACCGGTTTACGCCCGCACGCGCAGCGGCAAGTTCGCCGAATACAACGATCTGCTCACTTATTACGTGGGGCTGGGCGGCAACCGGAACACGACTACGCGTTTCCGCCGCTACATCGGCGATCCGGACATCCGGCCGATGCTCCCCGAGCACGATCTTTCTGCCCCCGGTGTACTGCTGAAGCCGAACCGGAAACAGGCCATTCGCCTGGTGGCGAACGGAAAGTCGATCGAATACTGGCGGGACGGCGAACGGCTGTTTCACCTCGCAGACGATGCGCCTTACGAGGACGGCTGGTTCGCCCTGCGCTCGACTTTCAGCCACCTGCGCATCGCCCGTTTCCGGGTTTTCTCCCTGCCGCCCGGTGGCGAGCGGAAGACGTCCGACAAGAGCCTCCCGGATACGTAAAACCCAGGAAAAAACGCGGCTTTCGTGTTGAAGGTGCCAGGGTCGGCGTATATAATGCGCGCCCCTGGCCAAGGCACACGTAAGTCGTTGCCAAGCCAAACAATTTTCGAACATCGCTGATGCAGCTCGCGGCCTTCGCGAGCCCGTCGTGCTGTTCGCGGATTGTCGACTTGCAGTAGGAGTGTCGTGGTCACCCTTGAGTTGCCCCAAGCGAGGCGACTGGCAGCGAGCGTAGTGCTCGGCCAGGTCGTCGTAACGGTCGTGGCCGCGGCACTTTGCTTCGCGGTGTGGGGGCGTATCGCCGGATTGTCGGCCCTCGTGGGTGGCGGGATTTCCGCGATCGCGAGCGCTGCGCTCGCGATCATCGGTTTCGCGTCGCCGGCGGGTTCGGATCCGCAGCGTGTCGCGCGCGCCTTCTACGTGGGTGAGGGAACGAAGCTCGCGGTGACGGTCGCCCTGTTCGTCGCGGTCTTCCTGACGATGAAGGTGTCGTTCGCCGCGTTGTTCGGCGCCTACATCGCAACGTTGTTCGTGTACTGGATCGCGCTCGCGAATGCCCTGCCTCCCCTGTCGGGAGCGCCGAGCGCCGCGAAACGCTAGGGAAAAAGATAGATGGCCGCTGTCGAACATTCCGCCGAACATGCTCCCACCGGGAGCGAATACATCATTCACCATCTCGCCAATCTCAAGTACGGCGAGGGATTCTGGACCTTCAACGTCGACAGCATCTTCTTCTCGGTGCTGCTCGGACTCGTGTTCGTCGTTTCGTTCTACATGGCCGCGCGCAACGCCACCGTGGGGGTGCCGGGCAAGTTCCAGAATTTCGTCGAGACGGTGGTCGAGTTCGTCGACACGCAGGTGCGCGACACCTTCCACGGCCAGAGCCCGATCATCGCCCCGCTCGCGCTCACGATCTTCTGCTGGATCCTGCTGATCAATTTCATGGACGTCGTGCCGGTGGATCTGCTGCCGCTGATCGGATCGAAGGCCGGCATCGACTACCTCAAGGTCGTTCCGTCCACCGACCTCAACATCACGCTCGGCATGTCGATCACGGTGTTCCTGATCGTCATGTTCTACAGCTTCAAGATCAAAGGCTTCGGCGGCTTCACCTGGGAGCTGCTCACGCATCCGTTCGGCAAGTGGATGATGCCGTTCAACCTGCTGCTGAACCTCATCGAGCACCTGGCGCGCCCGGTGTCGCTCGGCCTGCGTCTCTACGGAAACCTGTACGCCGGCGAAATGATCTTCCTGCTGCTCGCCGTGCTCGGTGGCAGCTTCGCCATAAATTCGCTCGCCGGCATCGGCGGAGCCGTCGGCCAGTTGCTGCTGGGCACCGTCTGGGCGGTGTTCCACATCCTGGTCATCCCGCTGCAGGCATTCATCTTCATGGTGCTGACGATCGTGTACCTCGCGCAGGCGCACGAGACTCATCACTGATTCTCAGGTAGTTAGTTCAAGGTTTCGTTGGAGGAAAAATGGAAAACGTAGCTGCAATTGCTCAGATTCAGAGTTTCACCGCGCTCGGCGTCGGCCTGATCTTCGGCCTCGGCGCGCTCGGCACCGCGATCGGCTTCGGCCTGCTCGGCGGCAAGTTCCTGGAAGGCGCCGCGCGCCAGCCGGAACTGACCCCGGCCCTGCAGGTGAAGATGTTCATCGTCGCCGGCCTGCTCGACGCGGTCGCGATGATCGGTATCGGCTTCGCGCTGTTCTTCACGTTCGCGAATCCGTTCCTGAACCAGCTTCCCGGCGCGCAGTAAGAAACGTCCAAGAACGCTAGGAGAGACGCGTGAATATCACCGTCACACTCATCATCCAGATGTTGGTCTTCGCGATCTTCGTCTGGGTCGTGATGAAGTTCATCTGGCCGATCATCCTCGGCGCGATGAACGAGCGCGAGAAGAAGATCGCCGCCGGGCTCGCCGCCGCGGAGCAGGGCCAGAAGGACCTGTCCGAAGCGAAGAGCCGCGCCGACGAGGTCATCAAGGAAGCCCGCACCCGGGCGCTCGCGATCGAATCGCAGGCGCGCACGCAGGCCAACCAGATCCTCGAGGAAGCGCGCAAGGCCGCGAGCCTCGAGGGTGAGAAAGCCCTCGCCAGCGCCAAGTCGCAGATCGAGCTCGAGAGCAATCGTGCGCGTGACGCGCTGCGTGGACAGGTCGTCAGCCTGGCCGTCGCGGGCGCCAAGCGCGTGCTCGAGAAGGAAATCGACGCGAAGGCGCACGGCGAATTGCTCGACCAGCTCGCGGCGAAGCTCTAAGGCGAAGGGTCATGGCTGAACGCATCACCACCGCACGTCCGTACGCGAAGGCGATCTTCGCGCTCGCGCGCAAGGGCAACACGCTGGCGAGCACCGCCGCCGGGCTCACGCTCGCGGCCCGCGTCGTCGCCGATCCGCGCGTGAGCCCGCTGCTCGGCAGCCCGCACGTCACGCCGGCGCAGCTCGCCGAGCTCGTGAACGGCATCGCCGGCTCCTCGCTCGAAGAGAACGGACGCAACTTCGTCGCGCTGCTCGCGCAGAACCGGCGGCTCGGATTCCTCCCCGAGATCGCCGCGCTGTTCGAGCAGATGAAGGCCGAAGTGGAGAATGCGGTGGACGTCGAGGTGACATCGGCCACGTCGCTCACGCCGGACCAGGAAGCGCGTTACGCGGCGGCGTTGCAGAAGAAGCTGGGGCGCAGCGTGCGCCTGCATACGAAGGTCGATGGCAGCTTGTTAGGTGGCGCCGTCCTCAAGGCCGGGGATCTCGTGATCGACGGCTCGATCAAGGGCCGGCTCGAGCGCATGGCCACCGAATTGACCGCATAAAGAATTTGTAAGGAACCGGAACATGTCCGTCAAAGCATCGGAAATCAGCGATCTCATCCAGTCGCGCATCGAGAACTTCAAGTCGCAGACCGAGGCGCGCAACGTCGGCACCGTGGTCACGGTGACGGACGGCATCTGCCGCATCCACGGGCTGGCCGACGTTCGCTACGGCGAAATGATCGAGTTCCCGGGCAACGTGTTCGGCCTCGCGTTGAACCTCGAGCAGGACTCGGTGGGCGCGGTGGTGCTCGGTGAATACAAGGGCATCGTCGAAGGCGACACGGTCAAGACCACGGGCCGCATCCTCGAAGTGCCGGTGGGTCGCGAGCTGCTGGGCCGCGTCGTCGACGCGCTGGGCCAGCCGCTCGACGGCAAGGGTCCGCTCAAGACCACGCAGACCGCGCCGATCGAGCGCGTCGCGCCGGGCGTCATCTACCGCAAATCGGTGAGCCAGCCGGTGCAGACCGGTTACAAGGCGATCGACTCGATGGTTCCGATCGGCCGCGGCCAGCGCGAGCTGATCATCGGCGACCGCCAGACGGGCAAGACCGCCATCGCGGTCGATACGATCATCAACCAGAAGTCGTCGGGCATTAAGTGCGTCTACGTCGCGATCGGCCAGAAGCAGTCGACCATCGCGAACGTGGTGCGCAAGCTCGAAGAACACGGCGCGCTCGGCCACACCATCGTGGTCGCCGCGTCCGCCTCGACGCCGGCCGCCATGCAGTACCTCGCGGCGTACGCGGGCGTAACCATGGGCGAGTTCTTCATGGACAACGGTGAAGACGCGCTGATCATCTACGACGACCTGTCGAAGCAGGCCGTCGCGTATCGCCAGATCTCGCTGCTGCTGCGCCGCCCGCCGGGCCGCGAGGCATACCCCGGCGACGTTTTCTATTTGCATTCACGTCTCCTCGAGCGTTCCGCGCGGGTAAACGAGGCGTATGTCGAAGAGAAGACCGGCGGCCGGGTGAAGGGCAAGACGGGTTCGCTCACGGGCCTGCCCATCATCGAAACGCAGGCCGGTGACGTGACCGCGTTCGTTCCGACGAACGTCATCTCGATCACCGACGGCCAGATCTTCGTCGAAACCGACCTGTTCAACGCCGGCATCCGTCCCGCGATGAATGCCGGTATCTCCGTGTCGCGCGTCGGTGGCGCGGCGCAGACCGACATCATCAAGCGCCTGGGCGGCGGCATCCGTCTTGCGCTGGCGCAGTACCGCGAGCTCGCGGCGTTCTCGCAGTTCGCCTCGGACCTCGACGAGGCCACCCGCCGCCAGCTCGAGCGCGGCGTGCGCGTCACCGAGGTGATGAAGCAGAAGCAGTACGCGCCGATGTCGGTCGCGGAGCTTGCGCTGTCGATCTACGCGGTGAACAACGGTTACTTCGACAAGGTGGACCGCAAGAAGGTCGTGGACGCGGAGACCGCGCTGCAGGCGCTCGCGAAGTCCTCGCACAAGGCGACGCTCGATGCCATCAACGCGGAGCCGGTGCTCAAGAAGCACGAGGCCGCGCTCAAGGGCATCTGCGAAGACTTCGTCAAGAACGGCGTGTACTGAGACTCACCGGAGAGTAGCTAGCCGATGGCTGGAACAAAGGAAATCCGCGTCAAGATCGCCAGCGTCAAGTCGACGCAGAAGATCACGAAGGCGATGCAGATGGTCGCGACCAGCAAGATGCGTCGCGCCCAGGACCGCATGCGCCTGGCGCGTCCGTACGCCGACAAGATCAGGTCGGTGATCGGCAACCTCACGCAGGCGAATCCGGACTACCGGCATCCGTTCCTGCAGGAGCGCGCCGAGGTCAAGAACGTCGGCATCATCGTGATCTCGTCGGACCGCGGCTTGTGCGGCTCGCTCAACATCAACATCTTCAAGCAGGTGCTGATCGCGATGCGCGACTGGCAGGGCAAGGGCGCGCAGGTTTCGCTGTGCCTCATCGGCGGCAAGGCAAGTGCGTTCTTCCGCCGCCTGCCGAACCCGATCCTCGCGAACACGCAGGGACTCGGCGACCACCCGCACATCAAGGATCTGATCGGCACGGTCAAGGTCATGCTCGACGCCTACCGCGACGGCAAGATCGACCGGTTGTACCTCGTGAACTCGCAGTTCGTGAACACGATGACGCAGAAGCCGGTGATGCAGCAGCTGCTGCCGGTCGAGCCCATCGACGGCGCCGAGCTGCAGGAACACTGGGACTACATCTACGAGCCCGCCGCCTCGGACATCCTCGACGGCGTGCTGATGCGTTACATCGAGTCGCAGGTCTACCGCGGCGCGGTCGAGAACGTCGCCTGCGAGATGGCGGCGCGCATGGTCGCCATGAAGGCCGCGTCGGACAACGCCGGCAAGCTCATCGGCGAGCTCCAGCTCATCTACAACAAGGCCCGCCAGGCCGCGATCACCAAGGAATTGGCCGAGATCGTGGGCGGCGCGGCGGCCGTCTGACGCAGACGGCGCTTGCAAAGACAGAATTAGTTAGAGGTTAGCGAACATGGCCACAGGCAAGATTACCCAGATCATCGGCGCCGTCATCGACGTGGAATTCCCGCGCGATTCGATCCCGAAGGTGTACGACGCGCTCAAGCTCAAGGACGTCGACCTCACGCTCGAAGTGCAGCAGCAGCTCGGCGACGGCGTCGTGCGCACGATCGCGATGGGTTCCTCGGAAGGCCTGAAGCGCGGCCTCGCCGTGGAGTCCACCGGCAAGCCGATCAACGTGCCCGTGGGCGCCGCGACGCTCGGCCGCATCATGGACGTGCTGGGCACGCCGCAGGACAACCGCGGCCCGGTCGCCGCGAAAGAGACGCTGCCGATCCACCGTCCGCCGCCGAGCTACGACGAGCAGGCGGGTGGTCAGGACCTGCTGGTCACGGGCATCAAGGTCATCGACCTGCTCGTGCCGTTCGCGAAGGGCGGCAAGGTCGGGCTGTTCGGCGGCGCCGGCGTCGGCAAGACCGTCAACATGCTCGAGCTCATCAACAACATCGCCAAGCAGTACTCGGGTCTGTCCGTGTTCGCGGGCGTCGGTGAGCGTACGCGCGAAGGCAACGACTTCTACCACGAGATGATCGAGTCGGGCGTCATCGACGCCGAGAAGCTCGAGAACTCGAAGGTCGCGATGGTGTACGGCCAGATGAACGAGCCGCCGGGCAATCGCCTGCGCGTCGCGCTCACCGGTCTCACCATGGCCGAATATTTCCGCGACGAGAAGCAGGCGAGCGGCAAGGGCCGCGACGTGCTGTTCTTCGTCGACAACATCTACCGCTACACGCTCGCGGGCACGGAAGTGTCGGCGCTGCTCGGCCGCATGCCGTCGGCGGTGGGTTACCAGCCGACCCTCGCCGAGGAAATGGGCGTTCTGCAGGAGCGCATCACCTCGACGAAGACGGGCTCGATCACGTCGATCCAGGCCGTGTACGTTCCCGCGGACGACCTGACCGACCCGTCGCCCGCGACGACCTTCGCGCACCTGGACGCGACCGTGGTGCTTTCGCGCCAGGTCGCGGCGCTGGGCATCTACCCGGCGGTGGACCCGCTCGACTCGACCAGCCGCCAGCTCGATCCGCTGGTCGTCGGCGAGGAGCACTACAACACCGCGCGCGGCGTGCAGGCCGTGCTGCAGCGTTACAAGGAACTGCAGGACATCATCGCGATCCTCGGCATGGACGAGTTGAGCGAAGAAGACAAGCAGACCGTGTTCCGCGCGCGCAAGGTGCGCAACTTCCTGTCGCAGCCGTTCAACGTCGCGAAGGTGTTCACCGGCCAGGACGGCAAGATCGTCCCGCTGGCGGACACGATCCGCGGCTTCAAGGGCATCCTCTCCGGCGAATACGATCACCTGCCCGAGCAGGCGTTCTACATGGTCGGCTCGATCGAGGAAGCGGTCGAGAAGGCGAAGACGCTGAACTGAGTTAGTTAGCCCCAGAGTCAGCCCCAGAGAGCAACGAAATGGCCACCGCAGCAGCGAACACGATTCACGTCGACATCGTCAGCGCCGAGGGAGAAATCTTCTCGGGCGCGGCGTCCATGGTGTTCGCGCCCGGCACGCAGGGCGAGCTCGGCATCGCGCCGCGCCACGCCCCGCTGCTCACGCTGCTCAAGGCCGGCGAAGTGCGCGTGCAGACGCCCGACGGCCAGGAACAGCAGTTCTTCGTGGGCGGCGGCGCGCTCGAAGTGCAGCCCAACAAGGTCAGCGTGCTCGCCGACACGGCGCTGCGCGCCAAGGACCTCGACGAAGCCGCGGCCCTCGCGGCCAAGCAGCGCGCCGAAGACGCGCTGCGCAGCGCGACCGACAAGCTCGAGCAGGCTGAGGCTCTCAAGGAGCTGGTGCGCATGAACGAGCAGATCAAGATGATCCAGAAGCTGCGCAAGGTTAAGGGCTGAGTGACTCGGCGTTCCGTTCGCGACGGGCGTCCGGCGATCAGTTAGAGTCGTCGGCCGTGATGGACCACGCACACGGTGGGACGCGGCATGGAAAAGCCTGAGTTCTTCGAGCAAGTCGACAAGCGCGGCTACTATCGTCCACTCGGGGAAGTGACCTTCGACCAGGCCATCGCCATGGTCGCGACTGCCATGATCTACGCACGCGAGAACGGCATGGCGGAACTGCTCGCGAACGTGCGGGGGCTGCGCGCACCGTATTCCGCACTGACGGTCTTCGACCGCTACTCGATGGCGGTGCGCTGGGCCGATGCCGCCGGCACGGGTTTGCGCGTCGTCCTGGTCACGCGTCCCGAGATGATGGATCCCGACAAGATAGGCCTGCTCATGGCCCAGAACCGGGGCGTGACCGGCGAGGTGTTCACGGACGAATCCGAGGCACTGGCCTGGCTCGATCGGCTCGCGACATGATGCGAGCCTGATCATCAGGCTCCGAAGGTAGATCGATGCGCGCGACACTCTATTTTTCCCGCAATCCCAATCCGCGCCTGGCCGTCGCGTCGGCGCGCTATCTGAAAGCCCCGGTCGACTTCGAGTGGGCCGCGCCACTCGCGCCCGACAGCCAGGAAAGATTCCGCAAGATCAACCCGAACCTGCGGGTGCCCATCCTGCTGGAAGGTGGCGAGTCCCTATGGGAGACCGATGCGATCGTCTGCCGGCTCTCGCAACTGGCCGGTTCCGAGTTCTGGCGAACGGGCCGGGAACTGCCGGACATGATTCGCTGGATCAGTTGGGCGAAGAGTCACTTCGGCCTGGCCTGCGACATGGTGCACTTCGAGCGAGGCACGAAGTTGCGCTACAAGCTGGGAGATCTCGACGAGAAGCAGATCGAGAAAGGGCTCCAGCTGTTTCACGAGAGCGCGGCGCTGCTGTCGGCGCATCTGCGCGGCCGCGAATGGCTCGTCGGGGGTTCACCCTCGTACGCGGACTTTCGCATGGCTGCCTTCCTGCCCTACAACGACGTGGCGAAGCTGCCGCTGTCGAACTACCCGGAAATCGAAAACTGGTACGGCCGCGTCGCGCGCCTCGAGGGCTGGCTCCAGCCTTTCGAAGGGCTCGTCGCGCCGGAACTGCCGCCTGTTCCCGCCTGACGTCAGCGGAATTCTCCGACTCATCCGATGAACATTTCCCCTGATAGCCGCGCCTCGAACGAATCGCATGACGCGGGCGCGGGTCTGCCGGCCGGAGAATTTTCCCTCTGGCTGCGTGAGATGCGCGCCTCGCTCGCGGGTGGCCCGGGCATGGACGTCGCCTGTGGCGATTGCGTGGGCTGCTGTACCTCGTCCTACTACATCAAGGTACGGGCCCACGAAACCGTGGCACTCGAGCGCATCGGCGCCGCGCGCCTCGAGCCCGATCCCGGCGGCAGGGGACACATGCTCATGGGATACGACGAGCGCGGCCATTGCCGGATGTTCAGGAGCGGCGGCTGCTCCATCTACCAGGATCGCCCCGAAACCTGTCGTACCTACGACTGCCGCGTGTTCTCGGCGTCCGGCATGAAGGCAGGCGGAGACGACAAGTCGGTGATCAATACACGCGTCGCACTCTGGAGATTCTCGTTCCCCACGGAGCAGGACAGGGCGGAGCAGCGCGCGGTGACGGCCGCCGCGAATTTCCTGCGCCAGCATCCGGTGCGTTTTCCCGGCGGGCACATCCCGTCGCGGCCCAGCGAGATCGCGGTGCTCGCCGTGAAGACCTACGAGGTTTTCATGAATCCTCCGGCGACGGATGCCGAGATCGGCGCCGCGCTCGTGCAGGCGGCGCTCGACTTCGATCGCGCCGCCGGCAAGCCTCGAGGTTGATCGGACTCCCCGCGCCACTTATCGTGCGCTCAATGAATCGCATCGACATCAAGGCCGTCGTCATCGCATTCGTCGCCGAATTCTGCGTCGATATCGTCGTGATGAGCATGCTGATCGGGATCTTCGGGCGCGGGCAGCTCGATCCGGACATGGCGGAGGCGGAATTCAAGGCGGCCCTCGAAGCGATCAATGCGCAGGGCGATTTCCAGCTCGCGGCGTTCGTGAGCGGCATGGTGACCGTCGTCCTGGGCGGCTATCTCGTCGCGCGCATCGCGAAAGGCTTTCCGTACTACAACGGCCTCGCCATCGGCGTGGTGAGCGTCGTTTTCACGCTGGCCTTCGCGGCCGGCAATCCCCTGTGGTTCACGATCCTCGCCGTGTTGCTGACGATTCCGTTGTCCATCTACGGCGCGCATCTCGCCAGGAAACACCGGCCCGTACAAACCGACGGGAGCCGCTGAGCCGTGCCGCGCTTCGTCGCGTTGTTCCGCGGGATCAACGTCGGCAAGGCGAAGCGCATCGCGATGGCGGACCTGCGCGCGTTGCTCGGCAAGCTCGGCTACACCGACGTCAGGACGCTGCTCAACAGCGGCAACGCCGTGTTCGGCGCGGACGATGACGATGCGGCCGGGCATGCCACGCGCATCCGCGCCGCGGTGGCGAAGAAGCTCGGTGTGGATGCGCACGTGGTGGTGAAATCCGAGCGCGACATCGCCGCGATCGTGAAGGGCAATGCGATCGGCGAAGCGGCGCAGGATCCGTCGAGGTTCCTGGTCGCGATGTGGGACGACCCTGGTGTGCAGGCCGGCCTCAAATCATTCGCCGCCGTGGACTGGGCCCCGGAGAAGGTCCACGTCAACAAACACGCGGCCTATCTCTGGTGCGCCAACGGCATCCTGGAAAGCAAGGCCGTCGAGGGTTACTTCAAGGCCATGAAGGGCGCGGGCACCACGCGCAACTGGGCCACCCTCAACAAGATACTCGTACTGATGCGGGGCGCGGACGAGCGGTAGATAGAGCCCGACGACCGGCGGTCTGGCGCACCGGCAGCCGATGAGCGGCCGCTCGCGGGCGACCGGTGACATCCCACCGGCCGTGCCCGTCGGCGTATATTTTCCGCCATGGGCACACGCGAAAACGACATCCAGGGAACGGCTCCCGCCACGCCGGGTGGCGAGGGCGTCGTGCCGAGCCTGGCCCGGCCACGACCCGCGCCGAAACCTGCCTCGAAGAACGAGGTCATGGACACCCTGCTGGGCAAACACGATCTCGTCGCGCTCGAGGAGTCGGGCCGCGATCCCTACAACGCGACGGGCCGTCATTTCCGCCGCTGAAACCGCTAGACTTGCGGGCTCATGAAGCTCGCCGTCGTCATCCTCGCTGCCGGACAAGGCAAGCGAATGAAATCCGATCTACCCAAGGTCCTGCAGCCGCTCGCGGGCCGGCCGCTGCTCGGGCACGTTGTTAGCCGCGCCCGCGCGCTGAATCCCTCGTCGATCCACGTCGTATATGGACATGGAGGCGACCAGGTGCGCGCCGCGCTCGCCTCCGAGAACCTGTCGTGGGCGCTTCAGGCCGAACAACTCGGCACCGGCCATGCCGTCGCGCAGGCCATGCCGAACATAGGCGACGACGAGCTGGTGCTGGTGTTGTACGGCGACGTCCCGCTGATCCGCGCCGACACGTTGCGCGCGCTCCTCGACGCGGCGGGCGCCAAGGGCATGAGCCTGCTCACCGTCATGCTCGACAACCCCGCGGGTTACGGGCGCATCGTCCGCAACGCGCGCGGCGCGATCCGGAAGATCGTCGAGCAGAAGGACGCGAACAAGGCGCAACTCAGGATCCGCGAGGGCAACAGCGGCATCATGGCCGTGCCGGCCAAACTACTGCGCAAGTGGCTGGCCAGACTGAAGAACACCAACGCGCAGGGCGAGTACTACCTGACCGACGTCGTCGCCATGGCGGTCAAGGACAAGGTGAAGGTCACGCCGCTGATCGCGGGTACCACGGCGGAAGTCCTGGGCGTGAACGACAAGGCGCAGCTCGCCGAACTCGAGGCGCTGCATCGCGCGGAGCGCGCGCGCGAGCTCATGGTCGCGGGCGCGACGCTCGCGGACCCGGCACGCATCGACATCCGCGGCGACGTGACCATCGGCCGCGACGTGTTCATCGACGCGAACGTGCTGATCGAAGGCAACGTGACCCTCGGCGACCGCGTGCGGATAGGGCCGAACGTCGTGTTGCGCGACGTGATCGTCGGCGCCGACAGCGTGATCCATCCGAACTCGGTGCTCGAGCAATCCGAGCTCGGCGCGGGCTGTCTCATCGGGCCGTACGCGCGCGTGCGTCCGGGCTCGAAGCTCGGCCAGAAAGTGCACATCGGCAATTTCGTCGAACTCAAGAAGACCGTGATCGCCGACGGCAGCAAGGCCAACCACCTCACCTATCTCGGCGATGCGATCGTCGGCAAGGGCGTCAACATCGGCGCGGGCACGATCACGTGCAATTACGACGGCGTGAACAAGTCGACCACGACCATCGAGGACGGCGCGTTCATCGGCTCCGGCAACATGCTCGTGGCCCCAGTGAGGATCGGCCGCGACGCGACCACGGGCGCGGGCAGCACGATCACCAAGGAAGCCCCCGCCGGTCAACTCACGCTGTCGCGCGCGAAGCAGGTCACGCTCGAGGGATGGAAGCGGCCCCAGAAAAGCGACGAGAAGAAGCCAAAATGAGCGGCGCGCTCTGGGTCGAACTGTCCGGCGACATCGTCATCGCGCGCATGCGGGGTGAGCCGACCATCGAACTTCTCGATGATTGCCAGCGCCAGGTCGTCCAGCTCGCTCGCGAGGCGGGGCGCGGCAAGGTGCTGTACGACGCGCTGGAGATGATTCCACCGCACGTCGACGTAGTCTGGTCGCAGCGCGCGCTCGACGAAGGTCTCGGCGATCTGCATTTGCGACGCGCCATCATCGTCCCGACCGCGAAGCTGGCTTATCTGGCACGCCTCGCGTTCGGCGAGGGCGATTACCGTGTTTTCTACAACGACATCGCGGGCGCCGTCCGCTGGTTGGTCGAAGCTCCGCCGGCGGTGAGATTGGTCAAGTAGCCGCCTGTGTCGATCTCAGCTTGAATTCTTCCCACTGCCGTGCCGGCATTTCCTCGACGCCGCGTAGTTTGAGCCGCACGTCGTCGTAGCCAGGCTCGTCACCGAGCGGAATTTCGTACTCGAGCAACAAACCGGATTCGGCATCCGCCCACCAGGTGCCCGCGCGATCTTCGAGTCCGGCGCCGCCGATCGAGTAGCGTCGAGCGCGCTTTCCGCCGCGCTGTTCGTATCCCTGGAACTCGAGCCGAACCTCGCCCAGTTCCTCAACGCGCGGAGGTTCCGCGTAGACGAAATCGGTGCGCCACAACGAGAACCGGCTCTCGGGATCGCGCAGGTGCGGCATCGTCAGGTTGAGGCTCGTGAAATCGAAGTCGTAGCTGTGCCAGGGCCAGCGCGTGAGTTTCATCGGCTCGGGCATGAACGACATCGACAGCGAGTCACCGTTCGCCTCGAGGGTGGCCTTGAGTTCGGGGACCGCGTCGCGCGCGAGCTGCCAGGATTCGAATCCACGCACTGAGAACCGCGGCCAGTCCATCGTGGCCGTGACCAGGGTCGCCCGCTCGCCGCCGCGATCCCACTTCAGCGCCTCGATCCGGTCGACCGAAGCCACGTACACGCTGATCTCGGCCGCATGCGTGCCGTCGCGCGCCGATTTCACGTAGTGCAGGACTCGTCCGACCGGCACCCGGTCGGGCGAGAATTGCAGCGCGGCAACTTGCGCGCCCGCGGGAGCGCTCAGGAACAGGAGCACCGTGCAAAGGCAGCGCGCGAACGTGACTGGCGTTTTCATGGGCCTTGTTACCCACGCCGCCGGAATCCGGTTGCAGCGTTATAGTTGTCCCATGCCCCTGGCCCGATTCACGGCGTTCCACCATGTGGCCGAGAGCGAGCAAGTTCGCCTCGGCGCGCTCGAGTTCGCCGTGGTCGTCGCGCACAGCCGCGACGGCGAGGTACTGGTCTACAACCGGTATCGCCAGGTCTGGGAGTTGCCGGGAGGGCTGATCGACACGGACGAATCCGCGCGCGATGCCGCCTTGCGCGAGCTGGCCGAGGAAGCCGGCTGCGCATCCGGGGAGCTGGAATGGCTCGGGGTCGTGGAGGTCGACGATGGCCGGCGCCACTTCGGCGCGGTGTTCGGTTGCGAGGTGACCGACGTCCCCGAGAGCATGGACAGCGACGAGATCGGCGGCATCGCGTTCTGGCGCCATGGCGATCACCCGCAACCGCTGGGTCATACCGACAACGCCCTGCTCGAGCGGCTGGGGACGCCGGACTGATGCGCGCGCTTTACCGGATCTGCCTTGCGTCGATCGCGATCGGCGGCACCGCGCTCGCGGCGGATGGCCGCTGGTGTCTGGGCATGGGCGGGCTGGGTCCGATCCGTACGGGCATGACGGCCGATGAGGTCATGCCGCTGGTCGACTGGCCGGGTCTGCCGCGGCGGCCCGCAACCGGCGAATGCTGGTACATGAGCTACCGCGGCGGTCCGTCCGATTTCTCTCTGATGATGATCGGCGACCGCGTCGTGCGCATCGAGCTCAAGGGCAAATCGACGCTGCGCACGCTGGCGGGCGCTCGCATAGGCACGACCGAAGACCAGCTGAAAAAGATGTATGGCCACAGGCTGGACGTGCAGCCGCACAAGTACGACGAACACGGGCACACGATCACGTTGAAATCCGGCGGCGGCGATTACGGCCTGCGCTTCGAGACTTCGCGCGGCAAGGTCACCGCCATCCAGGCCGGACCGTGGGAGCACCTCAACTACGTCGAAGGCTGCTCGTGACAGGTTTCGAGGAGGAGATAGATAGTGCAACTACGACCGAATTGCGAATGCTGCGACGTCGATCTGCCCGGCGACTCGGGTGCCGCGTACATCTGCTCGTTCGAGTGCACGTTCTGCGCGAGCTGCGCGCAGGACAAACTCGCCGGCAAATGCCCGAACTGCGGCGGAGAGCTGGTGCGCCGTCCGCGCCGCTCGCCGGCCAGACTCGCGCAGTTCCCGGCCTCGACCGAGCGCGTGTTCAAGCCCGAAGGCTGCGGGAAACGCGTTGCCTGAAACCGCGCTGATCTGCCGCATTCCCGAGATCGAGTCGCACATCGCGCGATACCGGGAACGCTACGACCCTTCCGCGCGCCGCAACGTGCCGGCGCACGTCACGGTGCTGTATCCGTTCATGCCTCCCGGCGAGGTGGACGAAAACATCGTCGCGCGCCTGCGCGACATCGTGCGCGCGGTGCCCAGTTTCCCGTATCGCCTCGCGCAGACGCGGCGCTTTCCGGTCGCGCTGTACATCGCGCCCGAGCCGGACGCCCACTTCAGCGCGCTGACCGACGGCATCTGGTCCGCGTTCCCGGACTATCCGCCGTTCGCCGGCAAGTTCTCGACCGTCGTTCCGCACGTGACGGTGGCGCATGGCGACGAAGAACTGCTGTGCTCGATCGAGGTCGAGTTGCGCATCGCGCTCGCGGCGGGAGTCACTGCACGCTGCAGCGAGGTGCTGCTGATCGAGAATTCCAGCGGGCGCTGGGAGACGATGCACACGCTGCCGCTGGGTAGTTAGGGGCGGCGCGCGGCGGCCAGGCGGCCGGAGCTCAGAACTCGTAGCGAAATCCCAGGCCCGGCGCGTTCATGCCGCCGTCGTCGGTGCCCATCAGGCCCCAACCGGTGGAACGATGATGCAGCCGCAGCACCACGGACCAGGGGCCGTCCGCCGGGCCCGCCGTGAACTCGAAGATCCAGAAGATCAGCCATTGGCGCGTGTCGCCCTCGATGGCGAGCTCCACCTCGGGGAGTTGTGTCGCGTACGACGCGCCGAGCCCGAATGCCGCGGTGGTCCGCAGCCGCTCGCTCCACGGGAAACGCTGCCAGCGAAGCTGGACGGGCGCGACGTTGAGCTCGAGGTGATCCTGGTCGCCGAAGTTCCAGGCGGCATTGATCTCCGACTCGATGCGCAGTCCGCCGCCGAACTTCTCCGTCCAGGCACGCGCGAAAGAGCCGGCCAGCAGGTACGCGTCGGCATAGTCGGCGCCGAACGGATTGCGTACGACGTGCTGCCAGGTCCGCTCCTCTGAAATGCGCGCGGCGTACACCGTCACCGCGTTCGGCCGCACGATGTCGCCCGCGCCGCAGGGCGTGGCCCACATCAGCACCGCGACCAGGGAAATGCGCAGGTCCACGTTCGCATCTTAGTCTCGGGAGTTTCCCGACTGGCGAGCCGCGTGACGCGATGCCTAAACTGCGGGTGCCATGAACATCGAGATCATCGACCTCCGGGCGGTCCGGGTGGCCTGTCTCCGATACACGGGCCCTTTGGGCGAGCCGGTGGGAAAGTTCTGGCGCGCGACCGTGGGACCTTGGCTCGCCGATCATGGACTGATCGATTGCCCGCGCTACGGCGTAACCCTCGACGATCCGATGAACACGCCCGCGGAACGCTGCCGCTACGACGCCTGCGTCGAATTGCCGCCCGGCCTTACGCTGCCGGACGCCGAAACCACGACGATCGCGGGTGGCCGCTACGCCGTGACCCGGTTCAAGGGAACCAGCGCGGCAATCGGGCCGGCGTGGGGCGCGTTCCTCCGCGAATGCCAGACGGGCAGGGGACTACGCACCGACGAATCGCGCCAGCCGTTCGAGCACTACCCGCGCGGCGCCGTGTTCGACGCGAAATACGGCGTATTCGCCTGCGAACTCTGCCTCCCCGTTGGATAAGACGGTGCCTGGCACGGAAAACCCGGGAAAACTCCGGCGCGCGACGCTCGCGGACGTTCCTGCGCTGCGGAAGCTCATCGCGGTTTCCGCGCGCGAGCTCGGCAAGCCCGACTATTCGCCGGAACAGATTGAGGGCGCGCTGCGCGGCGCGTTCGGCGTCGATACGCAGCTGCTGCGCGACGGCACGTATTTCGTGATCGAGGTCGAAGGCCGACTCGCAGGCTGTGGCGGCTGGAGCCGGCGCCGGACGCTGTTCGGCGGCGATGCACGCCCGGACCGCGACGCGTCCGAACTCGATCCCGCCGTCGACGCCGCGAAGATCCGCGCGTTCTTCGTCGATCCCGAGTTCGCGCGTCGCGGCATCGGCCGCGCGATCCTCGATCGCTGCGAGCGCGACGCTATCGCGCACGGCTTCACGCGCTTCGAGCTCATGGGAACGCTGCCGGGCGTGAAGCTGTACGCGACGCGCGGCTATGTCGCCGGCGAGCGAGTCGAGTGGCCGCTCGGCGACGGGCTGACCATTCCGTTCGTCCCGATGAGCAAGGCCGCGCCGCCCAACCCCGTGCTCATCGAACGCGCGAGCGTCGCGGACGCAGCGGCCATCCTCGCGCTGCAGAAGCTCGCCTACGAATCCGAGGCGCGGCTCTATGACGACGGGTCGCTGCCGCCGCTCGTGCAGACGCTGGACTCGATGCGCGGCGACATCGAGAACCTCGTCGTGCTGAAGGCAATCGACGACGGCGAAATCGTGGGCTCGGTGCGCGCGCGGCTCGCGGACGGCGTCTGTCACGTCGGTCGTCTGATCGTGCAGCCGCATCGGCAGCGCGGCGGCGTCGGCACGCGGCTCATGCGCGCCATCGAGCGCCGGCCTGAATTTGCGCAAACACACAGGTTTGAGCTGTTCACGGGCAGTCGCAGCGAAGGCAACATCCGGCTCTATGAGCGGCTCGGGTATCGCCGCAGCCGCGAGCAGGCGCTTTCACCCGGCGTCACGCTCGTCTTCATGGAGAAACTCCGATGAGCATTCGCATCGTCCGCCTCGGCTCCGCGCGCGTCCCCGACGAAGGTACGCGCCTGGGCACCGTGCGCCGTCCCCCGCGCGGTGTGCCGAAGGCGGATTTTTCCCGACTCGACTGGTACGACGTCTGGTTCCCGGTCCTCGCGCCCAGCGCCGGACTCATGAAGGTCGCGCAGGCCGCGAAGACCGACAGGCAATGGGCTGCCTTCTTCCGGAAGTTCCGGGCCGAGATGTCGGCGCCCGCCGCCTCGCAATCGCTCGACGTGCTGGCGGCGCTCTCGCGGCATGCCAACCTCTCGATGGGCTGTTATTGCGAGCACGAGCAAAGGTGTCACAGGTCGCAACTCCGGGCGCTGCTGCTTGAAAGAGGGGCGCGGGTGGAGTAGTTAGCCATGGATGGGCAAATTCCTCCTCGGCGCGGTCATAGGGGCTCTCGCGTTTTTCGTCTATGACCGGCAGATAGCCGGAAATGGTGCGGCGCACGCCGCTTCCGCGCCGATAGCCGAAACGGCCCGGGATGAGCTTCCCGAGCTTGACGATCCGCCCGAGGAGTCGCCTTACAGCTGCGATGGCCGCACGTATTGTTCGCAGATGACTTCCTGCGGAGAGGCGAAGTTCTTCATCGAGAACTGTCCTGGCGCCGAAATGGACGGCGACAACGACGGAGTCCCCTGCGAACGGCAGTGGTGCCAGCACCTCTTGAGCCGCTGATTTCAGGCCGGGTGTAACATCCGGCTCATGAAGCCGCGTCATGCAATCCTGCCGATCGCGGGTCTCGCGATCCTCGCGCCGTTTGCCCACGCCGACGAAACCTTTCGTTGCGGCAAGTGGGTCGTGTCGAGCGACCTCACGATCGAGGAACTCGTGGAACGTTGCGGCTCGCCGACCTCGCGCGAAACCGAATCCGAGGACATCCTGGTCCGCAACCAGTACGGACTCATGGTCAAGAACGGCGTGACCGTCACCGAAACGTGGACCTACGATCGCGGCACGCAGGCGCCGCCGATGGTGGTCAAGATAGTCGACGGCAGGATCCGCTCGATCGTGCGCCGCAAGTAGGTAGACCAGGTGGCCTTGCGGATCCTCGGAAGGACGTCGTCGATCAACGTACGCAAGGTACTGTGGACCTGCGCCGAACTGGACCTCCAGTTCGAACACGTCGAATCGGACCCGCAACTGCTGGCGCGCAATCCCAACGCTCTCGTGCCCGTGATCCGCGACGGCGACTTCGTGATGTGGGAGTCGAACGCCATCTGCCGCTACCTCGCCGGCAGACAACCGCGCGGCACGCTGCTGCCCGAGGACCCCGGGCAGCGTGGCCTGGTCGATCAATGGATGGACTGGCAGGCGACCGAACTCAACGACGCGTGGCGTTACAGCTTCCTCGCGCTCGTGCGGCGCAGCCCCGAGCACACCGACACCGCATCCATCGAGGCCAGCATCGCGAGCTGGAACCGCCACATTGCGATGCTCGACGACCACCTGCGCCACGGCGGCCAGTTCATGACCGGCGAGTTCTTCACCCTCGCGGACGTGGTGCTCGGACTTTCCGTCCACCGCTGGCTGCTGACGCCGATCGAGCGCCCCCGGCTGGAATCCGTGCTCGGGTACTACCAGCGCCTGTCCGTGCGCCCCGCCTTTCGCGCCCAGGTTGACCCCGCCGTCCCGTAAAGTATTGATTCGTAACACTTCAGGGGGCCAGCCACGACCCTCTGTGAGCGGCGTAGCAGAAGTGCGGGTCTACGCGGGTTGGACGCTGCTCACGGGGCTTTTCCTCAGGCACACTACGCGCCCCCAAATTCTGGACACTGTTAAATGTGCGGAATCGTTGGAGCCATCGCTGAAAGAAATGTCGTTCCCATCCTGATGGAGGGACTGCGCCGGCTCGAATATCGCGGATACGACTCGGCCGGCATCGCGGTGCTCAATGGCACGCAGCAGCTCAAGCGCGTGCGCACGGTGGGCAAGGTCAAGGTTCTTCAGGACGCGATCAACGCGGACCACACGCACGGCAACATTGGCATCGCGCACACGCGCTGGGCCACGCACGGCGTGCCGTCGGAGCGCAACGCGCATCCGCACGTCTCGCACGACGGCCTCGCGATCGTGCACAACGGCATCATCGAGAACCACGAAGAGCTGCGCGACGATCTCAAGAAGCTCGGCTACACGTTCACCTCGGAGACCGACACCGAGGTGATCGCGCATCGCGTGCATCATCACCTCGCCGCGCAGAAGGACCTGTTCAAGGCCGTGCGCGCCACGGTCGCCGAGCTGGAAGGCGCCTATGCGCTCGCGGTCGTCAGTGAATCGGAGCCGGAGCGCATCATCCTCGCGCGCGAAGGCTGCCCTGTCGTCGTCGGCCTCGGTGTCGACGAGAACTTCGTCGCCTCCGACGTCGCCGCGCTGCTGCCGGTCACGCGCCGCTTCATGTTCCTCGAAGAGGGCGACGTCGCCGACATCCGCCGCACGTCGATCAAGGTGCTGGACCAGAACGGCGATTCCGTCGAGCGCCCGATCCGCGAGAGCGAGTTGTCCGCCGACGCGGCCGAGAAGGGCCAGTACCGGCACTTCATGCTGAAGGAGATCCACGAGCAGCCGCGCGCGGTCGCGGACACGCTCGCGGAACGCGTCGCGAACGGCCGCCTGCTCGAGGCCGCCTTCGGCCCGGCCGCCACCGAGATCTTCAAGAAGACCGAGCACGTGCACATCATCGCGTGCGGCACCAGCTACCACTCGGGCGTGGTGGCGCGTTACTTCATCGAGCAGATCTGCAAGATCCCGTGCACGGTGGAGATCGCGAGCGAATACCGGTATCGCAACCCGGTGGTGCCGCGCAATTCGCTGTTCGTCACGATCTCGCAGTCCGGCGAGACCGCCGACACGCTGGCCGCGCTGCGGCTCGCCAAGCAGGCGGGCTATCTATCCAGTCTCGCGATCTGCAACGTTCCCGAAAGCTCGCTGGTGCGCGAGTCCGAGCTCGTGATGCTCACGCGCGCGGGTCCGGAGATCGGTGTCGCGTCGACCAAGGCGTTCACCACCCAGCTCACGGCGCTCAGCATGCTCGTCATCGCGCTCGCCAAGCAGCGCACCGCGGACGCCGAGCGCGAGCGCAGCCTCGTGCAGCGCCTGATCGAGATCCCCGCGATCATCGAGAAGACGTTGTCGCTCGACCCGGTCATCTACGACCTCGCGAAGCGTTTCGCCGACAAACATCACGCCCTGTTCCTGGGCCGTGGGGCGCTCTCCGCCATTGCGATGGAAGGCGCGCTCAAGCTCAAGGAAATCTCGTACATCCATGCCGAGGCCTACGCGGCCGGCGAGCTGAAGCACGGCCCGCTCGCGCTGGTCGACGCGGACATGCCCGTCATCACCGTGGCGCCCAACAACGACCTGCTCGAGAAGCTCAAGAGCAATCTCATGGAAGTGCGCGCGCGCGGCGGCGAGCTGATCGTGTTCGCGGATCCCGAATCCGGAATCACGCCTTCCGAAGGCGTGACCGTGATCCAGATGCCCAAACACGTGAGCTACTTCCAGGCGCCGATCGTCTACACCGTGCCGCTGCAGCTGCTGGCGTACCACGTCGCCATCCTCAAGGGCACGGACGTCGACCAGCCAAGAAATCTCGCAAAGAGCGTGACCGTTGAATAATGGGGACATTCCCCGTTTCCTAGCAAAAGGGGACAGACCTCATGGAGCGCAAGCTGGCTGAGCAGATCGTCGCACTGGTCAACGCGCACATCGATCAACTGATCGCGTCGCTCGAGCCCGTCGAGGCGGAAATTTCGGCCGAAGAGTTCGCGGGTTACAAGCGCGGCATCGCCCGCGTGATCGGCGCCTACGACACGGAGATCATCGAGCGCGTGACGCGGGAGTTTCCGGATCTGCGGCCCAGCGACGAGGATCCGGGACCGCAGGAAGGCGCGGAGCCGCCCCGGGCGCGGCGCAACTGACACCCGGCGCGTCCGCGCCGTCTGCTGACCAGACAACAAGAAAACACCCTGGCCAAACAACGGTGAACAATCAGAATCCCGAACAAATCGCCCGTGATCGAATCGATGAGCTGTTGAGCGCCAGCGGCTGGGTGGTCCAGGACAAGAAGGCCATCAACTTCAACGTCGGCCTGGGCATGGCCGTGCACGAATACCTGACCGATGTCGGTCCCGCAGACTACGTGCTGTTCGTCGACAAACAGGCCGTCGGCATCATCGAGGCCAAGAAGGCCGAGCCCGGCCAAAACATCACCACAGTCGAATATCAGACCGAGAGCTACGCCGCCGCCAAGCTCAAGTGGGTCAACAATCGGCAGCCGTTGCCCTTCCTCTACGAGAGCACCGGCACCATCACCCGCTTCACCGACGCTCGCGACCCCAAGCCGCGTTCACGCGAAATCTTCAGCTTCCATCGCCCGGAAACCCTGCGCGCCTTCCTCGAAGCTGGCACTGAGGACATCGTCGAGAACCTCGAGGCGGGGCTGCTCAATTTCCGCTCGGTTCTTGCCGCGCTGGGAAAGTAGCTTTGTTCAGCCGGTATTCCTAATCAGGAATTTATGGCGTATATTCCCCATAAGGAATAACGCCGCATAATTCCGATTCAGGAATACCGATGTATGAATGAATTCAAAGTTGAAACGACCCAGCAGCTCGCCAGCCACCTTCGATCACTGCGTAGAAGCCATCAGCTGACTCAATCCCAACTGGGCACCCGGCTCAATGTGGAACAGGCCCGCATCGCGAAAATTGAAAAGAGCCCGGGCAGCATCAGCGTCGATCAATTGCTCGCCATCCTCAATGCCCTCGACGCTTTCGTGGTGATTCAAAGAAGACCCACCAAGAAGGTGACCAAAGCAATTCGTACAAGCGTGGATTGGTAGTTCCATGCCAAGTCTTGTCGTCTGGATGAACGGGCAGGAGGTTGGAACCTGGACACAACGATCGGGCGACACCTCCGAATTCGTCTACAAGCAGTCCTGGATCGAATCGAGGTACGCACGCGCGCTGTCGCTGGCAATACCGATAACCGTGGATCGAACGGTGAAGGGAGCGGCCGTCACCAACTACTTCGACAACTTGTTACCAGACAATCCCAACATCAGGAAACGCATCAGTGATAAGTGGTCGATCCGAAACGACACTTTCGAATTGCTGACGGCGATCGGACGAGATTGCGTAGGCGCAGTACAGCTCTTGCCCGTCGGCGAAGAACCGGCCGGATGGGATCAAGTGCGCGCGACTCCACTCACCGAGGCGGAAATCGCCGCTCACCTGCGTCAAGTCACGCGACTGTCAGGCGGGTTCGGAGCAGCGGATGACGAAGACGACTTCCGAATCTCGATCGCAGGCGCCCAGGAAAAAACAGCGCTCCTGCGCATGGGCGGAAAATGGCATCGCCCATTGGGAGCAACCCCAACTACTCATATCCTGAAGCTTCCGTTGGGAGTCATTGCAGGCGGTCTCGATTTCAAGCATTCGATTCAGAACGAATGGCTGTGTTCCGAATTCCTGCACGCCATGGGACTAAGCGTCGCACGAACCGAAATGCTGCGGTTTGAAGATCAGGACGTCCTCAGCGTAACGCGCTTCGACCGCCGATGGATCGGAACGAATAGCGAGTCGGTGGATTCCCCGTCGTTCAGTCCTGAACCCGGAACCTACATCGCGCGTCTCCCCCAGGAGGATCTTTGCCAGGCATTCGGCCTTCCCTCCGAGAAGAAGTACGAAAATAAAGGCGGACCCTCCGCCGATGAAATCGTTCGACTGCTCAGCAACAGCGAAGATGAGGCAGATGACAAAGCACGCTTCATACTTTCGCAGCTGCTTTTGTGGCTCCTGGCAGCGCCAGACGGCCATGCCAAGAATTTCTCGCTGCAGTACACGGCGGGCGGCGGGTTTCGGCTCACGCCTTTGTATGACGTGCTGTCCGCATGGCCGCTCATCGATCGGGGGCCGCGCACATGGCAATACGAAAAGGCGAGTCTCGCGATATCTGTCCGTAGCAAAAATCGCCACTACAGACTGAAGGACATACAGGCCAGACACTGGAAGGGGGAGGCCGACAAGACTGGGATCGCAGCGCTTTGGGAGCGCATGATCGAAGTCGTGGAACGCGCTCCAGAAACCTTTGAATCACTCGAGGCGCGGCTGCCTGACGGATTTCCCAGCGAGGTCTTCAACACCATGCGTGATGGCATCAAGATGCATGCCGAGAACTTCAAACGGGGCCGTCCCACTCCGCCCGTCGGCCACTCCCTCTGACAACGCTGGACACACGCAGCCGCCTACGTAATCACCGTAGCTAGGGTCACATCGTCTGGTTGTCTCGCACGCTGTTCTGGTACAAGGAACCGCGGACAACAAAATTCTCGCGCAGACGAGCGCACACGAAGGGGTTAAGTAAAGATGAATCGAACCATTTGCAGCGTCGCCCTGTGGGCGGCGCCGCTGCTGGCGCTGGCCGGCAGTTTGAATCCGATCGTTCCCGAGGCCGACGCCGGCCCGGATCTGGAAGTGACCGAGCGCAAGACGGTGACCTTGAAAGGCAAGGGCACGGACGCCGACGGCACGATCAAGAGTTACAAGTGGACGCAGGTGTCAGGTCCCGCGGTGAAGCTGTTCGGCGCCGACACCGCCACCCTCGCGTTCGCAGCTCCCGAAGTCGAGATCCAGACCCCGCTCGAGTTCGCTCTGGTCGTCACCGACAATCAAGGTTCGCCGAGCCTGCCCGACCAGGTCACGGTGAAGGTCAACCAGGCCAAGTTCTTCGGCACAGCGCCGAGCGGACCCGAGGACTACGAACACCTCCTCACGTACTTCAATCAGCTCACGCCCGAGAACGCCGGCAAGTGGGGCAGCGTCGAAGCCACGCGCGACGTCATGAACTGGACCGAGCTGGACACGGCCTACCAGACCGCGCTCGCCAACAACGTCACGTTCAAGTTCCACACGCTGCTGTGGGGCCAGCAACAGCCGGGCTGGATTGCCGCGCTGCCGCCGGCCGAGCAGCTCGAGGAAATCAAGGAGTGGATGCAGGCGGTCGGCACACGATATCCGAAACTGCGCTACATCGAGGTGCTCAACGAGCCCCTGAACGCGCCGCCACCGTATCGCGAGGCGCTCGGCGGAGCCGGCGTCACCGGTTACGACTGGGTGATCAAGGCATTCGAGATGGCGCGCGGGTACTTCCCCGGTGCGAAGCTCATCCTCAACGAATACAACGTGATCATCGAAGACGGGCTGACGACCAACTACCTCAACCTCATCAACCTGCTCAAGGAGCGCAAACTCATCGACGGCATCGGCGAGCAGGCGCACTTCTACGAACGCGCCAACGTCGACGTGCTCGGCGCCAACCTGCAGCGCCTGGCCGATACCGGGCTTCCTATCTACATCTCGGAGTTCGACCTGAACCTCGAGAACGACGCCGATCACGCCAACGTGATGGCGAACCTGTTCCCGCTCTTCTGGGATCATCCCAGCGTGGCCGGCGTCACCCACTGGGGCCATCGCCAGGGCAGCGTGTGGCGCACGAACGGATATCTCGTCCGGACCGATGGAACCACGCGTCCGGCGCTCGACTGGATCCAGTGTTATCGCGCGGGCGGTGGCGCTTCGTGCGTGGTGCCGGAATTCGTGCATCCCGGCTGGCACGGCAATCAGAACGGCCTGACGTTGACCGCGGTGAATCACGACGAAGGCTTCGGCGTGGTCTCGGGCGGCGTGATCGCGTACACGGACGAGGGTGACTGGATCCGCTTCAAGGGCGTGGAGTTCCGCGCCGAGTGGGACACGGTGTGGGTGGAATACGCCAAGGGCAACACGTCACCCGGCAGCATCTCCGTGTTTCTCGACAGCCTCGACAACGAGCCGGTCCTGACGGTTGCGCTGCCGCCGACGGCGGGATGGGGTAGTTCGTCCACCGTCGAAGAGGCGCTGTCGTCCGTCGCGGGTACGCACGACGTCTACATCCGCTTCAACGGCGGTCCCGGCGTGGCCAACCTTGCCAGCGTGCGATTCGGCAGGCCGGTTCCGCAGTCGGGTGCCAACCTGCTCACCGACGGCGGCTTCGAGTCCGGCATCACCGGCTGGAGCAACTGGGGCAACGGTGCACTCAGCGCCAGTACGGCGCAGGCGCGCTCGGGCTCGCAGAGCCTGCAGTCGACGGGGCGCACCGGCAACGGCGGCTTCGCGGCCTACAGCCTGACCAGTCTCGTCCAGCGCAACACGACGTATGCCGTGAGCGCGTGGCTGCTGCACACGGGCGCGGCGAACACGACCGGACGGCTGGCCGCCAAGGTGGAGTGCAGCGCGGCGACGACGCCGGCCGGGCACAACACCTATCCGTGGCTGCAGAACAATGGCGCGGTCGCGCCGAACACCTGGACGCAGCTCGCGGGCAACCTCGTGATCCCGGACTGCGACCTGGTCGACGTGGCTATCTACTTCGAGGGCTCGGCCACCGGCATCGACGTGTACCTGGACGACGTGCGCGTCGTGCCGCCGAACGACAATCTCGTGAACGATGGGGGCTTCGAGAGTGGCATCGCCGGCTGGGGTTCGTGGAACGGCTCGGCGCTCAGCGCCAGCGACCTGCAGCACCGCAATGGCGCGCAGAGCCTGCGCGCCACGGCACGGCCCAACAATGCCCAGTTCGCCGTCTACGGTCTCACCAGCCGCGTCTGGGCCGGCACGACCTACGCGGTGAGCGCGTGGGTGTTCCACACCGGAGCGCCCAATGACACGGTCCGCCTGGCATCGAAGGTGGGCTGCTCCAGTGGAGACAGCTATCCCTGGCTGCAGAACAACCCGGCCGTGGCTCCGAACACCTGGACGCAGTTGCAGGGCAATCTCGAGATTCCCGCCGGCTGCACGGTACAGGACGTGGCCATCTTCCTCGAAGGCACGGCGCCCGGTTCGGATGTGTTCGTGGACGATGTATCGGTCACGGCGATGTGAAGTTCCATCGCAAGGCGACGAAGGAGGGGCTGCATGCAGCCCCTCTTTTTTTGCAGCGAGGCGCCCGAATCCGTCAGTTCGATCAACCCGCGCGGGCGATCTTCGCCTCGAGGTCGTGATCGCCCGATCCGGTGATTTCCACGTCCGCGAAATCGCCGGCCGGTAGTTTGCCGCCGCGCGAGATGCGCACGATCCCGTCGATCTCCGGCGCATCGCCCGCGGTGCGCGCGATGGCCGTGTTGCCGTCGATCGCGTCGACCAACACGCGCATCTTCGTGCCGACCTTCGCGGCGAGTTTCGCCGCCGAGATGCGCGCCGACTTCTCCATGAAGCGTGCGAGCCGCTCTTCCTGCACGTCGGGCGGAACGTGCGGCGCGACGTCGTTCGCGGCGGCGCCTTCGACCGGCGAATACTTGAACGCGCCCACGCGGTCGAGCTGCGCCTCGTCGAGCCAGGCGAGCAGCTCTTCGAATTCGGCCTCGGTTTCCCCAGGAAATCCGACGATGAACGTGGAGCGGATCGTCAGGTCCGGGCACACCTCGCGCCAGGCCTTGATGCGGTTCAGCGTCTTCTCGACCATGCCCGGGCGCTTCATGCGCTTGAGTACCGTCGGGCTGCCGTGCTGGAACGGAATGTCGAGGTAGGGCAGCACCTTGCGTTCGGCCATCAGCGGGATCACGTCGTCGACGTGCGGATACGGATACACGTAGTGCATGCGCACCCAGATGCCCAAACTACCCAGGCCGCGCGCAAGGTCGAGGAAGCGCGTTTCGTACTTCCCGCCGCGCCATTCCGCTTCGCGGTATCTGAGGTCCACGCCATAGGCCGACGTGTCCTGCGAAATCACCAGCAGCTCCTTCACGCCGGCGCGCGCGAGCTTCTCGCCTTCGCGCAGCACCTCGTCGATCGGGCGGCTGACCAACAGCCCGCGCATCGACGGGATGATGCAGAAGCTGCACTTGTTGTTGCAGCCCTCGGAGATCTTGAGATACGCGTAGTGCCGCGGCGTGAGCCGGATGCCCTGCGGCGGCACGAGATCGACGAACGGATCGTGCTTCGGCGGCAGGTGCTCGTGCACCGCTCCAACTACTTCCTCGTACGCGTGCGGTCCCGTGACCTTGAGCACTTTCGGATGCCGCTCGAGGATGCGTTCGGGCCGCGCGCCCAGGCATCCGGTGACGATGACCTTGCCGTTCTGCTCGAGGGCCTCGCCGATCGCGTCGAGCGACTCGTCCACCGCGGAGTCGATGAACCCGCAGGTGTTCACGACCACCACGTCTGCCGTGTCGTAGTCAGGCGCGACCTGGTAACCCTCCGCGCGCAGTTGCGTGATGATGCGTTCGGAGTCCACCAGTGCCTTAGGGCACCCGAGGCTGACGAATCCGACTTTTGGCTGGCGGCGGCTCATGAGGGGGCGCTATGGTACTGACGAGCGCGAGTTTCGCCACTGGAATATCAAGTTCATGGCCAAGTCGTGGATTCGGGGCGCCGGACTGGTTTTTGCCGTGTATTCGGCCTGGTTCGCATTGCTCGCCATGCACGTTTTCACGACCTGGGTCTCGCCCGTGACGACCCTGATGATGCTGGTGGCGTTGAACGTCCCGGGCCTCGCCGCGTTGCTGACCGCGCTGCGTGCGCCACGCCACCGCTTCCTGTTGGGTCTCACGATGGCGCCGGTGGCGGCGGCGTGCGCCGTCGCGACGAATCTCGCGCTCGCCGCATCCGGCCTGCGCGTCGATCTTTCCGGGTTCTACGACAACGTCGGCCTCTTCTTCGCGTCGACCGGTTATGGCCTGTTCGTCGCGGTACTGGGCAGCGCCGCCGGCGCGCGGGTCGGAGCGCGTAATGCCGCGGAGACCCGTGCGGCGCCCGTCACGACTTCGCCCGAAGGTTAGGCCTCGGTTAACCCCGCTCCCCGCGAGGGCCGCGTTCACCTCTGCAAAGCCCGAGAACGGGCGAATGCGGAGGTCGTCATGAGCACGCGAGTCGCGTCGAGGAATCACTGGGGCGCATTAGGTCGAATGGGCATCGTCGCCGGAATGCACGTGGCGGTGGCGTTCGTGATCGCCGGCGCACTGGTGATCAAGAATGAGATGACTCTCCCACCGGAAATCGAAACCACGATCATCGACGAGCCCACACAGCCGGTCGATCCAGTACCCATTCCGGAACCGCGACTTCAGCCGCTGGAACTGACGGTGCCGCCTCCCGAGGTTCCTCCGGTCGCTCAGGACACCGTGGAGCCTCCTATCACGGCGCAGGTGGTGCCACCCGAGCGTGTGATAGATCCGGTCGGCTCCGCCGACCCCGTGCCCGTGATCCAGGACGTCCGGCAGGATCCGCGCCGACCGCTGACCCAGCCGTACTACCCACCTTCCGAAATCCGCGCGGGCAATGAAGGCAACGCGGACCTCGAGGTCTACGTGCTGCCCAACGGACGTGTCGGCGACGTGCGCATCGTCCGCAGTACCGGCCATCCGCGACTCGATCAGTCGGCGATCGAGGAAGCGAAGAAGAGCTGGCGCCTGATCCCGGCCACGCGCGACGGCGTCGCGATCGCGCAGTGGCATCGCCTGCGCGTCGTGTTCCAGCTCAAGAAGGATTGAGTCCTACTGCGGCGCCGGCGCGGAGTCCGGCGCCGCGGCTTCCGATTCGGAGGCGGCGGGAGCGACGGGCGCGGGCGCGCCCTGCGTCGAAGGGGTCGAGGCGGGGACGGAATTCACGGCCGGCGGCAGCCGTTGCTGGCATTCACGCAACACGAAGAACAGCGTGAAGGCCGCAATGGGCACCAGTATCCAGGGCCACGGGGACCCCTTCTTCTCCGTCTCGCTCATCATGCTCCCCACATCGAATAGACTGGCGAGCCTACGTTCACCGCCGTCCGCCCGCAACATGAAATACGCCTCCGCCTGAAAGCCATGGACATCTCTTACCGGATCATGGGACTCGCGGCCCGGCTGCTGCTGGCGCTCGGAGTCGTCTGCCTGTTGTTAGGTGCCTATCTTCTTTCGCAGTCGATGAGTTTCGAGGACACGTTGCGGACGAACGGCAGCGTCACCGGGTACCGCGAGGTGCGCGACGGCGACGAGGTGCGGTACCGGCCGCGCGTGCGTTTCACCACGCCCGACGGCGACATCGTCAGTTTCGAAGGCCAGCTCGCGACCAGCAGCCAGCGGTTCGCGGTGGGCGAGCAGGTGCCCGTGGTATATCCGCGCGCCGATCCGCAGAAGGGCCGCGTCGCCCTGTTCGCGGACAACTGGTTAGGCCCCATCGCCGCGGGCGGTGTCGGGCTCATCGCCCTCATCGCCGGAATCTTCGTCCGGCGCAACGTGACGAACGCGCTGAAGCGGAGTGCATGAGCGGCACGCGTTTCGACGCCGACTACTACCGGCGCTTCTACTACGACGGAAGAACCGCGGTCACCTCCCGGGCCGAGATGCGCGCGCGCGCGAAACTCATCGGCGCCTACGCGAACCACATCGGGTTGCCCGTGCGCCGCATGCTCGATGCCGGCTGCGGCATCGGCCTGCTGCGCGCTCCGCTGATGCGTGCGTTCCCGCGTGCGCGTTACACCGGCCTCGAATTCAGCCAGTACCTGTGCGAGCGCCACGGCTGGACACAGGGATCGCTCGCGACCTTCCGCGACGATCCGTTCGACCTGGTGGTCTGCTACGACGTGCTGCAATACCTCGACGACCGGACCGCCGCCCGCGCCATCGCGAACCTCGGGCGCCTGACACGCGGAGTCCTGTATCTGTCCGCCCTCACGACGCGCGACTGGCAGCGCAACTGCGACCGTTCGCGCACGGATCGCGACGTCTTCCTGCGCGACGTGCAGTGGTATGGCGCGCGCCTGCGGCGGCATTTCCGGCCGAGCGGCGTGGGGTTCTGGATCCGTCGCGGCGCCCCGCTGGTCACCTGGGAAATGGAAACCGCCGCGATTTGACCGCCGCCACGCGGTATGCTGCGCCGATGCCGGAAACCACGCTGCCAGTCGACGCCGCCAGGGGCGATGAACGTCACCGCGACGTGCGCGCGGAAGTCTTCGCCGTGGTCCCGCAGCGCCGCGCGCCGCTGGCCAAACTCCTGTTCTGGCGCCTCGTGCTGTTCATCGCCGGCCTGCCGGGCGGACTGAAGCTCCTCAAGAAGCTCCGGGGTAGATAGTCGATGCGCGGCCTGTCGTATTTCCTCGGGCTCGCGGCCGGGTTCGGCCTCACGGTGCAGGTCGCGATGAACTCGCAGCTGCGCAAGTTCCTGCAGAGCGCGAACAGCGCCGCCCTCGTGAGTTTCATGGTGGGCGGGATCGCGCTGGCCGCGCTGGTCGTCGGCCTGCGCACGCCGCTGCCCTCGCGCGATGCGCTCGCGTCGGTGCCGGTGTGGGCCTGGTTCGGCGGCATCCTCGGCGCGTTCTACGTCGCCTCGTCCACCGTCATCGCGGCAGAGCTCGGCGCGTCGTCGCTGCTGGCGCTCGCCCTGTTCGGCCAGCTCTCGACGGCGCTGGTCATCGATCATTTCGGATGGCTGGGCATGCCCGTGAATCCGATCACGCTGACGCGGGTCGCGGGCGTCGGGCTGCTCGCGATCGGAGTCTGGCTGATCGCCCGCTGACGGATCGTCCGGCCTTCCGCGTCTATCTATCCCCGGCAACACCACTACCAAGAGCAAACGACATGGAATACCTGCCTGCGGCCACACGCTACGAGGCGATGCGATACAACCGCGTGGGCGCGAGCGGCGTGCGGCTGCCCGCGGTCTCGCTCGGCCTGTGGCACAACTTCGGCGACGTCGACGTGTTCGCGAACGGCCGCAAGATCGCGCGGCGCGCGTTCGATCTCGGCATCACGCACTTCGATCTCGCCAACAACTACGGGCCGTCGCCCGGCTCCGCCGAGGAGAACTTCGGCGCGCTCATGCGCAAGGATTTCCGTCCCTACCGCGACGAGATGATCATCTCGTCGAAGGCGGGATACCTGATGTGGCCAGGCCCGTACGGCGAATGGGGCTCGCGCAAATACCTGGTCGCGAGCTGCGACCAGTCGCTCAAGCGCATGGGCCTGCCGTACGTCGACATCTTCTACAGCCACCGCTTCGATCCCGAAACGCCGCTCGAGGAGACGATGGGTGCGCTCGACTTCATCGTGCGCTCGGGTCGTGCGTTGTATGCGGGCATATCGAGCTACAGCGCGGAGCACACCGCCAAAGCGGCGGCTATCCTGAAGGACCTCGGTACGCCCTGCCTCATCCACCAGCCCAGCTACAACATGTTCAACCGCTGGATCGAGGACGGCCTCACCGCCGAGCTCGAGAAGCAGAAGATGGGCTGCATCGTGTTCTCGCCGCTCGCGCAGGGCCTGCTGAGCAACAAGTACCTGAAGGGCATTCCGGAGGATTCGCGCGCCGCGCGCCACACCTCGCTGAGCCCGGACGCGATCACGCGGGACAAGGTCGCGAAAGTGCAGAAGCTCAACGACATCGCGAGGGCGCGCGGCCAGTCGCTGGCGCAGATGGCCGTCGCGTGGACGCTGCGCAACCCCGTGGTGACCTCGTCGCTGATCGGCGCGAGCAAGGTGGCGCACGTGGAAGAAGCCGTCGGCGCGCTGGACAACCTCGGATTCTCGGCGGAAGAGCTGGCTGCGATCGATGCCGCGCTGAAGTAGCGCAATGTAAAGTCGAATCGACGAATCGATGTCACGGATGCGGGACTCGTGACACGAGTGGACGGGTCTGCGCTCACTCCACGTGCCGTGGCACCATTTCACGGCGCGTCGCAGACAGACAAGAACTCCACTCACGCGCCAGGGAAACCCATCCAATGAACGCTCGCCGCCACCTCGTGTCACTCGCCGGCACCTTTGCACTCGCGGTCGTCAGCCACGTCGAAGCGGGCGTCAACTCGTGGACTCCGACGGGCCCCGAAGGCGGCGAGATCGGGGCCGTCGCACTGCAACCCGGCAACAGTTCCGTGATGCTCGTCTCGGCGGGTAATGGCATCTACCGAAGCCTCGACGCGGGCGTGAGCTGGAACTGGGTGAGCGAGGGCCCGAACGCGGCCGACATCGAGTATGACCCCTCGGCCCCCGAGCGCGTCTTCGCCGTCGCGGTGAACCAGCTTTACCGCAGTGGCGACGGCGGGTCGACTTTCACTCGAGTCACCACGCTCACGCATGCGACCCATCGTCTCGCCGTTTCCGCGAACGGCACGGTGTACGTCGCCGACGCGCAGGGCGGAATCCACCGGAGCACCGATGCGGGCGAGAGCTGGACCGAATTGCCGCGTCCCTGGGCGGCGGGAATCGAAAACGTCACCGCGATAGCCGTACATCCGGCGCCGGCGCCGGTGGGCAGCCAGATCGTGTACGCCTCGATTGCCGGAACGGGGACGTACCGGAGTGCCGATGGTGGACAGACCTGGACCGCGCCCGCCGGAGCCAGTCCGGGCGAGGATCTCAGCGGGCGTGTCTACGACATCGTATTCAGGTCCGACGATCCCGATCGCATGCTCGCGGGCACCAACGTTGCGCTGTACGTCTCCGACGACGCTGGGGCGACCTGGGTGGCGCGCCCCGACGGTTCGCCGTGGTTCGCGCTCGCATTCGACACCGATCCCGCGACACCCGGCAACGTCGTCGCCGTGGGACTCGACGCCCGGGTGCGACGCAGCCTCGACGGCGGCGAGACGTGGTCCGACCCGCAAGACGCCCAACGGCTGTCGGGCGTGATGTCGTTCGATGTCGCGCTGGCTGGAAGCCGCGCGCTCGTCGGGACGCAGGATGGTCCCGCGGTCAGTGGCGATGCCGGGGATTCCTTCGCGCTGCGCGTCAGTGGCATCCACGCGTCGAGTCCGTGGTCTCTCTCCACGGCCGACAGCGGCAGGATTTACGCCGCTTTCCTGTACCCCTTCGCCGTCCATCGCCGGGATGGTGTCGATTGGGACCCGGTCGACATCGGGGAGCTGCGCTCCCACATTTCGCGATATCCGCAGGTCTATCACGTCGCGGTTTCGCCGACCAACCACAGCCGGCTGTTCGTCATCGGCGACGACGACACCCTGCTGCAATCGGTGGATGCCGGCGAGGGCTGGTATCCGCCTCTCGCGCAGTTCCGCGGGACGAACACCTTCCTGGATCGCGTGGTCATGGATCCGGCCGACGAGGACGTGGTCTATCTGACTTCCCAGAGTCCCGGTGTCTGGAAAAGCGTCGACCAGGGGTTCAGCTTCACATTGAAGTCGGGGTTGCCTGTCAGGGTTCGCGCGCTCGCGATCGACCCTGCGGATCCGCAGGTGTTGTACGCCGGAGGCTACTTCTCCGGAGACAACGGCGTGTGGAAGTCCACCAATGCGGGCGAGACCTGGACGCAGGTTGGCGCCGCGACGTTGCCGACGTCCGCCGTTCTCGAGTTGTACGTCGATCCGGAGGATGGCCAACGCGTATACGCCATCCTCCAGAACCCCAACGCGGGCTCGGGCCTTTTCCTCTCGACCGACGGCGGCGCGGCCTGGGTGCAGATGTCCATGGGCGACCCCCCGGCATTGCTCGGCGTCCGCATGCTCGACATCGATCCGGCCTTGCCGACCACGCTCATCGCGCTGTCCGTCCCGAGCAGCAATGGCGGTGGGTTTGCGCGTTCGGTCGATCGCGGCGCGACCTGGCAGCGCGTCGATTTCGCACCCGCCCATCGTGGCACCGGCTCCCTCGATACTTTCGCCGTCCATCGCGGCTTCGGAATGGTGATCGGCGGCGGTTACGGCACGGGCCTCAACGAGTACCAGATCGCAACCGATCTCAGCCTCGAGCTCGTGGATCTTCCCGGTCCGCTGGCGCTGGGCTCCGCGGGCACGCTCGGCATCCCCGTGACGAATCACGGGCCCTTCGATGCGGCCGCTCCCGATCTGCACGTGAACATTCCGGGCAACCTCGTCATCACAGTCCCCGACGGCTGCCAGTACAACGCGCCGGCATTGCGCTGCACCTTGCCGGCCATTCACGACGGCGAGACTCACACGCTGACGCTGAACTACGTCGCGGCCGACGAGGCGCAGGCCGGAGCGCTCGGCGCGACGGTGCTCGCTCGCGAATACGACCCGGTTTCGGGGAACCATCAGACTGCGATCGACGTGTTCGTCGCGCAGGTCAGCGATCTGCAGGTCACGTCGACCGCGACCTCTTCCGTGCAGACCGGCGGCGCCGCGACTTACACGGCCACGGCGCGCAACAACGGGCCCAATGCCACCGCGACCACGACGTTCACGCTGACGATTCCGGCGGGCGTGACGGTGCAGAGCTCGACGCCCTCGGCGGGGACTTGCACGACCAGTGCAAACACGCTGACCTGTGAGCTCGGAGCCCTCGAAAGCGATGGTTCGGCCACGGTCAGCGTGCAGGGAACGGCGACCGCGCAGGGCACGCTCACCTGGTCTGGCGCGATCACCGGCCCGGGCACGGACACCGTGGCCACCAACAACGCGTCGTCATCGCTCACCACGGTGACCGCGGCGCCCGCACCGCCTTCGGGCGGCGGGGGTGGGAGTGGCGGAGGAGGCGGCGGCAGCTTCGACTGGCTCGCGCTCGGCTTGTTGGGACTGCTGCTGACGTGGAGAAATCGCCGGAATCGCGACGATGCCGTCGCCTTTCCGGGGGTGACCAGCTAGTTAGCGCGTCCCGATCCTTCTCAGAACAGGATGGCCTCGAGGATCAGCACGCCGATGATCCCGACCACGCCGACGATGCCTTCCATCATCGTCCAGCTCAGGATCGTCTCCTTGATGGAGAGGTTGAAGTACTCCTTCGCCATCCAGAAGCCCGAATCGTTGACGTGCGAGAACATCAAACTACCCGCGCCGATGGCGAGCACCATCAGGTTGGGATCCGCGCCGGTGCTCATCACCACGGGGGCCATGAGGCCCGCCGCGGTCATGCCCGCGACCGTGGCCGAACCCAGCGACACGCGGATGATGCCGGCGATCAACCAGCCGAGCACCAGTGGGTCGATCGATATGCCGGTGAGGAGCTCGGAGATGTTCTTGTCCACGCCGGTCGCGACGAACACTTCCTTGAGCGTTCCCGCGCCCGCGATGATCAGCAGGATCACGGCGATGTCCTTCACGGAGTTGCCGTAATCGTCCATGAGCTGCTGCATCTTCATGCCGCGCGACAGGCCCAGCGTCCAGGTCGCGATGGCCAGCGATACCAGCATGACGACGAGCGGGTTCGTGAAGAACCGGAACGTCGGCAGCGCCGGCTCCGGGATCACGTGGAACAACGTGTCGAGCAGCGACAGCGCGATCAGCGCCACCGGCAGCAGCGCGGTGACGAAGCAGTTGAACGCGCTCGGCAGTTCGTGTTCCGGCCGCATCGGCGCGACGAACAGCGTGAGCGGATTGGCTTTCACGTTGCGGAACAGGCGCGCGTACAGCGGGCCGGCGCAGATCATCGCGGGCAGCGCGACGATCAAGCCATAGAACAGCGTGGTCGCCATGTCCGCGCCGAACAGCGGCAGCATGGCGGTGGGCGCGGGGTGCGGCGGCAGGAACCCGTGCGTCACCGACAGCGACGCGAACATCGGGATGCCGAGGTAGATGGGCGGCACCTTCGTCTGCTGCACCACCGAGAACACCAGCGGGACCAGCAGCACGAAACCCACGTTGTAGAACAGCGGGATGCCGACCAGGAAGCCGGTGAACATCAGCGCCCACGTGGCGTTTTTCTCGCCGAAGGCGCGCATCAGCACCAGGGCTATCTTCTGCGCCGCGCCGCTGTTCGCGACCAGCTTGCCGAACATCGCGCCGATACACACGATGGCCAGCAGCCCCGCGAGCAGGTTGCCGATGCCCCGCTCGAGCACACCCGGCACCGCGTCGATGGGCAGTCCGAGCAGGATCGCCGCCACCGACGATGCCACCAGGAATGCCAGGAACGGCTGCACCTTGCCCCAGCTGATCAGCAGGACCAGCAGCACGATCGAACCGAATACGTACCAAAGTTCCATGAACGCGCCCCCCTTTACCGGGGGTCGGTGCCAGGCACCGTCACCCGGTAAAACTCAAACGACTTCAGAATCCCGCGCCTTTCACGTTCAGGCGGATGCGCGCCAGGATGTCGTGCGAGGTCAGGTAGAGCGTGCGGCCGTCGTCGCCGAACTTGCAGTTCGCGGTGGCCTTGCCATTGCTGATGCGGCCGAGGCGCTTGCCGTCCTTCGAAAGAACGATGACGCCGCCGGGGCCGGTCGTGAAGATCGTGCCGTCCGCGGCCACGGTCAGGCCGTCGGGCAGTCCGGGCGCTTCTCTCGACGTGAGATCGGTCAGGTCGGCGAACAGCTTCTTGCCCGTAACGTTGCCGTCCTTATCGAGCGAATACGCCATGATGATCGCCTTGCCCGGCTCGGACTGCGCGACATACAGCACGCTGTCGTCGGGCGAGAGCGCGACGCCGTTGGGACGATGCAGCTCCTGCTCGACCACCGAAACCGCGCCGTCGGCACCCATGCGATAGACGCCGTTGAACGCGATTTCCTTCTCGGGCGCGTCGTCGAACTTCTTGAAGCCGTACGGCGGATCGGTGAAGAACAACACGCCCGACTTCGTCCGCGTCACGTCGTTGGGGCTCGAGAACTTCTTGCCGTCGAACTGCGTCGCGACCGGCGTCTTCGTCTTCGTCGCGAGATCGAGCTTCTGAATCGCGCGGTTACCCGTGTCCGCGAGCAGGATGGTCTCGTCGTCGAGGATCGCGAGCCCGTTCGCGCCGGCCTCGCGCCACACCTCGGGATCCGGGTCGGTCGCGCCGGACGGATCGAGGAATTTCTCGAGGCCGCCTTTCTCCGACCACTTCCACATCTTGTTGCCGGGCACGTCGGTGAACAGCAGGTAGCCGCCGGAGCGCACCCAGATCGGGCCTTCGGCCCAGCCGAAACCTTCGGCGAGCTTCTCGATCTTCCAGTCCTTCGGAACGATGGCATCCATCGCGGGGTCCCAGCGTTCGATCTTCGCGGTCTCGATCTTCACGGGAGCCGAGGCTGAACCCGCGCAAGCGCCGGTTGCAAGCGCCGCCAGCAAGATCGTCACGCCAGTCAAATTCCGCATGGATTACCCCTTCAGATTAGTTGTTTGAGACCGTGACGCGCGTCGGCAACGCCGTGGCCGGCGCGGTGACGGGATGCGTCTTCGTGATTTCGAACGATCCGCTGGCGCGCAGATCCGCGGACGACGGGCCGATCCAGAAGTCGATGCGGCCCGCCTCGACTATCCACTGGTCGCGCGGGCCCCAGAACGCGAGTTGCTCGGGCGTGAGACTGAACGTCACGCGTTTCGCGACGCCCGCGCCGAGGTCTACGCGCTTGAAGCCGCGCAGCTCGAGCGTGGGCCGCGCGATGCTCGCCACCGGGTCGCGCACGTAGAGTTGCACGACTTCATCGGAGGCGACACCGCCGACGTTTTCGATCGTGACCGAGATGTCGATGCGCTCGCCGGGACCCACCTCGCGGGCGCTCTGCGCGAGATCCTTGTAGCGGAACTCGCTGTACGTCAGGCCGTGTCCGAATGGATAGAGCGGCGTGATCGGCAGGTCGTGATAACGCACCGTGTCCTTGGACAGGTCCGGATCGGCGGGACGCCCCGTCGCGTTCACCGAGTAGTTGAACGGCACGGCGCCGGTCGTGCGCGGGAACGCCGCGGGCAGACGGCCAGCCGGAGAGTACTTGCCGAATACCACGTCGGCCACGGCATGGCCCGCCTCGACGCCCAGCATCCAGGTCTCGAGGATGGCCGGCGCCTTCTCCGCGAGCTCAGGGATCGCGAGCGGCCGGCCGTTGGACAGCAGCACGACCACCGGCTTTCCGGTCGCCAGAACCTGCTTCGCGAGCTCGCGCTGGCTCGCGGGTAGTTCGATCGACGAGCGGCTGCGCGCTTCGCCGGACATGTCGAAGTCCTCGCCGATCACGAGCAGCGTGACGTCGGCGCTCTTCGCGAGCTTCACGGCCGCGGGAATGCCGGTCAGGTCGTCGTTGCGCGGATCCGCGCCCGGCGCCGACAGCACCTTGAGGTTCTTCGGCGCGGCGGCCGTGATGCCCTTGAGGATCGTGACCACGTCCTCGGCCTTGCCCTGCGCGCGCCACGAGCCGAGCTGCGAGAGTCCGTCGTCCGCGAGCTGGCCGATCACGGCGATCGACTTCAGTTTCGCGGGATCCAGCGGCAGTAGTTTGCCCTCGTTCCTGAGCAGCACCATCGACTGGCGCGCG
>JAFAGC010000069.1 GCA_023423065.1 Pseudomonadota bacterium
GGCTGCGGTGGCGGGGGCCCCCCTCTCTGCGAACATCGCGGCGCTTGCGCGCCCGGGTTCGGTCAGCCCGCAGCCTTCGTCAGCAGACGCTCTGCAGCAGGATCGCTGAGAGTGCCCGCGGGCGTGCTGCGCGCGGCCGCGCCCTTGTGGTTCATGTCGACGCTGCCGTTGAACTGCGCACCGTCGGCGATGCCGACGCGCGGGGCGAAGATGTTGCCCTTCACCTTCGCGGTCTGGCGGATCGAGACCGACTCGCTCGCGTAGATGTCGCCATCGACGCGGCCTTCGACGATCACGAACTTCGCGCGGATGTTGCCCGTCACGCCGCCTTCCCTGCCGATCGACAGGCTGCGCGTGTGTTCGATCGAACCCTCGAGCTGGCCCTGGAATTCCAGGTCCTCTTCGCCGTAGAGCTCGCCCTTGAAGTGCAGGGTCGGACCGAGCACGCAGGCGCCGGCCGAAGTCTGCGGAGCCGCCGGTGGGGCCGGGGGCGCCATCTTGCCGTCACTGAATCCTTTGCTCATGGTCTTCTCCGATTCAGCGGGCCGGGGCGGGGGCGGTTGTTCCTTGGCTCCCAACAGTCGGCTCCATGGTGACGCTGCCATTGAAATTCGCTCCCTCAGTGATGCTCACGCTCGGCGCGCGGATGTTGCCGCGCACGACGGCTGATTGATTGACCTTGATGCTTTTCTTGGCGTTCATGTCGCCCTGCACGCGACCTTCGACGTCGATGGACGCCGCGGACACGGTGGCGACGACTTCGCCCTTGGCGCCGATGACCACACGCTGCTGGTGGTGAATCGTGCCTTCGATCTTGCCCTCGACCTTGAGGTCTTCCTGGGCCTTCAGCTCGCCTTTGAATCGCAGTGTCGGTCCGAATACCGACATGCGTTCAGCCGACGCGTTGTACGGACTGCTCATGCAAGTTCTCCCGGGGTATGCCTGACGCACGAAGCGCGGGGTAGATTGCACCCCACGATTGCGACAAAACGTGTCGCGATTCGCAGGCGTAAGGGTTGGGCGATAGGCCGCTGGCAATATGTAAACGGGGTCAGACCCCATTTTCTAGCGAATGGGGTCTGACCCCATTTGCGTCTGCGCCATGATGGCAAGCGGTCGTCCCTCGGGGTCTTCGAAGAACGCCATCCATTCTTCGGTGCCGTCGCCGTGACGATGGATCAGGTGCGGCGCATGCGTGAACTTCACGCCGCGCGCGGTTAGCCCGGAGTGTGCGGCGGCGATGTCGGGTACGCGTAGATAGAGGATCGATTCCTTCGCGGCGCCGTCCTCGTTCTGCGAGAGCATGAGCCGCGTGCCGCCGCAATCGAAGAACGCGAGCGTGCCGAAAGTGTAGAGATGCGGCAGGCCGAGGGTCTCGCGATACCACTTCTCCGAGGCCGCGATGTCGCCGACGGAACGCGCGATCTGGCCGATGGGTCCGAGCGAGAATTTCGCAGTCATCGTTTTTCTCCTGCCCGAAGATACCGAGCTGTCGCGCGGCGCCTGGAACCACGCCCGCAACGCGCGCCGGTCGGGCAAGCCGAGTTTCGCCAATGCATTGCTGACGTGGAATTTCACCGCGTTCACGCTGATGCCGCGCCGGCGAGCGACTTCGGCATTCGTCATCCCGTGTTGTAACGCGTGGACCGTGCGCCATTCGGCCGGGGTCAGCAGGTCGGCATGTTTCGGTCGGCCGCGCGGGCGATTCATGCAGCGATCCTAAATTCCCACCCTGCGATTTTCCCTACCCGCGGGGTGGGGATTAGGTGCCGGTGTAAAAACTGGGGATAGCTCCGGCGGGCACGTGCCAATCCCCAGTTTTTACACCGGCGCCCAATCCCCACCCCGCAAATTGCGACAGTTTGTTTGGCCCACCTGGCGCTCGTAGAGTAGGTTCCAAGGGTTGATCAGGGGGGGGCGGGGTGCAGGAACTCGAAACCGACATCGAGCCGATGTCGACAGAACCGGCGGAAGACGGCAGTGGCGATTCCCGCGGAGCGGGCCTGGCCGCCGCGCTGGGCGTGCTCGCGCTCGCGGGTTGCGGGGGCGGCGGTGGAGGCAGCGGAACCCCGAGCACTCCTGCGCCGAGTCCTCCGGCACCAAGCCCGCCATCGCCCAGCCCACCGGCTCCGCCCGTCATGACCGAGGCCGAAGCCGCGCGCTTCCTGTTGCAGGCGCAGTTTTCGGTCACCGACGCGGACCTGAACGCGGTCCGCACGAACGGCATCGCGGCCTGGCTCAACTCGAAGTACACCGAGCCGCTGGGCCAGACCGGCGTCGCGTGGCTCGATTCGCGCGGCCACGACTCGATCACCGAAGAGCAGCGCTACTTCTGGCCGCAGTTCGGCGACTTCATGATCTGGAACCAGCTCCTCGCCGGGCCGGACCAGATGAGAAAACGGATGGCGCTCGCGTTGTCCGAATTCTTCGTAGTCAGCCTGAGCCCGATCGACGGCTTCTATCCACCGTACGTGATCGGCGCGTACTGGGACGTGCTCACCGCGAACGCGTTCGGCAATTACCGCGAGCTGCTCGAGCGAGTCACGCTGAACGCGGCGATGGGTTTCTTCCTCAACACCAAGGGCAACCTCAAGGAAGACGCGAACGGCCGCCAGCCCGACGAGAACTACGCGCGCGAGGTCATGCAGCTCTTCACGATCGGCCTGTATGAGCTGAACCCGGACGGCACGCATCGCCTCGACGGCAACGGCCAGCCGATCGAGACCTATGGTCAAAGCGACATCACGAATCTCGCGCGCGTGTTCACCGGCTACGACTGGGATTACAACTCCAACGGCGGCACGTTCACGGACGTCGCCTGGCACGACTACGACGTGCCGAACACGCGCTTCGCGACCAACCCCATGCGGTTCATCTCGTCCCGCCACTCCACGCTCGAGGTGAACTTCCTCGGCCTGAACATCCCGGCGAACACGTCGGGGCTGGAAGCGCTGCGACTCGCGCTCGATCATCTCTTCGATCATGCGAACGTCGGTCCGTTCTTCGCGCGGCAGATGATCCAGCGGCTCGTGACCAGCAATCCGAGTCCGGCGTATGTCGGCCGTGTCGCGGCGGCGTTCGCGGACAACGGTTCGGGCGTGCGCGGCGACCTGCGCGCGGTGTGGACGGCGATCCTCACGGATCCCGAGGCGCGAACGCTGCCGGACGCCTCGAACACGATGGCGGGCAAACTACGCGAGCCGGTGGTGCGCTTCGTGCAATGGGCGCGCACGGTGGGCATCACGTCGACCAGTGGCGCGTTCGAGATCTACGATCTGTCGGGCAGCGACACGGCGCTCGGGCAGAGTCCGTTGCGTTCGCCGTCGGTGTTCAACTTCTTCCGCCCCGGGTACGTGCCGCCCAACACCTCCATCGCAACCGCCGACAAGCAGGCGCCGGAGTTCCAGCTCGTCAACGAGACCACGGTCGCGGGGTACTCCAACTTCCTGACATGGGTGATCCGCGGCGGCTACAACGACGTGCGGCCTACCTACTCGGAGCTGCTGCCGATCGCGCACGACGTGCCGGCCGTGGTGGCGCACCTGAACCTCAGGCTCACGGCAAACCAGTTGTCGCAGTCGACGCTGGACACGATCACGGCCGCGCTGACGGCGATGAATGTGACGGCCGGGAGTTCGGAGAACTCGAAGCTGAACCTGCTGGCGGGCGCATGCCTGCTGATCCTCTGCTCGCCCGAATACCTGGTGCAGAAATGACGAACTGGACACGCCGCATGGTCCTCAAGCGCGCGATGCACCTCGGCGCGATGGGCGTCGCCACGCCGCTCGCGATCAATCTCGCCGCGATCGGGGAAGCCGCGGCCTTCGACAACACCGACTACAAGGCGCTGGTGTGCATCTTCCTGTACGGCGGCAACGATTACGCGAATACCGTGGTGCCGTACGACCCGGCTAACTACGCGCTGTACCACCAGATCCGCGCGGGCGGACCGGGCGAGGAAGAGGCTGGCATCGCGATCTCGCGCGCGGCGCTCGCGCCGAATGCGCTGACGCCGCTCGTGGCGCAGACGCTCACCGACGACCTGCAATACGCGCTCGCGCCGCCGCTCACGGGACTGAAGTCGCTGTGGGACCAGGGGCGGTTCGCGGTGCAGCTCAATGTTGGGCCGCTGGTCCAGCCCACCACGCTCGCGCAGTACCTGAGCACGAACCGCGTTTTGAATCCGCTGCCGCCGAAGCTGTTCTCGCACAACGACCAGCAGTCGATCTGGCAATCGAATGGCAGCGAGGGCTCGACCATCGGCTGGGGCGGGCGGATCGGCGATCTCGCGATGTCGAGCAACGGCGGGAATTCGCTGCTGACCTGCATTTCCGCCGCGGGCAACGCGGTGTTCGTGGCGGGTGAGGATGCGCTGCAGTACCAGATCAGTCCGAGCGGCGCGATCCGCGTGAACGGACTTACGCAGGCGCCGTACGGGTCGACGGCGCTGCGCGACGCGTTGAACACGCTCATGACGCGCCAGAACACGCATGCATTCGAGGAGGAGTACGCGATCGTGACGCGGCGCTCGATCGCGATGGAGGGCGTGGTGAACGGGGCGCTCGGCGGCGTGACGCTGAGCCAGGCGACCAACGACCTTTTTCCCTCGAACAATGGGCTGGCCAGCCAGCTGAAGATCGTCGCGCGATTGATCGGCGCGCGGAGTCCGCTGGGCCTGCGGCGCCAGGTGTTCTTCGTGTCGATCGGCGGATTCGACAATCACAACCTGCTGATGCAGGACCATCCGCGCCTGCTCCAGCGCATCAACGATGCGATGAGCGCGTTCTACGCGGCGACGGTGGAGCTGGGCGTGGCGGACAAGGTCACGACATTCACGGCGTCGGACTTCGGCCGCACGCTGAGCTCGAACGCGGACGGGTCGGATCACGGCTGGGGCGCGCATCACTTCGTGATGGGCGGCGCGGTGAACGGCGGGCGGTTCTATGGAACCGCGCCGCACGTGTCGATCCAGACCGACGACCAGGTCGGCCAGGGCCGGCTGCTGCCGACCACCTCGATCGATCAGTTCGCCGCGACGCTCGCGCGCTGGTTCGGCTGCAGCGCCTCCGAACTACCCGGCATCCTCCCCAACGTCGGCAACTTCCCGAACACCGACCTCGGCTTCGTGTAGGGGGTGGGGATAGTGGTGCCGGTGTAAATGGTGGGGATGGCGTGGGCCGCCAGGCGTGCGCCTCGGCGAACCGCAGGGGTGTCAACAATCCCCACTTTTTACACCGGCACCTAATTCCCCACCGGCACCGGATTCCCCAGTCAGTCGGCCGACATGAAGTTGATCGTGCGGTCGTCGTAACGCGAGGCCGCCCACTTCGCGACTTCCTCGGACAACGCGAACAGCTGCTCGACATCGGTGAGTGCGGCGCCGTGATACGCGGCTAGCAGCTGCTTGTTCGCGCTGCTCTGTGCGGCGGCGCCGTACTGCGTCGCGGCCATGTCCTTCTGCACCGCGGCGATGTCGGCGAGCCGCGCGTTGCGGGCCGCCTCGATGTGCGGGGCGATCTGCGCGAGCGCGCGATCGTATTCGGCGATGATCTGCGCACGCGCCGCGCGCAGCGTGGCCTTGTCCGCTTGCTCGTCAGCCTTCGTCGCGCAGCCGCCTTCGCCGTCGCTGCACTTCAGCGACTTGCTGGCCTTCTCCGCGATCTCCGCGGCGCGCGTGCCGACCTTGCGCTGGATCTCGAGGACCGCCTCGGTCTGCGCGGAGATGCCGGTGCTCGTCATCTGCTTCGTCTGGTAGTCGCTGTAGCGTTCGGCCGCGGCCTGCACGGCCGGCGGATCCTTGCTCATCGCGACGACGTTCCGGATGCCCGCCTGCTGGGTCGCCTGCTGCATCTGCATGGCGAGCGCCATCTGCTCGGCCTGGCTCATCGACGCGATCTTTGCCTGGATCTGCTTCGCGTACTCGGGGTCGCGCTGCGCACGCGCGAAGTCGATGCCGCCCGCGTTGGTGAGCGCGCCGGGCGCGCTCGTGTTCGCTTCCTGATTCAGCTTGTTGATGAAATCGCGCTGATCCTTGAGCTGCTTGCGCAGCGTCGTGACTTCGGCGCTCGCGAGCCACGCGGGCGCGGTCGCAACCGACTTCGGCGGCGCCGGCACGCGTGAATGCATGGACTGCAGCGATTGTTGGGCGAGGGCGTCGGTGGCGATCAGCAGACCACAAACGAGCGCGATGGACTTCAACATGAACTGAAACTCCCAGATTGACTGAACGGTGGTGCTTTGCCGGGTTTCGGTGCCAGGCACCGAAATCCGGTAAAACTCCGAGGGCGCGCATTATCGGGATCGCGTGCGGGCGCTTTCCTAATACGCGCTTAAGTTTTCAGCCGGCGGGAGGAGTTCAGCTCGACCAGGGCAGTGCCACGGGCTCGCCGTCCGGCAGGAAGACTTCGACGGGCGTCTTCGAAAACACCGCGACCAGATGCAGCGGATCGCGCCCGGAATTCACGAGCTGATGAAGCGCATTGCGGGGGATGCAGACGGTTTGGTGCGCGCCGAAGGAAACCTTCCTGCCGTCGAAGCGCAGTTCGCCACGGCCGGCCGAGCACAGGATGACCTCCTCGCAATCGTGGCGATGGGACGGAGTGGCGGCGCCGGGCTCGAGGATTTGCTGCCAGATGGAGAGCTGCTCGAGCCCTTGTTCGGATCCGGCCAGCGTGGCGTGGAGGATGCCGGGAAAGGGGGAGGTGGCAAGGACGGGATTCGGGCTGACGGTCATGGCGGGACTCCAGGGGAGATCGACGGTTGTGGGTGGCGCGAAGTCTGCCGGCAGCCTATTCACGAAAGAACAGCCTTGAGTGTCGTTTCATTGAGGAACAATATTCCTCAATGAACAACATCCAGCAGGTACTCGCCTTCGCCACGGCTGCCCGGAACGGCAGTTTCGCCAAGGCGGCCCGCGAGCTTTCCCAAACCCCCTCGACCATCGCCAAGAGCATCAGCCGCCTCGAAGCCCAGCTCGGAGTGCGGTTGTTCAATCGCACCACCCGCCAGGTGAGCCTCACGCCCGACGGCCAGCACCTGTTCGAGCAATGCCAGCGCATCCTCGAGGAAGTCGAGATCCTGAAATCCGTCGCGGCGGGCGCGAGCGGCGCGCCGACCGGCGTGCTGCGCATCGAACTTCCGGTGACCTATGGCCGTCGCGTCGTCGTCCCCGTGCTCGGCAAGTTGTTAGAGCGGCATCCCGGTCTCACGGTCGATGCGCGCCTGTCCGACCATTTCTCCGACGTGATCCGCGAAGGACTCGACGCCGTCGTGCGCATCGCGGCGCTCGGCGACTCGCGGCTGGTCGCGCGGACCATCGGGCATCAGCATCTCGTCGTCGTTGGCAGCCCCGACTATCTTTCGCGCAATGGGACGCCGCGCTCGCCCTACGACCTCGAGCGTCATTCGTGCGTGTTGTTCCGGGTGCCGGCCACGGGGCGCGCGCGACCGTGGCAATTCCGTGTCGATGGCGTGAACACGGAAATCCATCCCGAGTCGCGTCTACGACTGGGAGATGGCGATGCACTCATCGAAGCGGCCGGCGCGGGCCTTGGGCTCGTGCAGGCGCCGGACTATATGGCGGCCGATGCGATCAATGCGGGACGCGTGGTCGAGGTCTTGCGCGAATTTCGTCCCGCGCCGCTGCCGATAAACGTGCTCTATCCGACCACGCGCCTGCTGCCGCCGCGCGTGCGCGCGTTCATCGACGCGATGACGGAACCCGGCGCCGCGAAGCTGCGCCTTCGGCTATCCTGAAGCGAGTGGGGATAGTGGTGCCGGTGTAAAAAGTGGGGAT
>JAFAGC010000074.1 GCA_023423065.1 Pseudomonadota bacterium
GCATCACGCTCATCTGGTGCCACACGCCCGGCAGGCAGTGGCAGAACGCATGCACGGCCTTGGCCGAGTTCGGCAGGAATTTCGGCGTGACCAGGAACAACACGCCCGAGGTGCCGAGCGACAGGAAGGCATCGCCGGGCTTGATCACGCCGATGCCCGCCGCGCCCGCGGCGTTGTCGCCGCCGCCGCCAGCGACCGGAACCTGGTCCATGCCCCAGGCCTCGGCCACGTCCTTGCGCAGCTTGCCGGTGGCGTCCGAGCCCTCGACCAGGCGCGGCATGTGGGATTCATTCAGGCCCGTGGCGGCCAGCATCTCGGGCGACCACTTGCGCTTCGCCACGTCGACCCAGAGCGTGCCCGCGGCATCCGAGCAGTCACTCGCCTTCTCGCCCGTCATGAGCAGGCGGACGTAATCCTTGGGCAGAAGCACGCAGCGCGTGTCCTTGAACACGGCCGGCTCGTGCTCGCGCACCCACACGAGCTTCGGCGCCGTGAAACCCGGCATCGCGATGTTGCCCGTGATCTCGCGCGACCGCGGTTCGGTCTTCTCGAGCGTGGCGCACTGCTTCTCGCTGCGGCCGTCGTTCCAGAGGATCGCCGGGCGCAACGGCTTGTCGTTCGCGTCGAGCAGCGTGGCGCCGTGCATCTGGCCGGAAAGGCCCACGGCCTGTACGGCCTTGCGGTGCTTGGCCGGCAATGCGGCGACGGCGGCATGGGTCGCCGCCCACCAGTCGGCGGGATTCTGCTCGGACCATCCGGCTTGAGGCCGGGAGACGTTCAAAGGCGCGGAGGCCTGTTCGACTACGGTGTCCTTGTCGTCAACGATGACGGCCTTGACACTCGACGTGCCGATATCGATGCCTAAATACATTAACCCCCCGCGTTTTGAGCGGCGGTAACGCTATCAGAATTGCCGCCCGGTGGGGACCGCTCCGCCCCGAAAAACGCTCACAACGGGCATAACTACCCCCGGGGATAGCGGGGAAACCGGCTCCCCGATGTCAGTATCGTTATCCGGGCCGGATCAATGCCGGCGCCTCAACGGGTGCCGTTCACCTGCCCCAGCCGATCGGCCGACTGGCGATCGAGCATCCATTGCGGGTATTCGTTAGGCAGCGCCGAAGCCTCGGTAATGGCCTTGACCTGTTCCGCGCTCAGCGTGAGCTCCGTGGCGGAAACGTTGTCGAGCAGCTGATCGCGGTTCTTGGCGCCGATGATCACCGAGGTCACGTGCGGCTGTGCCAGCAGCCAGGCCAGCGCGACCTGCGCCACCGAAACCAGGTGATCCGCGGCGATCGGACGCATCACGTCGATCACGCGCCAGGCCCGCTCGCGATCGACGGGCGGAAAGTCGTGTGGCGCGCGGCGCGCGCCGCCGGGCTTGTCGTTCTCGCGCGAGAATTTTCCGGACAACAAACCACCCGCGAGCGGACTCCACGGCAGGATCGCGAGCTTCTGGTCCTTCGCGAGCGGCACGATCTCGCGCTCGATGTCGCGGCCCGCGAGCGAGTAGTACATCTGCAGGCTTTCGAAGCGCGCGAGATTCTTCTTGTCCGAGATCCACAGCGCCTTGGTGATTTCCCACGCCGGCAGATTGCACAGACCGATGTAACGCACCTTGCCCGCGCGCACGCAGTCGTCGAGTGCATCGAGCGTTTCCTCGAGCGGCGTGAACGGATCGCGGCCGTGGATCTGGTACAGGTCGATGTGATCGACCTGCAGCCGCTTCAGGCTCGCGTCGATGTTCTCCATGATGTGGTAACGCGAGAGCCCGATCTGGTTGTGGCCCGCGCCCATGCGCAGCAGCACTTTCGTCGCGAGCACGTAGCTGTCGCGCGCCAGACCCAGCGACTTGAGCGCATTGCCCGTGGCGACTTCGGAAGCGCCGTTGGAATAGAAGTCGGCGGTATCGATGAAATTGATGCCGCGGTCGAACGCGGTCTTGATGAGATCGGTGACGCCTTCCTGGCCGACACCCGCGACGGTCGCCCACATGCCTTCACCGCTGCCGAAGGTCATGGCTCCCAGGCACATTTCCGAAACGATGAGTCCCGTGTTGCCGAGCTTGCGATATCGCATGCGCATTCTCCGTCCGTTGGGGGGCGAAGTATGCGCGAGCGGGGGAAAACCGGGACACCCCTCGTTAGGGGGACGTGGGCAATGTCCTTTTGCCCGCGGAGGGGGAAATCGGGGTGATCCCCGATTTCCCTTCGCGATGAATTACAGGATCCAGACGATGCTGAGCGTCAGCGAGGACAGATCCGTGTTGTTCTGATGGAACACGTTGACGTCGTCGGCGGCAGTCGCCGGGTCGCCGTAATCGTTGAGCGTGATGTTGCCCATCTCACCCATCTTGTATTCGAGCCGGACGAGCGCGCCGTCGAGCACGGTCTGCAGACCCACTCCGAACACCGGGTCGAATCCCGTGTCGTCCTGCGCAACCACGGCGCGGAAATCGGGATCGTCGTAGAAGCCGGCGGCGATCGTCGTTTCGGCCTTCCAGGCATTCAGGCCCACACGGCCGAACAGCGAGAACTTCTTGCCGATCCACAGCGAGCCGACCGCGGAAGCCTCCAGGCCCTTCAGATCCGTGCGCGAACGCAGGTACTCGGGATCCACGACATCCAGCGGGAAAAGATCGGCGTTGAATTCGGATCCGCCGTACAGCGTGGCTTCGACCGCGAACCACTTGTTCAGTCCCCAGCCGCCCATGAGGCCGTAGCCGAAGCGGTTGGTGTTGATCGGGGAGGTCTCGTCGACGGCGCCGAGATACATGTCGGATTCCATCTTGTCCTGGCTGAGGTTCAGACCCAGGCGGAATCCCGAAAACTCGTCCGCGAACGCGGGCGAAGCTACCGTTCCCGCAAGCGCGAAAACTCCGAGAACCATGGCCTTACGCATGTCGACATTCCTCCCAGATGACATATGTAAAGCATAGCTCATGCCCGCCCCCCGAAACGTGCGCTCGTCACGTTTTCAGGGAGTTAGGAGGCGAACGGCGGGTAGTCAGTCTGGGATTGGGCGTAGTGAACGAAGAAATCCAGCGACGAAACATTGGCCATCGCGGCCCGGTTGGCCGCCTTCTCGACCGGGACGCCCATGAGGATCCGGCGGACCGGCACTTCCATTTTCTTGCCCGTCAGGGTGTATGGAATGCCCGTCACCCGGAGGATCCGGTCGGGAACGTGGCGCGGTGAATATTCCTTGCGGATATGGGCGCGGATACGCTCCTCGATGTCCTCCGTGAGGGGCACGTCGCCCTTCAATTTCACGAACAGCGGCATGAAGAATTTTCCGCCCGGCAGGTCCAGGTTCACGATCAGCGAATCCTCGATTTCCGGAACGCCGAGCAGCGAGCGATAAACCTCGGCCGTGCCGATGCGCACGCCGTGACGGTTCAGCGTCGCGTCCGAACGTCCCAGCACGAAACATCCGCCGCGCGCATTCACGCGGAAGAAATCGCCGTGGCGCCAGATGCCCGGGTACTGGTCGAAGTACGATTCGAGATATCGCTGGTTGTTCTCGTCGCCCCAGAAGCCCACGGGCATCGACGGCATGGGTTCGGTGAGCACGAGCTCACCGACTTCATCGACGAGTTTGTTGCCGCGGTCGTCGAACGCGTACGCCGCGACACCCAGCGACCGCGCCTGGATCTCACCCGCGTAGATGGGCAGGTTCACGACGCCCCCCACGAGGCCGGTGCAGATGTCGGTGCCGCCGCTGCCCGAGTGCGCCCACAGGTCGCGCTTCACGTTCTCGAAGAACCAGTTCTGGCACTCGGCCGTGACGGGTGAACCGGCCAGCACGATGGTCTCGAGGTTTTCCAGCTCGAAGCGATCCTTCGGAACGATGCCGGCTTTCTCGAGGATGCCCTGGTAGGTAGGGCTCGCGCCGAACAGGTGCGCGCCCGTGTCGTCGGCCATCTTCCACAGCAGGTCGGGCGTCGGCCATGCCGGATTGCCGTCGTACAGCACGGGAACCACGTCCATGAGCAGCGAGCTCGAGAGGAAGTTCCACATCATCCAGCCCGTGCTGGTGTAGAAGAACATGCGCTGGCGCGCGTGCATGTCCATGTGGAAATGGAACAGCTTGAGCTGCTCGAGCGTGATGCCGCCGTGGCAATGAATGATCGCCTTCGGCAGTCCGGTCGTGCCCGACGAGAACAGGATGAACAGCGGATGCGCGAACGGCACCTGCTCGAACTGGAAGGCCTCGCGCCCCGGATCGTCGCCCGCGATCACGTCGGCCCAGAAGATCGCGCGGTCGTCGATCGCATCCGGGTTGTCGGGATCGAGGTACGGTAGATAGATCAGGCGCTCGAGCGTCGGCAGCCGGCCGACGATCTCGCGGATGTCGCCGCGCCGGTCGAACAGCTTGCCGCCGTAGCTGTAACCGTCGACGCAGAACAGCAGCTTGGGCTCGAGCTGAGAGTAGCGGTCGAGCACGCCGCGCGTGCCGAAATCCGGACCGCAACTCGACCACACGGCGCCGATGCTCGCCGTCGCGTACATCGCGACCATCGCCTCGGGAATGTTCGGCAGGTACGCGACCACGCGATCGCCCGGGGCAATGCCGAGCGCGCGCATCCTGGTCGCGAGCACGCGCACCTGCCGTGCGAATTCCGGCCACGAAAGGCTCGCCAGCGGGCTCCGCTCCGACAGGTGCAGCAGCGCGATTTCGCCGGGCCGCTCGTGCGCGAGCGCGTGCTGCGCGTAGTTGAGCCTCGCGCCCGGACACCATTCGGCTCCCGGCATTTCGCGTTTGCCGAGCATGCGGGTCGGCGGCGTCGTGAAGCGCACGCCGCAGAACTCGACGATCGAGCTCCAGAATGCTTCGAGGTCCGAAACCGACCAGCGCCACAGCGACTCGTAGTCGTCGAACCTGCGGCCGCGCCCGGCGAGCCAGGCCATGTACTTCGTGAGATGCGAACGGGCGAGTCGCTGCGCGGAAGGTTTCCAGAGCAGCGTGCCTTCCTGGATCTGGGTCATGCTGGAACGGTCGTTGGTTGAGGATGCGGTTTGCGGATGATGACGAGAATCAGCGCGCCGAGGAAAGACCACGCCGCGATGAAATAGCAGGTTCCGCTATACGGATAACCGATGTCGTATAGATAGCCTGCGACATAGGGTCCCACGGCCGAGATCGTGGTGTTGATCGCGATGGCGATGCCGGAGAGCAACGCGAAGGCCTTGAGCCCGAAGTAGTTGCCCAGCACGGTCATCAGGCACACCACTGCGCCGCCGAAACCCATGCCGAGCAGCGCCGCGACGAGATCCACCTCGAGCTGCGTGTCCGCACCGACCAGCATCACCATCGACAGCCCGAAGCACAGCATGAAGAAGACCCACAGCCAGCGCGGATCGAAGCGGTTGCCGAAGGCGATGATCAGGGCCTTCGCGATGAGCCCGGTCCACGTCATCGTGGCGATGGCGCCGAAGCCGACTTCCATCGGATGTCCGAGATCCTTGAGCATCGCGATGCCGTGGCCGAGGAAGAACGTGAACGCGCTGCTGCCGCCCAGCAGCGCCGCGACCAGGAGCCAGTAGGTAGGCATGCGCGCGGCGTCGCGGAATTCGATCGGCGTCTCGGTGATGAAGGAGGGCTTCGCCCTCGCCTGCGCGCCGGTTGCCGCGACCTCGCCGCCATCCGCGATCGCGCCGACGTCCTCCGGCTTTTCCTTCACGAAGATCGACGCGAGCACGCCCGCGAGCGCGGACAGCCCCGCGATCACCCACCAGGCCGCGCGCCAGCTGTGCGCGTGGATCACCGCGGGCAACACGAACTTCGTGGCGATGTATCCGCCGATCGCGCCCGATGAATACAGGATGGAGATCGCGGTAGCGCGGCGGCGGACGAACCAGCGCGACAGCACGGTCTGGCTGGCGATGGCCGCGCCCGAGCACACGCCGCCGCCGATCAGCAGGCCGAAACCGATGTACGCATGGAACGCGGAGTCCGCGACCAGCGCCATGTAACAGGCGCCGATCACGTTGAGCGCGCTGCCGAAGATCAGCGTGTTGCGCGAGCCGAAGCGCCGCACCGCCATCGCGACCAGCGGTCCCGGCAGGCCCGACATGATGATGTAGAACGTCGTGATGAGGCCGAGCGGACCTCGGCTGAATCCGACCGCGTCCGCCATTGCGTTGTTGATGACCGGACCGCCATAGGCCGGAAAGCCCAGGTTGAAGGCGAACACCAGCCAGAGCACGCCCAGCAGGATCCAGCCGTAAAAGAATGGTTTCGCCACCCGGTCCCCTCAGGCGGAGCGACCCAGCAACAGGTCGACCGCCTTTTCCGCAATCATGATGGTCGGCGCGTTGGTGTTCCCGCCGACGATGGCCGGCATTATCGACGCATCGGCGATCCGCAATCCCGACAACCCGCGAACTCGCAACTGACCATCCACCACCGCCATCGAATCCGTGCCCATGGCGCAGGTGCTGGTCGGATGCATGGCCGTGCGCACGTTGGCCCGCACCCAGGCTTCGATGGCCGCGTCGCCCGCAACGCTCGGCCCCGGCTTGAGCTCCGCGGACACGAGGCCCGAGGCCGGCGCCGTGGCGAAGAACTGCCGGACGAACCTGACGATGGCCCGCAATCCCTCGCGGTCGGCCTCGGCCGCGAGCAGGTTCAACTGGATCCTCGGCTTGTCGCGCGGATGGGCGGAACGCAGCGACACCTTGCCGCGGCTCTCCGGATGCAGCAGCACGCAGGCCATCGACAGCTGGTGGCCCACGCCGGCGCGCCATCCCGGGAACCACGGTCGCGCGAACATCGAAACGGGGCTCACCAGCATCTGCAGGTCCGGCCGGTCGAGTCCCGGCCGCGTCCTCACCAGTCCCTGCGCCGAGATCGGCGCGCGCGCGATGATCCCACTGCGGAACAACTTCCATTGCAGCACCGACAACGCCAGCCGGTCGAGCCGCAGCCGGCTGTCGAAACAGAATTTTCCTGAGGCACTGAATTCGACGCCCACCGACTGGTGGTCCTGCAGGTTCGCGCCGACGCCCGGCAGCGCGTGTCGCACCGGGATGCCGTGAGGTTCGAGATCCTCGGGCGCGCCGATGCCCGACAGCTGCAGGAGCTGGGGCGAACCGAACGCGCCGGCGGACAGGATCACCTCGCGCTCGCAGCGCAGGTCCGCGACCCGCCCCAGCGATTCCGCGCGCACGCCCACGCAGCGTCCGTTCTCGAGCAGCAGCGAGCACACGCGCGTGTTGATGCGCACCTCGAGATTCGGTCGCGACATCGCGGGCCGCAGGAACCTCGCCACCGTGCTCGCGCGTTCGCCCTGGTGGTAGTTGAGATCGGGAACGGTGAAACCTTCGACGTCCTCGGCGTGGAAATCCTCGAGGTGCTTGAAGCCGAGCGCCTCGGCGGTTTCGATGATGCGCGGAAAGATGTGGTCGTCCGTTTCGTGGCGCGACGTGGTGAGCGGCCCGCGGCCGCCGTGAAACCGCGACTCGCCGCGCCAGTTGCTCTCCGAGCGCCGGAAATACGGCAGCACGCCTTCGTAGTCCCAGCCGGGCAATCCCCGCTTCGCCCAGTCGTCGTAGTCGGCCGGGCAGCCGCGCATGTACATCAATCCGTTCACGGAGTTCGATCCGCCGAGCACCTTGCCGCGCGGCGCGGGCACCTTGCGGTTGTCGGCGTGCGGTTCGGGCTCGGTCTCGAAGCCCCAGGAAGTTCGCGGATCGAGGAACGCATCGCGCCAGGCGAGCGGCATCGCGATCCTGAAGAACTTGCGCTCGTCGTCACCCGCTTCGAGCAGCAGGACGTTGATCGAGGGATCTTCGCTGAGGCGCGCCGCGATCACGCAACCCGCGGACCCGCCACCCACGACGATGTGGTCGATGCGATCCATCCCCGTACGGCTCACTCCACGGTGTAGTAACGGAAGATGGTGTGGTCGGGATCGTCGTGGCGAACACCGCCCCCGACGACCACGGTGCGATTGAGCCAATCGTATTTGCCGGCCGGCGCCTTGAAATACGGCGTGCAGCGGAAATACGCCGGGCCCGGCGCGTCCTTCTGCGTGTTGTAGATGTATCCGCGGTTGTGGATGTAGATAGGCGTGCCGTCGTCGGCCTCGATGATGTAGTGCGCGTTCGCCTCCACCACGCCATCCATCCGCACGGTGCCGTAATCCGCGCCGCTGTATTCGAGGAGTTTTCCGTTCAGTCTGGGACCGCGCACGAGGCCGTCCTTGAACGCCACGTATCCCTGCCGCGCGCCGCCCGATACCGGTCCGAACACCATCCGCTTGTGGAAATTCATGCGCACGTCGAACGCATGTACGAGCTTCACGTCGAAGTTCGCGAGCGTCGCGGGCTGGGGTGTCTCGAGAGTCATTGGAGCTCCAGCTGCGGCGCAAGTGTCCTGCCGCGAATGAGATCGGCGGCGCGTTCGGCCACCATGAGAACCGCGCCGTAGGTATTGCCGCCCGGCACGGTGGGCATGATCGACGCATCCGCGACCCGCAGCCCATCGACGCCGCGGACGCGAAGCTGCTCGTCGACCACGCGCCCGGGGCCGGCCGCCATCGAACACGTACCGACGGGATGCTGCGTGATCCCCGCGGTCTTGCGGATGTAATCGTCGAGCCCGGCATCGCTTTGCACGTCGACGCCGGGCGCCACCTCCGAGGCGATCAGCTCGGATTGCGGCGGCGTCGCGTAGATGCGCCGCGCCGTGCGCAGGCCGCGGCGCAGCGTGACCAGGTCCTCGGGCGCGGAGAGCAGGTTGTACTCGATGCGCGGCTTCGCGAGCGGATCGGCCGAGCGCAGCGTGACGCGGCCGCGGGACTTCGGGTGCAGGACGACCGCGTCGCTCGTGATCAGGTGCGCCTGCTTGCGGCTCAGCAAAGGCCACCAGATCTTGGCGTCCATGCGCACCGGGTTGCACATGAGCTGGATGTCGGGCCGCGCGAGCGCTGGATCCGTCCGCACGACGACGTTGCAGCTGCTGATCTGCGTCGCGAATACGCCCTTGCCGAAGAGCATCCAGCGCAGCAGTGATATCGCGGCGCGATCCGCGCGCAGCTCGCGCAGGAACGACACCGGCTCGCGCGTCGCGAACTGCAATCCCGCGCGCAGGTGTTCGGAAAGATTGCGCCCCACGCCGGGCAGGTCCGCCTGCACGCGGATGCCGTGCGCGCGCAGCTCTTCGGCCGGTCCGAATCCCGACAGCAACAACAATTGCGCGGAATTGAACGTGCCGCCGCTCAGGATGACCTCGCGTTCGGCAAACACCTGCCGCTTCTCGTTGCCCCGCAGGATCTCGACGCCCACGGCGCGCCGGTTGGCCAGCAGCACGCGCGTGGTGAGCGCGCCCTGCACCACTTCCAGGTTCGGCCGATGACTCACGGGATGCAGATAGGCCCGCGCGGCGTTGGCGCGACGGCCGCGCCCATCCACCGTGATCTCGCCGCGCGCGAAGCCCTCCTCGAGGCGGCCGTGCAGGTCGTCGCTGGTCCAGAATCCCGCCGGCGCCGCGGCGCGCATCAGCGGCTCGTGCAGTAGTCTGGCCGTGTCGATCGGCGCGACGGGCATGGGCCCCTCGGCGCCGTGGTATGGCACCGCACCCCGCCAGCTCGATTCGAGCTTCTTGAAATACGGCAACACGTCGGCGTAGCCCCACCCCGTGGCGCCGAGATCGCGCCAGCCGTCGAAGTCGCTCGAATGGCCGCGCATGAAGAACATGCCGTTGATCGACGAGGAGCCGCCGAGCACGCGGCCGCGCGTCGCCGGGATCACGCGGCCGTCGAGATTGGGCTCCGGCTCGCTCATGAAGCCCCAGGTGATCGTGGGATCGCGGAATGCGCGCAGGAAGCCGAGCGGCATGCGGATCAGTAAACGATCGTCGCTGCCGCCCGCCTCCACCAGCAGCACGCGGGTCTGCGGATCCTCGGACAGCCGGTTCGCGAGCACGCAGCCGGCGGCCCCCGCGCCGACGATGATGTAGTCGTACCTCACGTCGCCTACAGCCCCACCGTGACCGACTTCACTTCCGTGTAGATCTCGGTTCCCTCGCGGCCGTTTTCGCGGCCCCAGCCGGATTGTTTGTAGCCGCCGAGCGGCATCGCCGGATCGACGGTGCCCGCGGTGTTGATGCGCACCGAACCCGCGCGGATCTTCTTCGCGAGCTTGTGCGCGGTCGAGATGTCGCGCGTCCAGATGCTGGCCGCGAGGCCGTAATCCGTGTCGTTCGCGAGGCGCGCGATCGCGTCGAGGTCCGTGTCCGCGAACTTCATCGCGCACAACACGGGGCCGAAGATCTCCTCGCGTACGACCTTCATGTCGCGGGTGGTGTCGGTGAGCACGGTGGGCTCGACGAAGTAACCGGCGCGCCAAGGCGCGCCCCCGCCCCGGACGACCGTCGCGCCCACGCTCCTGCCCGCCACGATGTAA
>JAFAGC010000103.1 GCA_023423065.1 Pseudomonadota bacterium
CGCTCGTACACCGAGCGCGAACAGTTTCCGCGGGCCGCGCGCGCCTTTCAGCGCGCCGACCGGCTCGCGAACGGCCAGAACGCGGAAGCCGTGGTGGGTCTCGGCGAGGCACTCGTCGCGCAAAACCCGGAAAACCTGAGCGGGGCGGCGGGGCACCTGTTCGAACGCGCACTCGCGATCGAGCCGAAAAACGGCCGGGCGCTGTTCTACAGTGCGTTCGCGGCGCTCGCCCGTGGCGATCTCGCGCCGGCGCGCGAGCGCTTCACGCGCATGCTCGACCTCGATCCGCCGCCGGAAGTGCGCGCCATCATCGAAAAGCGCATCGCGGACATCGACGGCGCGCTGAACGCCGCGGTCTCCACGCCGGCGGACTCTGGCCAGGCGGGCAAGGGTGGAACGATTTCGGTGCGCGTTTCGCTGGCGCCGGCGCTCGCCGACAAGGTGAACCCGGGGGCGACCCTGTTCGTCGCCGCGCGCGATCCGAAACAGCCCGGACCGCCGTTCGCCGTGAAGCGCCTCGCGGCCACTTTCCCGGTGGACGTCCAGCTGACCGCCGCCGACGCGATGCTGGAATCGCGCCGCATCGCGCAGGGCCAGCAGCTCGAGGTCGTGGCCCGCGTCGCGCTCGGTGGCACGCCGACGGCGAGCAGTGGCGACCCGTTCGGACAAGTTAGTTATCATGTCGGCAAGGACGGACGACTGGAGATCGTCATCGATCGACTGTCTCCCTGAACTGATCGGACCCGGACCGACCGGCCATCCACCGCTCACGAGACGCCGACACATGCACGCCAAGCATTCGCTCGAATTCGCGCGCGCGCCGGCGATCTGGTCCCTGTATCCCAAGATCATGGCGGCGCGCAAACCGGCGCACGTCCCGGAAGGCGGCGAGGTGCCGCGCATCGAGGCGCGGCTCGCGAAGGTCAGCATCGACCGCAAGCATCTGGCGTCCTATTCGCAGGTGTGCGGAGCCGCGCCCGGCGCGACGCTGCCGATCGCCTATCCACACGTGCTCGCGATGCCGTTGCACCTGGCGATGCTCGGCGCCGAGGCGTTCCCGGTGAAGCTGTTCGGCCTGGTCCACGTCCACAACCGCATCGCGATGCGTCAGCCGCTGTCGGCGGACGAGCCCGCCGAGATCCGCGCCTGGATCGAAGGGCACCGCGACACCGATCGCGGCCAGGAATTCGAGCTGCACACCGAATATCTCGTGCACGGCGAGTCGCTGTGGGACGAGACCTGCACGTTCCTCGCGCGCCGCAAGTCGACCGGCGCGTCGAAGTCGGCGGCGGCCGCGCGCGGCATCGACACCGCGCCGGACGGCGTGGCCGTCAAGTCGAGCAGCTTTCGTGCGCCCGCGGGGCTCGGCCGCAAGTACGGTTTCATCTCCGGGGACGTGAATCCCATCCACATGAGCGACATCACGGCGCGCGCCTTCGGCTTTCCGCGCGCGATCGCGCACGGCATGTGGTCGCTCGGCCGGCTCGCGTCGGACTTCGATGCCACCGAGCTCGGGGGCGGCTGCGAGCTGACCGTGAACTTCAAACTACCCATCTACATGCCGTCCTGGGTCACGTTGCAGCGCTGGCCGATCGAGAACGGCTCGGGTTTCGCGTTGCGCGACGCGCAGGGCGACAAGCCGCATCTCACCGGAACGCTGATGTCGCTGCGGTGAACCGGCCTGCCGCGACAGTCCCGGCGGGCCGGGCGGAGCGGCTTGCGTTGCTCGCGGCCGCCGCGGCTCACTTCTGCCTGCTGTGCGGCTACTACATGCTGCGGCCGCTGCGCGAGGCGCTCGCGCTCGTGGTCGGAGTCGAGCACTACCGCTGGCTGTTCACCACGGTACTCGTCGTGAGCACGGCGCTGCTGCCGGTGTACTGGTGGCTGGTCAGGCGCACGCCTCGCGGCCGGATCATGTGGTACGCGGGCGGTTCGTTCGCCGCCGTGTTCCTCGCGCTCGCGTTCGGCCTGTACGTCCGTCCGCGCGATCCGACTCTCGCGTTCGTGTATTTCGTCGCGCTCACCTCGGGCAACCTGTTCATCATCTCGGTGTTCTGGAGCGCGATGGCCGATGCCTGGCGCCCAGAGCTCGCGAAGCGCTTCTTCGGCTACATCGCCGCGGGCGGCAGTCTCGGCGCGCTGCTGGGACCGAATCTCGTGGCGCTGTCGATTCACGAGATCGGTCCCACGCCGCTCATCGTGATCGCGTGCGTGTTCATACTCTTCACGGGCGGGCTCGTATCGTGGGCGCGGCGCACGTTGCGGCAGGCACCGGGCGGCGAACGTGTTCCCGACGGCGCGATCCCGGTCGGCGGCCGCGCCATCGACGATCTCGCGCGCCTCGCGCGCACTCCCTATCTGCTCGGCATCGCGGGATTCATCGTCGCGGGACAGATGATCGGCGCGTTCATGTACAACGAGCAGGCCGAATACGTGGCCACGCACTACATCGAACTCGCCGACCGCGCCGCGCTGTTCGCGCGCATGGAGTTCTTCGTGAACATCCTGTCGCTGGTGTTCCAGGCGGGAGTCGTCGGCTGGCTCACGCGCCGCGGCAGCGTCGCCCTGAGTCTTTCCGCGATGCCGGTGCTGATCGGCGTGAGCTTCGTCGTGCTCGCCCTGTTTCCGGTGGGCGGTGTGTTGCTCGCGACGCAGGTGATCCGGCGCGCGGCGGACTACGGACTCGGCAAGGCGCCGCGCGAGATGTTGTTCACGGTGTTGAACCCCGAAAGCAAGTTCAAGAGCAAGAGCCTCATCGATACCGTTCTGCAGCGCGGCGCGGATTCGCTCGGTCAGTGGGTTTACGTGCTGATCGCCGTGCTGCCGCTCGCGGGCGTGGCCTGGCTGTGCGCGGGGCTGTCCGTGGCGCTGCTGGGTGCGACGCGTCGACTCGGCAAGTCTTTCGACTCGCGGCACGAGAAGGGCGAGCCGGGAGTTCGCCCATGAACCTGTCCCTGCTGCCGGCGCAGCGTCTCGACGCCGCCGGCAAGCCACGCATCGACCTGCGCGCCATCCTGCGGCTCGCGGCGCCGCTCATGGCCACGAATGCCGTGCAGGCCGTGCTGAACCTCACCGACCTGTGGTTCATCGGCCGCCTGTCCACCGATGCGCTCGCCGCGATGAGCGCCATCTACTGGATCGTGACCTGCGCGATCCTGCTGTTCGGTGGCGTGGGTCTCGCGGTGCAGACCTTCGTCGCGCAGGCCTACGGCAGTCGCCGCAAGGCGCACGCGTCGCGCGCGTTGTGGAACGCCTTGTGGGCGTCGCTCGCGATCGCGCCCGTGTTCCTCGCGCTGGCGTTCGCGGGACCGAAGATCCTGGCGCCATTCGGCCTCGATCCGCGCCTCGAAGCGCTCGCCCTCGAGTACTGGGGGCCGCGCATGGGCGGCGCGTTCATCGGCTCGATGGCTTGGGCGGCGATGGGTTTCTTCAACGGGATCTCCGCCGTGCGCTTCACGATGGCGGTGGTCGTGGCGACGTTCATCACCAACGCCATCGCGAACCAGGTGCTCATGTTCGAGCTGGACATGGGAATGAGCGGCGCGGCGTGGGGCACGAACGTGGCGCAGTTCGCCGGGCTCGTGCTCGCGCTGGCGTTCTTCCTGCGCGGGCGGATCGGGCGCGAATACCGGTCGAAGATCATGTGGCGCCCGAGGCTGTCCGTGATCCGCGCGCAGCTCGTCGTCGGCCTGCCCATCGGCATCATGTATGGCGCCGACGTGCTCGGCCTCGCGTTGTCGCAAATGATGATCGCGCAGACCGGCGCGGTCGGCGCGGCCGCGACGCAGATCGTGATCGCGCTGACGTCGCTGGCCTACATGCCGACGATCGGCATCGCGCTCGCGGGCACGACACTCGTCGGGCAATCGATCGGGGCAGGCAGCCGCGACTGGGCCAATCGCATGGGCAACGTGATCGTGATGATGTGCGTGGGCCTCATGGCCTGCATCGCCGTCGGACTGCTCGTCGGCGGCCCGTGGGTGCTGCCGATATTCCTCGGGGCGGGTGACGCGAACGCCGACGACGTGATCGCGCTCGGCCTCGTGTTGTTGTGGCCGGCCGCCGCGTACCAGGTCTTCGACGGCCTGTACTGCGGCGCCGGATTCTGCCTGCGCGGCGCCGGCGACACGCGCGTGCCCGCGGCGGTGGCGCTGGTTCTTTCGTGGTTCTTCTTCGTGCCGCTCGCGCACACGCTGATCTTCGCGCCGGGACAAGGTTGGGTCGACGGCCTGCCACAATTCGGTCTCGGCGCCAAGGGCGGATGGCTCGCGCTCATGACCTACGTCATCTTGTTAGGACTGACGATGCTCTGGCGCTGGAAACAGGGCGCCTGGCGGCGCGTGAACCTGGCGGACGCCTGAAGTAAGGGAGTCGCCTGATCGACCTTCGCCGGAAAGCGTGCCTATGATCCGCGCATGACAGTGGTTCGTTACAAGGTCGACAGGGGCATCGCCTGGCTGGCGATGAACAATCCACCGCTCAATGCGCTCTCGCACGCGCTGCGCGCCGGCATCCTCGCCGGGCTCGACAAGGCGCTCGCGGCGAAAGAAGTTCGCGCGATCGTGCTCATCGGCAACGACCGCGCCTTCTCGAGCGGCGCGGACATCAAGGAATTCGCGGGCGGGGCGTTCTACGCCGAGCCGTTCCTGCCGAACCTGGTCGACTTCGTCGAAGCATCCGACAAGCCGGTGATCGCGGCGATCGGCGGCGCGTGCATGGGCGGCGGACTCGAGCTTGCGCTCGGTTGCCACTACCGCGTGGCGCTCGCGGACGCGAAGATCGCGTTTCCCGAGGTGAAACTCGGGCTCATTCCCGGCGCGCAGGGCACCCAGCGATTCCCGCGTCTCGTGGGCCTGGAAGCCGCGGTCAACATGATCGTTTCGGGCGCCACGATGCCCGCGAGCGCATTCAAGGGCACGGCGCTGTTCGATGCGATCGCGACCGAAAAGCTCGATGTCGCCGCGCGCGAATTCGCGACCGCGCTCGTCAAGGAAGGCAAACCGATCCGGCGCGTGCGCGATCTTCCGGTGAAACATCCGCAGGCGGAAGCGTTCCTGCAGTTCGCGAAGACCAGCGTTACCGCCGTGGCGCGCGGCCTGTCGGCGCCGCTGCGCGCGCTCGAGGCGGTCGGCGCGGCAACCACGCAGAAGTTTGACGCGGGCGTCGCGACGGAGCGGAAGATTTTCACGGAGCTCATGGTCAGCGACGAGTCGCAGGCGCTGCGGCATGCGTTCTTCGCGGAACGCGCGGCTTCCAAAGTCGCGGGCGTCGGCGACAAGACCCCACAACGGAAGATCGCGAAGGTCGCGGTCGTGGGCGCGGGCACGATGGGCGGCGGCATCGCGCTCACGTTCGCGAACGCCGGCATTCCCGTAACGTTGCTGGAAGCGAAGCAGGAGGCGCTCGATCGCGGTGTCGCCGGCATCCGCAAGCAGTTCGAGAGCGCCGTGCAGAAAGGCAAGCTCGAGCCGGAGGAGGCCGGGAAACGCGGCGCGCTGATCACGCCGTCGCTGGACTACGCGGCCGCGCGCGATGCGGATCTCGTCATCGAGGCGGTGTTCGAGGACCTCGAGGTGAAGAAAAGGGTGTTCCGCGCGCTCGACGCGACGATGAAGCGTGGCGCGATCCTCGCCACGAACACCTCGACGCTCGACGTCGATCGCATCGCGGCGTTCACGAAGCGTCCTGGCGACGTGCTCGGCCTGCACTTCTTCAGTCCCGCGAACGTCATGCGGCTGCTCGAGGTAGTTCGAGCGAAGAAGACGAAACCCGACGTGCTCGCGACCGCCATGGCGCTCGCACGGCGCATCGGCAAGACCGCCGTGGTCGCGGGAGTATGCGACGGCTTCATCGGCAATCGCATGATCAACGCGTATTTCAAGCAGTCGTTGCTCATGCTCGAGGAAGGCGCTTCGCCCCAGCAGATCGACCGCGCGATCGAGAAGTTCGGTTTCGCGATGGGGCCGTTCCGCATGTCGGACCTCGCGGGCAACGACATCAGTTGGCACATCCGGAAGCGCCAGTACGCCGAGAACCCGAAACAACGCCCCATGCGCATCGCCGACCGCATCTGCGAGCTCGGCCGGTTTGGACAGAAATCCGGCGTGGGCTGGTATCGCTACGAACCCGGCAAGCGCGACGCGCTGCCGGATCCCGTGGTCGACAAGATCATCGACGAGGAGCGCAAGTCGCTGCACGTCGCGGTGCGCAAGCTCGGCGATGCCGAGATCGTCGACCGGCTCGTGCTCGCGCTGGTCAACGAGGGCGCGCGCGTGCTCGAGGACGGCATCGCGCAGCGCGCATCCGACATCGACATCGTTTACCTCACGGGCTACGGCTTTCCCGTGCAGCGCGGCGGCCCGATGTTCTACGCGAGCCGGCGCGGTCTTGCGAGCGTCGAGCGGCGCATGCGCGAGTTCGCGGAGAACTCACACGCCGAGCCCGCGTTCTGGAAACCCGCGAAGCTGATCACGCAGCTCGCGAAAGCCGGCAGGACATTCGACGAGGATCCATCGAAGGGGCCGGCGAAGCAGGGGAGTCGCGCAAAGAGCAGGAGAAAGGCCCGTGGTTGACGCCGTCATCGTTTCCACCGCGCGCACCGCGCTGGCGAAGTCCTGGCGCGGCGCGTTCAATCTCACGCATGGCGCGACGCTCGGCGGACACGTGGTCAGGGCCGCGATCGAACGCGCGGGTATCGACCCGGCGAGCGTCGAAGATGTGCTCATGGGTTGCGCGAATCCGGAGGGCGCGACCGGCTTCAATATCGCGCGGCAGATCGCGCTGCGCGCGGGGTGCCCCGTGTCCACCGCCGGCATGACGGTCAACCGGTTCTGTTCGTCGGGACTGCAGACCATCGCCCTCGCGTCACAGCGGATCATGACCGGCGAAGGCGAGGTGTACGTCGCGGGCGGCGTCGAGTCGATTTCGTGCGTGCAGAACGATCGCATGAACACGTTCATGGCGAAGGAAGCCTGGCTCGAGGAGAAGATTCCCGGCATCTACTGGACGATGCTGCAGACCGCCGAGAACGTGGCGAGCCGCTACAGGATTCCGCGCGAGATTCAGGATCGATACGGCGTGCAGAGTCAGCAGCGCGCCGCCGCGGCGCTGGCCGCCGGGAAGTTCGTCGACGAAATCGTGCCGATCGAAGTCGTGGCCGGCATCGCCGACAAGGACAGCGGCCGGCTCGCCACGCGCACGGTCACGGTGAGCGCGGACGAGGGCATTCGCGCGGATACCCACTACGAGGCCGTGTCGAAGATCCGGCCCGCGACGCCGGGCGGCGTGATCGCCGCGGGCAACGCGAGCCAGTTCTCCGACGGCGCGGGCGCCTGCGTCGTGATGAGTTCGCGCCGCGCCGAGCAGCTCGGGCTCAGACCACTCGGCGTCTTCCGCGGCTTCGCGGTCGCCGGCTGCGAGCCCGACGAGATGGGCATCGGCCCCGTGTATGCGATCCCCAGACTGCTCGAGCGCACCGGCAAATCGATCGACGACATCGACTTATGGGAACTCAATGAGGCATTCGCGGTGCAGGTCATCTATTGTCGGGACAAGCTCGGGATCCCCGACGACCGGCTGAACGTCAATGGCGGTGCGATCGCGGTCGGGCATCCGTATGGCATGTCCGGTCAGCGGCTCGTCGGACACGCGCTGATCGAAGGCCGGCGGCGCGGCGCGAAGCTCGCCGTGGTCACCATGTGCATCGGCGGCGGCATGGGCGCCGCGGGACTGTTCGAGATCGTGGGAGGCGGTTGATGCTGAAGAACCTGATCGCGCTCATCGTCGCAGTCGCGCTCGGCGCGATCGGTTACCGGCTCTGGTCGAGCAAGGACGCGGAAGAAAGTCCCATCAACGTGATGGTGAACCAGATGCGAACACGCGCGATCGTCGAACACGAGCGCACGGTGACCGTCTGGTATCGCGCCTGCCCGGAAGTCACGGGCGTGAATCCGAAGGTCATGGTCATCTGGCCCGCCAAGCTCAATTACGAGCTCGACCTGGCGGAGACGAAGCTCGCGATCGGCGCGGATGCAGTATTGCGCGCGAGCACGCCACCCATCCGCATGGACGACCCGTCGGTGCCGTCGGATATCGGTGAGTACCTCGCGCAAACCTCTTTCTGGTCGCTCGAGAGCGAGCAGGCGGTCGTCATGCGCGAGATGCAGAAGGCGACCCCACTGGCTCGTCACCTGACAGGATATTTTCTTCGCAATGACAATGGGTTGCGAGACCACTTCAAGAAAGAACTCGAAGCCTATTTGTTAGGCATCGCCGGCGCGCTGAACGTGCCGATCAAGGGCGTCGAAGTCGAAATTCCGGAAGCCCAGGTCAGGATTCCACCGCGTCCGGAAATCCCGCTGTGTGACGGATCGGTCGCGGTCGTCAATGGACTCGCGTTCGCGCGGCGTCAGCCTGACGGAACGGTGATGGGTATCTATCCCAGGAAGGCGCGCAGCATTCCGCCGCTGCCCGCCACGACGACTCAGTAGTTTCCGACTCTCGGTGGTTTCGCGCCGGGGCGAACGCTCGCCGCCTGACCGGTGGTCTATGATCTTCGTAGTCCCACTACGGAGATTCGTCCATGAAAGCTGTCGATGTGCGTGGCCGATTCGTATGGCACGAGCTGATGACTCGCGACGTGCCGGGCGCCAAGGCGTTCTACTCCAGGATCATGGGCTGGAAGGTGGAGCCCTGGGCCGCCGATCCAAACTACACGGTGTGCCTGGCGAACATCGGTCCCACGGCGGGAATCTTCCCGATCACCGCGGACTTCCCGGCCGAGATGCCGGCTCACTGGGTGAGCTACATCGGCACGCGCGATGTGGACGGAACCGTCGCGGCCGCGGTGCGCGCCGGTGGTTCGATCGTGAAGGAGCCCGAAGACATCGCGGGTGCCGGGCGGTATGCGGTGCTGAAGGATCCGCAGGGCGCGGTGTTCGCGATCCTCGATCCCGAGAAGTCGCATCCGGACGAAGCCGTCGCGCCGTTGGGAACGTTCTCGTGGCATGAGCTCGCCACGAGCGATCACGAAGCGGCGTTCGCGTTTTACAGCAACCTGTTCGGTTGGGAAGCCCTGCAGCGCATGGACATGGGCCCGGCGGGTACGTACCTGATCTTCGGCTGGAACGGCGTGCAGCGCGGCGGCATCTACAACAAGCCCGCCGACATGCCCGCGCCGCCGAACTGGCTGCCCTATGTGCGGGTGCCGGATACCGACACGGGTTACGGCACGGCGACCGGCAGCGGCGCGCGCGCGGTCAATGGCCCGATGGACGTGCCGGGAGGACATCGCATCGCGACGTTCTTCGACCCGACCGGCGCCGCGATCGCGATCGTGTCGATGCCGGAGCAGGAAGAGGGTGCGGCGGAAGAGCCGAAGGCCGCGCCCACGGTCAGGACAAAGGCCAAGGCCAAGCCGAAGGCGAAGGTGAGCGCCAAGGCGAAGGGTAAGGCGAAATCCGCGGCTCCGAAGAAGAAAAAGAAGGCCGCGAGGAAACCCGCACCGAAAAAGAAGGTCGCAAGGAAAGCCGCGCGCAAGCCGGCAAGAAAGTCCGCGTCGAAGAAGAAATCGGCCGCGAAGAAGAAGGGCACCGCAAGGAGGAAAAAATAATGGCTGGACGGCGTGATGTGATCAAGGTCGGCCTCGCCGCATTGGCGGGCACGCAGATTGCGACCGCGTGGGGCGCGGACAAGGCGAAGGAAAAGTCGCCACGGCCCGCGGCCGCCGGACCGCTCATGACCCGGCCCGTGCCATCGACGGGCGAGAGGCTCGCCGCGATCGGGGTGGGCACCAACAACTACAGCCCCACGACGCCGGAAGAACGCGCGGCCCGGCGCGAAGTCCTCGCGGGACTGACGGCCGCCGGCGCCTCGGTGATCGATACGGCGCCCGCGTATCGTCAGTCGGAAGAGGTCATCGGCGAACTACTCGCGGAGATCGGCAATCGCAAGCAGGCCTTCATCGCGACGAAAATCACCGCGCCCGAGGGAAGCCTGGAGAAGGGCACCGCGATGCTCGAGGAGTCGTTCCGCCGGCTCAAGACGGACGTGCTCGACCTCGTGCAGATCCACAGTCTCAACGGCGTGGATGTGTTGTTCCCGCACCTGTTCGATCAGAAGGCCAAGCGCCGCATCCGTTATGTGGGCATCACGACCTCGAGCGGCAATCAGCATGAGGCGATGATCGAAGTCATGAAGGCGCAGCCGATCGACTTCATCCAGGTCGATTACTCGCTCGGCAATCGCGCGGCGGCGAAAGCCGTGTTGCCGTTTGCGCTGGAGAAGAAGATCGCGGTGCTGATCAACCTGCCGTTCGGCGGCCGCCGCGACGGCAACCTGTTCTCGCGCGTGCGCGACAAGGGACTGCCCGACTGGGCGGCGGAGATCGACGCGAAGAGCTGGGGCCAGGTGTTCCTCAAGTACGTGATCTCGCATCCCGCGGTCACGGCCGCGATCCCGGGCATGACGAAAATCGCGCATCTCGAGGACAACCTCGGCGCCCTGCGCGGACGCATGCCCGACGCGGCCATGCGCACGCGCATCGAAAATTACTGGGATCAGCACTTCGACGCCTGATTTACCGGGTAGCGGTGCCTGGCACCGGAACCCGGCAAAAGTGACGCCCGCGAAGCGCATGCCTCGCGGGCGTTTTCGTTGCTGGATCTATTTGCCGGCGGCCCAGGTGAGGGCGCCGGACAGCAGGTCGACGATGTAGGGCTCGGAGTACGAGTCGGACGTGTGGCCGAGGCCGCTGTAGAACACACGGCCGCCGCCGAACTGGTGGTACCAGACGAGCGGATTCGGATTCACGTCGGGCTGGCCCTCACCGATGGTCGCCGGGTCGACCGTGACCAGCACGTGCAGCAGCGGGCTCACGTCCTTGTAGTAGTACCACTCCTCGCTGCGCGTGATCGTCTTTGGTAGTTTGGCCGTCGCGGGATGTTTCGCATCGACCACCGTCTGCGTGCCGGTCGGTGTTCCCTTCGGATGCATCGCGAAATATCCGCCGATCATCTGTCCGTACCACGGCCAGTGGTAATGCGAGTCCGCGGCCGCGTGCAGGCCCACGACGCCCTTGCCGGCCTCGAGGAATCCCTGCAGCGCATCGCGCCGGTCGCCCACGAACCACTCGGATTCGGGCTTCCTGGGGTCCGTCGTGTTGCTCACGAGCACGAGGACCTTGTACTTCGCGAGATTGTCCGCGCTGAAGACGTTCGGGTCCTCGCTCGTATCGACCGTGTAGCCGAGCTTCGCGCCGATCGACTTCATCGCTTCGACCGCGGCGGGAATCGACTCATGGCGAAAACCGGTGCTGCCCGAGTACACCAGGATGCTGCCTTTGCCCTTGCTGGCGGCGGCCGCGGGATGGATGAGGCAGGTCGCGGCCACGGCAGCGGCCGCGAGTCCGATCAGGTATCGGCGTGATTTCATGTAACCCTCTCGTGAAATACTACGGCGCGACCGGCAGCGGCATGCCCGTCGTGCGGGTGCGCATGCGGAGCACCCGGTGATTGGCCGTGATGAACAGCGTCGAGCCGTCTTCGCCGAAGGCGAGGTTCGACGTCGGAACCCCCGTGAGGATGCGGCCGAGCAGGGTGCCATCGGGCGCATACACGAGCACGCCTCCGGGACCCGTCGCGAAAACATTGCCGTGCACGTCGATCTTGAGACCGTCCGGCACGCCATCGCCTTTCCTGTAGTACTTGCTCGAGTCCGCGAACACGCGGCCTTCGCCGAGCGAACCATTCGGGTTGACTGGATAGGCCTTCCAGATCGGCAGGGACGCCCGCGCATTCGCGACGTACAACGTCTTGTAATCCGGCGAGAAGCCGAGGCCGTTGGGCGCTTCGAGATCCGTCGCGACCGGCGTGACCTTGCCGTCCGGGTCCACGCGGAACACCGCGTTGAACGGCAGCTCGCGCGTCGGATCCGTGAACGTCTGCGGCAGCCCGAAAGGCGGGTCGGTGAAATACAGCGCGCCCTTGCGGTCGTAGACGAGGTCGTTAGGGCTGTTGAATTTCTTGCCTTCGAAGTGGGTGGCCACCGGAATGAATTTGCGATCCTCGCCGAGTTGCGAGACGCGGCGGTCGCCGTGCTGGCAGATCGTCAGTTTTCCGTGCGGATCGAACGTGAGCCCGTTCGAGCCGGGTTCGATGCCGGGGAAAGGCGTGCTGCCGGTGTAACCGCTGGGCTCGAGGAATTTCCGAGCACCCGCATCGCGGTTCCACTGCCAGATGACGTTTTTCTTCACGTCCGAGAAATAGAGAGTGGCGTCGCGCGAGTCCCAAAGCGGCCCTTCCGACCATTCGAGTCCGTCCGCGATCTTCTCGACGGCCGTGCCCGGCGCGATCAGTTCGTCGAAGCGCTCGTCGAGCGATTCGAAACGTGCGTATTCGTCCGCGGCATGAGAGTTCAAGGCGACAATTCCTCCAAGCAGGCCGGTCACGACAACCGACCTTCGGCACATGTACATGTGATTCCCCTCGCGATCTGCGGGGAGAATGCGCGACACCGTGCCTGCAAGGCAATACGGGGCGCCTCGCGAAACTCCCACGAACGGCGCGGCAAGGACTGACGGAAAGTTTCGCGCGCGCCGTCTAAGGTCATTCCCCTCGAGCTCGGCAATTGCAATCGGAGCGACACGAATGCGTACGTCGTTATTGCTGGCGATCAGCTGTTCCGCTTTGATTGGCGCGTGCAAACAATCCGTGGAACCGCGGACTGCGCCGCAAACCCGCAACGACACGACGACGTCACCGGCGGATGCCCCCGTGAGCGACAAGCGCGAATACCAGTGCGGCGAGATCGTCGTGTCCGCGGACTTTCACGGCCACGGGCCGGTCAAGCTGCGATACGACGGAAACGAACTGACGCTGCCGCAAGTCGCATCGGCCTCTGGGGCACGATATGCCGACGAACGTGGCAACGAGTTCTGGAGCAAAGGCGACCATGCGATGTTCACGATCGCCGGCCAGCCGATGCGTAATTGCGCGCCGAAGACCGCGCCGCGGTCCCAGCGGCGTCGTGGGCGATGTAGAAAGGAATTCAGCGCGAGTAGTGCGGGTGGCGGGACCGAGGGCTGAGCGGCCACTGCGACCGTACATCTCTCCGATATTAACCATAATATACATTATGCGTATCTAGGAACCCGCCCCAGACATCGACGCCAAGCCGCTCGGCCGCTCGATAACTTCACTACTTCTGCATCGTGAGGATCTCCGCCTCTCCGTAGCGCCTCAGGATGTTCACCGAAACGGTGTCGGCATGCCGGCTCAGCAGCAAGTCCACGATCGCCGTGCCGATCGGCATTCCCGTCAGCTGCAGCGAGTCGATCCCCGCAGGCAGCCGCGGATATCGAAACCGCGCGACTCGCTGCGTGGCGTCGATCTCGAGTCCCATACATGCCTGCAGCACACCGAATGGCGCCGCCGCTGCCCATGCCTGCGGTGTACACGCCACTGGGTACAGGATCGGTCCCTTGTCGCGCTGCTTGCGGATGCCGCAGAAGAGCTCGGGCAGCCGACGCAGATCCATGTGTACCGCCGCCTCGAATACATAGGCCGCGATCCTGGACGCCAGCTCGGAATGCCCATACCGCGCGAGCCCGAGCGCTATCAGCGCATTGTCGTGCGGCCAGATCGACCCGTTGTGGTACGAGGTCGGATTGAAGCGCCGCTCGCGCGAACCGATCGTCCGCACGCCCCAGCCCGTCAGCATGTCGGATGACCCCATCACCGCGGCCGTGCTCTCGGCGCGCGCGGGCGACACGATGCCCGTGAACAGCAACTGTCCCGCGTTCGACGAGCGCACGCGGCAGGGCCGCTTGTCACCGTCGAGCGCCAGGACGTACGTGCCGAGCTCCGCATCCCAGAACTTCGCCTCGAAGTTCTCGCGCATCATCGACGCCTGGATCGACAACTGCGCCGCCAATGCAGCTTCGCCGCGGCTCTGGGCCATGCGCGATGCCAGGATGCGTGCGAGATAGACATACCCCTGCACTTCGCATAACGCGATCGGCGCGTCCGCGAGCCGGCCGTCCTCGTGGAATACCGCGTCGCCGGAATCCTTCCAGCCCTGGTTCACGAGGCCGGTATCGCGCCGGCGACGATACTCCACGAAGCCGTCGCCATCGATATCGCCCCACCTATCTATCCACTCGAGCGCCGCCTTCACGTTCGGCCAGATGTCGTTCAACGTGGCGCTGTCCGCCGTGTACTGCCAGTAGAGCCCGGCGAGCGCGACGAACAACGGCGTGGAGTCGATGGAGCCGTAGTAACGCGCGAACGGCACGTCGCCCAGCAACGCGAGCTCGCACTTGCGAGTCTCGTGCAGGATCTTCCCCGGCTCGGCGTCGCGCTCGGGATCCTCGTCCTTCGCCTGGGTCGCCGCCAGGTAGCGCAGCACGCCGCGCGCCATGTCCGGGTACATCCACAGGAGCTGCAAGGCGGTGAGGATTCCGTCGCGTCCGAACGGCGTCGAAAACCACGGCACACCCGCGTATGGATACGGACCGTGCTCCGTGTCGGTCACGAGCATGCTGATGTCCGCCATCGAGCGGCACAACACCTCGTTGGCGAGACTGCTCGACGTGCGAATGGCGGCCGCCCGCCGCGTGGCGGCGCGCAATTCGCGCCGCGCCTGGCGCATCGCGTACAACACGCGACGCTCGGCCTGCGCGTCGCCGACCCGGCAATGCGCGCACATCGCGATCGTGCGCCGCTGCTTGGGCGCGAGCTCGATTTCCAGCCGCGCATGGCGCGGCTTCAGTTCGGTCGGCGCCGGATCGAAGTAGATTTCGGTGGCGCGCGGCACGCCGTCCTGGGACGCATACGTGAAACTCACGGCATCGGGCGCGCGCACGCTGGCCGTCACCTTGCCGCGCGATGAGCGCTTGTAGCCGCGCACTTCGAACAGGTCGGCGAAGTCGGCGTCGAAATCGAAATCGATGCGCAGGCGCAGCGGTTCCTCGCCGAAATTGCGCATGACGAGCAGTTCGTAACACGCGGCGTTCCAGAGGAATTTCATGCGCGTCAGGTGAATGGTGTCCTTCGCGAGCACCAGCCGGTCGCCGCGCTGGACGTCCGGGTTCGTCAGGTCGACGTCGAGCGCGGCATTGTTGGTGCGGACCGTGGAACTCAGCAGCAGCGGACTGCGCTGCTCGATCGTGAGCTTCAGCCGCGATAGGAAACGCGTGTCGAAGTGATACAGCCCGAGGGTGTTGCCGCGGCGGCTCGCGAGATCGCCGTAGTGATCGAACAGCGCGAACGTGTCGCCGTGCTTGAGCGTGCGTGGCGGTTCGTCGACCAGCGAATCGTGAGCCGCGATGTAGAACGGCGGCGCCCCCTCCTCCGGTTCGAGGCGTTCTGGATCGGCCGACATGAGTTCAGGCCGCGACGCGGCCCGTCCGGTGCGTGACCGCGATGCGCCGATAGATGTCCAGGTAATCGCGGGTCATGCGTTCCACCGCGAATCGCCGCTCGAATTGCTGGCGCACGATGCGACGGTCGAGCTGCATGGCGCGGTGCACTGCTTCTGCCGCGGCTTCGAGCGAGTCGACGATGAATCCATTGGCGCCCTCCTGGACGATTTCCGGAACCGCTCCCGCGCGCCACGCGACGCTTGGCGTGCCGCAGGACATCGCTTCGATCAGGACCAGCCCGAACGGTTCCGGCCAGTCGATCGGGAACAGTAGTGCGCGCGCGTTGCCGAGGAAATCCCATTTCTCTCGCTCGCAGATTTCTCCTACATATTCGACGTGCGGCTGCGCCAGCAGCGGCTCGATGCGTTCCTCGAAGTAGCAGCGATCCACCTCGTCGACTTTCGCCGCGATCCGCAGCTTCATGCCCGCACGGCGCGCGATCTCGATCGCGCGGTCCGGCCTCTTCTCCGGCGAAAAACGTCCGACGAACGCGAGGTAGTCGCCGCGCGGCTCCGGGTTGAACCGACACACGCTCGAAGGCAATCCGTGCGGCACGGTGCCTACCCAGTTGCATCGCGGCAGCGGGAGGCGCTGCCGATCGGAGATCGAGACCAGCGGCGCGTCCGCGAACTCCTCGAACGTCATCGTGTACTCCGGCAGGTCCATGCGTCCGTGCGTGGTGGTGACCACGTTGCGCAGACCCAGCGCGCGGACCAGCGGCTGGTGCAGGCAGTCCGTGTGGAAGTGAATGACGTCGAACTCCTCTGCCCGCTGCCGCACGGCCTCGAGCTGCAGCGCGCAGTACGCGCCCCCGTCCCGTATGGCCGGCCCCAGTCGCAACGCCTGCGGAACCACGGCGTGCAATTCGGCTGCGGTCTTCGAGTCGCCGCTCGCGAACAGGGTCACTTCGTGTCCCTGGCGAACCAGTTCCTCGGTCAGGTAGGAGACGATGCGCTCCGTCCCACCGTAGAGCCTCGGCGGAACACTTTCGGCGAGTGGCGCTACCTGCGCGATTTTCATGGAGCTTCCATCCTTGCGAGAGCGGGTAGTGAGACGTTGCCGACCCGCGGCCGATCACGCAGCCAGACAAGCGGAGTCGTGGACTCCGCCTTCCACGGGCGCGCGGTCCGAAAACGCTTGGGCAAGAGTCACCAGTCTCCGACAGCACTCGGGCTTTATGTCTTCGCTCACAGTGCCGGCGCTCCGGATCGGCTACTTTGCGTGTTGCAAACGCGGAACCTGTGGCGGAGGAAAGACCACAGACTCGCGACGCCCGCTTTCGGCGTACGACTCAGAGGACGGACGATGCCCAGGCAACTCTTCGCACTCGCCTTGCTGGCCGCGGCCGCATTCCAGGCGACCGGCGCCGAGCGCGAATACAACCCGGTTGCGCGTGAGCCACGCACGATTGGCGAGAACACCGGGCTGGCCGTCATCGTGAAGCTGCGGGCCTCGGGCGCGATCGCCCGGCAGAAGCTCTCCACCGGTCTCGAACGGACCGCCGCGCTCGCGAAGCGCACCGGCCTCAATCTCACCCACAAACGCGACATCTCGGACGCGATGATCGCCACGCGAATAGAACTCGGCGGCATGGATGCGGAGGCGACGCTCGAACGCCTGCGGCGCGATCCCGGCGTGGAATTCGTCTCGATCGATCAGCGCCGATTCGCTCACGCGACGACTCCGAACGATGCCTTGTTCGCCAACCAGTGGTACCTGCGGAAGACGGAGATCTCGACCGTCAACGCGGTCGATGCCTGGGACCTCGAGCGAGGTTCGGCCGGCATCGTCGTCGCCGTGCTCGACACGGGAGTGCTCTACGACCATCCCGATCTCGGCCGCGGCGACCTTGGGGGCAAGCTGCTCCCCGGCCACGATTTCGTCGCCGGCGACGCGCGCGCCAATGATGGCGGCGGCCGCGATGCGGATCCCTCCGACCCGGGTGACTGGATCAACGACGCCGACAAGACCGACGCCACGATGGCGGACTGCGAGCTGACGGGCAGTTCATGGCACGGCACGCGGGTCGCCGGCATGATCGGCGCGCTCTCGAACAACGGGTCGGGCATCGCCGGCCTGAGCTGGAACTCGTACATCCTTCCCGTGCGTGTGCTCGGCAAGTGCGGGGGCACGGACAGCGACATCCTCGCCGGCATGCGTTGGGCGGCCGGCCTGTCGGTACCCGGAGCGCCGGTCAATCAGACGCCGGCGCGCGTCCTCAACATGAGCCTGGGCGCGGAAAGCGCCTGCCAGCAGAGCTACCGGGCGGTCATCGACGAACTGGCCGAGCGCAAAGTGCTCGTGGTCATCTCCGCGGGCAATGAAGGCACCGTGGTCTCCTCGCCGGGAAACTGTCCCGGAGTCGTGGCCGTGGCGGCGCTTCGGCATGCCGGCAGCAAGGTGGGATTCAGCAACCTCGGGCCGGAGGTGACCCTCGGCGCGCCCGGCGGCAATTGCGTGAACATCAACGGCGGACCCTGCCTGTTCTCGCTCGACACCACGTCGAACGCCGGCACCACCGTTCCCGCCGCCCACACGTTCACGAACCAGATCGACGCGAATCTCGGCACGAGTTTCTCGGCGCCCATCGTCTCGGGCATCGCCGCGCTGATGCTTTCGCGTAACACGAACCTGTCGACGGCACAGATGCTCAACCGGCTGCGCGAAGGCACCCGGCCGTTTCCGACCTCGGTGGCGGACGATCCGGCTGTCACGGCCTGTCACGCGCCGGTCGACTCGGAGGACTTCCAGCTCGCGCAATGCCTCTGTACGACCAGTACGTGCGGGGCCGGCATGGCCGATGCGTTCCTGTCGGTCGAGGCCGCCGCACGCCCGATCGCGGCGATCGGCAGCACCGGCAACGTCTCACCCGGCCAGGCGGTTTCGCTGAATGCGACCGGCAGCGCCGCGGCCTGTGGCCGCACACTCACCACGTATTCCTGGGTGGTGACCGAACCCGCGGACAACCCACCGCAGATCGTCGACGCAACCTCGGCGAATGCCTCGATTCTCGCGCCGGCGACCGGCTCCGTCGTAGTCCGCCTCACGGTGACCGACGATCAGGACCGCCGGGACTCGGCCGAAATCTCGATCGGGCCCAATGCCGCGCAGTCGGATGCGCCCCGCAACGCGGGCACCACGCCCTGCGCCACGCCCGTCGTCTCGGGCATGACCCCGGGCGGCCCGGTCCAGACGCCCCCTCCACCGGCCAACACCCCTCCCATCACTGCGCCGTCGTCGGGGTCTCGCGGTGGTGGGGGCGGATCGATCGATCTCGCCCTGCTGACTTTGCTAGGCGTCATGCTTGCAGCAAGATCGACGAGAGCGCGCCGCGCCCGTTTTTCTCGTTGCATTTGACATGTGCCGCGCTATATTTGGGCCGTACGCCATTGACGGATCAGGGTCTCCGTTACAACAACAACTAAAGGCGTTACGTCAGGTTTGCGGCCTAGAGAGGGATCCGACCGCGAACTGCGACCTAACGAAAGCAGCACATGTCGCGCGTCTACGATCGGCTCGAATCTGCCACGCTTCTGCTTGCCCGCGGCGGCACCATCAAGGAAAGGCTGGATAAAGCCTGGCGCCAATTCCTGGCAAACATCGAAACCGAAGACGTTCCTCGCGAGGTGCGCTCCCAGTTCCGCGAGCTTTCGACCGCGATTCAGCGTGAACGCCCGCTGCGCGGTGAAGACGCCGTGCGGGCGACGATCCGCAAGATGTCGAACGAGGAAGCCGAAGGTCACGCCACGAATATCGTGCGCATGTTCTGCCGCGTAACGCGCCAGCAGGAGCTCGAGCTGCCGCTGCCGTCGTCGAACGGCGCCGAGGTCGTGCAGCTGTTCGCGGCCGAAGCCTAACTAGTCGAGCTTGAACTCGATCGTGTCCCAGCGGTTGGATTCCTCGTGGCGCGCCTGCGCCTTGATGGCGTCCACGAGCGCGCGTCCGTCCCAGTCGACCACCTGATCCGTCAGCTCGGTGAGCTGCTTGGGCAGCACCTGGTTGGCGCCGAAAGGCCGCATCAGGATCACCGGCTTGTCCGACGCCTTGGCAAAGGTGAGCTGGAACAGCATCAGCTCGCTGTTCTGCCGATACAGACTCGGTACGGCTATGACGGCCTCGGCCTGGGCCATCTGGCGGCGCAGCTCCTCGCGGTCGGCTTCCTTTCCGCCCCCGGGCGGCGCCTTGTCGGGCGCGGAAAGATTCTTGTAGAAGAAGTTCCGCGAGCTTTCGAGGTACTCGAAAATACGCAGATAGTCGTCGGATGCTTCCCACCCGTGCGTGACGAATACTCGAATAGGATCGTTTTGTGACATATGGATCGGCCCGAAACGATGGCTGAGTGTAGTTTAGTGGGCGCTGTTGCGCGCCTACTCCCATTTTGTGCGTCGCAACGTTAGCATCGAATTCGCTTGCGCCTGCTCGTATACAACATTCGTTACGCCACGGGCACCGGGCCAGCCTTTCATCTGCCCTTGCCCGGCGCCGGCTATTTGCGTTCCAGCCGCCGCGTGCTCGAGGGAATCACCGGTTTCGTCAAGGCGCAGGACCCGGACATCGTCGGCCTGATCGAAGTCGACATCGGCTCGATCCGCAGTGGCATGGTGAACCAGGCCGAACACATCGCCGATGCGCTCGGCCACTACACCACCTACGAGTGCAAGTACGGCAAGAGTTCGATCAACAATCTCATGCCGATCGTGCGCAAGCAGGGCAACGCGTTCCTGGCCGCGCCGCGGGTCGAGGGTGAGCGATTCCACTACTTCGATACCGGGATCAAGCGCCTGATCATCGAGCTCGAACTCGACGACGTCTGCATATTCCTCGTGCACCTCGCGCTCAAGTATCGCCAGCGCCAGTACCAGCTGCGGTACCTGCACGATCTCATCGCCAAGTCGCACAAGCCGGTGATCGTCACGGGCGACTTCAACACCTTCTGGGGAACCCACGAGATCTACCTCTTCATGCGCGCCGCGGGTCTGCGCAGCGCGAACGAGAAGAACCTGCCGTCGTTTCCGGCGCGCGTGCCGCGAATCGAGCTCGATTTCGTGCTGGTCAGCGAGGAAATCGAGGTCACACATTTCGAAGTGCCCGACGTGCGTTTCTCGGATCACCGGCCCATCCTTTGCGACTTCAATGTCCGTCGCACGGTGGCGTCGCAGCCGGCCGTCGCTTAAGGTCTGCCGCCCATGAGCACTCCCGCAGCGGCCGCCTGGTCGTCCGAGACCGATTCCACTGGCATCGTCTGGCTGACGTTCGACAAGCCCGATGCGTCGGCCAACACGCTCTCGCGCGACTCGCTGGTCGAGCTCGGCACACACATCGAACGGATCGCCGCATCGCCGCCGCGCGGCGTCGTGATCCGCTCGGGAAAGTCGAACGGCTTCATCGCGGGCGCGGACATTCGCGAGTTCACGCAGCTCGCGAGCCCCGAACAGGCATACGAGCTGGTCCGCGCCGCGCAGAAGCTTTTCGATTCGATCGAATCCCTGCCCTGCCCGACGGTCGCGATCATCAACGGATTCGCGCTGGGGGGAGGTTTCGAACTGGCCCTGGCCTGCCGCTACCGGATCGGCATCCGGAGCGACAAGTTTTCGATCGGCCTGCCCGAAGTGATGCTCGGCATCCATCCGGGTTTCGGCGGCACCGTGCGCGCCGTTCAGCGCGCCGGCGTGCGAACCGCCATGGAAATGATGCTGACCGGCAAGACGCTGCACGCCGACAAGGCGCGACGTGCGGGCTTCGTCGACCGGCTGGTATATCCCGCGGACGCGGAAGCGACCGCGCGCGAGCTCATCGCGCGCCAGCCGAAGCAGCGCCGCCCCGGGCTGCTCGACCGCGCGTTGTCGTGGGCGCCGATCCGTCCGCTCGTGAAGAAACAACTGCTCGCGCAGGTTGCCGCGAAGGCGCGACTCGAGCATTACCCGGCGCCGTACGCCATCGTCGACCTGTGGGCGCGGCATGGTGGACGCGGCGAAGCCGCGTTCGACGCCGAGGCGCGCTCCATCTCGCGGCTTTTCCTCACGGAAACCTCGCGCAACCTCGTGCGCGTGTTCCTGCTGCAGGAACGCCTCAAGGGTCTCGGCGGCAAGACGAAATTCCCCATCGAACGCGTGCACGTCGTCGGCGCGGGAGTCATGGGCGGCGACATCGCGGCATGGTGTGCCCAGCGCGGTCTCAACGTCACGTTGCAGGATCGCGAGCTGCAATTCATCACGCCCGCGCTGCAGCGGGCGCGCGAGGGCTTCGAAAAGCGCTTGCGGGATTCGGCCAAGGCCGCGGTGCTCATGACACGAATGACTCCCGACGTGGCCGGAGAGGGTGTCCCGAATGCGGACGTCATCATCGAGGCGATCTTCGAGAACGCCGACGCGAAGCACGAGTTGTTCGCGCGCGTCGAGCCGCGCATGAAGTCGAGCGCCATCCTCGCGACCAACACTTCTTCGATCATGCTCGAGCAACTCGACGACAGGCTGCCGGATCCGGCACGGCTCGTCGGCGTGCATTTCTTCAACCCGGTCGCGCAACTGCCGCTGGTCGAGATCGTGCGCGGAGAGAACACGAGCGAAGAAAGCATCCAGAAGGCCATCGCGTTCACGCGCAAGATCGACAAGCTACCCCTGCCCTGCAGGAGCGCGCCGGGATTCCTCGTCAATCGCGTGCTGGTGCCCTACCTGTACGAGGCGATGTTCGCGTTGCAGGACGGCATTCCGATCGAGGTCATCGACGATGCGGCGCTTGCGTTCGGCATGCCGGTCGGACCGATCGAACTCACGGACGTCGTCGGTCTCGACGTCTGTAAACACGTCGGCGAGATCGTCTCCGCCGCGTTGAACAAGCAGCAGCCGGACAGTACGCGCATCGACGCGCTGATCGCCGCGAAGAAGCTCGGCCGCAAGAGCGGCCAGGGTTTCTATACCTGGCGCGACGGCAAGGCGGTGAAGACCCAAGGTCCGCGCCCCGCGCCGCCCGAGGATCTCGCGGACCGACTCATCCTCGCGCTCGTCAACGAATCGGTCGCGGTGCTGCGTGAAGGACTGGTCGAAGACGCCGAGCTCATCGATGCCGGAGTCATCTTCGGAACCGGGTTCGCACCGTTTCGCGGCGGGCCCCTTACGTACGCACGACGTCGCGGCATCGACGCGGTCATCGCGCGGCTTACCGAGCTCGCGCGCGCGCACGGTCCGCGCTTCACTCCGGACAGCGGATGGTCGAAGCTGCGCCAGGAGAACTAAGCGCCCGGCTTGGGCGTGTTAGCATTTCCGCATGTCCACCGATTCCCGTGAAGTCAGCGTCGAGCTGCTACGTTCCCTGACCCCGCTCGAAGGGATGAAGCGGGAAAACCTGCACGCCCTCGCGAAGAAAGTATCGGTCAAGCAGATCAACGCGGGCCGTACGCTGTTCAAGGAAGGCGACGGCGACAAGCGCACGATCTGGGTCGTGCGCGGAATGGTCGAGCTCAGCGAAAACGGCCGCACCATCGGCATGGTCGAAGGCGGCTCGGCCGACGCGCGCGCGCCGCTCGCTCCCGGCGTGCCGCGCAAGACGACGGCCCGCGCGGTCGAAGAAGTCGATTACCTCGCGATCGACTCCGAGCTGCTCGATGTCATGATCACCTGGGATCAGACCGGCAATTACGAAGTCGGCGAGCTGCAGGCGCAGTTCGGCGGCGCGACCGACGACAGCGACTGGATGACCACGCTGCTGCAGACCAAGGCCTTCCACCGCATCCCGCCCGCCAACCTGCAGGCGATCTTCATGCGCATGAACCGGCAGCAGTACCGCGCCGGCGAGGTCGTGATCAAGCAGGGCGACGAAGGCGACTACTTCTACGCGATCGTCCAGGGCAAGTGCCTGGTGACGCGCGAATCACCGCTCAACCAGAAAGGCATCAAACTCGCCGAGCTCGGCGTCGGCGAAACCTTCGGCGAAGAAGCGCTGATCGCCGAGGCGAAGCGCAACGCGACCGTCACGATGCTCTCCGATGGCGTGTTGATGCGGCTGAACAAGCAGGACTTCCGCGACCTCATGCACGAGCCGCTGCTGCGCTGGGTGGACGAAGGCCAGGCGCTCAAGATCATCCAGAATCGCGGCCAGTGGCTCGACGTGCGCCTGCCGTCCGAGTACCAGAATCTCGCGATCGAAGGCTCGATCAACATTCCGCTCTATTTCGTGCGTCTCAAGCTGAACGCGCTCGACCGCAAGACGCCGTACGTTGTGGTGTGCGACACGGGCAGGCGCTCGTCGGCCGCCGCCTTCATCCTTTCCGAGCGCGGTTTCGATGCGTACGTATTGAAGGGCGGCATCACGACATCGACACTGCCGATGCGGCGACCTGGTTAGAGGGTAGTTTCGCCGCGCCACACTGGAGGGCGTTTTGGCCATGCGCGGATCCTGGTTCTCGAAAATCGCGGCACTGGCGTTCATTGCGGTTCCAGCGTGGACGGATGAGCCGACCGCGAGTGTCGATTCATCCCCGCGCGACGAGCCCGCGATGGAAGTCATCGTCGTGACGGGAGAGCAGACAGGTCCGGGACTCTGGAAGGTAACTTCGGGCGGCCACGTGATGTGGATCCTGGGCGAGATCTCGCCCTATCCGCGCAGCGTGAAGTGGAAGTCGAAGGAATTCGACGTCCTGCTCCGGAACTCGCAGGAATTGATCATCGACTTCTCCGGCTACTGGAAAATGGATCTCGCCGATAACCTCGCATACGCGAGGGCGTCGAAGCTTCCGCAGGGAACGACGCTGAAGGACGTCATTTCGCCGGATCTCCTGGCGCGTGTCGAAGCCACCGCCACGATTTATGGCGCGTCGGACCTCGACGGGTTGTATCCGTTTTCAGTCACGAATCGTCTGGTATCCAGCGCCATGGAAAAGCTGGACATGGTCGGCTTCAGCGCCCGGTTCTCGGCCGATGAGCTCGGCCGGAGGCGTCACGTGGTGGTCACGCATTTCGCGGCGCCGGAGCCGCCATTCGCGATACGCCTGAACAACTGGCAACACGCTTCGAACGCAACCTGCCTGCAGCGACTCGTCGAGGCGATCGAAGACGGCGGCAGAGGCGTGAGACGTCTCGCGAACGCCTGGTCGGTCGGAGACATCGAGGCGCTTCGGCGCCTCGTGCCGGCGTACTCGTTTTCGCGGGACGGATTTCGTACCGAGGAATGCGCCGCCGCGATGCGCGGCGGTGAACAGCAATTGCGCGAGTACAACCAACGGCGTACGCAAGCATGGCTCGACCGTGCCGAACGCGCCTTGCGCAGGAACCGGAGCACGATCGCCGTGGTGCTGATGTCGGAGATTTTCGCGGCCGACGGATACCTGGCCCGACTGCGCGACCGGGGATACGAAATCGCCGAGCCAGAATGACGAACCGGACCCAGGCCCGGCTTACATCGTGTGCGTGGCCTTGTCGCCGGCGAGCGCGCCGGCCAGATAGGTCTCTATCTTCTTCTGCGTCTGCCCGCGATCCTGGTCGGAGAACTGCACGCCGATGCCGGCGGTGCGTTTGCCCTGCGCGCCCTTCGGCGTCAGCCAGATCACGCGGCCCGCGACCGGCAGCTTCTCGTCCTCGCCCATCAGGTTCAGCAGCATGAACACCTCGTCACCGAGGCGGTAATTGCTGTTGGTCGGGATGAAGAGGCCGCCGTTCTTCACGAACGGCATGTAGGCCAGATAAAGGGCGCTCTTGTCCTTGATCGTGAGCGTGAGCAGGCCGGGCTTGTTGCTGCCCGTGCGTCCGGTACGTCCTTCGCTCATTGCCGGCTCCACCGCCACAGCAGGGCCTCGACGGCCATGGTCTTGTTGATCGACGTGTGGGAAAGCTTGCGCATGTCGCGAATGGCGTCCGAGAACTCGAATAGGCGACATATGTTCGGCTGACCCACCGAACCTGACAAGTGAGTTACGTCGCGGATTGCGCCGTTTTCCAGGATCCGATCTGTGACCCAGCTCTCAAGGCAGGCCAGGCGCGTCGCGAGGTCGCCACGGGCCCATTTTTCCGCGACGGCGGGCGGCTGAAGATTGCCGCTGCCGATGTCCTCGAGGGCCTGCAGAGTCTCGTTGCGCAGCTGCGCGAGCGCGGCCGGATCGGCATCCAGCAGCGCGAACGGCCCTGCCCCGGTCGCCGCCAGCGCTTCGCGCCAGGGACCCGGGCCGCGCACGGATTCCAGGAAGCAGGCAGCCTCGTCCCGCGATGGCGCGACCAGGCGCAGCTTCGAGCAGCGGCTGCGCAGCGTGGGCAACAGCCGCGACGGAGAACTCGTCACGAGCAGGAGCAACGTGCGCGGCGGCGGTTCTTCCAGGGTCTTGAGCAAGGCATTCGCGGCGAAGTTGTTCATCGCCTCCGCCGGGATGACGAGCGCGACCTTGTAGCCGCGGCCGTGCGCGGTGAGCGCGAGTTCCGCCGCGAGATCGCGCACGGCGCCGATGACGATCTGCGACGAATCGCCTTCGGGCTTGAGGATCGCGACGTCGGGATGCTGGTCGGCGGCTATCCACTTGCAGTCCTGGCACTCGCCGCAGGGAGCCGCGGGCGCGCGGCAATTGACGAGCTGCGTGATCCAGCGGGCAAGTTCGCGGCCGCCGGCGCCGGGGTCTTCGTGGATCAGCAGTCCATGCGCCAGCCGGTCCGCCGCGAAAGCGGCGCGTACTTCTTCGCAGGTCGCCGTGAACCAGGACGGTAGCCGCACTCCACTCACGTCGCGGGAACCGGATCCAGCTTGAAGAATTCCTCGAGCGCGGCGACGGCCTTGTCGCACACCTCGTCGAGTTTCGCGGTCGCGTCGATGACGCGGAACCGGGCCGGCGATGCGCCCGCGAGTTCGAGATAACGATTGCGCACGCGCTCGAAGAACTGCGCGGATTCGACTTCGAAGCGGTCGACCGCGCCGCGCCGCGCCTGCATGCGCTCGAGGCCGACGCGCACCGGAACATCGAGCAGGATCGTGCAATCGGGCATCAGATCGCCGTGCACGACGTGCGCGAGTTGCTCTATGAGCCGGCGGTCGACGCCGCGTCCGCCTCCCTGGTACGCATGCGTGGCGTCGGTGAAGCGATCGCACAACACCCACTCGCCGCGTGTGAGCGCCGGGCGGATCAGGTTGTCGACGTGCACCTGGCGCGCGCCGAACATGAGCAGGGTCTCCGCCGTGGCGCTGATGTGTTCCTCACCGCGATTGAGCACGAGCGAGCGGATGCCCTCGGCGACTTTCGTGCCGCCAGGCTCGCGTGTCGGGTGCACGGTGATGCCGCGCGCCCGCAGGGCCTGCGTGATGCGCCCGGCGACCGTGGTCTTCCCCGCGCCTTCGATGCCTTCGAGCGTGATGAATCGGGCTGGCCTCATCGGCGATTTTCCCTCAGGCGAGCGAGATAACGTTTCACGGCCGCAGTGTGCTCCTCATAGGTCCTGGAAAAGAAGTGCGACCCGTCACCCGCGCCGGTCGCGACGAAGAAGATGTCGCCCGTTTCGAGCGGATGCGCCACGGCTTCGAGCGCGTCGCGCGACGGCAGCGCGATGGGTGTGGGCGGCAGGCCCTTTCGCGTGCGCGTGTTGTACGGGGTGTCGGCACGCAGGTCGCGCGTGCGGATGTTGCCATCAAAAGTGTCGCCCAGGCCGTATATCACCGTGGGATCGGTCTCGAGCCGCATGCCCTTGCGCAGCCGCGTGACGAACACGCCCGCGATGCGCGGCCGCTCGCTCGCGAGGCCCGTCTCCTTCTCGACGATGGACGCGAGGATCAGCGCCTCGTATGCGTTCGCGAGCGGCAGGCCTTCCGCGCGCGAGCTCCATGCGGTCTCGAGCGCCTGCGCCATCTTGCGATACGCGGCGGCGTACAGATCCCGATCGGTGGTGTCCGCCGCGAAGCGATACGTGTCGGGGAAGAAGCGTCCCTCGGGATGTTCGCCGGGGTGGCCGATGGCCGCCATGATCTCGGAGACGTCCTTGCCGCGCAGCGTCGCGCGGATTTCGGGATGCGCCTCGATCGCGCGCCGCATGTCCGCGAAGGTCCACCCTTCGACGATGGTCAGCGCTTCGAACACGACGCGGCCTTCTTCGAGCTGGCGCAGGATCTCCGCCGGACTCGCCTGCGCCGGAATTTCGTAACGCCCCGACTTCACCTGCGGCCAGCCGCGGATCCTCAGCAGCAGTTCGACCGCGCGCCGATCGGCGAGCGCACCGCGGGTTTCGAGCTCGGCGAGCACCGAGCGAACCGTCGCGCCGGGTTTGACCTCGAGCGGCACGGCCGCGGTGTGCGGGCCGGCGCCGTTCATCGCGGCGTTCATGCGCTGCCAGTAGAACGCGCCGCCCACCGCGGCGATCAGTACCAGCAGGCCGAGAGCCAACAGCACCTTACGCATCGAGCGCCTCGATGTGTCCACGAATCTTGAGCGAAACCGGATTCATGCCGAAGCCATGCTCGCCGACGCTGCGCACGGGCACAACTCCGAGGCGCGCATTCGTGATGAAGGCCTCGTCCGCCTCCTGGATGTCGGCCATCGAAATCGGGCGTACGTCCACCGGGATGCGCAGGCCCGGCGCCTCGCGCAGCACGATTCCGCGCATGACGCCCGCGACACCCACGCGATCCACCGGAGGCGTCGCGACTTTTCCGACTTTCACGACGAAGAAATTGCTCATCACGCCGGAGACGACATTGCCGTGCGTATCGAGCAACAGCGACTCGAATGACCCGCCGCTCTCTTCCGCCGCGGCCAGCACGTTCTCGAGCCGGTTGAGATGTTTGAGTCCCGCGAGCGGCGTGTAATCCGCGACCCGCAGTTGCGCGATTCGAAGGGCCACACCCGCTTCGAGGTTTGCGAGCTCCGCGGCAGGCCACAGCGACACGATGCGACGCGGCCGTTCGCCGGATGGCGCATAACCTCGCCGCCGCGCGCTGCCGCGCGTGACGATGATCTTGAGCACGGCGAGCGCGGGCGCCTGCGCGGCGGCCGTCGAAATCTCCGCGCGCAGCGCATCGAACTCGTCGAAGGGAATTCCGAGCCGCGCGAGCCCCTGCGACAGTCGCGCCAGGTGTGCTTCGAGAAAACGCGGCCGATTGGCACGAACCAGGATGGTTTCGAACAGGCCATCGCCGTACTGCAGGCCGCGATCGTCGGCGGCGACGGCATCGCCGCGCACTCCGTCTATCCAGCTGCCGAGCGACCCGCTCAAGTCATCCACTCGAATGCGCGCAACATGCCGCGGGCTTTCGCGCGCGTTTCCTCGAGCTCGCGCTCCGGATCCGAATCCGCGACGATGCCGGCGCCCGCGCGCAGCTCGATCTCCGGCCCATCCATCGAAAGCGTGCGGATCAGGATGTTGAAGTCCGCGTCGCCGTCCACGCCTATCCACCCGAGCGACCCGGTGTAGGAACCGCGCCCCTCACCCTCGAGCGCGGCGATGATCTGCATGCAACGCACCTTCGGACATCCCGTGATCGTGCCGCCCGGAAACAACGCGCGCAACGCATCGACGGGCGAGCGGTCGGCGCGCAGGACGCCGCGCACGTTCGACACGATGTGATGCACGTGCGCGTACGTCTCGGTGACCATGTATTCGTCGACGCGCACGCTGCCCGCCTCGCAGACCCGGCCGAGATCGTTGCGCTCGAGATCGATGAGCATCACGTGTTCGGCGCGCTCCTTCGGGTGCGCGACGAGTTCGGCGATCGCGCGGCGGTCCGCCTCGGGCGAGCCCAGTCTCGGCCGCGTTCCCGCGATCGGACGCGTCGCGATCTCGCGGCCCGAGATGCTGAGCAACCGCTCGGGCGACGACGACAGGATGGTCATGCCCGAGAAACGCGCGCTCGCGGCGAACGGCGCGGGATTGGCGGTGCGCAGCGCCGCGTAAACACGCGCGGGATCGGCAGGCTCATTCAACGTCAGCCGCCAGGGCCGCGACAGGTTGGCCTGGTAGACGTCGCCCGCGGCGATGTGCCGCTGCGCCGCGCGTACGCGCTCGAGGTACTTCTCGGGCAACTCTTCGCGCAGCGTCGCGAGCGGCAGCGGCGCCACGGCGCCGTCCACGGCGCGCGCGGCGGCCGCTTCGAGGTCGGCGACCAGGCGTGCCTGCGCCTCGCTGGCGCCCTCCTCGTCCACCGCGAAGACTTCGCCGCTCTTCAAATCGTGCACGGCGACCGTCGCGATCCGCAACGCGAAAGCGCTCAGCGGCGCGCGTGCTCGCGGCAGATGCAGGCTGCGCTCGATCTCCGCGGCCAGTTCGTATCCCGCGTACACGATCCAGCCGCCCACGAACGGCAGGTTTGCGGGCCGGGCCAGCGCACGCGACTCGGCGCGATACCAGCGTTCGAGATTGTCGAGGAATCCGCCCGGCGAAAGGGTCAAACCACTCGCGCCGAGCACGCCCGCAGGATCGCGCCACAACCCGGCGCGCGGCGCGGCCGCGAGGATGCTGAAGCGCGCGAGCGGACCTTCCGCGGCGCTCTCGAACAGGACGGG
>JAFAGC010000115.1 GCA_023423065.1 Pseudomonadota bacterium
TGACGCAGGGACGCGCCGCGTCGTGGACCATCACCCAGTCGTCCGCGCGCGCGCGCGTCGCAAGCATGTGCAGCGCGGACCGGACCGAGTGCGCTCGCTCCGCTCCGCCGGTCGCAATTTCGATCACGCGCGGGCGGCGCGCAGCGATCGCGGGCCAGGTGGCATCGCCGGCCGCGAGGGCCACGACGATGCCGGCGCAGTCGGCATCCGCTTCGAAGGGCGCGAGCGCATGTTCGATGACGGTGGATGAGCCCAGCTCGGCGTATTGCTTGGGAATGGTCGAGGCGAGCCGCCGACCGCTGCCCGCGGCCGGGATGACGAGGAAGTAACGCATTCGGCGCGCAGCTTAACGCGTGCGGCGCAAAAGCGGTCGCGTGCCTAACGCGCGGCGGTCTGTGTGTTCGGCGTCGACGTGGGAGTGGTGCGCAGCGGGCGGTTCGGCACCACTTGGTAGAAGGTTTCGTTGCGGCCGATCATGCCGAGCTCGCTGCGCGCGCGCTCTTCGATGGCCGCGAGTCCCGCCTTGAGATCCGCGACTTCCGCGACGAGCTGCTTGTTGCGCTCCACGGCTTCCGCGTTGTCGGCCTTCTGTTGCTCGACGGCCTCCGACAGCCGCGCGAGCTCGCGCACCCCGTCGTCGGACAGCCATAGCCGGTACTGCAACAGTACGACCGCAACCAGCAATGACCCGGCAAGCCACTTCATATTGTCGGTAGACTAAACTAAACTAAGTTCACTGTGAAGCCGGGCAAAGTAAACATTCACGAGGCGAAGACCCACCTGTCGCGACTCATCGAGGACGTGGCGAGTGGCAACGAATTCCTGATCGCCAAGGGCGGCCGGCCCATGGCGCGGCTCGTGCCGCTGGGGCGCGACGACATGCCGCGCCGCGTGGGCCTGCTCAAGGGCAAGCTCAGGATCGCCGACGATTTCGAGCGCTCGTTCGACGCGCTGACGCCCTTGTAGGGGCGCCCTCCCCTACCCCGCCAAAATGCGCCTGCTGCTCGATACGCAGATCTACCTGTGGTGGCTGGCGGACTCCCGCAAGCTCGCCAAGGCGACGCGGGAGCGCATCGAGGCCGCGGACGAGGTCTACGTCAGCGCGGCGTCCATCGTCGAATGCGAGGCCAAGATCGCGGCCGGCTTGCTGGAAGCGGATGCGGCCGAGCTCGCCGCGAGCATCCGGGCCAGTGGATTCCTGGAGTTGCCGGTGAGGGTCCGACCGGCCGCGGCCGCCGGGGACCTCGAACCGAAGCCGGGCGTCGATTTCTTCGACCGGCTGCTCGTCGCGCAGGCGATGACCGAGCCGCTCAAGTTCCTGACCGCGAACGCGGCGCTGCGCAATTACTCGGAGCTGGTCGAGCTCGCCTGAGCGGACGTGAATCCGCCCAGGCGGAGCGGTGGCGGTACTACTTCGTAGCTTTCAATTTGTCGGTCGCGTCGACCGAAATCTGCTGGATGCGCGGAGAGATCTTCTGCATCAACTCCATCACCAGCTCCATGCTGAGCTGCATGACCTGCGGCATCTTTTCGATCACCGCGATGCCGGCCTCCGTCTTGTAGAAGGCGATCATCCCGTCGACTTCCTTCTGGGTGAGCACCTTCTGGTATATGTCGACGAACGACGGCTCGAGCTTCTCCCAGGTCATTTCCTCGCGTAACACGCCGATCATCTGCGTGCGCGCGTCCGACATGATCTTTTCCTGCTCGTCGGTGAGCGTCTTGCCGTTCAGCGCGTCGTGCATCGCCTGCTGCATCATCCCATCGAGCTGTCCGTACATGCCGTCGACGAGTTGCTGCGATTTCGTGATCGTGAGCAGTTCACGCAGCGATGCCTCGCTCGCGGCCTTGTCCTGCGCGAACGACGGCGCCGCCGCGCACAGGCACATCAACACCAGCAATCTTTTCATTCTGCCTCCCTGATGGAGGCGGTAGTTTAATGCCCGGGCGCCTTGCGTTGCGAAGGAAACGGGGCCGCGGCAGCCCCGTTCGCCCAAACTATCGACCCGGATGCTCAGCCCGAGATGCCCGTCAGGTTGACGAACGTGTACGTCCCGTCGGCGCCCGTCAGGCGGATGCTCAACGTGCCGGCGGAGAGACTGCCGGTTTCGGAGATGCTGACCGAGTCCTGGTAAGGCACGAACCACTCGCACAGCTGCGCATAGTCGCGGGACGGCATGGAGATGCCCGTCGGAGGGCCGCCCAGCCCGTCCATCCAGCGCATGAGCGAATCCCAGAAGCGATCCACCACGCTCTTGCCGCCGGCAACCCGATCGATCTCGAAATCCGACAGCGCAACGATTCCATTCGTTTTCATTTCGACCTCCTTGTGAAAATGCCACCGTAGCGCGCGAGAGCCACACGCGGAGAGCGCCATTCATGGCGCGTTGCGGGAGAAACGCGCAAACGAAAAGGGCCGGGACCTTCCGGCCCCGGCCCTCTTCGATCGGTCTGACTACTTCGAAACGACCTTGCCGTCCGCATCGAGAACCGTGACCTCGCCGAAGTTCAGCGCGCGCACGGGTTTCTCGATCTTCGACAAATCGCCGACCACGACCCAGGTCAGCGCATCCGGCTTCACGAGCTTGCTCGCGGACGCGTTGACGTCCGCCGGCGTCAGCGCCGTGAGATCGCCGACGAACGTGTTCCAGTAATCGTCCTTCAGTCCGTACGTGAGGATCTCGCCGTACGAGTTCGCGATCTCGTCCGAGGTCTCGTTGTTGCCGGGCAGCGCGATCGCGATGCTGTCCTTCGCGAACTTGAGCTCGGCCTCTTCGGGCTTGCGCGTCGTCAGGATCTCGCGCAGTTCCTTGCGAATCTCGACCATCGATTCGGCGGTCTTGTCGGTCTGCACCCCGCCGCCCGCGCGGAAGGTGCCCTGCCCCACGGCCGCGGTCATGCGCGAACCCGCGCCATACGACCAGCGCTTGTCCTCGCGCAGGTTAAGGTTGAGTCGCGACGTGAAGTTGCCGCCGAGCATCGTGTCGAGCGCCACGAAGCGGATGTGATCCGGATCGGCGCGCGTCGGACCCACGGTGATCGCGACGATCTGCGACTGCTCCGCGCCGGGGCGATCGATCAGGAACACGCGCGGCTTCTCGGGTAGTGCCACCGTCGCGATGTTCTTGGCCGGCTTTTCGCCGGACGCCGCGCGCCAGCCGCCGAACCGCTGCTCGAGCAACGGCTTGACCGCGTCGAGCGTCGTGTCACCGACCACGAGCAGCATCGAATTGTCGGGGCGCACCCACTGCTTGTAGAACGCGGCGAGCTCCGCGCCCTTGAGGTTCGCGACGACCTCTTCCGTTCCGAGACCCGACGCGGGATTCGCGTACGGATGACCTTCGCCGAACAAGAGCTTCGGCGCGAGACGATTGATGATGCCCTGCGGTTGCGCCTTCTCCTGCTGGATCTGCGCGAGCGTCTGGCCGCGCAGGCGCTCGAGTTCCTTGTCCGGGAAAGTGGGATTGAGCAGCACGTCGGCGTACAGGTCGAGCGACTCGCTCAACCGGCCGGACAACGCGTTCATGCCGAGGTAAGAGCGATCGAGGGACGAGCCCATGCCGATGGTCGCGCCGAGCGATTCGGCGCGCTCGGCGATTTCGAGCGAGCTCAGGCTCTTCGTGCCTTCCTGCAGCATGAGCATCGCAAGCCGCGCGGTGCCCGGCTTCGCCTGGTTGTCCGCCGCGAATCCGACATCGGTGATCAGCGTGAAGTCGACCACCGGCGCGTTGTGGCGCTCGACCAGTACGACCTCGAGCCCGTTCGAGAGCTTGGTACGCACCGGCGCCGGTAGTTTGAGTGACGGCGGCGTGCCGGTCTCCGGCGGCTTGCTGCGATCGACCGTCGAGGCGACCGTCGTGTAGGTCGGCGTCGGATCGACGTTGAGCACGAACACGCCGTCCGACAGCCAGCGCTTCGCCGCGCCCTGCACCTGCGCCGGGGTCGCCTTCGCCACCCAGTCCAGGCGCGTCTTGTAGAAATCCGGCGAGCCGCCGTACACCTGGCTCTCGGCGAGGATCGCGGACTTGCCGCCGAAGCCGTCGATACGCTCGATGCCGCGCGCGAAGTTCGCGTAGTTGGTCGTGCGGACGCGCTCGAGCTCGGCCGGGGTCGGGCCGGTGGCGAGAAACCGCGCGATCTCCTCGTCCATCGCCTTCTCGACGACGGCCGGGTCCACGCCCGGTTTCACCGTCGCGACGATCTGCACCTGCGAACCGATCTCGAACGGACCCAGGAATGCGCCCACCGAGGTCGCGCTGCGATCCGTGTACACCAGCCGCTTGTAGAGCCGGCTGTTCTTGCCGTTCGCGAGGATGTCGGCCGAAATGTCGAGCAGCGTGTTGTCGTGCTGGCGGTAGCCGGGGATATTCCACACCTTGTAGATGCGCGCCTGCGGAACGTTGTCCTGCAGCATCGCACGCCGCTCACCGGTCATCTTCGCGATCCAGTCCGTCTGCCGCTTGATCACGGGACCTGAAGGAATGTCGCCGAAGTATTTCTCGACCTTGGCCTTCGCCTCGGCGGCCGTGACGTCGCCGGCGACCACGAGCACGGCGTTGGCCGCCCCGTAATACGTGCGGAACCATTCCTTCACGTCCTCGACCGACGCCGCGTTGAGGTCATCCATCGAGCCGATGGTTTCCCACGAATACGGATGGCCGGCCGGGTACGTGCTCTGCGCGATGATCTCGCCCACCTTGCCGTACGGGCGGTTCTGGCCCTGGCGCTTCTCGTTCTGCACCACGCCGCGCTGCTCGTCGAGCACCTTCTGGTCGATGGCGCCGAGCAGGTGGCCCATGCGGTCCGATTCCATCCACAGCGTGAGGTCGAACGCCGAGGTCGGCATGTTCTGGAAGTAGTTAGTTCGGTCGAGCCAGGTCGTGCCGTTGAGCTTGGTCGCGCCCGCGGATTCCATGATCCGGAACCAGTCGTCGCGATAGTTCTCGGACCCGTTGAACATCAGATGCTCGAACAGGTGGGCGAAACCCGTGCGTCCGGGCCGCTCGTCCTTGCTGCCGACGTGATACCAGATGTTCACCGCCACGACCGGCGCCTTGTGGTCTTCGTGGACGATGAGCGTGAGCCCGTTGTCGAGTACGAACTTCTGGTAAGGGATGTCCACCGCGGGAAGTGGCGCCGTCTTCGGCGGCGAGGCCGCCATCGTCGCTTGCATGGCGGTCGCGGTGAACAGCAGCAGTACGGCGGAACGCAGGAACTTCATAGGTATCCTCATCGACTGACGAATCCTTGATGGACGAAGAATGCTAGCCGCCGCGGCGAACCGCGCGACTGTTTACGGTGAAACGAGTGCGGGACGAGCCGAACAGCGCACGGCTCACTGGCCTTCCGCGGAGGTGAAACCCCGGCAGACCACGGCGAGCTTGTTGCCATCGGGATCGCGCACGTAGGCTGCGTAGAAGTCGGGGTTGTACAGCAGTCGCAGACCGGGCGCTCCTTCCGAAGTTCCACCGTGCGCGAGCGCGGCGGCATGGAAGGCATCGACCTCGCGCCAGCTCTTCGCCCACAACGCGACCATGCTGCCGTTGCCGACGCTCGCGGGTTGTCCGTTGTAGGGCTTGCAGATCCAGAGCGCGTCCTGCACGGCGCCAAACTCCTCGTACAAACCCCAACCGATCCAGCCCGTCCAGCTCGACTCGCTTTCACCCGAGGTGTCGCAGCGGGTGTAGCCGAGCGCGCCGAGCACCGCGTCGTAGAACCTCGCCGAACGTTCGAGATCGTTCGAGCCGAGGCAGACGTACGCGAACATGGATTTGTTCATGGCGCGTCTTCAGTCCCTGACGACGAGAGTCCTTGCGATGAAATCGTGCGTCGCCCGCCGCTGTTGGTTGCAAAGCATCACGATGGCGGCAACGAGGGCCCAGCCCCATATCGCGTACGTCCCGATATTCGCCCATCCCGGCGTGTTCGCATCGAGCATCTGCACTCTTTCCAGGAATCCCAACGACTCGTATCCCTCCAGCGGGATGTTCAGCGACGCGATCGCCGCGCCAGCCGCCGAAACGGTCGACACAGCCAGCCACACCGAATAACGCCAGAAGGCGGCGGAGCCGGTGATCGGCGATCCGTCCAACATCACGATACGCATGTCGAGTATCCGCTTGCCGGGCGTGCCGCCGAATCGCTTCACGAGGTAGACACTGTAGAACAAGCCGACGACGATCCCGGGGATGAGGTAGTAAGCGTAAAACCTCGGGGAAAACTGCATGCCGAAATACGCCAACAATCCGAGCGGCGCGAGGATCAGCGCGTCCAGGATCTGCGCTCCGACGCGCCGCCAGAAGCCGCCGTATTCGACTTCGGATTCTTGCGCGAACACGTTGCCGGGTGTCGATTCATCCGCGACGGGCGCCTTCGGCGCCGCATAAGGGTTATGTTCCGCCACTGGTTTCTCCCCAGAGACCGCGCGTCCACGTATACCCAAGCCTCACTACCGGATGCAAGGCGGGCGGCTAACCGTACGTAGCCGTCGCGTCTTTCGTATTCATCCGCTGTCGCGAGTTCCGCTTCCGTGACACTGAAAACCATGCCCTCGACCCGTCCCGCGACGGGCCTTTCTCCCGAGGCGGCGGGCCGCCGCCCGCAGCAGGACCCGGGAATAAAGCTTGTGAAAACCCAGCAGCCCATTGAATGGAAAGCCGGCGGGCCGCAGCACCGCGGAACCGAAGAAGAGGCGCGTCGCCCCGCCCTCGCCGGTCCGCTCGGACATGAGCCACGAACACGTGCGCCCGAGGTAATCGCGCAGCAGGAGTTGCTCCGGGTTGCGATCTTCGACCGTCCACGCCGCGAAGCCCGGGATCTTCCCGTCGGCCAGTAGTTTGGCCTCGGCATCGGTCGAGGGCTTTCCGGCCAGCCATCGCAGGATGAACCGCTCGAGCCTGAAGACGGCGGTCGTGTAGAACGCTTCGACGTACTCCGCCTGCGAGACGTCTTCCGCGATCGTGATCTTGAAGCAATCCGTGTACGCGACAGTGCCGCGATACCGGGCGAGCAATGCGTGTTCGGGCAGCTTCGCCGGCGCCGCGCGTTTCACGGCCGGAACGAGAGGACATCCGGGTCCACCCACTCGAGCACCGACTCATCGTCGGCCCCGAGCAGGCGAGACTCCGTGTGCGGCGTCATATGCGCGTAAAGCGCCGCCCTAGTTTCCCCAGCGGACGTCGATGCCCTCGGCCGCGCCGATGGCCTTGCGCAGCATCTGCACGAGATCGAGCGATGCGCCGTTGTCCTCGAGGATGTCCACCGTATCGAGATTGACGAAGTAGTCGACGTCCTTGGAGTCCTCCTCCTCGAGCACGTCGACCAGGCACTGCACGTCTTCCTCGCTGATGGCGCCCAGGAGCGCGCCCGAGTTCTTGTCATACAGATTCGGCATGTTCCCTCCCCTTCGAATGAACGCCGTTCAGATCTTGACCGGAAACGCGTCCTTGCCCGCGTAACGCACCTTGCCTCCGAGCTCGCCTTCGATGCGCAGCAGCTGGTTGTACTTGGCGATGCGATCCGAGCGCGACATCGATCCCGTCTTGATCTGGCTCGCGCTGGTGGCGACGGCAATATCCGCGATCGTCGAGTCCTCGGTTTCGCCCGAGCGGTGCGACACGATCGACGAGTAGCCGGCCTTGGCCGCCATCTCGATGGCCGCCAGCGTCTCGGTCAGCGTGCCGATCTGGTTCACCTTGATGAGGATCGAGTTCGCGATGCCCTTGTCGATGCCTTCCTGGAGGATCTTCGTGTTCGTGACGAACAGGTCGTCGCCGACGAGCTGCACCTTCTTGCCGAGCGTGTCGGTGAGGTTCTTCCAGCCGTCCCAGTCCTGCTCGGCCATGCCGTCTTCGATGCTCACGATCGGATACTTCGCCGCGAGCTTGGCGAGGTACTTCACGTAGTTGGGCGAGGTGAACACGCGGCCTTCGCCGTGCATGTCGTACTTGCCCTTCTTGTAGAACTCCGAGCTCGCGACGTCCATGCCGAGATAGACCTGCTTGCCGAGCTTGTAGCCCGCCTTCTCGACGGCCTGGATGATGATCTTGATGCCGGCCTCGTTCGAGGAGAGGTTAGGCGCGAAGCCGCCCTCGTCGCCCACCGCGGTGGTGAGCTTGCGGCTCTTCAGGATGCCCTTGAGCGTGTGGAAGATCTCCGCGCCGATACGCAGTGCCTCGCTGAAGCTGCGCGCGCCGACGGGAATGATCATGAACTCCTGCACGTCGAGCGAGTTGTCCGCGTGCGCGCCGCCGTTGATGACGTTCATCATCGGCACCGGCATCACGGGCTCGCGGCCCTTCGCGATGTACTTCCACAGCGACTGCTTCGAGTCCTGCGCGGCCGCGCGCGCGTTCGCGAGCGAGATCGCGAGCAGCGCGTTGGCGCCGAGGTGGCCCTTGTTGTCGGTGCCGTCGAGCTTGATCATGATCTCGTCGAGGGCTTCCTGCTCGGCCGGATCCTTGCCCAGCAAGGCTGCCTTGAGCACGGTGTTGACGTTCTTGACGGCCTTGAGCACGCCCTTGCCGAGATAACGCTTCTTGTCGCCGTCGCGCAGTTCGACTGCCTCGCGCGTTCCGGTGGATGCGCCCGAAGGTACGGCGGCCCGGCCCACCACGCCGGAATCGAGGATAACGTCGGCTTCGACCGTGGGATTGCCGCGCGAATCAATGATCTCGCGGCCGACGATATCAACAATACGACTCATAGAAGCGATTCCTCGAAGGGTTGTTGTTTGACTGCATCGTCGAGCGCCTTGAGCGTCGACAGTAATTTTTCCATGCGCTGCAAAGGCCAGGCATTGGGACCATCGGACAGCGCCTTGGCCGGATCCGGATGGGTTTCCATGAACAGGCCCGAAATGCCCGCGGCCACCGCCGCGCGCGCCAGCACCGGGATGTGTTCGCGTTGTCCGCCCGATGCGTCGCCCTTGCCGCCCGGTAGTTGGACCGAGTGCGTGGCGTCGAACACGACGGGTGCGCCGGTCGCGCGCATGATCGCGAGCGAGCGCATGTCGGAGACGAGATTGTTGTAGCCGAACGAGAAGCCGCGTTCGCACACCATGATCTGCTCGTTGCCGGTCGAGCGCGCCTTGTCGACGACGTTCTGCATTTCCCAGGGCGAGAGGAACTGGCCCTTCTTGATGTTGACCGGCTTGCCCTGCGAGCACACGTTGACGATGAAGTTGGTCTGGCGCGCGAGGAACGCGGGCGTCTGCATGACGTCGACGACGCTCGCGACTTCGGCGAACGGCGTGTCTTCGTGTACGTCGGTGAGCACGGGCACGCCGATCTTTTCCCGAACGCCCTGCAGCACCTTGAGGCCCGCGTCGAGCCCGGGACCGCGGAAGCTCTTCGCGGACGAACGGTTCGCCTTGTCGTACGACGCCTTGAAGATGAACGGCACCTTGAGGCGCGTCGTGATCTCCTTGAGCGTGCCGGCGATTTCCTGCGTGAGCGTTTCGCCCTCGATCACGCAGGGACCGGCGATCAGGAACATGGGCCGGTCGATTCCGACCTGGAAATGGGCGAGCTGCACGGGGTGGTTGATCTCGAAAAGAGGTGCGAAGGATACACGGCGCGCCGGGGGCCGCGCAGCCCCGCCCACCCCGCGGAATGTCTCGCGCGAGCCAATGGCCGGCCGACGTCAGGTCACGCGAGGCCGAGTCCGCGCAGCTGCGTTTCGAGCTGCGCGATCGTGCTCCAGGGCAGGATGACGGAATTGCGCCGCTCGTCGGGCGGGTTCGACGGCAGGCCGTCGGACCAGCCGCCGCAGCCCGTGAGCGGCAGCAACGGGCGCTTGTGCAGCCAGGCGAGCGAGACCTCCGAGACGGTGCCGGCGCGGCCACCGATCACGATGCAGGCATCGCCCGCGAGCGCCATGAGGAGGTTGCGGGCGTCGCCCATCCCGCAGGGAATCACCACGGTGGCCGGCCAGTCCGCGGGCGGCATTTCGCCCGGTGGGATGATGCTGACGACCAGCCCGCCGGCGGCGACCGCGCGCTCCGCGGCGACCCGCGTGGCGGGACTGCCGCATCCGCTGACGACGGTGATGCCGAGTTTCGCGAGCAGCGCGCCGGCCTCCCCGGCGAGTTCGAACGCGGCGGAACCGGGCTCGGCGCTGCCGAGAACACAGACCTGCGGACGGCGGATCGTCATGCTAACTACTCCTCGGGGTCGAACTACGTACAAACTACCGCATGCAGCAGCTTGACGGAACGTAAAGCCTTCGGGTCGCTGATGCCTGGCAATTCGACGGTCATGGAAATTTAGCGTACAGGAAACTGTCGCGCGGCTCGGGTGAGAAGTTCGGAAGCACGAGGTGACGCTCGATCCTGGACTCGCGCATGAACCCTGCCTTCTCCAGCGCTCGCTGCGAAGGAAGATTTTCGACGTCGCAGAAAGCCTGCACACGCCGAAAGCCGAGTGCGTGAGCCTGCGCGGCAATGGCGGCGATCGCTTCGGGCATGTAGCCCCTGCCCCAGCGCGAACGCGCCAGCACGTATCCGAGATCGACGGTGGACTCCCTGGGCCGCGCATCGATCATGCCGATGACCGGGCCCGCGGGCGCTTCCCTGATTGCATAGGTCAGCGGGCCGCCGGCTTCCCAGCCTGCGATGCACGACACGAGGAACTCGCGCACCGTGCTCTCCGAAGTGTGCGGCCGCCACAACAGGAATCGCGTGACCCGCGGATCCTGCGCATATGAGGTGAAGACGTCGTGCGCGTCCGTCTCCGACGGCCGGCGCAGGACGAGTCGTTTGGTCGCGATACGTTCCGGAAACACGATACTCACTCCGTCAGGCGATGGGCACGCGCTCGCGCTCCGCCCAGGCATCCTCGAGCCGACGCGCGGACACCGGCACCCGGGTCTTGAGCTGCTGGGCAAACAACGACACCCGGAACTCCTCCAGCAGCCAGCGGAATTCGTCCTCTCCGGGAGGCTTTAGACCGCGCTCCTTCTTCACTCGATCGCGGTAGCGAGCCTCGAGCGGCGCGATCCCGGCGGCTAGTTGAGCATCGCGCCGGGGATCGCGGGGGGCCTTCTCGAGCCGCTGTTCGATGGCCTGCAGGTAGCGAACGAACTCCTTCAGCCGCTCCCAGGGAGTGGTGAGGAGAAATCCGGCCGGCACGAGCCACGCGAGCTGCGCGCGAATGTCGGCCGCCGCGGACGCGGGCGCTTTCGCCAGAGCCGAGTGAATCCTCCCGAGCCGCTCGAGCGCGGATTGCACCGTCCGCGAAATCTCCTGCGCCGGCAATCCCATCCCGCCGCGCTGCGTCGCGATGCGTGCATCGAACGCGGCACTCTCGCGCAAGGGCGGGCGACCCTCGAGGAAGACCGTCATGACGACACGGTCGAGCAGGTCTTCACGCAGGTCACGCCCCGCAACGAGGTCTGGATGAAGCAACGGATGCGCGGGCAGCGCGCGATAGACCATCTCGCCCTGCACGTTCACGGCCAGGTCGCGACGCATCGGCTTGAGATCGCGCGCCATCACGAGGCGGATCAGCCGCGCGGTGCCGCGTTCGTGGCTCATGCGGGCTTCCGGTGGGGTCGCGAATGCACGCAATCCGACCGTGGCGCCCTCGTCGACGAGCGCCGGATAACCTATCTGCCGCCGATCGCCCTGCCCGACTTCCCGGGTTTCCGGGATGTCGCCGAAGACCCAGCTCTTCGCGCCCTCGGTCAGCTGCGACTGCTTCGCATAGTCCTTTTGCGAAGCGCCCGCGTGCCGCTCGCGCAGTGCCGCGAGATCGTGCGACCGCGCGATCACCTTCTCCACGTCGTCGAGCAGCAGGAAGTTCATGCGCAGGTGCGGCGGCAGCAGCTCCGCGCGGAACGCATCGCGCGGCACCGGCACGCCATGGCTGCGCAACAACGCGTCGGCAAGCTGCGCATGCAGGGAGCCGCGGTCGTGCTCGAGCAGCGGCAGTGCGCGGGCCGCGGCCTCCGGCACGGGAACGAAATGCACACGCAACTGCTTGGGCAACGCGCGGATCAGGGCCTCGACCTTTTCTTCGAGCAGGCCCGGAACCAGCCACTCGAACGGTTCCTCGGAAAGCTGGTTGAGAATGTGCAGCGGAATCAGCGCCGAGACGCCGTCATCCTCGTGGCCCGGCTCGAAGCGGTAACGTAGCTGCACGACCAGCGGGCCCGCGGACAGATGGTCCGGGAACCGTTCGGCATCGAGCTCCGCCTCGCCGGGCGACACGTCGCGCTCCGTGAGCCAGAGTAGTTTGGGCTCCTTCGCCTCCGCCTCGCGTCGCCATTTCTCGAACGCGGCGCCCGTCGAGATGCCTTCCGGGACCCGCGCGTCGAAGAATGTGTACAACTGGTTTTCGTCGCCCAGCAGGTCGACGCGCCGGCCCTTCTGCTGCAGGTACTCCAATTCCTCGAGCAGCTTCAGGTTGTGCGCGAAGAACGGCGCGCGGCTGTCGTACTCCATGAGCACCAGCGCGTGCCGGATGAACATCTCGCGCGCGGCCTTGGGATCGACGCGTTCGTAGGGAATGCTGCGGCCGGCGGACAACGTGAGGCCAAACAACGTCACGCGCTCGTAGATGGCCGCGCGCGACGCGCGGCGTTCCCAGTGCGGCTCGTAGTGCTGGCGCTTCACGAGGTGCGCGCCCACCTGCTCGACCCACGCGGGATCGATGCGCGCGACGGTACGCGCGTACACCTTCGTGGTCTGCACCTGTTCGGCGCTCACGATCCACGGCGGCCGCGCCTTGAACTGGCCCGAACCCGGATGGATGAACAGCTTCGTTCCGTTCGCGCCGAGGTATTCGCCCTGCTCCTTGCGCTGCGCCACCTGCGACAGCAAGCCCGCGAGCAGCGCCCGGTGGATGGATGCGTATTCCCCGGGCCGCGAGTCGAGCTTGAGAGCGAGTTCGCCCTTGACGACTTCCATCACCTGGCCGTGCACGTCGTGCCACTCGGTCAGGCGCAGATAGGACAGAAAATTCTCCTTGCACCAGGCGCGCAGCTTCGCGCGCGAGAGCTGGGCGCGCTGTTCGTTCCACGCCTTCCACAACCTGAGCAGCGAGAGAAAATCCGATTGCTCGTCGCGAAACGGCGCGTGTTTCTGGTCGGCCTGGGTCTGCTTGTCCGCGGGCCGGTCGCGCGGATCCGGCACCGACAACGCGGAGGCGATGATCGCGACTTCCTCGAGGCAGTGCTCGGCGGCGCCCGCGAGCAGCATGCGCCCGAGCCGCGGGTCGAGCGGTAGTTTGGAGAGCTGGCGGCCGGTGTCCGTCAGCTTGTCGTCGTCGGACAGCGCCCCGAGCTCGCGCAACGTGCGCAAGCCGTCGCGCACGTAACGCCCGTCGGGCGGCTCGACGAACGGAAAGGCCTCGATGTCGCCGAGCTTGAGCGCGTGCATCTGCAGGATCACCGCCGCGAGATTCGTGCGCTGGATCTCGGGCTCGGTGAATTCCGGCCGCGCGAGGAAATCCTCCTCGGCGTACAGCCGGATCGCGATGCCCGGCCCGACGCGGCCGCAGCGGCCGGAACGCTGATTGGCCGACGCACGCGAGATCTTTTCGATCGGCAGACGCTGCAACCGGCTGCGGTGGCTGTAGCGGCTGATGCGCGCGACGCCGGTATCGATGACGGCGCGGATGCCCGGCACGGTGAGCGAGGTTTCGGCGACGTTCGTCGCGAGTACGACTCGGCGGCGGCCGGATAACCTGAACACGCGCTGCTGCTCGTCCTGCGAGAGTCGTGAGTACAGTGGCAGTACCTCGCAACCCTGCGGGTGATGTTTGCGCAGCGATTCGGCGGTTTCGCGGATCTCGCGCTCGCCGCTCAGGAACACCAGGATGTCGCCGGCCTGCTCGCGCCACAACTCGTCGACCGCCGACAGGATCGCGGCCTGCTCGTCGATGGCGGTCTCGTCTTCTTCGTCGAGCTCGACCGGCCGGTAACGGATCTCGACCGGATGACTGCGGCCCGACACATTGATGATCGGCGCGTCGCCGAAGTGCTTCGAGAAACGTTCGGGATCGATGGTCGCCGAGGTGATGACGAGCTTGAGATCCGGCCGGCGCGGCAGCAGCCACTTGAGATAACCGAGCAGGAAGTCGATGTTCAGCGATCGTTCGTGAGCCTCGTCGACGATGATCGTGTCGTACGCGTCGAGGAAGCGGTCGCCCTGCGTTTCGGCGAGCAGGATGCCGTCGGTCATGAGCTTGATGAGCCCTTCGGGCCGGCTGCGATCCTGGAAGCGCAGCTTGTAACCGACGAGTTCCCCCAGCGGCGTGCCCAGCTCCTCCGCGATGCGCGACGCGACTGCGCGCGCCGCGATGCGGCGCGGCTGCGTGTGCCCGATCGCGCCGGCGATTCCGCGTCCCGCCTCGAGGCAGATCTTGGGAAGCTGCGTCGTCTTGCCCGAGCCGGTCTCGCCGCAGACGATGACGACGGGATGCTGCTCGATGGCGCGGCGGATTTCCTCGCGATTCGCCGATACCGGCAGCTCTTCCGGATAGGCGATCTTCGGCAGGCTGGCCGCGCGCGCGGCACGCGCCGCGACCGACGCGGCTATCTTCTGCGCGAGCGCCGCCTCGCCCGCGGCGACGTCGTTGCCGCGCAGGCGCTCGGCGCGCAGGCGATCGCGTTCACGCCGCAGGCGGAACTGGTCGCGGCGCAGGCACAGGTCGATCGACTTGGAATCGGTGTCGGCGGAAGTCATGGGCGCGGGTGACCCCAGCGCCGTGACAATCGCGGTCAACTGGGAGGAGCGGGATTCTACCGAATCAGCAGAACGACGCAGCCTGCAGCTCCGTGAGCTCGACCGGCGAAGCAATCCGCCGCGAACGCCACTTCACGCGGTCGGCCGCGCCGCGAGCAAGCGCGCCGGCGCATGCTGAAGCCCAACGCACAGCAACGCGACGATCAGCAACACGCTGTATTCGGCCCCGTTGCGCCCGGCGCCGACGACGAACCATCCGCTGGGCGCATGCACCATGACGATACCCACCACGTAGATAGACGAAAGGATCAGCGTGAGTGGGAACACGAAGCGTCCCGCCGCAAGCAGGATTGAACCCGCGACTTCGATGATCGTGATCGCCCAGGCGATGCCGGTTCCGAACGGGATGCCCTGGGAGGCGAGCCATTGGCCAAACCCCGTACTGCCACCCGTGAAGAGGCGATAGAACCCATGCGCCGCGATCAGGCAGGCCAGCGCCGTCCGCAGGATCACCCAACCCAGCCGGCTTCGATGTTGTTCGTTCATGGCATCAGCATCCTGTGATCTGCACGGACGGGTTAGCCAGCTTGAGTTCGTAAAGCACCGCATGAAGCCCGGTGAACTGTCCTGGAAACCGGATCTTCCCCTCGCGATGCACGAGCTCGTAGCCGGATACGTTCGCCTGGATGTGCAGCGAGCGCGGCTTGATCGACAACACGTTGGCGACCCGCACGCGGCTAACACTGCGCATCGACTTGAACTCGAGCTGCTGATCGTGCGTCACGGTCAGGCGATAGGGAATCGAGGTGAGAGTCCAGAAGAACACCACGGCCATCACGGCAAAGAAGGCGAGCAGAATCCAGGGAAAGTCGCGCGGCAGGGGCTTCGCGCCCGGCAGATCGATATTGGCGAACACGACGTAAGCGATGACCGGGAAAAGCAGGAAAAGGACGATGGGGGCGAAGGCAACGAACTTCTGGGACCCCGTCAGCAGAAGGTCGCATTGGCGGGGAGTCATTCGGGCGGTCATAAGTGGTCTCTTGCGGCTTTTACCGACGTTTCCTCGGGAAGAATACCGAAATAACGTGCATTTGCGGCCGCGCACCCTACACTCTCGCCCCCGCCCCGCCGCCGAGTTTTCCGATGACTTCTAACACCTCCGCCGTACCGTTCAGCGACCTCGGCCTTTCCGAGACCGTGTTGCGTGCGGTGAAAGCCATCGGCTACGAGGCCGCCTCTCCGATCCAGGCCGCCACCATCCCGGCCATGCTCGAGGGCCGCGACATCCTCGGCCAGGCACAGACCGGCACGGGCAAGACCGCCGCGTTCGCGCTGCCGGTCCTCTCTCGCATCGACACGAAGAAACACGCGCCGCAGGCGCTGGTGCTCGTCCCGACGCGCGAGCTCGCGATCCAGGTCTCCGAGGCATTCCAGAAATACGCCGCCGGACAACATGGCTTCCACGTGCTGCCTATCTACGGCGGCCAGAGTTACGTGCCACAGTTGAACGCGCTCAAGCGCGGACCGCAGGTGGTCGTCGGCACCCCCGGGCGCATCATCGATCACCTCGACCGCCGCACCCTCAAGCTCGATGGCATCCGCTGCGTCGTGCTCGACGAGGCGGACGAGATGCTCGCGATGGGCTTCGCCGACGCGATGGATGCGATCCTGTCGCAGACGCCCGAAGACAAACAGGTCGCGCTGTTCTCGGCGACGATGGCGCCCAACATCCGCCGCATTGCGCAGACGCACCTCGAGAATCCGCACGAGGTGGTGATCAAGGGCAAATCCGCCACGGCCGCCAACATCAAGCAGAGCTACTGGATGGTGAGCGGGCTGCACAAGCTCGATGCACTGACGCGCATCTGCGAAGTGGCGGACTTCGACGCGATGCTGGTGTTCGTCCGCACCAAGCAGTCCACGCTGGATCTCGCCGAGCGGCTGCAGGCGCGCGGCTTCGCGGCCACCGCGTTGAACGGCGACATCCAGCAGTCGATGCGCGAGAAGATCATCGACCAGCTCAAGAACGGGAAGATAGACATCCTGGTCGCGACCGACGTCGCGGCGCGCGGCCTCGACGTCAAGCGAATCACGCACGTCGTCAACTTCGACGTGCCGTACGACACCGAGTCGTACGTGCATCGCATCGGCCGCACCGGCCGTGCGGGCCGCAGCGGCGAGGCGATCCTGTTCATCGCGCCGCGCGAACGGAATCTGCTGCGGTTGATCGAGAAACACACGCGCCAGACCATCGATCCGCTCAGCCTGCCGACGGCCGAGGACGTGAACACGAAGCGGCTCGCGAAATTCAAGGCGCGCATCGGCGAGGCGCTCGCGGCGGGGGTCGCGGACTTCCACCGCAAGGCGGTGCAGGAAGTGGCACTCGAGACCGGTGCCGATCTTCTGAGCGTCGCCGCCGCGGCGGCCTCACTCGTCGAGGGCGGTGGTCCCGTGTCGTCGAAGGCGCCCGAGCAGGCCTACACGGCGCCGGCGTTCGAGCGTGGCGGCGATGACGCGCCGCGCAAGCCCAAGCGCGAACACGCGCCGAATCCCGACTTGCCGCAAGTGGCCGAGAACGACTTCGCGTTCGAGGACGACGGGAAGCAGATCACCTGGCGGCTCGCCGTCGGCCGCGAGCACGGTGTACTGGCGGGCAACATCGTCGGCGCGATCGCGAACGAGGCGCGGCTGCACGGGCCGCAGATCAACGGCATCGACATCCGGGCAAACTACTCGACGGTGCGGCTCCCGGCCAACCTGTCGCCCGCGGTCATCTCGCGGTTGTCGAAGGTCCGCGTGCGCGGACAGGAGCTGAGACTGGAAGCGGCGGACAACCTGCCGCCGCGCGGCAAGCCGAAGTCCTTCAAGCAGGACCGGCCTTACAAGTCGAACAAGCCGTACAAGTCGAACAAGCCTTTCAAGCCATACGCCAAAGGCGGCAAGCAGCGCTCCAGCAGCTATTGACCGCCCGCTCGAAACTTCAGGCGTCGGTCGCGGTTTCCGGCGTCGCTGCCCGCACGCCCCCGCGCCACGCTCGCAGTAGATAAATGAACGCGGCCAGCGCAAAGATGTTCACGCCGTAAATCGTCGACGCGATGTTCGTATCCAGAGAGAAGTTCGCGTTTGCACCAAGATTGAAGGCGAAAGAAGGCCCGGGATCGCCACCGAAGGCCTTGATCGACAGCCCGGTGTAGATTTCGTAGCTCATCCCGGGCACCGTCAGCACGGGGATCTGCATCGCGAACAGGATGGTGGACCACTTGCGGCCGTTCGCTCTTCCCCGCCACAGCAGCACGCCCGCTATTCCCGAGCCCAAGAACAACACCAGGAACGCAGCGACGAACAGACTGCTCACCCAGTGGGCCGAAATGAACTGAACACCCATCCAGATCGCGAGCCCGACACCCGCCGCGCCGCCGATGACGAGGACCACCGCGAGCACCTTCTCCCCGGTCGACGATTGCGATTCATCGACCGGTTCCACTAATCGTTGCGTCTGCGGCGAAACCTGAGGCGGCGAATACGGGTTGCGATTCATGGGCTGAGCCTGACGATTGGACCAGTCGCGACGATACCTCACCCATTAAGACTTGTCGGTGGATCACGACATCTCGCGGTGAAGCGACACATGCGCCTAGTCTGTGCGCTTGCTTGCACAGACGACCTCTGCCCAGGAGGTCAAAACACATTCTAGAGAGGAGAGTTGGCATGGCGTTGTGGAAAGATCAATCTGGCCGGGAACAGATCGTGCCGGAACCCGCCGCGAAGGCGCCCGAGAAGGTATCCGTCCTGGCACCGGCCGGTGAGCAGGCAACGCGTCCTGCCCCAACGCCGAGTCGCGCCGACGCATCGGCGAAGGAGTCGCTCATCGCCTCCGGCCTCACGATCGAAGGCAAGATCGAAGGCGCGGGTAACGTGCGCATCGCGGGCACGTTCAAGGGCGACGTCAGCGTCCAGGGCAACCTCACGATCGAGCCGGGCGCGCATCTCACCGGTGGCGTGAAGGCCGATACGGTGGTCGTCGGCGGACAGCTCGACGGCAACATCGATGCCGCCGCGCGCGTCGAACTACTGGCGACCGGCGTGCTCAACGGCGAACTCAAGGCCGGTTCGCTGACCGTGGCGGCGGGCTCGCGCATGCGCGGCAAGGCGGAATTCGGCTGGGACGAGAAGCCGAAGCACTGACCCGCACATGAATGTCCGTGTCGGGACGCCCGGCAAAACGCGAGTCTGTCCCCACTGCAAGTCGACGATCCTGGAAAGCGCCAGGATCTGTCCGAGTTGCCAGCACCACCTGCGTTTCGACCGCAAGTCGGACGTGGATGGCCGCAAGCAGCCGACCTTTTCCGCGCTGCGGGTCGAGGGCACGGTCCGTAATCCCGGAGGCGCGGACTCCTGGGAATATTCGGTCGTGGTGTCGATCCGCAATCACCGCGGCGAGGAAGTGGAGCGCAAGGTCGTGGGTGTCGGCGCACTCGCGCCCGACGAGACGCGCACCGTGACGCTGTCGGTCGACGTGTTCACACCGCCCGACGGAAAATAGTTAGTTCTCCGCTCCTGGCGGGGGGGGGTGGCGGCCCCGCCCCCCACCACTTCGGCATCACGAGGCCGCCCGGCACGTCGTCCGCCGAGCGGTGATACCTGTTGTCCCACATCAGGCAGCGCAATTTGTCCGATGGCGGCCGCCGCGCGGACAGCAAAACGTCTGGCTCGCGATGTCCGAACTCACACAAGCTCTCGAGCCGAAGGGCCGGTTTGCGGCCTGGCGTTCCCGTGTGCGAGCCGCGGCGACCGACCCGGAGTCGCTGCGCGCATGGAGCGTGATCGCCAACGACGGGATCATCGCGACCGCTGGCATTCTCGAAGGCTTCGCGGGCGCCGGCGCCGGCCACGCGACGCTGGTGACCGCGGCCACATCGGCGACCATCGCCGGCATGTTGAGCGCCGGCGGCTCGGAATGGGCCGAGGCGGCGGCCGAGCGGGAGGGTCAATTGTCGGCCGCGGCGGAAGAAGCCGCTGATCTCGCACGCCAACCCGAGGTGGAGCGAACCGAGCTCATTGCCCACTACGAAGCGAAGGGACTCAGGAGCGAACTCGCAGCAGAGGTCGCCACGGAACTGATGGCCCGCGATGCACTCGACGCCCAGCTCGAAAGCGAGCACGGAATTCTCGAAGTGAACTCGCGTGCAGACGTCATGCGGGCCGGGATCGGAGGCGCGATCGCCTATGGCATCGGCGCGTTCATTCCGCTCGTGATCACGCTCTCGGCGCCCGTGGAGGCGGAACCCTGGTTGATCCTGGTCGCGGCGATCGTGTCACTCACGTTGACGTCGATCGTCAGCGCGCGCACCGGGCACATGAACCTGGCGCGCACGCTGCGGCGGACGCTCACCGTCGGCACCTCGACGTTGGTCGTGAGCTACCTGGTGGGCAGGATGATCTTTTGATGCCGCGCTCGCGGCTGCGCCGAGCCAGCCGTGAGCATCTCAAAGTGTGATGCGCTGGTGATTCGTCACAGCAAACCGGGATTCAGTCGCCACGTGAAGTACGTAAGCGCCGAAGCGAATGTCACCCAACCCAGGTAAGGAAGCAGCAACACGGCGGCCAGGGGTTTGAGCCGCCAGAACGACACCACGGTCGCGACGATCAGGCACCAAAGCAGCACGACCTCCACGAACGCCAGGTCGCCCCGCCGCCACTCGAAGAAGAGCCAGCTCCAGAGCGCATTGACGGCGAGCTGGACGATGAAGAGCACGAGCGCCACCCTTGCTCCCCTGAATCCGTGCGCGCGCCAGACGAGCCAGGCGGCGACGCCCATCAGGAAATAGAGCACCGTCCACACGGGCGAGAACAGCCAGGCAGGCGGCGCCCAGTCCGGGCGGACGAGTTGCCGGTAGAAATCGCCCGCCGTCGCGGATGCCACCGCCCCGATGCCGGCGGCCGCGAAGCACAGGACCAGCCAACCGAGGAGCCCGAGGAACTGGCGCGAAGCGGTACTCGTGGACACGTGGATCTCAGGCCTCGGGCTTGTGGCAGACCGCTTCGACGTTGTGACCGTCGGGACCGATGACGAAGGCCCCGTAGTAGTTAGGATGGTAGTGCGGACGCAGACCGGGAGCGCCATTGTCCTGTCCGCCCGCCGCGAGGGCGGCCTGGTAGAACGCATCCACCAGCTTCCGGTTCTCCGCCACGAAGGCCAGGTGCAGGCGCACGGGCTGCTCCTTCGCCTCGTGCAGCCACACCGAGGGCTTGCCTTTTCGCCCGAGTCCCACGCCGTAAGGGCCTTCCATCGCCACCGCGACGCCGAGCGGTTGCAGCGCCTTCACGAAGAACGCCTTGCTGGCGGCAAGGTCCGTTACGCCAAAACCTACGTGGTCAAACATGGGGACCTCCGGAAGAGAGCTCGAGCGCCTCGGTGGAAGGTAACACCGTTGCGTATTCACCCTGCAGGTTCGCGAGGGACATTGCGTGGACCTCTTCCGCCGTTCGCGGCCTGCCGTCGAAATCCATCAGGTGGCGCCAACTACCCGCCAGAACGAGATCTCTGGCGGACCACTCAAGAACGAGCCCGCCTCACTGATGAAAGCCTGAATGTGCGGCTGCTGCATGTGCGGCCCGAGAAACTCGTCTCGGCTAGTCCATCGCTCCAACAGCGTGACGCGGGTCAGATCGGAATCTTCCTGAAGTATCTCGATTCCCTTGCAGGCCGGCTCGCTCGTCACAACGGTCGAAACGAGCGAAGCAATCGCCCTCAAGGCTGTTTGCACTTGGTCTGGCCGCAAGCGATAGGAAACCATCACGGTAGTGTCGTTCATTCGAAGTATTGTCCTCTGAGTGCCGCTCAAGCGAGCGCTATGCGCTGACGCCCTGCAGCGCACGCCTGAGACGATCCGCCACGTCAAGACGCTCTTCCGCCTCGTACAGTGACGCTTCTCCTCCATAGAGTCCGTCATCGCGGAAACGAGGGAAGACATGAAGATGGAAATGCCAAACGTCCTGATTACCGGCGGGACCATTGTGTTGACGGGTAGAGATGCCCTCGCATCCAAATGCATTCCGAAGTGCGTTCGCCACCAGTCGAGTCGCGCGAAAGAAATCTTCGCCAAGGTCGTCGGGAATATCTAACACATTCTCGTAGTGAACTCTCGGCGCGATAAGGCAGTTGCCGCGGATTCCCGCATAGTGATGAAGGGGAACGAATGAGAACACGCGCGGCTCTACCAGAATGATCGCCGACGAGGGAGCCGGCTCATGCAGCGTGTTTGCCAAATGGCAAAACGGGCATTCGTAGCCAGGCGGCGCGTGTCTCATGATGCCTGATGATTGAGTCGCGCGGCGCGCGCGCCGAACGAGCCGCTACGCGGCGCCGACAACTGTTGCGGTAACAAGCAGCGCCCCCAGTACAAACGAAACCAGGCTGACGACGCCAAGCAGGCTAACGAATGTCGGCAACACGCGCTCACCCATGGAACGATGCCACTGCCAAGGCAAGCAAAGCAATACAACGGACGACACCAGCAGCGCCGCCCCGAACCAGAAGAACAGTGGTGAAAAGAGCATCATGGGCGACGCGACGATCAACGCGACGCCAACCAGGATCCGCGCGGCCATTTCAACGTAGTGAGTCCGTGCCGTTTTGGCAAAGCTGAGCAGGAAATGGCGTGCAAATGCTGGGCGCGTGAGCGCAACGCCAGCCAGGGTGATGAGAAACAGGCCGGCGGTGATCACGACTCCAGCTGCGATGCTTTGAGCCAACGCGGACATGTCAGCGCCGCTTAACGAATGTAAGGGACTTCCCCGTCCCGAAGGGGCACGTGAGTGCCAAGATTGAAGTGTGTGTGCATTTCCAATCAGCAAACGAAAAGGGGAAGTCTTGTGGGCAACGTTACTACCTGCGGAATCGATTTGGCAAAGAATGTGTTCTCGCTGCACGCGGTAGATGGGCAAGGCGTGGTGGTGTTACGTAAGACGGTGATTCGAGCGCGCCTGGCGGCGGTTGTGGCGCAGCTGCCGCCGTGCGTAATTGGGCTTGAGGCCTGCTCCGGGGCGCACGAGTGGGCACGCCGATTTGCCCAGCACGGCCACACGGTGAAGCTCATGGCGCCGAAGTTCGTCGCACCGTATCGCAAGAGTGGCAAGAACGATGGCAACGATGCGGAGGCGATCTGCGAGGCGGTGAGCCGACCCTCGATGCGGTTCGTGCCGGTGAAGAGCGTGGAGCAACAGGCAATGCTGACGCTGCATCGAGTGCGCCTGGGCTTTGTCGAGGAGCGCACCGCAACGATCAACCGGATACGCGGGCTGCTGGCCGAGTTCGGCGTGGTGCTCGCGCAGCGGGCGGTTGAGGTGCGTCGTGGTGCCGCGGCTGCCATCGAGCAGCTGCCAGCGCTCGCGGCGCGCGCCCTCACCGATCTACTCGGGCACCTGCGGGTTCTTGATGAACGCATCGGCGAGTATGAGCGCGAGCTCGAGCAACACGCCCGCCGTGATGAACGTGCCCGACGCATCCAGCAGTTGAGCGGCATCGGCCCCATCAGCGCCTCGGCGATCGTATCGAGCGTGGCCGAGGGGCACGAGTTCCGCAATGGACGGCAGTTTGCCGCCTGGCTCGGGCTGACACCGAAGCAATACTCCACCGGCGGCAAAACCCGCCTCGGGCGCATCACCGCGCATGGCGACCCGTACCTTCGAACGCTGCTGATCATGGGCGCACGCTCGATGCTGCAGACCGCATTGCGACGCAGCGATCGGCTTGCACGCTGGGCACTCGGACTACGTGCTCGTCGCGGCTATCACCGTGCGTGTGTCGCCATTGCGGCAAAGCACGCTCGCATCATCTGGGCCATGCTGGCAAAGAATGAATCGCTGCGGCTCGGCTGAGGAGAATGTGATCTCACTACACTAACTTCCCGCCAACGCTGCGTTCCAGGCAACAGGTCAGACCGGCGTCTGCAGAACCTGATCAACTCACGGGCCATCACAGGCCGACTAACGATCGAGGTGCAGACGCGCGGCTTACATCCGGGCCAGGGTGTCATCGTCACCCCACAAAGGCCGATTAGAGACTTGCAGTCGGACCTTGATGCCTATTGAACGCGATTGGACGGACAGGAGGAGCAATCTCGCACTAACTAAGATGCCGCTTCATCATCCTTGACAGCGTCGGGGAGTCCTTAGAGGCTGAGTTGAGCGGCGCGCACGCCGACGTATGATCTTGGCACTTTATCCCTCACGCGTCCGCTCGAACGATTTGTTAGGCGGCGCATTGCCACTAACCTCTATCGTGCCGTCCTCGTACACAAACTTTGTCAATCCATCCTGGCTGGTCCACTGGAGAGTCCCGGTCGAGTAGTCCAGTTCTGTGACTGGAACTGACGAGCCTTCAATTGGGCCTATGCCGATCGCGTGGCCATCGACCGGATACGCCAACGCCGTGTCTCGAGCGATGCGTTCCCACGTGTCCGTCGCGAAGAGCCCTCGCCCAGAGTGAGAAACCGTGAGGAGGTATCGGCCTGTGGGGTCGAATCCAGCGGCAACTAGACCACCGACGAAGAGATTCTTTGTCATGGTGATACCTTTGTACGCCGCCTAACGATTGAGTTGAGCGGCGCGCACGCCGGCAATTGCGAGTGGCACTTTATCCCTCACGCGTCCGCTCGAACGAGGTGTTAGGCCGGCACACGCTACTTTGCCTCCACTCTCTTGAAGTACTCGCGTATGTGGCCATCCAGAGTACTTACGTAGATCCACATCCGGTCGTTACCTATGAAGTTGTAAACAACGATCGTCGGCTCATGCGTCACGGCTTCAATTGTGCGAATCGCGATCGCGCTCGGCGTCGTCGCAACCACCGCGTATGGATGCGTCTCCGTGAATCCCACTATCGAGTGTTCCTTACCCTCAATTTTGGTTGTGAAGTTTGGCAAGACGTACGCCACTTCTTCCGGGCTGAAGGTGACGACAAGTCGCCCCATTGAGTCCTTTAGAAACGCCGCGGTCTTTGCCTGCATTCGGACGTGCTCTTCGTTGAACGCCGCGCTAGCGTCTCGATCGGAGATCCATTGACCGAGCAGTGTGGGCTCCGCCCTAGCGGCGGATGTCCATGCTACGAGTGCACCGATGGCCAGAAGACGTTTCATGGCGGCCTAACGATTGAGTTGAGCGGCGCGCACGCCGACGTCTGAGATTGGCACTTTATCGTCCCCGCGTCCGCTCGAACGAGGTGTTAGGCGTACAGCTCTGACCACGCCAACTTCTCCTCTGCTAATTCGGCAATCTCGGACTCATCAAAATGGCACAGGAGTGCCCCCAACTTGCGCTCGCCTCGCGCCAAGGCAATGACGGTGAGTGCGCTCTGGACTGTCTGAGCGTCCTTATGTGAGCCGAGATCTGCAAGTGCCAGTGACGCGATGCTATCCCAAGCCGCTTCGTAGTCGGCCTGGAGCCAGTCAGGGAGTTGTGGATTGGTCTTGCGGTGACGCTCAATCTCGATGAGGGCCACAAGAGCGTAGAGATTCCAATCGCGGGACGCCAAGTTCTTAGCAATTCGCACAAGGTGAGGTACCGCCGCATAGGAAGCTTCACCAAGATCGCCTTGGTGATGCAATTCGTTCCACAGCTCGTCCCAAACAGACTGGCCCGCCTCAAGCTTCGCAAGTGGAACGGATGCGTCATACGGTACGCCGTATCCACCGCGCATTTGCTGCCAACGCTTGTCGGTTAACGCCAACATCGAGGTACGCCTAACGATTGAGCTGAGCGGCGCGCGCGCCGACGTTTGAGCTTGGCACTTTATCTCTCACGCGTCCGCTCCAGTGATGAGATGGACTCCTCCTGCCGAGGCGATTCGGCATCGATGTGCCAAGCTGTATGTGCTGCATCAGCTAGCCCCAACAAGAGGAGTCCCCCATGGATGCTACGACTGTCGGTGTCGACCTGGCAAAGAACGTGTTCGAGATCGCCTTGGCCGATGAGCGCGGACATATTTTCGATCGCCAACGCCTGACCCGCGCCCGGTTCGATCGATTCTTCGGCAACCGCCCCGCCTGCCACATCGTCATGGAGGCTTGTGGCTCGGCCCATCACCACGCCCGGCGCCTTCGCGATCAGGGGCACGAGGTCTGTCTACTGCCGGCGCAATACGCCCGGGCTTACGTCCGGCGTAACAAGACCGATGCCGCAGACGCGGCAGCTCTCATCGAGGCCGCTCGCTGCCCGGACATCCGGCCGGTGCCGATCAAGTCAGTCGATCAGCAGGCCTTGCAGCAACTGCATCGCTTGCGCTCGCAGTGGATGGGTGCACGCACTTCGCGCTTGAACTTCCTGCGCGGATGCCTGCGAGAGTTCGGCCTCAGCGTCCCGCTCGGACCCAGGCGCGCGATCGGGGCGGTTCGTGATGCGCTGGCGGATGTCGCCAGCCCCGTGCCCACGCTGCTGCACTCAAGCCTGCTCGAGTTGCTCAACGAGATCGACTCGCTCGAGCAGCGTTGCAAGCAGCTCGACCGCGAGCTCAAGCGGCTTCACGAGCACGACCCTGTTATCGACAGATTGCTCAAGATCCCAGGCGTTGGCGATCTCACTGCAACCGCACTGCGTGCCTCGGTGGTCGACATCCAGCGCTTCCCATCGGCAAGGCACTTCGCAAGCTACTTGGGCCTCACCTCTCGAGAGCACTCATCCGGAGAACGTCGACGCTTGGGGCGCATCAGCAAGCAAGGCGATCCTTATCTCAGGACCCTGCTCATCCATGGCGCGAGGTCCGTACTGCTCGCAGCGCGATCCGCGCAGCGTCGCGGACTCACGCTCGATCGGCTACGCACCTGGGCGCTCGATGTGCAAGAACGACGCGGTCACAACAAGGCCACGGTCGCTCTGGCCAACAAGCTCGCCCGCATCGTGTGGGCCACCTGGCGTCACGAGCGCGACTTCACGAGCCATCCCTAACCACTTCTCCAGCGGCACCTTCATCCCTTCATGCAGGAGCGGAACAGCCGCCGGCGCGGATAAGCCGATAACACCTCTGGTCTCTTAGACCCTTCCAGTGATTGGCTCCGCGTCGGCGACTCTCATGATGTCCAGGGCAGCAATGCTTGCCCATCAACAGGACGGATACACGAATGCAGCCGCAGCTCGCTCGACTGGAATGAAGAGATCAGATCACGCTACTTGACGGAGGAGTCCATACACGAGGTGTTAGGCGACAAACCCGGCAACTGCGACTCCCACTGCACGCCATGCGCGTCTACCCGCAACGACCACACCGAGCCTCTACATTGGGCGTACTCGGGTGAGCGCTCGACTGTACCCGTTACCAGGATTCGATCAGGATTCCCGCTGTCGTCAGCGTCGTCGTCAAAGGCGGTAACCGTCATGCC
>JAFAGC010000117.1 GCA_023423065.1 Pseudomonadota bacterium
CCTTCGACCGGCGCGGCCCCGGCCGCACCCGGAACGCCGCCCGTGACTCCCGCCCAGGGCATCCCGCATGCCGGGCCGGCGGCGCATGCCGCACCGGTGGAGCGTTCGTCGAAAGTCGCGGTCATCGATCGCGAAGCCTTGCGCGCGGCGGAGCTGTTGCCTGCGCCGGCCGAGGAGCGGCGGCTCTCGCATCAGTACCGGCAGATCAAGCGGCCCCTGATCGCCAACGCGTTCGGCCGCGGCGTGAAGCAACTGCCGAACGGCCGCGCGATCCTGGTCGCGAGCGCGCTGCCCGGCGACGGCAAGACCTTCACCGCCATCAATCTTTCGTTGTCGATGGCGCTCGAGCAAGACATCTCGGTGCTGCTGGTCGACGCGGACGTCGCCAAGATTCACCTGAGCCGCATGTTGGGCGTGGGCGGCGAGCCGGGCCTGCTCGACGTGCTGCGCAACGACCAGCTCGACGTGGAGTCCGTGGTGCTGCGCACCGACGTGCCGGGCCTCGAAATCCTGCCGGCCGGACACGGCTCGGACAACGCGACCGAGTTGCTCGCGAGCTCGCGCATGGAAGCCATCGTCGCGCAGCTCACGGCGCGCGACCCCAACCGCGTCGTCCTGTTCGACTCGCCGCCGTTGCTGCTGACCAGCGAATCGCGCGTGTTGTGCTCGATTTCCGGGCAGGTCGTGCTCGTCGTGAGCGCGAGCAGCACGCCGCAGCAGGCGGTGTTCGACGCCATCCAGCACATCGGATCGAATCCATACATCGGGCTCGTGCTCAACCAGTGCGCCGCGGAAGGTTCCGACAACTACTACCAGTATTACGGACAGCGCGAGGATGCGGCTCCGCCCCAGTGAGGCATCTTCGGAAGAGGCAAGGGATGGTTAGGGAGAACAAGAAGAACGCAATCGTCGCCGCACTCGCCCTGTTGGGCGCATCCGCGGCGCACGCGCAGGTGACCTACGAAGTCGCCGCGGGTCTGGGCCATTCCGACAACATTTCGCGCGTCGAAGAGGGCGAGATCGACGAGACGCTCGCCAGCATCGGCATCGATCTGCAGTGGGAAGAGAAGACGCGGCGCCTCGAAGGCGATGCGCTCGTCGATCTCAGTTACGTCGAGTATCTCGACGACACCTACGACGGCGAAATCGTGGGCACGGCCGAGGCCAACTTCGATTTCGGCATCCTTCCCGAGAGATTCCACTGGGTTCTGCAGGACAGTTTCGGACAGGCGCAGGCCGACCCGTTCACGCCGGTGACGCCCGGAACCCGCGAGAACATCAACTATTTCACGACCGGACCCGATTTCTATTTGCGGTTCGGCCAGGCGATGAACGCGCAATTGTTCGGCCGGTATTCGGACACGCGTTACGAAACCTCGCCGCTCGACGCGCAGCGCACCACGCTCGGACTCGCGGTCGGACGCGACCTGTCGACGCGCAGCCGCGCGGCGCTCAATTTCGTCGCGGACGATTCGCGCTTCGATGCCGAAGGCATGACCGACTACGAGCGCCGCAGCGCCTTCCTGAGCTACGACCTCGACGGCGGCGGACGCACGATCATCCACTCGCGCGTGGGTTACAGCTGGCTCGAGATGGATGGCGGCGACGAAGACGGCGGCCTGTTGCTCGACCTGTCCATCGCGCGCGATCTGACGAGTTCCAGCACGGTCGAACTCGCGTTGAGCCAGGAGTTCAGCGACGCGGGCGAAGCGCTGACGGACGTGACGGGTGGTGGCGGCGGCACCAGCCAGATCACCGCGAGCGCCGATCCGTTCGAAAGCAGCGAAGTGTCGTTGTCCTGGAGCTTCAATCGGCACCGGACCTCGCTCGGCGCACGGGCTTCCTACAACGAGCGCAAGTACGAGACCCAGACGGATTTCGACAGCGAGCGCATCTACTACAGCCTGAGCGCCGGACGCATATTGCGCCCCACCTTGCGGTTCAACCTCATCGCCACGTACGCGACCGAAGACTTCGTGAACGCGGACACCGAGACGGACGACTGGACCGTCGGCATGACGCTCGACTGGGACTTCGGCCGCAACCTCGGCCTGCGCGTGCGCGCCGAGCGTACCGGCCGGTCTTCGGCGACGCCCGGCGGCGACTATCTCGAGAACCGCGCGTTCCTGGAATTCACTTACAGCGGCGATCGCTCGCCGTCCTCAAGATGACGCATCTCAACGCCATGACCGTCGACGTGGAAGATTACTTTCACGTCTCCGCCCTCGCGGAAGTGATCTCGCGCAAGGACTGGGCGCGCATGGAATTCCGCGCCGAGCAGAGCACCGACCGGCTGCTCGCGATGTTCGCGGAGAAGAACATCAAGGCGACGTTCTTCGTGCTGGGCTGGGTCACCCAGAAGACGCCGCAGCTCATCCGGCGCATTCACGACGCCGGTCATGAAATCGCCTGCCATGGACTCACGCACGAACTCGTCTACCGCCAGACGCCCGAGGTCTTCCGCGAGGAAACGCGTACTTCGAAGCAGATGCTCGAGGACACCATCGGCGCGCCGGTGATCGGTTACCGCGCGGCGAGTTACTCGATCACGGCCGAATCGCTCTGGGCGCTCGACATCCTGTGCGAGCTCGACTTCCGCTACGACTCGAGCATCTTCCCGATTTCCCACGATCGTTACGGGATCGCCGGCGCCTCGACGAAGCCCGGGCCCATCCGCGCGCCGGGCGGCGGCAGCATCGTCGAGTTTCCGCTGTCGACGCGCCGGGTCATGGGCATGAAGGTTCCGGTCGCGGGCGGCGGATACTTCCGGCTGCTGCCGTACTGGTTCACGCGCTGGGCGCTGGCCGGCGTCAATCGCGCCGACGACCTGCCTTTCGTGTTCTACCTGCATCCGTGGGAGATCGACGCGGAGCAACCGCGCTTCGAGAACGCGAGCTGGCTGTCGCGCTTCAGGCACTACAACAACCTCGAAGTGTGCGAGCAGCGGCTGCGCGCGCTGATCAACGACTTCCGCTTCTCGACCATGCGGGAAGTACTGCGCCCGCACCTCGAAGCCGCATGAGTCCGGCCGGGATGCGCGTCGAGCTCATCACCCGGCGTTCAGACATCCCGCTCGACGCCGAGCGCTGGAACGCGCTCGTGGCCGACAACGAGATCAATACCGTGTTCCAGACCTACGAGTGGTTCGACTCGTGGTGGCAGGTGTTCGGCAAGGGGCGCGAGCTGTTTTTCCTCGTGGTGCGCGCGGGCGACGAGATCGTCGGGTTCGCGCCGCTGATGCGCCGACGCAGCGTGTACGGCTGGCGGGTGCTCGAGTTCGTGGGCACCGGCAATTCCGACTACCAGGATTTCATCCTGCCGAAGGACAAGCCGCGCGCGATGGCGGCGATCTGCCGTTTCCTGCATTCGAAGTGGTGGAAGTGGGATCGTTTCGCGCTGGCGAACCTTCCCGGACATTCCTCGAGCGTCGCGCTGCTGACCGCCGCGGCGCGCGACATCGGCCTGCGGCTCGTCGACGAGATCCACGTGCCGTGCCCGGCGCTCGACTTCGAAGCCGATTCGCAGCGCGCCCGGCACATGATCGACAAGTACAGCCTGCGGCGGCCGCTCAACTGGTTCCGCAAACACGGCAATCTCACGTTCCGGCACGTCACCTCCGTCGAGGAACTCGAGCGCCTGCTGCCGGTATTTTTCGACCAGCACCGGCGACGCTGGGCCAACGTGGGCAAGCCGAGCCTGTTCGCGAACGCGGGCCAGACGCGTTTCTACGAATTGCTCGCGCACGGGCTGCACGCGCGCGGCTGGCTGCAATTCTCCGTGGTCGAGCTCGATGGCGCGCCCATCGCGTTCCACTACGGCTTCGACTACGCGGGCTGCGTCACCTGGTACAAGCCGGCGTTCTCCGTCCAGTACGCCGAACATTCGCCGGGGCTGCTGCTCACGCGCCAGCTCATCGAAGACTGTCTCGCGCGCTCGCGCCGCGAGCTCGACTTCACGATCGGCGACGAGGCGTTCAAGACGCGCTTCGCGAGCACGTGTCGTTTCAACGTGTATCTCGGGATCTACCACGGTCCCGTGAGTTTCGGCTTCGCGATCGGTATCACCCGGTTGCGCAAGTTCGCGGGGCGGGTGCTCCGGAAGTTGAAGTCTGTCGCACCGCACCCGGTACCGGCCACGCGAATTTCGGTGCCGCCCGGAGGCGGTGCCGCGTGAGTACGTCGACCGGCGCCGCTGCGCCATGCGTCAGCGTCATCATCACGACCTTCAACCGCTCGGCGCTCGTCGTCGAGGCGGTCGAGAGTGTGTTCGCGCAGAATTTCCGCGACTTCGAGCTCATCGTCGTGAACGACGGCTCGACGGACGATACGCGCGAAGTGCTCGCGAGGTACGGCGATCGCATCCGTTGCATCCACCAGACGAACGCGGGACTCAACGCGGCGCGCAACGCGGCGATCGGGATCGCGCGCGGCGAGTTCTTCGCGCTGCTCGACGACGACGACCTGTGGGAGCCGGGCAAGCTCGAGCTGTGCGTCGCGCTCGCGCGCCGTTTCCCGACCGCGGGATTCGTGTTCTCGAACTTCAACATCCTGCGCGGCAAGACCACGATCACGCGCGACGGCCTGCGCACCTGGCATCGCCACCTGCGCGATTTCGCCGAGGTGTTCCCGGTGCGCCATGAGTTCACCGCCGGCGAGCTCGGCCTCGAGGCCCCGGCGCGCGAGCGTTACACGGTGTACGAGGGCGACGTCTACGCGGATTCCCTGCCGGCTCCCTGGGTGTTGCCGGCGGCGGGCCTCGTGCGCATCGGCCGCGTGCCTCCGGGTCTCGAGTTCAACGCGGCCGATCCGACCTGCGGCGACTGGGAATATTTCGCGCGCCTGTCGCATCACGCGGGCTGCGTGCTCGTCGACGTCGACGCGGCCGTGAACCGCAGTCACGAGGATGCGGTGCGACTCACGCGCTTGCCGAAGCTCGTGCAGCTCGCGCGGCGCGTGGCCATGATCGAACGCATCTGGTGCGCGGATTCCGCGTTCATGGCGGCGCACGGCGCCCGGGTCCGCGCGACGCTGCGCGGAGAATTGCTCGCGCTCGCGCGGGCGCAGCTCCTGTCGAACGACCGCGCCGCGGCGCGCCGCTCGCTCACGCGTGCCATCGAGCTCACCGGATCCGGCGATCGCTGGCTCGGACTCGCCGCGTCGATTCCCGGCGCCGGCATCGCGTTCCGTACGCTGTTCCAGTTGCGGAACCGCCTGCTTGGCTGAGCCATCCATGGTCGGCCCGGCCGCTCTCGTCGTCGCCGCAACCTCCGAGTTCGAGGTGCGCGTGCTGCGCAGCCTCGAAGATCTCGAAGCGCTCGCGGCGGCGTGGGATCGTCTCGCGGCCACGGCTTCGACCGACCCCATGCAGTCGCATGCCTGGTCGATCGTCGCCGCACGCACGCTGCACGCCGGCGACCCACTCAACGTCATCACCGTGCATCGCGGATCGCAGCTCGCAGCCGTTGCGCCGCTGGTCGAGGTTCGGCGGCGCGGCGGCAGATGGCTCGAGTTCCTGGGCGGCGATCGCCTCTACGAGCCGATGCGCCTGCTCGCCGAGTCCGACGCCGCGCGCACGGTCTTGTGCCGGGAGATCGCGCGGCAGCGAAGGCCGATGCTGCTGCAAAGGCTGGATCGCGGCGAATGGACGGCGGAACTGCGGCGCCAGGCGCGCGGGCGCGCGATCGCGTTGACGGCGCGCAGCAGCCCATGCCTGCGGGTGGATCTCGCCGGAGGCTTCGATGCGCTCGTGGCGCGGTTGTCCTCCGAGCGCGCCTCGACGTTGCGGCGCAAGCGCCGGCAGCTCGAGCGGGCCGGGGAAGTGCGCTTCGAAAGCCTGCAACCCACGCCTGCGCAGCTCGCCGAAGTCCTGCGCGAAGCCTTCGAAGTCGAATCGCGCGGCTGGAAAGGGGAGGCGGGCAGCGCCGTGCTCTCGCAACCGGACCTGCGGGAATTCTTCCGCGGCATCGCCGCGCATTTCGCCGCGAGCGGCGCGCTGCGGGTGCGGCGCCTGCTCGTGGGCGGGGAAATCGCCGCGGTGAACCTCGGCGTCGTGCAGGCGAATCGTTATTACGAGCTCAAGATCGGCTTCGACGAGAAGTGGGCGCGGCAGTCGCCCGGCGTGCTCCTCACGCTCGAGTGCCTGCGGGATGGCTGCGCGAGCGGACTGCAATCCCACGAATTCCTCGGCTCCGCCGCCGCCTGGCAGGAGCCGTTCGCGACGGGCGAACGGTCGCTCGAGAATCTCGCGCTCTACCCACTCGACGCGGCCGGCCTCGCGTGGCTCGGCCTCGACGTCGCGCGTTTCGCGTTCCGGCGCGCCGCGCGCCTGGGGCGCGGCGCCATGGCCTTCGCGATCCGGTTCGTCGGTTCGCTGGTCACGACGGTCAGCCAGAAGCTTGCGACCCTGCGCGAGCGCTGGTTCGACTGGCGCCACTCGGTCGAAACCGTCTCGCGCGTGGCGGTGGCCGATCTGCACGACATCGACGCGCGCCTCGCACGCCACGCCGTGCACTACGAGGCCACGTCGATCCGGAAGTTCGAGCGGGCGCTCGCGGTGGTTGGCGCGCGTGCCGACGGTTTCACCTTCATCGACCTGGGATCGGGCAAGGGTCGTGTGCTCATGATGGCGGCCCTGCGGCCTTTCCGGCGCGTGATCGGCGTCGAACTCTCGCGCGCGCTGCACGATAACGCGGTCGCCAACGTGGCAAGATTCGCCGCGCGCAACCGGGATGCGGCTCCGATCGAGTGCATTTGTGACGACGCCAGCGCCTTTGAACTGCCCGAAGGCAATCTGCTGGTGTTTCTCTACAATCCATTCGACGCGAACCTGCTGGTCAAGGTGCGCGATCGCATGCTGGCCGCGACCGGCGGCCAGCCGCGCCAACTGTGTGTCGTCTACGTCAACCCGCTCCACCATGCGTTGTTCGAGCAGGGAGACTGCTTCGAGCGCGTGCATCGCGATGCGAGCTTCGCGGTGTACTGGAGGAAGAGCTGATGTGTGGCATTGCGGGGATCTACTTCAACGACGCGCGTACGCCCGAGGCCGCGCGCCTCGAACGCATGGTCGGCGCGATCCCGCATCGCGGACCCGACGGCACCGGTTATCACATCGAGCCCGGCGCGGGACTGGGCCACGCGCGGCTCAGCATCATCGATCTCGGCGGCGGCGCGCAGCCCATCCACAACGGCGACGAGACCACCTGGATCACGTACAACGGCGAGGTCTTCAACTACATCGAGCTGCGCGCCGAGCTGATCGCGCGCGGTCACAAGTTCCGCACCCAGAGCGACACCGAAGTCATCGTGCACGCGTACGACGAGTACGGCGACGACTTCGTGGATCACCTGAACGGGCAGTTCGCGTTCGCGCTGTGGGACCGCAAGCGTCGCCGGCTGCTGCTGGTGCGCGACCGCGCCGGCATCCTGCCGCTGTATTACGCGCAAATTCCGGGCGGCATCGTCTTCGCCTCCGAGGTCAAGGCGCTGCTCGCGAGCGGCTACGTGCAGGCGACGCTCGATCCCGACGGGTTCGACGAGCTCATGACGTTCTGGGCGCCGGTCGCGCCGCGCACCGTGTTCGCCGGCGTCAGCATCGTGCCGCCCGGCGAAATGCTCGTGCTCGACGAGTCCGGCATGCGCCGGAAGCGCTACTGGCACTGGGAATTCCCGCGTGTCGCCGACCTGCGGCGCGATCCCGCCGAAAAGCTCGAAGCGGAGCTGCACCAGATCCTCGGCGATGCGACGCAGATCCGCCTGCGCGCCGACGTGCCGGTCGGCGCCTATCTATCGGGCGGTCTCGATTCCTCGACGCTGGTCGCGCTGCTCAAGCAGCGCGTGCCACAAACCCTGCAGACCTTCTCGATCGGATTCGACGACGCGGGGCTCGACGAGTCCGCGCATCAGCAGGCGATGGTCAGACACCTCGACACCGTGCACAACCACGTGCAGTGCTCGCTGGCCGACATCGCGAAGGCCTTCCCGCGCACGATCCTGCATTCGGAAAGCCCGATCCTGCGCACCGCGCCGGCGCCGATGCAGTTGCTGTCGGGACTGGTGCGCCGCAACGGCGTCAAGGTGGTGCTGACGGGCGAGGGCGCCGACGAAGTCCTCGGCGGCTACGACATCTTCAAGGAGTCGAAGGTGCGCCAGTTCTGGGCGCAGCAGCCGCAGTCGAAATGGCGTCCGGGATTGCTCAAGCGGCTGTATCCGTACCTCGACCTCACGTCCGAACAGAGCGCGGCCTACCTCAAGGAATTTTTCGGGATCGGTCTCAACAACCCTTCCGATCCGTGTTTCTCGCACCTGCCGCGCTGGATGACGACGGCCCAGTGCAAGCTGTTCTGGTCCGACGAGTTCCGCGCGCGCACCTCGGGCGACCCCGCGGCGCGGCTGCGCGAGTCGCTGCCGGCCGAGCTCGCCGGCTGGCATCCGTTCAATCGCAGCGAGTACCTGGAGGCGAAGACCCTGCTGCCGAGTTACCTGCTGTCCTCGCAGGGCGACCGCATGCTGATGGCCAACTCGGTCGAAGGCCGCTTCCCGTTCCTGGATCACAGGCTCATCGAGTTCGCGACCCGCCTGCACCCGCGCTACAAGATGCGCGTGCTGCGCGAGAAATGGCTGCTCAAGCAGGCCATGCGCAAGGCGCTGCCCGAATCCATCCTCAACCGCCACAAACAGCCCTACCGGGCTCCCGATGCGGCCGCCTTCCTGGGCCCGTCCATGCCGGAATATGTGAAAGAACTCACAAGTGAGGCGATGATTACCCGGTACGGGTATTTCGATCCGGTCAAAGTTTCGCGATTAATCACGAAGTTGGGCCGGTCCAAGGTGCCCGCGGCACGGGACAATATGGCCTTCATAGGGGTGTTATCCACGCAGATCTGGCACGCGACGTTCGTGTCCGGCCAGACGGTGGGTTGACCTTTTTTCGCGACTTTACGAAGGCTTAACAAAGGGACGCTAGAACATGGCAGACGCGCTGAACGACCAGATCCGCAATTTCATCCTCGAGAACTACCTGTTCACGAACGACACCAAGGCGCTCGGCCTCGACGACTCGCTGTTGGGCCGCGGCATCGTGGACTCGACCGGCATGCTCGAGATCATCTTCTTCATCGAAGAGCAGCTCGGGGTGAAGGTCAAGGACGAGGAAATGATCCCGGACAACCTGGATTCGGTGAACAAGATCGCGGCCTTCGTGTCGTCGAAACGACGCGCTGCCTGAGGCGTCCGGTTCCTCGCACCGAATGCACCCGTCGATCGTCCAGCACTTCGAAGAAACCGCGGCGCGTTCCGGCGCCGCGGTCGCGCTGCATTGGCGCGGAACGCGCTGGACCTATGATGATCTTTCGCGCGCCATCGCGGCGGCGGCTTCCGGATTTCGCGAGCGCGCGCCGGAGCGTGGCGGCCGCGTCGCGCTGCTGCTGCGCAATTCCCCGCAATACGTCGCGCTGTACTACGGCGCGCTGACGGCGGGAGGGGTGGCCGTGCCGCTGAACGCGCAGGAACGCGCCAGCGTGCTGATCCGCCAGATCGAACATTGCGAGGCGCGCATCCTCGCCGGCTCGACGGATCACCCGGAGTGGCCCGCGCTGTCGCAGGCGGCCGCGTCCGCCGGCTGCACCGTGATCGCGATCGCGCCGCGCGACGACGACTCCTCGCTGGATCAATTCGTGCGCGACGTGGGCGGGCAGGGCACGCCATTCGCCGACCGGCCGAAGTCCGACGAACTCGCGAGCATCATCTATACGTCCGGGACGACCGGCCGCCCGAAGGGCGTGATGCTGAGTCACGGCAACCTCGCCGCGAATTCGGCGGCCATCATCAAGTATCTCGCGCTCACGCCGGCCGACCGCGGCCTGTGCGTGCTGCCGTTCCATTTCTCGTACGGCAACTCCGTGTTGCATACGCACCTGCTGGCCGGCGCGGAACTCGTGATCGAGGACAACCTCGCGTTCCCGCACCTCACCGTGCAACGCATGCAGGCCGAAGCGATCACCGGCTTCGCGGGCGTGCCGTCCACGTTCGCTCTGCTGCTCGGTCGCGTGAATTTCAAGGAACACGACCTTTCGAAGCTGCGTTATCTCACGCAGGCCGGCGGCGGCATGGCGAAACCGCTCATCGAGCGCCTGCGCGCCGAGCTGCCGCACGCCGCGCTGTTCATCATGTACGGACAGACCGAGGCCACCGCGCGCCTGTCCTATCTACCGGCCGAGGATCTCGCCGAGAAACTCGGCTCCGTCGGCCTGCCGGTCGACGGCATCGAAATCCAGGTCCAGCTCGACGGGCGTCCCGTGAAATCCGGCGAGATCGGCGAGATCTGCGCGCGCGGCGCCAGCATCATGCAGGGCTACTGGAAGGATCCCGCCGCGACGCGCGAAGTCTTGCGCGACGGCTGGCTGCGCACCGGCGATCTCGGGCACCTCGACGAGGACGGCTACCTGTTCATCGACGGCCGCACGGTCGACATGATCAAGGTCGGCGCGTTCCGCGTGAGTCCGCAGGAAGTCGAGGAAGTGATCGCCGCCGTGCCCGGCGTCGAGGAAGTCTGCGCGGCCGCGATGCCCGACGAACTGCTCGGCCAGGCCGTGAAGGCCGTGATCGTCAAGCGCGCGGGCGCGGACGTCGACGAGCGCGCCGTCAAGGCGTACTGCCGCCAGAACCTGGCGGCTTACAAGGTTCCCAAGCTGGTGGAGTTCGTGAGCGTCATGCCGCGCACCGCCTCCGGCAAGATCCAGCGGTTCAAGCTGGCCTGACCCATTCCGCAAGAAGTGCAATAACCAGAGGTTTTCATGGCGTTCGACGCAAGCGTTCTCGATATGGACAACGACAAGGTCATCGACCGCATCTGCACGCGGTTGCGCGAGATCCTTGCGAAGGACGTGGGCAAGCGCGGCTTCGTGGTCGCGATGTCGGGCGGCATCGACTCCTCGGTGAGCTCGGCGCTGTGCGTGAAGGCGCTCGGCAAGGAACGCGTCTACGGCATCATGCTGCCCGAGAAGGATTCCTCGGGATTCTCGACGGCCCGTGGCAAGCAGCTCGCCGAACATCTCGGCATCCGTTACGAAGTGTTCGACATCGCGCCGGCGCTCGAGGGCATCGGCTGTTATCGTCAACGCGACGAGGCGATCCGCCGCGTGTTCCCCGAATACGGCGACGGCTGGAAGAACAAGATCGTGATCAAGGGCGGCCTCGAGGGCCGCATCAACCACTTCGAGCTCGTGGTGCAGACGCCCGCGGGTGAGCTCAAGACCGCGCGCCTGCCGCTGCCGGAGTACCTGCAGATCGTCGCCGCGACGAATCACAAGCAGCGAATCCGCAAGACGGTCGAGTACTACCACGCCGACCGGCTCAACTACGCCGTGATCGGCACGCCGAACCGGCTCGAATACGACCAGGGCTTCTTCGTGAAGAACGGCGACGGCAGCGCGGACGTGAAGCCGATCGCGCACCTGTACAAGTCGCAGGTCTACGCGCTCGCGCGCCACATGAAGCTGCCGAAGGAAATCTGCGAGGCCACGCCGACCACGGATACCTACAGCCTCGCGCAGGGCCAGGACGAGTTCTACTTCGCGCTGCCGTACGCGCAGATGGATCTGGCGCTGTACGCGCTCAACAACGGCCACGGCGCGAAAGAGCTGGCCGGCGCGCTCAAGATCACCGAGGCGCAGGCGGAGCACGTGTTCAAGGACATCGAGGCCAAGCGCAAGACGACGCGTTACCTGCACCTCAAGCCCGTGCTGGTGGAGCCGGTCACGGAGCTCAAACTCTGAACCGCGCGCCACGGCGCGAGTGACGAGGCTTCGGTAGAGGCCATGCAAATCCTTTTCTGGGTGTCCCTGTTCCTGATCGCGTATCCGTATGCGATCTATCCGTTCGTCCTCGTGACGCTCAACCGCGTGCTCCGGCGTGGGGCGCACGCGGGCGACGATTCGTACGAGCCCACCGTCACCGTCATCCTGCCGGTGCACAACGAGGCCCGGCGCATCGCGGAGAAGGTGCGCAACCTGCTCGAGCTCGACTATCCACACGGGAAGCTGCAACTGCTCGTGATCGGCGATGCATGCACCGACGACACGCTCGAACGCGCGCAGGCCGCGGGTGGCGGGCTCGTCGAAGTCATCCCGCTCGCGACGCGCGCGGGCAAGGCCGCGGGGCTCAATGCCGGATTGCAGCGGGCCACCGGTGAGGTCGTGGTGTTCACCGATGCGGGCATCATGCTGGAGAAGCAGTCGCTGCGCCGCCTCGTCGCGCATTTCGCCGATCCGCGCATCTCCGTCGTCTCGGGCGAGGACTACATCGAGGGCAGCGACAGCGAAGGGTTCTACGGCCGTCTCGAACTGCTGTTCCGGCGCGAGGAAGCGAAACTGCATTCGATCGCGGGCGCGAGCGGCTGCTTCTACGGACAGCGGCGCACGACCTGCAAGCCGTTCGTGGCCGGCATGGCGCCGGATTTCCTCTCCGTGCTCGTCGCGGTCGACGGCGGCCACCGCGCACTCGCGGAGCCGGCGGCCCGCGGCTCGATGACGGCGGCGTCCAGCCAGCGCGCGGAATTCACGCGCAAGGTGCGCACGTTCCTGCGCGGCATCACCGCGCTGTTCGGCAATGCGCACCTGCTCAACCCGTTCCGGTATCCGGCGTTCAGTTTCATCCTCTGGTCGCACAAGCTCATGCGCTGGCTCGCGCCGCTGCCGATGGTCGGCTGCCTCGTCGCGGCCTGGATGTTGCGCGACCAGGCGTTCTACCTGGTGGCGTTCGTCGCGCAGGTAGTTTGTTATGCGTCCGCGCTGCTCGGACTCGTGTTCCCGGCGCTCGCCGCGCGCGTGAGCCTGATCCGCCTGAGCGCGTTCTTCGTGCTCGTCAACGCGGCCGCGTTCAAGGCGCTGCTGCTGTGGCTCGGAGGTTCGCGGCTGGAAGTCTGGGAGCCCACCCGGAGGCCCGGATGACGGGTCGCGCGATCCGCGTCCTGCACCTGCGCGATTCGCCGTGGATCGATGGGCCGGGCAGGACAATCTTCGACACGGCCACGCACCTCGATCCCGCGCGGATCGAGTACCACGTCGGCGCTTTCATCCCCGCGGACCGGAAGGACGAGCATCCGCTCGTTAACTCGCTGCGCGCGGCCGGCGCCTCGGTGCGGCAGCTGACGGATCGCGGCGGGCTCGACCAGGAGCTGGTGGCGCAGATCGTCGCGCTGATCGACGAGCTGAAGATAGACGTGCTGCATACCAGTGAATTCCGCTCGAACGTCATGGGGCTGCTCGCGCGGCGCCAGCGGCCCGTGAAACTGGTCGCGACCGTGCACGGCTGGATCGCCAACGACCTGCGCGGGCGCGTCTACCGCACGATCGACAAGATGCTGCTGCGCTCCTTCGATGCCGCGATCTTCGTGTCGGAGGCCACGCGACGCCTGATTCCGCGCTGGTGGCTGCCGGCGGGGCGCACCCAGGTCCTGCACAACGGCCTCGTGCTCGAGAAGTACGGGCGTGAGACCGTGTCCGCGCCACGTCGGCCGTTGGATCCGGACAACATCACGCTGCTCAACGTCGGCCGCCTGTCGCCGGAGAAGGGGCAGGACCTGCTGTTGCAGGCGATCGCGCCCCTCGCGGCGCGGCATCGCGGGCTCCATCTCAAGTTCGCGGGAACGGGGCCCGAAGAACAACGGCTGCGCGCGCTCGCGCAATCGCTCGGCATCGGCGACCGCGTGCACTTTCTCGGTTACATTCACGACATGCCGGCGCTGTACGCGGACGTGGACCTGCTGGTGCAGAGCTCACTGACGGAGGGCCTCCCGAACGTCATCGTCGAGGCGGCCTACCTGCGCGTGCCCATGGTCGCGACCCGCGTGGGCGGCACCGCCGAGGTCATCCGGCACGGCGAGAGCGGCTGGCTCATCGAGGCAGGCGACGTCGACGCGATCCGATCCGGCATCGAGACCTTCCTCGGACGCACGGAGGAATTCGTGGCCATGGCCGAGCGGGCCAGTCGCCGGATCGTCGAAGGATTCTCGATCTCGGTCCGCACGCAGCGACTCTCGGAGTTCTACGAGCGGATTTGCCCGGTCGCGCCGCGATGAAACGCGCGGCGCCACCGAATGGCTCGCTGATCTACGGCTGGCTGCTCGTGGTGCTGTTCCTCGAATACGCGCGGCCGGCGAGTTTCTTCCCGTTCCTCAACATCCCGTTCTTCTACAGCGCGTTTCCGTTGCTGCTGTTCGTCGCCTCGTTGTTCACCCCTGGGCTGCGCAGCGCGAAGGAGGCGTTCGCGGACAGGCAGGCGAAATGGATTTTCGCGCTGCTCGGCGTGGTGTTCCTGTCGATGCTGATCTTCTGGGCGTACGCCATCGACGTATTCACGTCGGTGCTCGGCTACGTCCTCTTGTTCATCGTGATCGCGCGGGTCTGCACGACCTGGGAGCGCATCCGCGGCGTGGTCAAGATGCTGCTGTTCGCGCACGTGTTCCTGCTCGCGATGAATCCTCAGGTGCTGCTCGATCCGAGCACGCGTCAGTACATCAAGGGCGCGACGTTCCTCGGGGACGGCAACGATTTCGGCTTGTCGATCTGCCTGCTGTTCCCGCTGGGCCTGTGGCTGGTTCAGACCAGTCCATCGAAGTTCGGCAAGCTGCTCAACTGCGCGGTGCTGCTGTTGTTGATGTACGCGATCGTCGCGTCGCAGTCGCGCGGCGCGACGCTCGGCATCGGCGCCACCTTCGTGTTCCTGTGGTGGTGGAGCCGGTACAAGGCGATCGGCGCCGTGGCGATGGTGATCGTCGCCGTCGGTGTGCTCGCGCTGGCGCCCTCGGCATACACGGCCCGCATCAGCACCATATCGAATCCGACCGACGGTTCCGCGCAGGGACGAATCGATGCCTGGAAGGCGGGTATCGGCATGGGAGCGAACAGTCCGATCGTCGGCGTCGGCGCGGGACACTTCGGACCGCGCTGGGGCAAGACCGCGCATTCGACTTACGTGCTCGCGTTCGGCGAGCTCGGAATTCCCGGATTCATCTGCGTGCTCGCCATCGTGATCGGCAACATCCGCTCGACGATGAACCTGAGAGCGCGCATTCGCGCGGCGAATCCGTCGCCGGCGGAGCCCAAGGCGCCGCCGAGGTCGGGTGGTCGGAACATCAAGTCGGAGGAGCCGCCCCGGGTCGAAACCGAGGCGGAGCGTGTCGCGCAGGGCCTGCTGTATTCCGCGGCGGCGATGATCGGATTCGGCGTCGCCGGAGCGTTCCTCTCGGCCACTTACTACCCGCATCTGTACGTGCTGACGGGTTTGATGCTGAGCGCCCGCGCGCTCGCATCGGGCGCCACGGGCATCCCGGTGGATGCCGCCGCGAAATCCCGAATGGCGATCCGGCGCGAGGCCTCGCCGCCGTCGCCGCCCGCCTAACCAGGGCGGCGGAACACCAGCAGATTGCCGTACGACGGTCCGCCGAAGCGAACGAAGCGGTACCAGAAGTTGTTGAACACGTGGACCAGCGCGCGCAGCGGTTTCCACGGCAGGATCATGTAGATCTCCGTGAACTGTCCGGCGCGGCGCTGCTGCAGCTTCAGCCCGTGTTTTTCGAATTCGCGGATCAGCCAGGGAATGTCGGCCTGGCGCGTCATGAGCCGGCCGGTCGGGTGCGGTTCCCAGAACTCCAGACCCGCGGGCGTCTCGATCACTTCGCCCAGGTCGCGCCCCAACAACTTCTTCAGCGTGCGCAGGAACCACGCCTGCGGCGAGCGCACGTTGCCCTCGCTGATCACGACGATGCCGCCGGGCTTCACGATGCGCGAGAGTTCGGCCACGGCCTTGGTGACGTCCGGAACGTGCATGAGCACGCCCCAGCACAACACGCGGCTGGCGCTCGCGGTCGGCAGCTCCAGTGCCGTGAGGTCGGCCTGGCGGAATTCCATGCGATCGGCGAGCCCCGCGGCCTGCGCCGCCTTGCGGGCGTGCTCGAGGATAGCGGCGGAGAAGTCGAGGCCGAGAACGCGGTAGCCACGCCTGGCGAGGTGCAGGGACTTGGTCGCCGAGCCGCAGCCGCCGTCGACAACGGCCGTGTCGTCGGGCGTTCCGAAAACCTTCGCGATGTCGTCGAACGCGAGATTGTAGAAGCGGTCGTTCTCGCTCGTGCGGAACTGACGCAGCCAATCCGCGTGGATGTCCATCGCCTGCAGCGTGGACTTCGGTTCCTTCCTGGCTTCTGCGTCTACGGACATGGTCGTTTTCCCTGAATGTATTTCTGATTCTGGTTGAAGAGCTTATCCGAGACCGAGACGGCGGCCCCATTCGAGCCGCGCGGGTGCGAAATCCGCGGGCCGCTCGAGTTCGAAGCGGGTGCGCGGTCCGAACGGATTGAGGAACGAGGCGAGCGCGCGCAACCGTCCCGGATGGGAGGGTGGCAGGTTGAGCTGCCCGCGCGACCGCAGCAGTTGCAGCAGCAGGGCATCCAGGTCGCCGGCGAGCCAGCGCGAGCGCACGCCCACGCGATAGGCCGGCGCCGCCGGAAGCGGCTCGCCGGCCGCGATGGCGGCGGCGATGTTGGGGAAATCGACGCCCGCGTCGACCGCGAGCTGCAGCGATCCCCAGAAACGGCCGTTGATTTCCATGAGACGCAGCGAGCCGTCGCGCCGGTCCTGCTTGAACTCGACCATCGCGACGCCGCGCCAGCCGATCGCGCGCAGCAGCTTCGCGGCGTGTTCCGCGGCCACCGGATCCACGGCGGCACTCTCGCATAACACGCTCACTCCGCCGGACGGAGGTTTCTCGCGCACGCGCCGGTGCGCGAACGTGGCGACGATGTCGCCGCGGTCGATCGCGACGAAGACGCCGACGCCGGGTCCTTCGATGCGTTCCTGCAGCAGCACTGGATAGACGGCGGGCGGCAATCCTTCGAGGGACTTGCGCAGGCTCGCCGCGTCGTGCGCGTACGCGACGCCGGTCGACACCCAGCCGTCGGGCGTGCGCACGCGCGAGCGGGCGGGCTTGACGACGATCGGAAACGGCAGCGACTGCGCATCGGCGATGCCCTGCGCGGCCGACGTCGCGACGACCGTGCGGGGGACCGGAATGCCGAGTTGCTGCGCCAGGCCGATCACGTGCGACTTGTCCGCGGCGTTCGCGACCGTCGTGGCGTCGGGAAACGGGATGCGGGCCGCGAGCCGCTCCTGGTGCGCGGTGACCAGCAACGTGGTCACCTCGGTCATCGGCAGCACGACGTCGACGCGCTGGCGTTCGACGCTGCGCGCGAGTGCGTCGACGAATCCATCCGAGTCGGATGCCGGATCGGGATATGCCTCGAAGGCGCGCGAATGGCGCGATACCGACGCGAGCGTGGGGTGCGCGATGCCGGCCGTCACGACGTGGTGCCCGCGCGACCCGAGCGCGCGCACCGCGGCGAGCGCCGAGCGCGTGTCGCTATCCGTGACGAGGATGCGCATCGATCTTGGGAACGGGCCGCGCGACCGTGGCGCGGCGGAGGCGGTTGAAGACCATGAGGATGGCGCACAGGAAATCCGGCATCGTGCGCGTGGCACCCTCGTGGACGTTGATCCGCGGTAGTTTGAGCGGATCGCGTACGTCGCCGAGGTAACCCTTGTCGGTGGTGAAACCGAGGCGATAACCCGCGGCGCGCGTGAGCCGGATGACGTTCTCGTCGTAATTGCCGTTCGGGTAACCGATCGACTCCGTGATCGAACCCACGGATTGCGTAATGCGCCGGCCGGCCTCGGCGAGCTCCTGCGCCGCCTGGTCCGGCGCGAGTTTCGTGAGCGGCGTGTGCGAGCAGCCGTGCGAGCCGACGTTGACGCGCGTGCCCCGCGTGAGTGCGGCGACCTGGTCCCAGTCCATGAACTGGTCGTCGCCGAGATTCACCGCGACCGCGCCCAGCGACGCGCGCACGCGCTCTTCGATCGTGGCGATCTCCGACTGCGGGCGGGTCTTGAGCGTATCCACGGCCTCGCGAATGATCCGGCGCTGATCGGCCGGCGCGCGCGTACCGAGCTCGGCTACGCCCAGCGTGCGTTCCACCAGCGCGCGCGCTTCGTCCCCGCCGCGCGCCGCCTGGAACATGAGTCGCGAAAGCCGCTCCTGCCAGAAGCAGTCCTTCCCTCCGATGTAGTCGGTCGCGACGAAGATGACGGCGGGCACCTGCTGCTCGCGCAGGATCGGCAGCGCGTGCTCGAAGTTGTCGCGCCAGCCATCGTCGAAGGTCACGACGCAGCTGCGCGGCGGCAGGTCGCGGCCCGCTTCGAGGATTTCGGCGAGTTCGCCGATCGACAGGATCCGGAAGTGGCGGCGCAGGAACGCCATCTGGCGCGCGAAGGTTTCCGGGCGCACGCAGATGCTGTCGGCCGAGAAGGTGTCCGCGTTCGCGGGCAACACGCGGTGATACATCAGCACGAAGCCGCGGCGGCGAAACCGGATCGACGCGATGACCCACAGCAGGCCCGAGTAATAGAGCGCGTTCGCGATGAAGCGACGGCCGTGTTTGCGCAGGAATCCGCTCATGTGGCCGCGCCGCCCGGTTCGCGCGTCCGCGCGGGCGCATTCGATCGGGCCAGCGCGCGGATTCGTTCCGCGTAGCCTCCCGGGCAGTAGCCGTGCGTGGGCAACGTCACGATCTGCGATGCCACCAGGCGCGCGCCGGGCATCGCGTCCCGCGGCGAGCGTAACTGCGCCACGACCTCGGGGACGTCGCACAGCGCGAGTGGATAGGAGGTCGTCGCGCCGATGCCGGCCGCGTCGACGGCGGCGACGAACGCATCGCGCGCGGAGGCGCCGGTCACACGCAAGGGGAAGCGCACCCACGCGGGCTGGGCATCCGCCGCGAGGGTGGGCAGTTCGATGCCGGGGACGCCTTCGAGCGCGGCGCGCAGCGCCGCGGCCCTGGCGCCGCGGTCGGCCGCGATCGCATCGAGTCGCCGCAGCAGTTCCACGGCCACGCCCATCTGCGGCGCGCTGAGCTTCGCGATCGGGTAACGCTCCTCGTACATCGTGCGTCCGAGGCCGAGGAAGGGCAGCGAACGGATGACTCCATACAGCGCGGGGCGCAGGCACACCGCGTAGATGGGTAGTTTGATGCAGTTGCCGAGCGTCTCCGCGAAGGCCGAGTCCGGCAGCGCCTTCATCGCCTCGCCGAGCGCGTCGGCCACCCGGTCCTCGCGGCAGACGATCGCGCCGCCCTGGATCGTGCAGATGACCTTGCCCTTGTCGAAACTGTAGAGGCCCGCGTCGCCGAAGGTGCCGACCGCGCGGCCGGCGATGCGTGCGCCGAAGGATTGCGCGCCGTCGTCCACCATGAAGATGCCGCGTTCGCGCGCGATCGCCTCGATCGCCGGCAGGTCGTTGGGCAGGCCGTAGAGATTCGCGCTCACCACCGCGAGCGCGCGGGTGAAGTCCGCTTTTTCGAGCGCGCGCGGATCCATGCCAAGCGTGTGCGGGTCGACGTCCACGAGACGCGGGCGCAGACCGGCGCGGGCGATCGAGGCGGGAACCGAGTAACAGGTGTACGCCGGGATCAGCACCTCGTCGCGTCCCGAATCGTTCGCGAGCGTGCGCAGCGCCCGCAGGATGAACGACATGGCCGCACGACCGGAGGCGATGGGCCAGGCGTGCCCGACCTCGGCGCGCGCGCGGATCGCGGCGTCGAGCGTCGCGCGCGCGCGTCGCGCGGACGAACCGCGCACGAAGCCGCGGCCGATCTCGGCGAGGCTCATGACGGTGCCGGCGGGGGCGAGGTAGGCCACGACTAACTACCGCTCAGGGTATCAGGCGCGCGATCGGCGGGCCGGCGAGCCGCGTCGCCCACAGCGGCAGCTTGCGCCAGGCCGCGATGGCGAGCCGGTACTTGGGATTGTCCACGTTGAGCTGCGGCATGGGACCGCCGTCGGGGCGATGGAAATACCAGTAGAGCTGGTGCGTCTCGGCGTTCCACTTGCTCTTGAACTGTTCCGCGCCGGATTGCGAGGTGGAGCGGCCCAGGTGGAACAGCTTGTGCCCGTTCCGGCAGGCATCGCGCAGCATCTCCCAGTACAACACGTAGTTGGCGTCGAGGTGGCGCAGCTCCTGGCGGGCGCCGGCCCACATGCCTTCGACCACGCCATTGAAGTGACCGGTGAGCGCGACCGCGATCGGTGCCCCCTTGTGGATGCAGGCGAACACCGAGGTGTTGTTCGGGAACGTCCCGAGCAGCCGTTCGAAATAGCTGCGCGAGTACATCGGGGTTCCGAGGCTGCGCCAGGACAATTCGAGTATGTGGAAGAAATCGTCGAGCAGGTCGATGCCGCCCTTGCGCACCGTGAGCTCGTTCTTCTGCGCGCGACGGATGTTCTTGCGGTGTTTCTGTGAGAAGGAATTGAACAGCGCTTCCGGATCCGCCATGAGGGGCACCGTCATGCTGACCTTGCGCAGCGAGACCGGCATCGTCGTATCGAGCGCCGCCGGGCAGCGCAGCTCGAGATAGTCGGCGCCGAGCGCCTCGGCGCGCGACATCGCGTGGCGCGTGAGCTCCGCGGCGGCGAGCGGCGTCGCGGCGACGGGACCGCCGTAGTTCATGAAAGGCATCGAGCAGAGGATGCGGCCGAACAGGCGGCTCCTGACGAACACCAGCGGCAGCACGCCCTGGATCGCGCCCTGCGCGTCGCGCGCAGCCAGGTATTCGCACGGATGGCCGAGTTCGCGCTCGTTGAGATCCTTCCAGTCGAAGAGGTGATAGAACGAACCGTCGTGGGCCGCGACGAACGCGTCCCACTCGGCCCGCGATTCGGGACCCACGGAGGCGACCAGCGGACGATCCTGGGATATTTGCTCGGGTTGCATGAGTTCAGCGGCGCGCATCGTGCACAAGCTCGGCATAGAGTTTCTCATGCGCCGCGATCATGTGGCCGACCGTGCAGGTCTGCTCGTATCGGCGGCGCGCGGCGGAGGCGAGGCGTTGGCGCAGCTCGCGATCGCGCAGCAGGCGACGCAGGCCTTCGGCGAGCGCGGCGGGATTCGCGGGCGGGACGACCAGGCCGGTTTCTTCATTGAGCACCACGTGCGGATTCTCGCCCACCGAGGTGACGACCATCGCCTTCTGGTGGGCCATCGCTTCGAGCACCACGATCGACATCGCCTCCCAGAGCGAGGACTGCACGAAGATGTCCGCGAACGGCAGCACGCGATCCGCGGCGTGGGCCATCCAGCCCAGGAATTTCACGTGCTCGCCCAGTTGGAGTTTCTCGGCCTGCTCGCGCAGCGGCTTCTCGAGCACGCCGCCGCCCACGAGCGCGAGCTGGAATTGCTCGCCGCTGTCGCGCAGCAGCGCGACGGCGTCCAGCAGATGCTTGAGTCCTTTCTGTTCGATCAGCGTGCTGATGCTGGCGATGATCGGGACGTCGGTCCGCAGTTCCGCGAACCTCTCAGGTGAAACCCCACGTTCGCGCGGGTCGTCGACACCGTTCCACAACACGCGCATGCGATTCTCGGGAATCCCGTAAAGGTTACGGATGCTCTTCGATTGCTCATGGCCTACGGCAACCAGCGCATCCGGCACGCGCCACAGCGTTCCTTCGATGCGCTTGTGGTGAGCGGAGCGGTGCGGGTAATTGCCGTAGTGCCAGGTGTGGACGAGCTTGAGCCCGGGCGTCGTGAGGCGGCAGGCCGAGCCATCTATGAGGCCGTGGATGTCGTGCGTGTGAATGACTTCGATACGTCGTTGTTTGATCAGGCGGCGCAGCTTGAGGAACGTCAGATAGTCGCGTTTGCCCGGGATCAGCCCTGGAATCGGCACGAGATCCACACCAGCGTGCAGCATGCGGTCGGCGTTGATGCCGGGCTCCTTGAGGTAACACGCGGAGACCTCGAAACCGTCGCGGCCGAGCCTTTCCCCGAGGCACGCGGCGACTTGCTCGGCTCCGCCGATGTGCAGAGTCGAGTTGACGATCATGACGCGAATTCGGTCCGGACCAGCCACGCGCGCGGGCTCGGCGGGTTCGGGAAAAGGCCCCGCCACGTGTGGTTGCTGCATCATGGCAAGCGTACCGGCGGGACCCGGTTCCGTAGTTGGATTAATGAAAACTCTGCCCCGAACTGCGAAGTGGATCGCACTGTAAAAGCCCGGATGTTTGTCAAGATCCATGTGAGCAAAATCACATTTCCAGCCTAGTCGCCGATTGTCGACGGTTTGCCGTCTACTTGCTGCCTTGTTCCAATCGTAACCTTAGGTCAGCTTGCTGTTTTGCTTACGCTGGCGGGGCTCCAGGTAGAGCCGGCGGCCATGCCCGCACCGCCCACGAACGCCTCGGACGAGGCTGGAGAAAATCGAGATGTTGAAGATCCACCAGAGACGAACCTTTCAACTCGGGGTCGCATTGCTCGTGTTGTTTGCATCGATGCAGACATTCGCGGCGAACTACCCGCTCGAGTTGGTATCGCCGCGTGCCGCCGGCACGGCGCCCGTGAGCGGCAACGATGCGATCAGCGCATCGAACCGAATCTTCCGCGCGTATCCCGGCATCGAGTACAACATTCGCGCGGTCATCGTGGGCGGAGCGTTTCCGTATACGTTCTCGCTCACGAATGCGCCGACCGGCATGGTCATCAATCCGAGCACCGGCGAGATCCGCTGGCCGAACCCGACCGGCTCGACCGCGACTCCGACGATCACGGTGCGCGACTCGGAAGGCACGGAAAGGTCCTCGCCGTGGACGATCACCGTTTCGACGAGCGGCTTCCGCTTCGTCGATGCGAACGCCGGACAGCGTCACCCGACCGGCAATGGCAGCATCGACAATCCGTGGCGCACGCTCAGCGACGTGGTCGCCGGTGGCAGCGCGAACGACATCGTCTACTTCCGCAACGGAACGTACAACGCGCTCGATCTTCCGCGTCAGAGCGTGGGCTCGATGTGGGAACGCGTCGAGTTGGGTTCCTCGGTTCCGAACAAGTGGATCGCCTTCCCGGGTCAGAGCCCCGTCATCGATTTCGGTTATCGCTCGGGCGGTGAGCCGGGCGTGATCATTCGTCCGAACTCCGACAACCTCTACATCGACGGTTTCGAAACCCGTGCGACGCGCGTGATCGGATTCCAGATCCACTCGGGCTCGTACGCGGTGTTCCGCCGCATGCGCATGCACGAGCTCAACCCGGCGCGTGCCAACCTCGACGGATCGAACTCCGCGCTGATCATGACGATGTCCTCGTACTCCGATTCGAACACCGGCGGCAACGCGGGCAGTTGGGGTCAGTACCTGGCGATCCAGGATTCGGAGTTCTACGACGCTCCGCGCGACAACTTCCTCAAGATGTATTCGCAGTGGAAGATGGTCATCGAGGACAACTACTTCCGCGATGCGTTGCTGGCGATCGAGCTGAAGGCGGACCTGCCGCAGTTCACCTACCGCAACAACCGCCACACGAACATCACTTCCATCGCCATCGGTGGAAACATGCACTCGTACTCGACCTCGGGCGAAATCTGCTTCAACCTGGTCAACACGCCGAGTGCCCAATGGGCGCTGGACATCAATTCCGACGGACAGGCGCGCCGCATCGATTCGTATCGCAACACGCTCATGGGCAACGTGCGCGTGCGCAACGTGGACTCGGTCGACGGTCCGTTCCGTCTTTATGACAACGTCATCGTCAACAGCGATTCGAGCGCCAACAAGATCCGGTTCGAGAGTGTCTCCGATACTTCTCGCGTGATCATTCAGAACAACCTGACCGGCACGTCCGGCGTCGTCGACGCGCAGGGACTGCTGACCACCGCGTATGCCCAGTATCGCGGCGTGCGCGGACACGAGGTCGGGAACGTAGTTCGACCACGTGCTCCGTCGGCTCTGACGGCCCAGTGAAACTTTCCCGTGCGGGGGCTGTCCTGTGGGCAGCCCCCGCGCAGGTATTCAGATTGAATAATCGAACCAGAGTGATCCGACAGATTCACGACGTCCTTGCTGCCCGGAGCGGACCAGGTCCGTTCGAGTGTGGTAGATTGCCGTGCATCCTCGCAGTGCTTGACTTCAACGGAGCTGAACGCACGTGAGGAAAATCACCGTCGCCGTCTATCACGTCGAGAAATCCGGCGCGGGCAAGCGCGGCTTGCTGAAGCGGCTGGATCCGGCCACCAACGCGTGGACTCACGCGAGGATGCTGAGGTACAGCATTCGCAAATGTTCGCCCGGCGCGAAGTTCGTCCTCCTGACGGACATGGACTCGCCCGTGGATGCATCGCTGTTCGACGAGGTGCGTCGATACGAAGTCGACCGCGACGCCATCATGTACGAACGGACCCGGGTGCAGATCGAGTACCTGGAGTCCCTGCCGCCCGATGAAGGTCTGCTCTGTTTCCTCGATACGGACATGCTCGTGGTCAGGAAGAGTTTCTTCGAAGGCATCGGAACGGCTCCGCTGGCGCTGACGATCCGCGAAGACGAAGTCACGAGGGTGAACGGCGGTGTGATCCTCGTGAACATGCGCAAGCACGGCGAAGCGCTGAGCCTGCTCAAGAGCGCGCTCGAGATCTACGCCCGCGATTTCCCCGACAAGAAGGCATGGTGGGGAGATCAACTGGCTTTCGATGCGCTCCTCGAGACTCCCGAAGGCAGTTCGGTCCGACAGCTCGACTGCAACGAATTCAACTACTCGCCGGGCCCGTTCCGATCGGCCTGGTTGATGGTCCACGCGGCCAATCGCAGCCTGCTCCACTTCAAAGGCACCTGGAAGAGATACATGCCCGTGGTGTTCTGCCGCTACTGGGCATTGGGATGTGTGCGGAACATCGGATTGGGTGTCGCGTTCACATCGGGCTTCGCGCTGCTGAAGGATTGCCTGAAGGCCGCGATCACGCGGATTCCGCGGCATTCCTAGCAACCGCGCCTGGACCGGGCGGTCCGGGGCGGGCATGGCTCACAACCCCGGCACATCGCCGGGTGGAAACTCACCGTGCCGTGAGTGCTTCCCCTAGACTTCAGCCGCTCATACAAATCCGGCTGCATGCTCAATCCCCAATCCCAACAAGCAATTTCCGAACTGCCGGGCGTTCGCGCCTTCGTCGCGGGCGCCTTGCTCCTGCGTTCCGGATGTTTCTCTCTGCTGGGGAGGAAGTACCGGGCGCTGGACGATTCCTGCCGAGCCGCGAGATACGCGGGCGGGACCGGGATCGTGGGCTCGTTCGCAATGTCGAGGGTCGAGGCCGGCATCGACGCGCTCGCGCGCGCGGAGCGCAATCCCGTAGCGGAGGCTTACCTGCGGGACCCGACATCGGAGCGCGACGCGGCGGTGTTCGCGCTCGGCGGCAGGGGAGGCAAGGCGGACCTGCTGCGCGACCTCATCGTGCTCAAGAAATACACGCCCGATGAAAAGGGCGTCATCCTGCTCAAGTACGCGCGCACGTTCAGCGCGATCATCGCGCTGCTCGACGTGCCGAAGCTGCAGGAACGTTACACCTTCGTGCTCGAACCCTGCTGGGCGGGATACTGCGATCCGTCCATCCTGATGCTCATCGCGCGCGGCCATCCGCTGATCGTGATGTGTTTCACGGAAGACGATCATCGATACGTCGAGAAGCTGGGCGCGCCCGTGGTGCCGGTACGGCTGGGTCCCGCCGACTGGGTCGACGCTTCGGTCTTCGCCGCGCCGCAGGTGACCGAGAAACCCTACGATCTCGTGATGGTCGCGAACTGGGGCGCGCACAAACGCCACGCGCAGCTGTTCCGTGCGTTGCAGGACGTGCGCGATCGCGACGTGCGGGTGCTGTTGTGCGGATTCGCATGGGCGAGCCGGACCGCCGACGACATCCGGCGCGAAGCCGCGGCTTTCGCGAACCCGCGCGTGCAGATCGAGATCATGGAAAACCTGCCGCACTCGAAGCTGGCCGACTACGTCGCCCGATCAAAGGCGTTCGTGTTCCTCACGCGCAAGGAAGGCGACAACAAGGCGCTGGTCGAGGCGATGTTCGCCGACGTTCCCGTGATCGTTTACGACAAGACCATCGGCGGCGCGGGCAGTCGCGTGAACAGCGCGACCGGCGTGTTCGCGTCGGACGAACAACTCGCCGGGAAGATCGTTCACATGCTGGATCACTATCGCGAGTTCACGCCGCGCCAGTGGGCGCTCGCCAACACGGGCAGCGCGGTCGCGACGCGCGTGCTCGACGACGCGCTGCGGCGCGCGGTGACCGGGGCGGGCGGCCGCTACACGGCGCCGATCGTCGAAAAGACGAACGCGCCCAATCTCGCCTACAAGGATCCTTCGGTCCGCGCGGAATTCGCGGCGGATTACGAATTCATCCTGGGTTGTCAGCGCGCGAGCAGCCGCTCGTAGAGACGCTGCGTCTCCGCGACGTTGCGCGTGATCGAGAACTCGGCCTCGAGCCGCTGCCGGCCGGCGCGGCCCATGGCCGCCACCGCCGCGGGATCGGCCAACAACTCGCGCAACCGCGCCGCGAGCGCATCCGCGTCGTTGGGCGGGAACAGGTAGCCCGTCACGCCGTCGACCAGGATCTCGGGCACGGCGCCGTCGCCGCTCGCGACCAGCGGCTTTTCCAGCGCCATCGCCTCCAGCAGCACGCGGCCGAAGGGCTCGGGCGCCACCGAGGCGTGGATCTGGATCGCGAGCGCGTTCACGTAGTTCGCGATGTCCTGCTTGAACCCGGTGATCAGCACGCGCCGATCGAGTCCCAGTTCCGAGATCAGCGCGTGCATGCGCTCGCGGTAGGCCATGTCGTCGGGCGAGGTGTCGCCGATCAGCAGGCACACGACGTCGGGATGTTCGTCGCGCAGTTTCGCCATGGCGCGGATCACGACCTCCTGGCCCTTCCACGGCTTGATGTTGCCGACGATGCCGACCAGCCGCGCACCGGCCGAAACGCCGAGCTCGGCGCGGATCTGCGCGGGATCGCGCGTCACGCGCATCTGCGCCGGGTCGAGGCCGTTGTGGATGGTCACGAGCGGCAGGCCGTGCACTCCGCGCGCCGGGAAGTTGTCACGAACCGCGGCCGAAATGCAGATGATGGATTGCATGCGACGCCCTAACAGGAGGTCGCGGGGCTTGTAGCGCTCGTTGATCCCGCGTTCGTGCGTGATGCGGGGGATCCGGGCGAGCAGGGCGCCGAGGGTCCAGGTGTGGTTGCGGGTGATGCTGTTGTTCAGATGCAGGAGCTGTATGCGCTCACGACGCAACAGGCGCGCGAGGCGAAAGGGCTCGACGACCCAGCCGCGCAGGAAATTCGCGCCCTTGGCGATCAGCCGCCCCAGGGGGCCCTTGAGGGTCACCGGGCGTGGGGTGGGGTGAACCCGTGTCGTTATGCCCGCGTCGTGGAAACGCGGCCGCAGCGCGTTGTCCGCGGCGAATACCACGATCGGCTCGTACCGGCTTCTATCCAGTCCGGAGACCAGGAACAGCAGGCTGAAAAATGAGCCTCCCACCGTGCCATCGACATTGCCTTCGACATAAAGAATGCGAACGGAACCCGCAGTTTTCATACACGGCAATCCTACCGTGCCGGGGCGCTCGGGGCTTGTGTGTATCATTGCCGCCCTCTCGGAATAAGGCTGTTCGCGGTGCCGCTCCAGGCCTTCAGGAAAGTGCTGCGCTTTGCGTTTGCGGACGGCGGTTCCGTCAGCGCGCGTGTTTTTCGCTCCGGCATGTGGGTCGGAATGTCCGAAGCGGTCATGGCCGTCCTCGGCGTGGTCCGCTCCGTCGCGCTCGCCCGTCTTCTCACGCCGGACGTGTTCGGTCTCATGGCTCTGGCGCTCATCGTCGTGCGCGCCATCGAGACGTTCACCCGTCCGGGCGTCGCGCAGGCCCTGATCGCGCGGCAGTCGGACTTCGACGAGGCCGCGCCCACCGCCTTCACGCTGCTGGTCGGCCGCGGTGTGGCCATCGCCGCCTGCCTGATCGCCGCGGCGCCGTGGATCGGGGATTTCTACGACTCGCAATCGCTCGGCACCGTGCTCCAGGTGATCGCGTTGACGTTCGTGATCACCGGCTTCGTCAACATGAACACCATCGCGCGGCAGAAGGAACTCGACTTCCGGCTGCTGAGCTACCTGGCGCAGGTCACGACGATCGCCGGTACGGTGGCGACCATCGCGGCGGCCTGGTGGCTGCGCAGCGTCTGGGCGCTGGTCATCGGCCAGCTGCTGACCGCACTGCTCAACACCGTGCTGTCTTACTACTTCGTCCCGGGCCGCATCCGCTTCGGGTACGACCGGAAGATCGCGCGCGAGCTGCTCGGTTACGGCAAGTTCATCGCGGCCTCGTCGATGGTGCTGTACATCGCGACGGAGCTCGATTCGGCGGTCATCGGCAAGGTGCTGGGACACACCGAGCTCGGCTTCTACACGATCGCGTTCACGGTGGCGCACCTCGCGACCACCAACCTTTCGAAGATCGCCGCGAAGATCATGATGCCTGCCTACAGCAAGCTGCAGTCCGATCCGGCGGCGTTGCGCAGCGCTTACCTGCGCACCTTCTCGTTCGTGTTGCTCGCGGTATTGCCGGCGAGCGCGGGACTCATCGTGCTCGCCGAGCCGCTCATCTTCGCCGTATATGGCGAGAAGTGGCTGCCGGCGGCGCTGCCGCTGCAGGTGCTGGCCGTCTTCGGACTGTTGCGCGCCCTCGCGGCCTTCGCGGGGTACATGTTCGAGGGCATCGGCAAGCCGCAGCTCTCGATGTACATGGGTGTGCTGCGGCTCGCGGTGATCGCGCCCATCATCGTGCCCGCGACGCTGACCCACGGACTGCTGGGCGCGGCTGTGACCGTCACGCTGGGCATGCTCGCGCAATGGCTGCTCGGACTCTGGTACCTGCGCAAGTACGTCGGCGTGCGCCTCGTGGAGCTGGCGCGTGCGATGTGGCGGCCGGTGTGGACGACGGCGGCCATGACGGCGCTCGCTTTCGGTGCGTCGCTGGCCTGGGACAACCACCGGCTGTTCGGTCTCGCGGCCACGATCCTGGGCGCGATGCTGGCGTACGGCCTGCTCAATCTGCGAACCTTGGCTGAACTGCGCGGCGCCAGGAAGCCAACCGCATGAACGCGATGACGCCCACGCTGCTGCACGACCTCATCGACATCGGCGCCTCCCGGTGGAGCGGGCGCGTCGCGCTGCGATACAAGCAGCGCGACAGCACGTACACCGAGGTGGCCGACCGCAGCCGGCGCCTCGCGGCCGGACTCGCGGCACGGGGTGTCATGCGCGGCGATCGCGTGGTCGTGCATCTGCAGAACCGCCCGGAAGTCGTCGAACTCGCGCTGGCCGCGAGTCGCCTGGGGGCGGTGTTCGTGCCCGCCAACCCGATGCTGCGCGGTCGGCAGTTGCGCCACATCCTGCAGGACAGCGGCGCGCGCGTGCTGGTGTGCACGGAAGCGTCGCTGGGCGCGGTGGCGGAGCTCGGGTCGTCGCACGAACTCGCGACGCTGGTGGTCTGCGACGAAATGGATCCGGCGCGGCGCGCGCATGCCGCCGTTCATCGCTTCGAGGATCTGCTCGAATCCAGGGGCAGCCCGCTCGACGCTCGCGCGATCGACCGGGATCCGGCGGCGCTGCTCTACACCTCCGGCAGCACCGGCCGTCCGAAGGCCGTCGTGGTCTCGCATCGCAATCTCGTCTCCGGCGCCTCGATCGTCGCGGATTATCTCGGCAACACGGCGGACGACCGCCTGTGCGCCGCGCTGCCGCTCAGCTTCGACTACGGTTTCAGCCAGGTCACCACGGCGTTCACCGTCGGCGCCTGCGCCGCGCTGGCTAACTACTCGACGGCGGCCGCGCTGCTGCAGGAGGCCGCCGCGGAGAAGATCACCGGGCTCGCGGGCGTGCCGACCATGTGGGCGCACATGGCCGAGGGCGAGTGGCCGCGCCCGCTGGTCGAGTCGCTGCGATACATCACGAACTCGGGCGGAGTCGTGCCGCCCGGCACGTTGCGCAAGTTGCAGTCGCGCCTGCCGGACGCGCGGATCTTCTGCATGTATGGCCTCACCGAGGCGTTCCGCTCCACCTACCTGGATCCGGCCGAGCTCGCGAACCGTCCGGGCTCGATCGGCAAGGCGATCCCGAACCAGGAAGTCATGGTGCTGCGACCCGACGGCACCCAGTGCGGGCCGGACGAACCCGGCGAACTCGTGCACCGCGGTTCGCTCGTGACGCTCGGTTACTGGAACGACGCGGAAAAGACGCAGCACCGCTTCCGGCCGCTGCCCGGCAGGAACGCGGGCCTGAGTGACGAAATCGCGGTCTGGTCGGGCGACATCGTGCGCGCCGATGCCGATGGCTTCCTCTATTTCATCGGCCGGTCGGACCAGCAGATCAAGACCTCAGGGCATCGGGTCAGCCCCACGGAAATCGAGGAAGTGGTCCTCGAAGTGCCGCACGTCATCGAGGCGGTGGCGGTCGGATTACCCGATGAAGTCCTGGGATGCCGCATCGCCGTCGCGGTCGTGGCCGGGAAGGCGGCGGGCGCCGACGTACGCGAGGAGATCCGCCAGCACTGCCGCAAGCACCTGCCGTCGTACATGGTCCCGGCGCACGTGCAGCTCGTGGACGGCATACCACGCAACGCGAACGGCAAGGCGGACCGCGCCGCGACGGCCGCGGCGCTCGAGCGGTACGCCGCGACCTGCGCCGCCGACAACGTGCACGCTCTCAGGCTACGCTGAGCCATGTTCCTGGGGAGGCTCATCAAGGCGCTCGAGCGCCGGTTCCGTTCGGCGCGCGCATTGCGGCGGGCCTCCGGGCTCACCCGTGCCCGGCTCGAGCGCGGCGGCATCCGCCGGGTGCTCGTGATCTGCTACGGCAACATTTACCGCAGCGCCTACATCGCCGAATATCTGCGCGTGAGACTCGCGGGGCGCATCGAGGTGCGCGGCGGCGGCTTTCACAAGGTTGTCGGGCGGCCCTCGCCGGAAGCGCACGTGCGGATGTGCGCGCAGCGCGGTGTTTCGCTCGAAGCGCATCGCTCCCGCTGCGTGGACGCGGCGGACCTCGAGTGGGCGGACACGATCATGCTCATGGACCGCCACAACTGGCTGGCGCTCGATGCGATGGGCGCGGATCCGGCCAAGCTCGTGTGGGCGGGTGTACTCGCCGGTGGGCCCGTGGAGATCGTGGATCCCTACGGCCAGGACGAGGCACGGGCAGGACTCATTCTGGACAGACTGGAACGTGCGGCGGAGGAGTTGGTCCGCCGCGTGACTGACGAGAGGACTTGATGGAAGAACCGTTCATCTTCGCGCGCGCGGACATGCCGCTGTTCGGCATGTTGCACCGGCCGGCGGGTACGCCGCGGCTGGGCCTCGTGACCTGCCATCCGTTCGCGGAGGAAAAGCTCTGGAGCCATCGCGTTTTCGTGAGCATGGCGCGCGCACTCGCGGCCAACGGCATCGCGGTGCTGCGATTCGATTTCACGGGCGCGGGCGACAGCGGCGGCGCGACCACCGACGCGAGCCTCGATATCTACCTGCAGGATCTCGCGGCCGCGGTGGCCGAGCTCGAACGGCGCATTCCGGGACTCGAACGCATCGGTCTCGTGGGACTGCGCCTGGGCGCCAGCGTCGCGGCGCTGCTCGCCGAGCGCGCGCAGACCGACGACCGGCTCGCGCGACTGCGCGGCGCGCCGCTCGTGCTCTGGGATCCGGTGGTCGACGGCGAAGCGCATTTCCAGGAGCTGCTGCGCATCAACCTGAGCACGCAGCTCGCGGTGTACGGCAAGGTGCGCGAGACGCGCGAACAATTGCAGGAGCGCATTCGCGCCGGCGAAACCGTCAACGTCGACGGGTACGAGATCGGCAAGCCGCTGTTCGAATCGTGCGCGCTGCCCAAACTACTGAACGCGGATCCCAAGAATCACGCCGGTCCCGCGCTGGTCCTGCAGATCGCGGCGAACGACAAGACGCCGGAGCGCGCCGACCTGGCGGCGCTCGCGGGCGCGTACCGCGCCGGCAGCCTGGCGCGCGCGATCGAGCAGCCGTTCTGGCGCGAGATCAAGCCGTTCTACGGCCGCGCCGCGAACCTGCAGCAGGCCACGCTCGCGTGGCTGGAGAAGGCCCATGGGTGACGTGCGCGCGGTCAGCTTCACCAACGCCAACGGGCAGAAGCTCTTCGGCACGCTGCACTCGCCGGCGCCGGGCGCGCCGCGGCGGCCCTGCGTCGTCCTGTTGTCGCCGGGCGTGAAGATGCGCGTCGGGCCCGGACGTCTCTACGTACCGCTCACGCAGGCGCTCAACGAGCTCGGCCACGCCGTGCTGCGCTTCGACTTCTTCGGCCTCGGCGATTCGGAAGGCGAGCTCGCCGAGACGATGCTCGCGGACATCTACAACCACATCGAGGTCGGACGTTACGTCGACGACACGATCGCCGCGATCGCCTGGTTGCGCGCGCAGGGCCACGACCGGTTCGTGCTGGGCGGTCTGTGCGGCGGCGCGATCACGGCGCTGCTGGCGGCGCGGCGCGAGCCGGGAGTCATCGGCCTGTTGTCGCTCGGCATGACGGTCACGCTCGCCAGCAACGCGGCGACTCCCGGCAAGTACCTCACGGGCAAACAACTCGACGGCAAGCGCAGCCAGTATTTCCGCAACCTGCTGAGGCCGGCGTCATTGTGGCGCTTCGTGACCTTCCGCAGCGACTACAGCACCATCTGGCATTCGATGAAGCGACTCCTCGTCAAACCCAAGGTCAAGCCCGTCGCGGCGGCGGATCCGGTCGCGCAGCCGCCCGAGCAGCGCGGCAACGCGAACCCGTTGTTCCCGCCCGCGTATTTCGACTTCCTGCAGCGCGGCGGCAAGGCGTTGATGATCTTCAGCGAGAAAGACCGACTCTGGTCGGAGTACGAAGAGAAGTTCGAACAGCCGTTCGCCGAACGGTTGAAGCCACTCGAAGCGCAGATCGAGAAACACGTGATCGCCAACGCCAACCACGTGATGTCGCTCAGCGAGTGGCAGCGCGAGATGGTCGACGTGTCGCGCAACTGGATCAAGCGCGCGTGGGCGGCTCCATGAGCGACCAGGCGCCCGACTACCGGCTGGATCACGTGTGCCTCGCGGTGCGCAAGATCGCGCCCGCGCGCGCGATGCTCGAGCGCACGCTCGGCTACAAGCCGCGCACGGAGCCCGTCGAAAACACGCGCCAGCAGGTGATCGTGCAGTTCATGAGCAAGCCGGGTTCGATCGACATCAAGCTCATCGAACCGGCCTCACTCGATTCGCCGCTGGTGGAGTTCATCAAGCGCGGCGGGGGAGGGCTCCATCACCTCGCGTTTCGCACGGATTCCGTCGAGGCGGGCTGCAAGGACCTGCAGTCGCGCGGCGCGCGCATCGTCGCGGAGCCGCAGCCCGGCGAGGCGTTCGACGAGACGCCGATCGCGTTCGCATTCCTCGGGATGGGATTGAACGCGGAGCTCATCGAGACCGACGAGCGCCGCTCGGAAATCGGGGATTGACCTTCAGACCGAGAAGGCCTGCCGCCACAGCCGCAGGTTGAGCACGCCCCACAATACCTCGCTGTAGTCGGCGCGCCCGGCGCGGTGATCCGCGATGAGCGTGCGCAGCTGTCCCGCATCGAGCAGTTCGCCGATGGCGCCGCTGTTCGCGGCCTCGTCGAGTAGTTTGCCCATCGGGCCCTGCGCCGCGAACCACGCCTTGAGCGGCACGCCGAAGCCGGACTTGCGCCGGTGCACGATGTCCGCGGGCAGGTAACGCAGCGCGACGGCCTTGAGCACGCGCTTGCGGTGGCGCAGCGTCTGGCGGTACTCGCGTGGCAGCCCACGCGCGAAATCGATGACCTCGTTGTCGAGGAATGGCACGCGCGACTCGATGCTGGTCGCCATGCTCATCTTGTCCTGGCGATTGAGGATCGAGACCAGGTAGGTCTGGAAGTCGAGCTCCGCGAGCGCGCTCACCTCGTCGAGACCGCGCGCGCGCGCGTCGCGGATGCAGTCGAGACGGAATTCGAGCGGCATGTCGCCGCGCCGGCCCAGGAGTCCGCGTGCGAGCGCCGGATCCACGCCGGTGCAATTGAAGAGCAGCACGTCGTCGCGATCGCGGCCCGCGAACGCGGCCAGCTTCCGCATGCGGTGATCGGGCACCGCCTTGAGCAACGAGAGCAGGCCGCCGCGCAGCGCGCCCGGCAGGCGCGCGAACGGCTCGAGCAGCCGCGGGATGTAGTAACGCGGGTAGCCGCCAAAGAGTTCGTCGGCGCCTTCGCCCGTCAGCACCACGGTGACGTGCTGCCGTGCGAGCTTGCTGATCGCGTAGATGTGCACCGAGTTCGCGAAGTTGAGCGGCAGGTCGTGATGCTCGATGAGCTTCGGCAACAGTCCCGCGAACTCGGTCTCGTCGATCTTGAGCTCGTGGTGCGTCGAGCCGGCGGCCTTCGAGGCCATGCGCGCGTAGACGCTCTCGTCGAAGTCGGCTTCGTGGAAGCCCACCGAAAAGGTGTTGATCGCGCGCGACATGTGCCGCGCGGCGATCGCGGTAGTCAGGCTCGAATCGATGCCGCCCGAGCAGAACGTGCCGAGCGGCACGTCGGACATGAGCTGGCGCTTGACCGCCCGGTTGAGCAGCGTGTCGAGCTGGTTGGTCGCGTCCTCGAACGAACCGGCGAAGCGCGGCGGCGCGGCGCGCACGGTCCAGTAACGGCGCGGCGGCTCGGCGCGGCCCTCGCGCACCACCATCGTGTGACCCGGGGGCAGCACCTCGATGCCCGCGAACAGGTTCTCGTTGCCCGCGACCTGGCGAAACACCAGGAACTCCGCGAGGCGCTTCTCGTTCAGGGACGGCTCGACGAAACCGGAATGGAACAGCGCCTTGATCTCGGAGGCGAAGGCGATGCCGTGCCCGTTCTGCGCGACGTACAGCGGCTTGATGCCTGCCCGGTCGCGCGCCAGCAGCAGTCGACGCTCGAGCCGGTCCCAGATCGCATACGCGAAAATGCCGTTGAGCCGTTCGACCGCGCCGTCGCCGTCGGCGACGTGCAATTTGAGGATGACCTCGGTGTCCGAGTGGCTGACGAACTTCACGCCGCGCGCTTCGAGCTCCGCGCGCAGCTCCTGGTAGTTGTAGACCTCGCCGTTGTAGACGATCGAGTAACGGCCGTCCTCGGTGCTCATCGGCTGGTGGCCGAGCGGTGACAGGTCGATGATCGAGAGGCGGCGCTGCGCGAGACCGAGCGGGCCGTCGGTCATGCTGCCCGCGTCGTCGGGGCCGCGATGCACGAGCGCATCGCGCATCCGCGTCAGCCGCTCCGCATCGCAATTCTCACGCGTCCGGAAGACGCCGACGATTCCGCACATAGTTTGATCAGAGTCCCGTGTCGATTTCGGAGATCACCCACTTGAATTTGCCGCGCGCCGTGCGCGGCATCTCCTTCACGAGCTCGATGTCGATGCGCATGTCGTCGCCGACGCGCGCCTTCAAGTCGCGGATGAGCTGTTCGCCGTGTCTGGGCGAGTATTCTGGGCGGGGGATCAGGCGGATGAGCAGTCGGTCGAGGTCGGTCTGCACGAGTTGTGACGCCTCTATCGAATCGAGCGGCTTGAACGGATGCGTGAGCACGGAGGGCGGAATGAGCCGCCCGTCCTTGAGCCGCAGCAGGTCCTCCGCCTTGGTCGATACGTCCTCCATGAGGGGGAGTGGGCGGCCACAGGGGCAGCTCCCCACCTTGCGCGCCGTACGGTCCGTGGTGCGATATCGGATCATCGGCATGCCGAGGTTGTGCAGCGAGGTGCCGGTCATCAGGCCCTCGGTGCCGTCGGGCACCGGCTGGTTGTCCTCGTCGAGGAATTCGGTGACGCCGTATTCCTCGCACAGGTGATGGCCCGAGTGCCGGTCGCATTCGACCGCGAACACGACGCGCTCGGCGGCGGCGTAGTAATCGAACACGCGGGTCTCGAAAGCCTCTTCGATGGCTTCGCGCTGGAAGTCGTACAGCGTTTCCGACGACGTGATCGCCGCCTTGAGCGGCAGCCGCTCGTTGCGCTTGAGCAGAACGCGCGCCAGCACGTAGAGAGAGGAGGGATATCCGTCGATGACCTGCGGCTGGAACTCCCGCAGCTTCGCGAAGTAGTGAGTCAGGTTGTCGGGCGTCAGGTGGAAGCTCGACATCAGCAGCTGGTTCTGGTGGCGGTTGAAGCGCCAGAACGGCGGCTTCTTCTGCGTGAGCGGCACGATCACGTTGCCGCGCACGATCGCGGCGCGGTCGCCGCCTTCGCCGAGCTTGAGACCGGCCCACGCGTATTGCCGGTCCATGACCGCGTAGTTCATCGCGACCATGCCGGCGTCGTAGTACACGGAGAGCGGAGAGCCCGTGGTCCCGCTGGTGTGGCCGTGCGTGAGGGCGCGGTCCTCGGGGCGGCGCGATTTGAGGTCGTCGGCGCGCCGCTTGATCGTGTCGCGGTCGAGGACGGGTAGTTTGATCAGGTCTTCGCGGCCGCGGAACTTTCCGACGTTCACGCCGTGCCTGTCGAAGGTCTCGCGGTAGTAAGGCACGTGTTCGTACGCGTGCCTGACGACCGCGCGCAGGCGCTCGTCCTGGTACGCGCCCATCTTCCGCGCGTCCCACCACTGGCTCTCTTCGAGCAGCGCGCGGAATTCGGGGAACCGGCCGCCATAACGCGCGCGGCCGAGATTGGCGCTGAACGCGCTGACCAACCACTCCTGCACGCTCACGGGCGTCAGGTCGTAGAGCCGCTTGAGCAGGGCGTTCACTTGACCACGTCCTCGTATGCTTTCGCGAGTTGCGCGCCGAGCGATCGCCACGCGTATTTTTCCTCGGCGCGGGCGCGCGCGGCCGCGCCGAGGCG
>JAFAGC010000046.1 GCA_023423065.1 Pseudomonadota bacterium
ACCTTACATCGTCGCCGGACGGCCTTTCAGGAGAACAACGATGCGCGGAGGGAACATGACCACGATCCGGATCTTCAAGTTGCTCGGGATGACCGGCCTCGCCATTCTCGCGGCCAGCTTTGCGGCATCCCGCGCTCAGCGCCGAGATGAGGAAAATCGCCGCCGTCTCGACGAGCGCCTCGAAAAGGATCGCTGGGAGAGCGAGGGAGGCGCGAGCCGTTCGGGCCCTGCGACGCCGAGCGCACTGACGAACTAGTACTCGTACGTACGCGCGGGCGGCGCACCGCCCGCATTTCTCGCCCGCGTCACGTCGGCGTCACCGCGCCGCCGCCGGTCATCGACACCGCCATCTGCGGATGCCGGATCTTCAGTTCGTCGAATATGCATTTGAGCCGCAGCAGGAACTCCCGGCGCACCGGACCCTGGTCAACCGCGGGAACGCGGAACCGCGCGCGCAGCGTGATGCCGCGTTCGCTCCAGCTCTCGATTCCCGAAACCTCGAGCTCGTCGAGGATCCTCGGTCCCCACTCGGCATGCGCGCGCATCTGCACGCCGATTTCGCGCATCGCGTCGATGACCGGCGCGATTTCCTGGTCGAGGGCGATCATCACGTCCATCACGGCGTACGAGAAAGTCCGGCTGGAATTCGTGACCACCCCGATCTCGCCATTAGGGACGAAGTGCACGTTTCCCTGGAAATCGCGCAGCTGCACGTAGCGCAGCGTGAGGTTCTCGACGACGCCGGACTTGCCGGCGATTTCCACGGCATCACCCTGCCGGATCTGGTTCTCCGCCACGAGAAAGAAGCCCTTGAGGAAATCCTTGACCAGCGTCTGCGCGCCGAACGCGATCGCGATGCCGGCGACGCCGGCGGTCGCGAGGAACGGCATGATCGTGATGCCGACCGCGTTCAGGATCGCGAGTGTCGCGAGCGTCGCGAGGATGAAGGTGATGGTCTTGCGCAGCACCAGGCTTACGGTGGCCGCCCGGCGCCGCGAATCGATGTCGTCGGCGTTCATCGCCGAGATCCGCTCGAAGCCCGCGATCAACCGGCGCGCGACGAAGATCAGGATCGTAGTAAGGATCAAGATGGCCGCGATGCGAGTACCGGCCTGGATCCAGTCGATCTCGTTGAACCACTTTACGATCTTTACTTCGCCTTCCATCCGCGCAAATTATCGCATGGCCCGAGCCGCTGCACTGCACGCGGCACCCACCTACAGCGGGCAAACGTGGGGTCCGAACGCGCCGGGGCGTGGAACGACGGCACCATCCCGGGGTGAACTCGGGGATCAGTCGACTCCTTACCGTCCTTGCCATGCTGCTTGCGCTGCGGCTCGTGAGCGGCAACGTCGACCATGACGTCGCCGTTTCGCCGATCGACCTGCCCGTCGAGGTCGCGGACGAGGTCTATCAAGGCGATGAGCGCGAAGGCGACGAGTTCGGGCGCGCCATCGCATTCGTGCGCGAGGGACGGTTGTTCGTGGTGGAGCGGGATGTGGACATCGTGTTCGCTCTCGAACCTGCCCAGGGTGACATGCCTCCGCTCGTGATGGCCATCGCCCGAGACCTGGCCCCGGAGTACACCGCGACGCAACCCGCCCCGGTCGTTCTCGCGAACCTGGAACTCGACGGCGCTGACTAGGATGCGCCGGGTGTCGCGCCCTTACGTGGCTTGCCGGCCGCCTCCCCGGCTTCCGGCATTCGGATCACGCTGATCTGGCCGTCGCCCTCGAGGTACGCGGCCTTGACCTCCTCGAGCCTCTCGATCCCCTGCTCGCGCAGTTTCTCCTGGAGCTCTTCGACGCTGACGAACTCGCGCCGCAGGTTTCGCCGCTGCAGCACTCCCTTGTGCACGAGTATGAGGCGGCGCGGATTGGCGAAGCGGCGCACCAGCGCATATCGGAACGAGAGCCAGTCGAGCAGCCAGTTCCACGCGATGATCGTGAGCACGAGGATCGCGCCCTCGGTGAACGTCGTGTAACCACCGGACATCGCGTTCTGCGCGGCATCCGCGACGATCACGAGCAGCAGGATATCGGCGATTCCCACGGCGCCGATATCGCGCCGCAGGACGAACCGGAAGATGAGGAACAGCAGCCAGTAGACCAGCGTGCCGCGCAGCGCCAGCTCTGCGATGGAGACCCGGATGTCGAAGATGTCGGCGATCATTCGATGACGGCCGGCAACATCGACATCCGGGGATCGGGATGCGCGCTCAGCGCACCCGTTTGCGTGTGATCAGGTTGACGATCGCGAGCAGTACCACTGCGCCGAGGAAGGAAACGAACAGGCTCCCGACGCTTATCTCGCCCTGGTTGATCGTCCCTGCGCCAACCAAGGGGCTGATGAGCCAGCCGCCGAGCAGTGCGCCGACGATACCCACGACGATGTTCAGGAAGATGCCCTGATTGGCATCACGTTTCATGACGAGACTGGCGAGCCAACCGATGACACCGCCGATGACCAACCACAGAATGAATCCCATATCGCTGTCTCCTTGCTAGTTCACGCCCGCCGGCCGGGCACGTTCGTACGCGTGCAACTTGTTGTACAGAGTCTTCAGACTGCAACCGAGCACGTCGGCCGCGCGTCGCTTGTCACCTTCGAAATGACGCAGCGTCGCGAGGATGAAGGTCCGCTCCACCTCGTCGAGCGTCGCGCCAATGGCGACATTAACCACGTCGCCCTCGCCCCCCGTCGACCCGACTCCGCCGTGTCGCAGCGTAGGCATTTCCTGCTCGCTCAGGTCCAGCTCGCCGTCACACAGGATGTAGGCCCTTTCGACCGCGTTGCGCAGCTCGCGCACGTTGCCGGGCCAGGAGTGGCGCATGAAGCGGTTGCGCAGCGATTCAGACAATCGCTTGTTCGTCCCGTTGCGCAGGTTGAGCTCGGAGAGGAAGAACTCCGCGAGCACGAGGATGTCGTCGCCGCGCTCGCGCAGCGGCGGTAGCTGTACGGTGACGACGGCCAGCCGGTAATAGATGTCTTCGCGCAGGCGCCCTTCGGCGAACGCGAGCGACGGTGAGCGGTTGGTGGATGCGATGACCCGCACGTCGACCTCGAGATCGTTCGAACCGCCGACGCGGTTGAGCCGCTTCGTCTCGAGTACGCGCAGCAGGCGCGACTGCAGGTCGAGCGGCATCTCGGTGATCTCGTCGAGCAGCAACGTGCCGCCGCTCGCGCGCTCGAAGACGCCCTCGCGCGTACGCATCGCGCCGGTGAAGCTGCCGCGCTCGTGACCGAACAACTCCGCTTCGATCAGCGTCGCCGGGATCGCCGCGCAGTTGATCGCGACGAAGGGTTTGTCGGCGCGCGGACTCATCGCGTGGATGGACTCGGCCACCAGTTCCTTGCCGCAGCCGGACTCTCCGCAGATCAGCACGGTCGATTCCGTGGGCGCGACGCGCGCGATGAGATCGCGCACCTTGTGCATCGCGGGCGCGTTGCCGATCAGCCGCAGCGCGCAGTCGGCGCGCAGATCCGGCGCGATGCGGCTCGTCGCGCCCGACTCGGGCGCCGCGTTCAGCGACGCGGAATACAGGTCACTGACGGTGTTTTTCATGGCGCACTCGCGAGGGACGCGACCGCGGGCAACAGGGCCGGAATCACGCCCGCGTCGTTGGAGAGGATGATCTCGACGCGCCGATCGCGCGGGCCCTGGCGCGCCGGCGCCTCCTCCGGCGCGGCAAACCACTCGCCGTAGCCCAGCGCACGCACGCGCGCGGCATCGATGCCGCGGTTGATGAACGCCATCGCCACCGCGTCGGCGCGGGACTGCGACAGCTCGAGGTTGTACGAGTGCGCACCCACGCTGTCGGTGAACGCTTCGATCTGCACGCGACGCTCCGGAAGCTCGCGCAGGAATGTCGCGATCAGGTCGAGCGGCGACGCGGCGTCCGGGTGCAGTTGCGCGCGGCCTTTCGCGAACAGGACCTCGTCGAGCGTGATCACGAGACCGCGCGCCGTGGGCGCGGCGCGCAGTTCGCGCACGAGTCCATCCATGAGTTCGGCGCCCCGCTCGTTGCGCTCGTCGGCGAGACGGGTCTCGCGCAGGATCCGCTCGCGCTCGTGTTCGTTGGCGCGGATACGTGCGCGGGCCGACTGCTCCTGCGCGCGCAGGTCGGCGATGCGCGCGGTCTGTGCCGCCAGGTATGCGTAGTGAGTCGCGACCGGGTCCGCGCCGTATCTGGCGGCGCGCGCCTCGGCGCGCGAAAGATAGTCGCGGGCGCGCGCGAGCTCCGGACTCGCGTAGCGCGTCACGTCGGCCTTCGCCGCCGCGACATCCACCGCCGCGCGCTCCTCGCTGAAATCCGCCGGAAGCCGCGGAATCGTCTCGCAAGCAACCAGCCCCAAGGTTGCGAAGCTCGCCAGGGCCGCGAAGGCGCCGAGTCCGAAGGTGGCGTATCCGGCCCGCATGCGCGCCCTCATGGAGCCGACAGATCCGGCGCGGCGCCCACGCGCCGCAATGCTTCTTCGCGCAATTCGCGCATCTGTGCGTCCAGCTGGCCCGCGACCTGCTCCGACTGCTTCGCGCGCGCGGTGTGTTCCGCGAGCTGCGCGTCGACGTCGGCCTGCTCGGCGAGCATCGTCGCGAGATCGGCGTCGCGCTTGTCGGCCGCGGCCTGCGCCGCCGCATACTTGGCGCGCGCCTCGGATAGTTCCAGCTGCGCGAAATCGGCGGCCTTGGCGACCTCCGCGCGCTGGATGGATTGTTCCGCCAGCGCGAGACGTTCGGCGGTGAGCGGCGTCGCCGCGCACGCAACGATTCCGAACGCGGTCACGCACCAGGCGGCATTGCGCAAACCACTCAGGGTAATCTGGATCATCACGACTCCCGGCCGTTCACACTCGTCGGACCCGGTTCGTCGTCGAACACGAGGTCCTCCTCGTCGAACTCGTCAATGGCGAGGTTTCGTTCCCAGTTGCGAAGCTGCCGCTCCGCTTCCGTGTGCGAGAGGCCATACACCTCTTCGATTCGCCCCGTGAGCTGCTCGCGCTGTCCGCCGATCAGGTCGAGTTGATCGTCCGTGAGCCGGCACCAGCGCTCGCGTATGCGGCCCTTCCACTGGGGCCAGTTCCCGGCAATGCGGTCCCAGTTCATGCTTCCTCCGTCCGCCTTTCCACTTGCGAATCCCATTCTGGAATTCGGCGCACTTGCGCGCACAGCGGCAGGGACCTGCAACGGCGTGGGAGACGCGACCGCTGCATGTCGGCATTTGTCCGACACGCGCCGCGGCACGGCACCCACGCACGCGTCAGGCGGCGGCTGCGCCTGCCCGCGGCTTTCGCCCATGTCTGCAATGCCCGACCGGCAAGTCCCTGTTTGTAGTTAGTTTGTGCGCCACTGTCGCGATTTGCCGTCGCCCGCGCGGGCGTTTGTCGCGTGCCGCAAGCACTTCGCGTCCGACATCCAGTCGCCTGGCACGCGGGGAGAATCCCAAGTTCCTGAAGCACAAGAGCGCCCGCGGAAGTGGCACGCGAAATGCTGCTCCGACCACGAATCGAACACAGTGCCAAGGAGACATGCAATGAAGAAGATCCACCTGCTTGCCGTCGCCGCCGTCATGATGATCCCGCTCGCGGGAGTCGCGGGGGACGACAAGGAGAAGCCGAAGACATCCGGCCAGAGCAGCGGCTCGTTCGACACGCTCGACACGAACAAGGATGGCCGCATCTCGATGCCCGAGGCTTCGGCCGATCCGACGCTCGTCGAGTCGTTCTCGAAAGCCGACAAGAACGGCGACGGGTATCTCGATTCCTCCGAGTACGAGAGCTCCAGCACCAAGCCGCGCATGTAGAAAGCACGGCTTGACACGAGACCTCCGCGCGGGCGGTGAACCCGCGCGGGGTTCTCTATTGGCGTGCGTCGTATATATTAGGACCCGGTCGGCCTAACTGGTCGCATCGAGGGCGAAGGGGGAATGGACGAATCACTCGAGAAGGCACTTCTCGACATGGAAGCGCGCGACCAGGCGTTGCGCGGCGAGCTGACCGCCGCGGGCGAGCTCGACGAGACCTATCATCCAAGACTCGAAGAACTGCACCGGGCGAACGCGGCGCGGCTGCGCCAGATCATCGCGGTATTCGGCTGGCCGGGCATCGCGCTCGTCGGCGAAAAGGGCGCGAAAGCCGCCTGGCGCGTCGCGTTGCATTCGATCGCGGAGCCCTCGTTCATGAGGCAGTGCCGCGACCTCATCGACCGCGCCACGGAGATGGGCGATGCGCCACGCTGGCAGTTCGCGATCATCGACGACCGTATCCGCGTGTACGAAGGCCGCCCGCAACGCTACGGCACGCAGCTACGCATGGGACCCAATGGACTCGAGCCACACCCGATCGAAAACCAGTCGCGCGTGAACTCGATGCGCATGCAGGCGGGATTGCCCCCTTTCGCGCAGACCCTCGCGCAGGCCCGAGCGCGGGCACAGCCGAAGGTCGACCACGCCGCGCAGGAGAAGGCCGAACTAGAATTCCGCCGCTCCGCAGGCTGGATCGACTAATGGGGACATTCCTCGTTTCCTAGCAAAAGGGGACAGACCTGATTCGATGGCCCGCTGCCATCAATTCTTGCGACTCTTCTATTGGCTCTTGGCCACCAAGCGTGGCGGACAATTATTGCCAGCTACGAGCGAAACGCGGAGATAGTCGCGTCAGTGCGGTGCTCGATGAGTCCCGGCGATCACCGAGGTGAGTGCACGGCATGGACGGCGCACATGCGATGGGGCTGAGCGTACGCGGCGCATCCGGCGTTCGCGCAAGGCACGGAGCCGGCAAGGATCATCCTCAGACTGCGCCAGGCGCCCTCACAGATTGGCAGAGACAGATAACCCGCCCCCGCGGCCGGCGGTCCATCGCCTGGCGCCTTCAATAGCTGGGGCGCGCCGCGGTAGCGAAACCCATCGTGTGGGCGACGGCCATGCCGTCAACGCGGACGCCGTAATCGCCGGGACTCATCGAGCCCGAAATCGAGGTCTGTCCCCTTTTGCTAGGAAACGAGGAATGTCCCCATTACGCCGGAGCGTCCTGGCGACGCCACAGCGATTCCAGCATCTCGCTATCCACTCCGCGCGTTTCCGGCACGAACTTGAGTACCACGAACGCCGCGAGGATTCCAAAGGCGCCGTAAACCCAGAACACATAGCCATGGTTCCAGGCGCCGTTACCGAGCAGCAGCGGAAACGTGCCGGACACCAGCAGGTTCGCGACCCACTGCGATGCGACCGCGAGCGACATCGCCTGGCCGCGGATCGGCGCGGGATAGATCTCGCTCAGCATGATCCACACGACCGGGCCGAACGACACCGCGAAACCCGCGAGGTAGAAGCAGATCGCCACGAGTCCGAGCAGACCGGTATTGCCCGAATGAAACAGCGAGCCGAGCGCGAGCATCGAGATACCCATGATGATGCCGCCGAACAGGAGCAGCGGCTTGCGGCCTATCTTGTCGACCAGCAGCACGACGACCATCGTGAACATCAGGTTCACCATGCCGGCGATCAGGATGCCGAGGAACGCCGCGTCCATGTAATAACCCATGGACTCGAAGATCTTCGGACCGTAATACAACACCGTGTTGACACCCACGAGCTGCTGGAACACCGACAACGCGATGCCGACGAGCACCACGCGCACGCCGAACGCGAACAACGGCGCGGGCTTTTCGTCCGGCTCGGAGTTCGCGAGCTCCGCGAGCATCGGCTCCACTTCGGAGGGTTCCGCAGACCGCTTGAGCAACCGGCGCGCGGCCTCGATCTGGCCGCGCATCACCAGCCATCTCGGGCTCTCGGGCACGGAGAAGCTCAGGTAGAAGAACGCCATGGCAGGAATGACCAGCGCCAGCATCATCCAGCGCCAGCCGGTCTCGAGCACCCAGTTATCGTCGCCCTGCAGCGCGATACCCCAGTTCACGAAGTACGCGATGGTCATGCCGCCGATGATCGCGATCTGCTGATACGCGCCGAGCTGTCCGCGCACCGCGCTCGGCGCGAACTCGCCGACGTACGTCGGCGCGATCATCGACGCGAGGCCGACCGCGATGCCGCCCAGCATGCGGTAGAAATTGAACGGCCAGATCGCCGCGGGACCCATCTCGCCGATCGGCGCGATGCCGAGCTCGGGATACGCGGAGCCCACCGCCGACACGGCGAACAGGACCGCGGCAAGGATCATCGGCTTCTTGCGGCCCAACAACCTGGCCGCGGGCCGCGCGAGCAGCGCGCCGAGGATCGTGCCGACCAGCGCGCTGCACACCGTGAGGCCGAGCAGCGCATTGGCCGCGTTGCCCGTCAGGTCGCGCGGCAGGATGAAGTTGTGGTCGATCGCACCGACCGCGCCCGCGATCACCGCGGTGCAGTAGCCGAACAGCAGCGAGCTCAGCGTCGCGACGAAGGTCGTGCCCGTGACCGCGCGGATGTGGCTCGAATTGACCCTTCCGAGTTTCATGGAATTTTCCTCACGCGGCCGCAGACGAGTTCGCCGGTCCCGCGATCGGCAGCCGGATGTAGAAAGTGGTGCCCTTGCCGACTTCGGTCTCGAAGTGCAGCGTGCCGCCGTGTTTTTCGACCACCACCGTGCGGGCGATGGCGAGACCCTGGCCGGTGCCCTTGCCGACTTCCTTGGTCGTGAAGAACGGATCGAAGATGCGCGAGCGCACCTCGGGCGGAATGCCCTTGCCCGTGTCGCTGATCGCGATCTCGACGCAGTCGCCCACCACGCGCGTCGCGACGCGGATCTTGCCCTTGCCGCCGCCCTGCTCCTTCACCACGTCGCCGATCGCGTGAGCCGCGTTGACGATGAGGTTCAGCACCACCTGGTTGACCTCGCCCGCGTAGCAGTTGACGTGCGGCAGCGCCGGATCGAAGCCGGTCTCGACCTCCGCGACGTACTTGTACTCGTTGGAGGCGATCACGAGCGTGCTGCGGATCGCCTGGTTGAGGTCCGCGGTGGCCATTTCCTTGCGGTCCGGGTGCGCGAATTCCTTCATGGAGCGCACGATCGCGGCAACCCGGCCCAGGCCTTCGCGCGCGCGGTCGAGCGCAACCGGCGCGTTCTCCAGGATGTAGTCGAGGTCCGCGTCGTCCTCGGCCTCTTCCGCGGCTTTCGCGGCGGCCACGGCGTCCGGGGCGCTGCCGTCACCGTTCAGGGTCGCGGCGCGCAGGTTGCGATACTTGTCGACGATCTCGGCGAGATCGTCCATCGCCTCGCGCACGAAGTGCACGCTGTCGGAGACGAACTGCACCGGCGTATTGATCTCGTGCGCGACGCCGGCCGCGAGCCGACCGACACTCTCCAGCTTCTGCGCCTGGGCGAGATCGTTCTCGAGACGACGCTGCTCGGTGACGTCGAGCATCATGCCGCGCAGCACCTTGTGTTGCCCGGTGCTGTCGCTCTGCTCGCAGCTCGCCACCCAGCGCAGGTCGACGCGCCTTTCGTCCTGCGTCAGCACGGTGGCCTCGGCTTCGAACGATCCGGACGAGCTCTGGTCGATGCGCGCACGCACGGCGCCATTGCGCTCGCGCGGCATCAGCTGGTCGAGGAAGCCGCTCTGCTTCCAGAGTTCTTCGTTGAAACCGAGTCGCGCGGGGCCCTGCGGACCGATGTATTCGAAGTGACCGTCCTCCACGTCGAGCGCGAATGGAATCGCCTGGGTGCCTTCGACCACGAGCCGGTATTGCTCCCGGCCGCGTTCGAGTTCCTCCGTGCGCTCGGATACGAGCTTCTCGAGACGTTCCTTCTCCGTGCGCTCCATGTGCCGGCGCTCTTCGAACATGCGCACGACCTCGGACATCATGACGCTGAAGGAGTTGGCGAGCGCGAGCAGGATGGCGAACAGCAGCACACAGGCCGTCGTCATCGCGGGAAACTGCGCCGCGCGGAACCGCGCGGAGGCGATGTGTTCGGTGGACAGTGCCAGGTACAGCTGACCGACGAAGCCGTCGTCCACGCGTATGTCGCGCACCGTGAGCAGCACGCGGTCGTCGGCCAGGCTGACCCTGTCGCCCACGACGAGCGTCGCCGGAAACTGCCCGAGACCCGCGAGCCGGCGACCGCCGGGCGCGTAGACCGCGACGCCGCGCACGTTGCGATCCGTGGCGAGCGGCGCGATGGTGAGCTCGGCGTGCACGGTGTCGTGGGTCGCGACCGCGCCGTAGAGCTCCGATGCGAGGTTCGAGCCGTACATCATCGCCTTGGCGCGCGCGCTGTTCTCGAGCGAAGTCGCGTCGAAGGTCGCGTAGCCGATCAGGCCTGCGATGGCGCTGAGGACGAGCACGAGCGCGAGCGACCCGACGAGCTGGGCCTGCAGCGGCAGCTCGGTCGTGGCATGCTCGGGCGCGACTCCCTCGGTGCGCGCGTCGCTCATCCGGTACCTCCTCTCGATGCGAACTAACAAGCGGGCGGGCCTGTCAGGCCGCCGCGCTCGAGGGTTTATCGGATGGAAACCGGCTTCCCTTGAACGCGCGGCACGGGAATTGCCCTCAGGCGCGGCCCCGGAAGGCGGCAAGATCTTGCCGTTGATTACCCCTGTGACAGGGGTCTCATGCCAATCCAGGGCAGGTCCTAACCCCTTTCTCCCTCGGGCGGCGATCAACGCGAGCATGCAAGACGTCGTCACATTCGCCTGGTGGAACCTGCCTGCGCCGCCGGCCGACGAGCCCTCGGCGGTCCGGACCGTGCACCGCACCAACGTGACGAGCGAACTCAGCGACGAGGCGCTCATGCAGCGTTATCGCGATGGCGACGACGCCGCGTTCAAATCCCTCTACTCGCGCCATCGCGCGCCGCTGATGCGATTCGCGCGCCACCTGACGGGACGCGCCAGCGAGGCGGACGAAGTCTTCCAGGAAACCTGGCTGGCCGTGATTCACGCGCGCGGGCGGTATACCGCCCGAGCCAGTTTCGTCACGTGGTTGTTTTCGATAGCGCATCGACGCGCGGCCGACGGGTTCCGGCGGCGCGCGCGCCGGGGATGGACCGACGGAGCCGAGGCCGCGACCGCTCTCGACGCAGCGGTGGCCCTAACTAGCGAGCAACCCCCGGCCATCGCGCTGCACGATGCGCGGCAACGCGCGCTCGAATCCGCGATCGCCACCCTGCCCTTCGAGCAGCGCGAAGTCTTCCTGCTGCGCGCCGAGACGGGTCTCGGCGTTCGCGAGATCGCCGCGCTCACGCACACAAATGCGGAAACCACCAAGAGCCGTCTGCGTTATGCGTTGCGCGCGCTGCGCAAGGCCATGATCACATGGGCCTGAAGACTTCGAATCCGCTGGATCTGTATCGCGCGGGCGCGGCGCCGGGTCCGTCCGCCGCAACGGACGACTTCATCCTCGCGGCGGCGCGGACGCGGCGTGAGCATGTGAATCTCATGCGCCCGCTGCTGCTCGTCTGCGCCATGGGCGTCGCGACGCTCCTCGCCCTGCGCGGGTTCGACGCGGGCGAATCTTCGCCCCAGACGACGGACTTCGGCATCGCGGAAGGCCAGGCTGCCGCCTGGCTCGCAACGTTCGACCCCTACACGCCCACCGGCCACGGAAGCCAGGAAGGATTGCCATGAGAAAACTCGCATTCGCCGGATTGTTCGCATTCGTCGCGCTCGCGGCCAACTCCGCGGCGCCCGCCGGGTGGATGGTCGCGGGCAGCGCACCGAAGGACTACGAATTCAACACGGACCCCGTGCAGGTCGCGGGCGGCCAGAAGAGCGCGCACATCAAGGGCAAGCCGGGCGCCGCGGAGTCGGGGTTCGGCACGCTCATGCAGATGTTCGCGGCCGACGAGTACCGCGGCGGACGCTGGAAGCTGTCGGCGCGCATGCGCACGCAGGATGCCCGCAAGGCGCAGCTCTGGATGCGGGTCGACGGCCCGAACCAGACGATGAATGGATTCGACAACATGGACGATCGCCCGGTGACGGGAACCCGCGAATGGTCGCTCTACGAGATCGTGCTCGACGTTCCGCAGGACAGCGTCGCCATCGCGTTCGGGTTCTTCCTGTCGGGGCCGGGTGAAGTGTGGGCGGACGAATTCAAGCTCGAGCGCGTGACCACCGCGACGCCGCTCACGGGCCGCATGCAGAAACAGGAGAAACCGCGCGGGCCGGTCAACCTCGACTTCGAGGAGTGACCGGCCCGCGCGACGATTCGATCAGAGCTTGCGCAGCCAGATGTTGCGGAACCGGACGAGATGTCCGTGATCCTGCAAACGCAGCGGCGCGTCGCCGTGCGCGTAGTAGAACGGCGCGCCGATGTAGGTAGTGCCGCCCTTCAGCACCGTGTTGTTCTGCACGAGTACGCCGTTGTGAATGACGGTCACGCGGGCCGGGCTGGCCAGTGATCCGTCGGCATTGAACCGCGGCGCGGTGAAGACGATGTCGTAGACGTTCCAGTTCTCGGCCGGGCGCGTCGCGTTCACGAGCGGCGGGAACTGCTTGTAGATGGACCCGACCATGCCGTTCACGTAGGTCGGGCTGGTGTAGTTGTCGAGCACCTGCACTTCGTAGATGTCCTGCAGGAACACGCCGCTGTTGCCGCGATCCTGGTTCACCTTGTCGGGCGGTAGTTCGGGCGTGAGCCACTCGATGTGCAATTGCTGATCGCCGAAACCGGCCTTCGTCTGGATGTCGCCCGTGCCCGGCGCGACGACCATCTCGCCGTTGACGACGTTCCAACGCGCCGGCGATCCGTCGCGTGCGCTCTGCCACGCATCGAGATTTTTGCCGTCGAACAGGACGATCGCGTCCGACGGCGGAGCGCCGGGCGTCGCACCCGGCGTCACCTTCGGGGGCACCGGGAACCAGACTTCCGTCGCCTTGGGCGGCGGCGGCAGGTCGTCGGCGTCGGTCAGCGGCCGAATCGAGATGTTGCGGTAGTAGATCTCGGCGCTTTCAGCCTGCAGGCCGATGCGGCCGTGGTCGAGCTTGACCCACGAATTGCTCGCGGCGTCCCAGGACTTCAGGTCGCTGACGCGCATGTTCGCGACGCCGTTGACGATGTGCGTCGCGCGATCGCCGCGCACGACGATCTCGAGCTTGTTCCAGCCCGGGTACTCGTTGACGCGGCCGTGGCGGATGCGCTCGAACTTGCCTTCGTTGCCGAGGGTGATGCCGACGCCGCCGTTCTCGGGAAGCGTGTAGCGCCGCGTCTTCGGGTCGACGAAGCTCGTCGCGCGCGAGGAGATCGCCCACAGGTCGCCCGTGTCCCCTTCCTGGATCTGCGATTCGATCGCGGCCGGCCAGTCGGCGGGACGATCGCGGTGGATGTGGTAGAGCAGTCCCGCGTCGCGCACGTGGTCGTTCCGTGGCGCGAATTTCTTCTCGCCCCATTTGTATTCGAGGCTGAGGCGGTAGTCGCGATGCTCGGTGTTGGTCACCAGCACGACGTTGGGTTGCTCGCTGCCGGCGGCCTGCGTCGGATAGGCGTGGATCGCGCCGTCCTCGACGCGGAAGTAGCTCGCGGGCGCCGGCGCGTCATCGGGGGTTTTCGAGGCGTAATTTGCAGTCCACCCGCTGAGGTTCTTGCCGTTGAACAGCGGCTTCCAGGCCGGTGTGGCCTCCGCGGCGTGCGCCGCACCCGCGACAAAGAAACCCAACACCGCCGTGGCGGCGGCCGAAATCCGAAGCATGGTGTTCCCCCCGGTGAATGTGCGGGGAGTTTATCGAATCGGGATGGTGGGTTGGGTGGGGATCGAACCCACGACCACCGCCTTAAAAGGGCGCTGCTCTACCGCTGAGCTACCAACCCCCGGGAAGGGCGCGCAGTCTACACATACCGTGTCGGATCGGCGACCCCCGCGGCCGCGAAGCCCTCGCGGCGCAGGCGGCAGGAATCGCAGCGGCCGCAGGCGCGGCCCGAATCGTCGGCCTGGTAACAGGAAACCGTGAGCGCGAAGTCAACGCCGTTTTCGATGCCGGTGCGCACGATTTGCGCCTTGCTCATGGAAATGAGCGGCGCCCGGATGGCGATGGGACTTCCCTCCACGCCCGCCTTGGTTGCGAGCTGCGCGAGATGCTGGAACGCGGCGATGAACTCGGGGCGGCAGTCGGGGTAACCCGAGTAGTCCACCGCGTTCACGCCGACGTGGATTTCCTCGGCCTTCAGCACTTCGGCCCACGCCAGCGCGAGCGACAGCATGATCGTGTTGCGCGCGGGAACGTAGGTGATGGGAATGCCGGTGGTCGGGGACGTCGGCACATCGACCGAATGATCGGTGAGCGCGGACCCGCCGATGTTCGCGAGATCGACGTGCATGACCCGGTGCTCGCGCGCGCCGAGCGCGCGAGCCACCGCGGATGCGGCGTCGAGCTCGGCCTGGTGCCGCTGTCCATAAGCCACCGACAGCGCGTAACACTCGAGCCCGCTCTCGCGCGCCAACGCGAGAACGGTTGCGGAATCGAGTCCGCCTGACAGCAATACGACCGCGCGTTTCATCATCGTGTGTAGTTTCTCCGACTTTTACCGGATTTCGGTGCCTGGCACCGATCCGGTAAATCTACTTGCCGGGGACGTTACCCCAGAGGATTTTGTGGAGCTGGAGCTGGAAGCGCACCGGGAGGCGGTCCTCGAGGATCCAGTCGGCGAGCTGGCGTGCTGGCAGTTGTTCGGCGCTGGGGCTGAAGAGGACGGTGCAGCGGTCGGCGAGGCCGAGCTCGGCGACCTTTGAGCGAGCCCAGTCGTAGTCGGCGCGATCGCAGATCACGAACTTGATCTGCTCCTCGGGGCGAAGCAGCACGAGATCATCGTATCGATTGCGGCGCTCCTCGCCGGAGGCCGGCGTCTTCACGTCGACGACACGTACGACGCGCGCATCGACTGCGGCGAGCGGCATCGCGCCGCTGGTCTCCAGCGACACGCGATAACCGGCATCACACAGCGCCGTGAGCAACGGCAGGCAGGTCTTCTGCGCGAGCGGCTCGCCGCCCGTGACGCACACGTGGCGCGTCGAGAATTCCGCGACCTTCGCGAGAATCTCCTCGAGCGTGCGCCATTCGCCGCCATGGAAGGCGTAGGCCGTGTCGCAGTACTGGCAGCGCAGCGGACAGCCGGTCAGCCGCACGAACACGGTGGGGAAGCCGGCCGTGTCGGCCTCCCCCTGCAACGAATGGAAAATCTCCGTGATCTTCAGGCGGCGCGCGGTGGCGCCGCCTGTTTCATCGTCCATTGGAAAGTCGCTTCAGGCGCTCCGTGGCGAGTTGCGCGGCTTCCGTTCCCGGATATCGACGCGTGACGTCTTCGAGCGTCGCGCGCGCGTCCGCGTTGCGCCCGAGCGCCGCCTGCGTGAAGCCTATCTTCACCAGCGCGTCCGGCGCCTTGCGCGAATCCGGCCAGCCGGTGGCGACCTTTTCGAACGCCGCGATCGCGCTCTGGTACTCGCGCGTCACGTAGTACGCCTCACCTAACCAGTACTGCGCATTGCTCGCGAGCGGGCTGTCCGGATACGACGCGACGAAACCCTTGAAGCCGCCGATCGCCTTCGGATAGTCCGAGGACTTGAGCGCGTTGAACGCCTCGTCGTACGCGGCCTGCTCGCCCTGCGCCGATCCCGCGGCGCCCGGCGCGCCCGCGGGCGTCGAACCGGAACCCGGCCCGACGCCCCCCAGCGTCTCGAGCGCGGCGATGCGCCGGTCGAGATCGCCGTAGAGATTGCGGGTCTGGTTCTTGCCGCCCTCGGTCTGGTTCTGCAGCAGCTCGACTTCGCCGCGGATCGCGCGCAGGTCCGCCTGCAACCGGTCGATGCGTTGCGAGAGCTCGAGCAGGCTCTGATTCGTCAACACGCGCTCGATGCGCTGCACGCGGTTGTCCAGATCGTTCATGCGGATCTGGACGGGATCGTCCTCGGGCGCGACGGCGCAGCCGACCAGCACGGTTCCCGCGGCGATGGCGAGCAGTCGAAGAGCTGTCATCCTTGCACCTGTCTGTGGCTTATCGGAGGTAGATGATTTCCACGCGGCGATTCTGCGCATAGGCCTGCTCATCGCTGCCCGCGACCGCCGGGCGCTCCTCGCCGTAGCTCACGGTCGACAGCTGCACTTCGGAAACACCCTGCAACAGCAGCGCGCGGCGCACGGCCTGTCCGCGGCGCTCGCCGAGCCCGATGTTGTACTCGCGCGAGCCGCGCTCGTCGGCGTGCCCTTCGAGACGCACCTTCTGCGTCGGATTCGAGGCGAGGTAGCGCGCATGCGCGGCCACCACCGACTGCGAATCGGCGCGGATGTCGGCGCGATCGAAATCGAAGTAGATGATGCGCTTCGACAGCAGTTCGCCGGAGGGACCGGCGGCATCCGCGACGTCGGCGCCGGCGTCATCGACGCCGCTGGTGTCCGCGGTGCTCTGCTGCTGTGGCGGCGGCTCCGGTGCCGTCTCCGGCTTGGATCCGCAGGCCGCGAACAACAGCAGCGACGCGATGAATGCGGTGGCGGTAGCGAGATTTTTCGTTTGCATGCCTTGCTTCCTGGATTTGCGTACTTGGTTGAATCGTGGAGGGTTGGTAGTTAGTCAGCGCTTCACGGCAGGAACGGACCCCAGACGGGCTCGCGCACTTCGCCCGCGTCGGCCTGGAGCCGCGACGAGGTCTGCCCGTCGATCGAAATCGTCTGCAGGACGCCCTTCCCACGCTCGCGCCCCGCGAGGATCAGCATGGCGCCGTTCGGCGCGAAGCTCGGGCTCTCGTCCTGGCGGCCCTGCGACAGGATCTGCATCGTGCCCGAGCCCAGGTCCTGCACGCCGATGCGATACGCGCCCTGGTCGAGGGTCAGCACCGCGAGCTGCTTGCCGTCCGGCGAAATGCGCGGTCGCGCGTTGTAGGAACCCGTGAACGTGACGCGGCGCGGACGCTCGTTCGAGCCCAGCGTCATCCGGTAGACCTGCGGATTCCCCGAGCGGTCCGACGTGAAGTACAGGGTCGACCCGTCGGGCGAGAACACCGCCTCGGTGTCGATGCCGGCATCGTCGGTGAGCCGCGTGAGCTGCTGGCTCGTCAGGTCGAGTAGATAGATGTCGAGATTGCCGTTGCTGCCCGAGAGGGTCAGCGCGAGCTTCTTGCCGTCCGGCGACCAGGCCGGCGCGCCGTTGATGCCGGCGCGGGCGGACACCATGCTGCGCTTCCCGGTGGCCACCTCCTGCACGTACACCGCGGACACGCGCCGCTCGAACGAGACGTACGCGAGCATCTTGCCGTCGGCCGACCAGGCGGGCGACATGAGCGGGTACTTCGAGCTCAGGACGACGCGCGGATTCTCGCCGTCCGCGTCGGCGACGATGAGCTGGTATTGCTGGTTCGGCGGCTTGCCGTCGACCGAGACGTACGCGATGCGCGTCGCGAAAGCGCCGCGCACGCCGAGGATCTTCTCGTACACCGCGTCGGCGACCCGGTGCGCGCCGTTGCGCAGGTTGCTCGGCTTCACGGTCCATTTCTGGCCCAGGAGACGCTGCCCGGTCAGCACGTTGACCAGCTCGGCGTCGATCGCGATGTCGCCGCCCGGCAGCGCCGTCAGTCGCCCCACGACCACGTAGTCGTTGCGCTGCTGCTTCCAGCCCGCGACGTCGACTTCGGATGCGGTGGTCGGCGTGGTGAGCATGTCGGCGCGCGGCATGCCCTTGAAGCGGCCGCTGCTCTCGAGGTCGCGTTGCACGATCGCGGCGACGTCGACACCGCCGTCGGCGGGCACCGCGCGCGCGAAGGGCACCACCGCGATCGGGATCGGATCGGTGACACCCTGTGTGATGGTGAGCTTGAGCTGCGCGAACGCGGTGTTCGCGCATCCGAACAGGGCGAGCAGTACGTAGGCAGCGAGGTTTTTCATGCGTTCAGTCTTGCGGGGCAAATGTCAGCTCCAGGTTGCGCTCGAACAATGCCGGGTCCGGCGGCGGCGGTAACGGCGACGCGCGGTACACCGCGGCTTCGACCGACTCGCGCAGCGCCGGGTCCGGGATGCTGCAGCTCAGCACGCGGACTGAGGTCACTTCTCCACCCGGGACCTGCGAAACCGCAACCTTACACTCGATGCCCGCTCTTGCCGAGGGCGGGCGAATCCAGGCGCGCGTGATGCGCGCGACGATCTGGTTGTACCAGCTGATGGCCTGTGGGCTGTTGCGCATCGCGCTCCTGCGCTCTTCGGCCTCGAGGCTGCGTCGCAATTCGGCTTCACGCGCGAGCCGCGCCTTTTCCTCGGCGGCCTTCTTCGCCGCGGCGGCCTCTTCGGCGCGTTTCTTTTCGAGCGCCTTCTTCTCGGCCGCGGCCTTCTCGGCGGCAGCCTTCTCCGCCGCCGCCTTCGCGGCGGCCTGTTTCTCGGCTTCGAGACGTTCGGCTTCCTTTCGCTCGGTTTCCTGCTTCTGGGCCTCGAGGCGCTCCTGTTCCTTCTGCTCGGCCTCGATCCGTTCCTGCTCGCGCTTCTCGGCTTCGAGCTTCTCCTGTTCTTCCTGGCGCTGTCGTTCCAGCTCCGCCGGATCCGGTTCGGGCGGGGTCTCGGGCTCCACGGGAGTCGGCTCGGGTTCGGGCTCCGGCGCCGGTTCGGGTTCCGGTTCGGGCGTGGGCTCGGGCCGCGCGTCGGGAATCGGCTTCAGGTTGAGCGCGCGCTCGTCGACCACCGAGCCTTCGACCGCGAGCGTCTCGGGCGGCGGCGGTTCGTGTTTCCAGGTGAACCAGCCGTAGACCGCCGCGACGACGATCGCCGAATGCAGCAGCACCGAAAGCGCGATCGCGCGCGCACGGCCGGTTTTCCGAGGTTTCTGCGGCGGCATCGAGCCTCAGTGACCTAACGGTTCCGGGGTTTTTCGGGCGGCTGAGTGATGAACCCGACTTTGCTGGCGCCGGCGCGCTGCAGGATGGTCATGGCGGATACGACTTCTCCATAAGCCACCCGGTAATCGCCACGCACGAGCACCGTCGTTTCCGGTGCACGACGCAGCACGGCGGCGGCCTGGGCTTCGACCTTGGCCGCATCGATGGGTTCATCCTCGGGTTTGTTGTAGTTGAGGAATAACTGCCCACGCTCGTTGATGGTGAGCACGATGGGCTTCGAGTCCTTCAGCATGTCCGGCGGAATCGCCTGCGCATTGGCCTTGGGCAGATCGACCTTGACGCCTTCGGCCAGCAGCGGCGCGGTGATCATGAAGATGATCAACAACACCAGCATCACGTCGATGTAGGGCACGACGTTTATCTCGCCCATGAGACGGCGGCGGCGGGTAGTTTGATTCACCGATGCCATGGCGCCCTCACTTCCCCGCGTAGCGCTGCAGGATGGTGGAGAACTCTTCCATGAACGCGTCGTAACGCAGTTCGAGACGGCTCACCTGGTCGGCATAACGGTTGTAGGCGATCACCGCGGGGATCGCGGCGAACAGGCCGATGGCGGTGGCGATGAGCGCCTCGGCGATGCCCGGCGCGACCATCGCGATCGTCGCCTGCTGCACGCCGCCGAGCGCCACGAACGCGCTCATGATGCCCCACACCGTGCCGAACAGGCCGACGTACGGACTGGTCGAACCGATGGTCGCGAGGTTCGAGAGGCTCTCCTCGAGTCGCTCGATCTCCTTGAGCTGTCCGACGCGCATCGCGCGGCGCGCGCCTTCGAGCAACTGGTCCGCCGGGATGCCGCCCTGCTTGAGGCGCGCGAACTCGCGGAAGCCGAACTCGAAAATGCTCGACATGCCGGTGGCGCCGCCGCGTCCTTCGATCTGCCGATATAGCGCGGTGAGATCTCCGCCCTTCCAGAAGCTGTTTTCGAAACTTTCGGCCTCCGACTGCGCGCGCGATATCAGCGAGCGCTTGCGGAAGATGATCGCCCAGGAAACGAGGGAGGCCAGCAGCAGCAGGGCCATCACGGCCTGCACCACCGGGCTCGCGTTGAGCACCAGTTTGACGATGGATAGTTCGTTTTCCATTGTTAGCCTTTACGGACCTGGGCCTTTACGGACCTGGGCCTTTACGGACCTGGACCCTTACGGATCTGGTCTTACGAAATCCGGCAGCGGCCGGGGACGGAACGTGGCGGCATCCACGCACGCCACGCGCACCTCGCCCTCCGCCAGCACCTGGTCGGTGCCGGCATTGCGGACGGTCTGCTTGAAACGGATCGAGGCCCGCCCTTCGGGCACGGGCTCACAACTTATGAGCAGCTCATCATCGAGTCGCGCCGGCCGGCGATAGTTCACGTGCGCCTCGACGACGGCGAACACGAAGCCGTGCTCCGCGGCCAGCTCGTTCTGCGAGTGGCCCAGCGATCGCAGCCATTCGGTGCGGGCGCGTTCCATGAACTTGAGGTAGTTCGCGTAGTAGACGACCCCGCCGCCGTCGGTGTCCTCCCAGTAAACGCGCGCTCGCCAGGTGAATCCGCCGGTCACCGCTCGGCCTCGAACAGCGGCAGGTTCGCGGAGGCGCGCTCGGGCACCTTGAGCCCGAAGTGCAGGTACGCGTTACGCGTGGCGATGCGGCCGCGCGCGGTGCGCATCAGGAATCCCTGCTGGATCAGGAACGGCTCGATGACGTCTTCGAGTGTGCCGCGCTCCTCGCCGATGGCGGCCGCGAGACTTTCGATGCCGACCGGCCCGCCATCGAACTTCTCGATGATGGTCGAAAGCAGCTTGCGGTCGAGCGCATCGAATCCTTGCGGATCGACCTCGAGCAGATCGAGCGCGCCGCGCGCGACGATTTCGTCGATGCGGCCGTCGGCCTTCACTTCCGCGTAGTCGCGCACGCGCCGCAGCAGCCGGTTGGCGATGCGCGGCGTGCCGCGCGAGCGCTGCGCGATGCGGCCCGCGCCCGCGGCGTCGATCGGCACGCCGAGGATGCCGGCGGAGCGTGTCACGATGCGTTCGAGCTCGCCCACCGTGTAGAACTCCAGGCGCTGCACGATGCCGAAGCGGTCGCGCAGCGGCGAAGTGAGCAGGCCCGCGCGCGTGGTCGCGCCGATCAGCGTGAACGGCTGCAGCGATAGTTTGATCGAGCGCGCCGCGGGTCCCTCGCCGATCATGATGTCGAGCTGGAAATCCTCCATCGCCGGATACAGGACTTCCTCGACGACCGGCGCGAGACGATGGATCTCGTCGATGAACAACACGTCGCGCGGCTGCAGGTTCGTGAGCAGCGCCGCGAGGTCGCCCGGCCGTTCGAGCACGGGACCGGAAGTCTGCCGCAGATTCACGCCGAGTTCGGCCGCCAGGATGTTCGCGAGCGTCGTCTTGCCGAGACCCGGCGGTCCGAAGATGAGCGCGTGGTCGAGGGCCTCGCCGCGCTTCACCGCGGCCTGCACGAAGATCTCCAGCTGCGCCTTGACCTGCTCCTGGCCGACATAGTCGGCGAGTTTCTTCGGCCGGATGGCGCGATCGACGGCCTCGTCCTCGCGCGACGCCACGGCTTCCACGATGCGATCCGCGCCACTCATTGCGGCCGCACCGCGCCCTGCAGCGCGCGACGGATCAGGTCCTCGGTGCTGCCGCCCGATCCGGCGAAGGGCTTGAGCATCTGCGTGACTTCGGCGGGCTTGTAGCCGAGCGCGACCAGCGCGGTCCACGCCTCGCCCTCGGCGGCATTGGCGCCCGGCACGCCGTTCGCCGCCGGTGAACCCGCGACGCCTTCGGCCAGTGCATCGATGCGGTCGCGCATCTCCACCAGTAGTCGTTCGGCGGTCTTGCGGCCCACACCCGGAATACGCGTGAGCGCCGCGGCATCCTGAAGTTTCACGATCGTGCCGAAACCTTCGACGCTGACGCCCGAGAGGATCGCGAGCGCGAGTTTGGGACCGACCTGCGACACCTTGAGCAAGCTGCGGAAAAGCGACCGTTCGTCCTGCGTACCGAAGCCGTAGAGGATATGGGCGTCCTCGCGCACGACGAGGTGCGTGAGCAGCCGCACTTCGCTGCCGAGCGCGGGCAGCGTGTAGAACGTCGACATCGGCGCTTCGATGTCGTAGCCGACACCGCCCACGTCCACCGTGAGATGCGGCGGCGCCTTGACGACGAGTTTGCCCCGTACGAATCCGATCATGCGAATTTGAGCTCTCTGGAGTTCGCGTGGCAGATCGCGACCGCCAGCGCGTCCGCGGCGTCGGGCGTGAGGCGCGCTTCGACGCGCAGCAGCTGGCGGACCATGTGCGCCACCTGCGCCTTCTCCGCGCCGCCGACGCCGACCACCGCGAGCTTGATCGCGCGCGGCGCGTACTCGTGCACGTCGAGCGTCGCGGGCACGGCCGCGAGCGCGGCGCCGCGCGCCTGCCCGAGCTTGAGCGCGCTGTCGGCGTTCTTGGCGAGGAACACGCGTTCGATGGCGATCTGTTGCGGGCGGTGCTCGGCGATGAGCTCCGCGACCCGGGAATGGATGGTCCGCAGGCGATCGGCCAGCGGTCCGCCAGAGGTCGCGATGCAGCCCTGCGCGACGATGCGCATCGAACCGCTGTCGCAGTCGATGACGCCGAAGCCGGTGCGCAGGGAGCCAGGGTCGAGGCCGAGAATGCGCGCGTTACCGCGCGGTGACATCCGCACGACCACCGCGGCGGAAGACTGCGCCGCGTCCGGTCGGTAGGTGCGCCACGAGGATCTCAGCGGGTATCGCGCCATCAGTCGGTAACGCCTCGCGCCCCTTGAAAAAACTGCGCGTATGATAGCCGCAAATCCGCCGCGCCTCACGCCTCGGCGCGATCCCCTCGCCGTGCACAATCTTCGTTCCTGCTCGCCCGAGCTCAAAGCTGTCATCGATGCGCACGCCGCCCGCCTGGACGGCTGGGGCGTCGCGCGCCACACGCTCGAACAGGCGGTCGAGTCGGCGGTCATCGTCGCATCCTTGACCGAGGATTCGTTGCTCGCCGCGGCGCTGCTCGCTCAACCGGCGCTGGATGCGGCGCCCGACGACTCCGCCGAGATCGAGCAGCACTTCGGTCCCGCGGTCATCGCCCTCGCACGCGAGTTGCGGCACTTCGGCGACATCCGCCTCACGCCGATGGCGGCCGCCTCGCGCGAACTCGAACCGGCGCAGGCCGAGGCGCTGCGCAAGATGTTGTTGTCCGTCGTCAGCGATCCGCGACTCGTGCTCGCGCGTCTCGCTCGCCAGCTCGTCGAGCTCACCGCGGCGAAAGACGGTCACGCGGCAACCCGCGATCGACTCGCGCTCGAGACGCGCGAGGTATTCGCGCCGCTCGCGAATCGCCTCGGACTCTGGCAGCTCAAGTGGGAGCTCGAGGACCTGGCATTCCGCTACCTGCAGTCCGACGACTATCGAAGGATCGCGTCCGCGCTGGCGGAAAAACGCACCGATCGCGAACGCTACATCACGGAGTTCTGCCGCACGCTCGAGTCGATGGTGCGCACCGTGGGCATCGAGGCCGAGATCCAGGGCCGGCCGAAACACATCTACAGCATCCATCGCAAGATGGAGCGCAAGCAGCTCACGTTCGAGCAGGTGTTCGACCTGCGCGCGGTGCGCATCATCACGAAGACCGTCGCCGATTGCTACGCGGTGCTCGGCATCGTGCACGGCAACTTCACGTACATCCCCGGCGAGTTCGACGACTACATCGCGACGCCCAAGGACAATTTCTATCGATCGATCCACACGGCGGTTATCGGTCCCGAGGGCAAGGCGGTCGAGGTGCAGATCCGCACGCGCGAGATGCACGAGCAGGCCGACCTCGGGCTCGCGGCGCATTGGCGTTACAAGGAATCGCGCGCGCACGACGTCTCGTACGACCGCAAGATCGAGTGGGTGCGCAAGCTCCTCGAGCCCACCCATGCGGAGGGCACGGACAAGGATTTCCTCGACTCCGTGCGCAGCGAGCTGTTCGAGGATCGCATCTACGCGCTCACGCCCAAGGGCGAGGTCGTCGACCTGCCGCACGGAGCAACGCCGCTCGACTTCGCGTATCACGTGCACACGGATCTCGGTCATCGCTGCCGCGGCGCGCGCGTGAACGGACGCATCGTGCCGCTCACCCGGCCCCTCGCGAACGGCGAGATCGTCGAGATCATCACCCACAAGCATCCGCAGCCGAGCCGGGACTGGCTGTCCGAGACGCAGGGCTTTCTGGTCAGCCCGCGCAGCCGATCCAAGGTGCGCGCCTGGTTCCGGAAGTTAGACGAGGAGGCGGCGAAGCTCGCCCCACCCACGGCCGCCGCGACGCCACCGCCCGCCCCGGCGCCCGCCCCGCCGCGCAGAAAGGCGAAGACGCGCCGCAGCTCGCGCTCGCCGGTGGTCCTGGCCGGAGTCGAGGATCTGCCGACGAGTTTTGCGCGTTGCTGCGCGCCCGTGAAACCCGAGCCGATTGCGGGTTACAGCACGGTGGGGCGCGGCGTGACCATTCACCGCGCGAACTGCCCTGGATTGCAGCGCATGAGCGCCGCGCACCCGGATCGCCTGATCGCCGCGTCGTGGGCCGACGCCACCACGACGCAGCCCGTGACGCTCACGATTGTCGCCATCGACCGACAGGGACTGGTGCGCGACCTCGGAGACCTGCTCGCGAGCGAAAAAATTTCGATCGAGATGATGCACACCACTACCGATCGCACGCAGTCGACGGCTACCATCGACGTGCGCGTCGGGGTTGATGACGCGCCGCATCTGACGCGTCTGCTCCAGCGTATCCGCAAGGTAGCCAGCGTCCTCTCGGTAAGACGGACCGCTTAACTTAAGATGGTTCCGGAACCCCTTGAGGGCCGGCGAAACGTGACGCGTTGCGACGCCGGATTCCGTCAGATCGCGTTTACTAATAACGATTTCTTGCAGTTATCCGGGGTACTGGACGCACATGCGTGTCCTGCTGGTAGACCATGATTCGGAAGGTCTCGAGGCCGTCGCTCGCGCCATTCGCGGCGTTCTCGAGCTCGACTGCGTCACCAGCAAGGGCGATGCGCTGCTGCTGCTGCGCCAGAACACCTACGACGTACTGATCGCGTGCGAGCGCTGCGTCGACGGATCCGGACTCGATCTGCTCGCGCGCACCACGCGCACCAACACTCCGCTGAAGCGCATCTTCTCCGCGCCGATGGACCGCCTGCAGTTGTTAGGCCCGCGGCTCGCGCCGTTCAAGGTCCAGCGCACGATCAACTACCCCATCGACCTCGAGGAGCTGTGGCTCGCCATCGCGCAGGTCACGGGCACCAGCGACGACACGGATGGCACCATCGAACGAGTCGTGCTCGACGAGCGCGGCATTCCTTCGACGGGCACGATGCCGCGTTCGCCGATTCCGCCGCGTCCACCCGCGCCGCTGCGCGAAATGACTCCGGCGCCGACGCCCGCGCCCGCCATCGCCGCGACGATGGCCGCCGGCGGAGCG
>JAFAGC010000071.1 GCA_023423065.1 Pseudomonadota bacterium
GCCTTATCATATGCCTCAACTGCATTAGATGCCCCAAGTTTTGAGTAAATGCTATTTAGATGACTAAATACCGTTCGCTCACTAATTCCCATGTCCTTTGCAAGTTCATTATACAATTCGTCAGTAGGATTTACATATTTACATTTTTCAACTATTTCGTATCCTCCTGCAAGAAAAGCAAAACTCTCTCCAAATATTTTATGATCATCTAATAGAATTATTTTCATGATTCACCTTTATTTTTACCTTTGCTGTTAAATAGCCATCATTATTATCAAAATTCAATGAAGCTCCCTTTGCCTCCAACATCGACTTAAAATCATCAATCCATTTTTGGATTTAACAATCTTATCATATTGGTCAGATGAAGTTCCATCATTTATTATGGTTAATATAACATTGTCTTTATCCTTGTTTAATGAATAATCGATAAAACTCCCATTTGCATGCTTATAAATATTATTAATTAATTCTCTCGTACTTACAAACAAAAATCTAATTCCGTCCTCATCTAGCGAACTAATGGCTTTGCTTTCAATTTGCTTTTTGATTTTATAAGGAATACTAAAGTATCTCCTCTCAAGTATATCGAAAATAGACTGAAGGTTTTCCTCTAAGACTATCTCTACTTTGATACAATTTAATGAGTGAATTTAGAATTGATTATTTTAGGCATTTGAACACCTTCTTGATAGATTCATTAAAAGGTATAAAAATAGACGATATTGCTATTGCATATCGTCTATTACCAGTCTATCTCAGCTCTTTTTGCTCAAGTTCTTTTAACGTGGTTCCATCTTCCATTTTCCATTCAGTTTTACCATTTCTACTCATCCCAAGTACAAACATGGCTGCATATGATGGGCTGTTGAACAAATAGTTTTTTGTTAGTTTACCATCTATAATTTCATTGTTAGCTTTGCACTTATATCGTAGTTTGGAACATACTCAAATTAGTAGACATAAAAATAGAAACATGATTATATCAAGCAATAAAAGGGTTTATTTGAAATATTTTTTGTTTATTTTTTTCTATATTTCAGCTACAGTTTCTAGCAAATCATCAAAATAATCTAGTTCAAACTCTTCATCTCCGAGCTCATCTATAAAGAAGTAAGCCTTATTAAACTTATCAAATATTGGGAAATTGTTATAAAGATAAAATCTAGTTTTATTTTCTTCCCTTTGAATTTCAAGAAAATCCAACCTCATCATTTCTTTTATATCTTCCAAATTGTTACTAATTAAAACTTCTAGTTCTTCATCTAACATTCTGGGAACTTCTATTGCTATTTTAGTACCTTCACAATCAGGATCATCAAAACTTATAACCCCGATTTCTTCTAATAATTCTTGAAATTTTGAACTGTCATTTTCAAAATATACCTGGTCCACTTCAACTTTACATTCTGAAGAAATCGTTACTGGTCCGACCTCGTACATAACTTCTTCCATGCCACTAATATCTTTTTAAGTCCTAAAAAAATTCAATAATACACATAGAAACAGTTTGTTAAATATTAAAATAGCCTTATACTATTAAGAAGGAAAATTATGGTCAAAATTCTCTTGACTCTTCACCATCTAGCTCTTATATTCTATATATCTTGTCAAATCTACTAATCATGAAATCATCTAAATGGTGGCTAATCATTATAATAGTTAAATCCTTGTCGATTAGTAGATTTCTTTCTATAGATATTCGGTTTTCTATATCAAGTGCATTTGTCCCTTCGTCAATTAATATTATTTTCGCACCATGCAAAATTGATCTTGCAATACCTATTCTTTGTTTTTCTCCACCAGATATCATTTTTGCATCATCACCCACAACAGTATCAATCCGGTCTTGAAATTTATTAATATCTTTTATCAGCGAACTTTTAATTAACGCCTCTTCAATTTCGTCATCGCTAAATTCTCTTCCGAGACTAAGATTTTCTTTTATTGTATCGTTAAATAAATACATATTCTGAGATATATATCCAATATTATAATCAATCGCATCTTTTTCTTTAACCACACCATCATAAAGTACTTCGCCTTCATAGTCATCAATAATGCCCATTATAATTTTTAAAATTGTTGACTTGCCACTGCCAGATTTTCCAACTATTGCATATTTATGATTTTTCTTAAATTCCATATTTATATTATTTAAAACTTCTTTTTCATCATAACTATAAGAAATATTTTTTAATTCTAGTTTATCTTTAAAACTTAACTCCCTTTCTTTAATATTATTGTCTTTAATAATTTCAAAATATGATCTTGACTGTACAATACTATTTTTTGCATTTACAAAATTATTTAGTCCATTACTTACTCCTCCAATCAAATTTGCAGCTCCTGCTATTACAGCCACATCAATCCTTCCGTAAACCGCAAGCACAACAACTAAAACTTCTGATAAAACTTGCAAAAATACACTAATGTAACCCATAATGCATTCTAAAATTTCCACAATATAATTTTGCCTGGATTTTGCATCTTCACTAATATTGCTTGCCTCTGCACCTTTTGAAATATACCAATTCTTTCTATTTAGTATTTTAAGTATACTTATGCCATATAATAAATCCTTATATTTCCCCATTGCAATTGATTGTGCTTTTAAATTTTCTTCACCTAACTTTTCAAATTTGTCTTCAAAGATCTTTGGCATATACCACATAATTAATGTTGTAATTATTGCAAATATAAAAAGATAAATATCAATATAAATAAGAGCAATTATGCTCCACAAAATCTGTGCAATTCTTCCCAACATATTAAATAGCGGCTCCCAACAAAGTCTTGTTATCTCATTTATATTATGTGTTACACACGAAATATAATCACTCTTGTCCGACTTATATATATTTGAAATCTTATCATTGTAAACACTTAAATAAATATCATTTCTGACATCGTTGTTAAATATTCTAATTGCATCTGCTCTTTTATATGCTTCAAAGCTACATATAAGAAAGTATATTCCCCATGTAATAAAAGAAATGACTGTCCATTTTAAAAATAAATTAAAATTTAGCTTAATAGCACCATCAAAAGCATTTATTGCAAAAAGCTGCACTAGAACCTGGCAGCCCCACATAATAATTTGCAAAAATACAACAGATAGAAATGCCCATTTATTCTTTAATATATACTTTTTGTACTTCATTAGCATTCCTCCTTTTTAATTTTGCATAAACGTGCATTAGATTTAAGTCCATCAACTGCATGTAATTTTCTGCAAGCAATGTTTAAACAACTGAGAACTTGATTGCATTTAATACATGCTTCATCAATATTTGATTTTGTCCATATTTTATTTAAATCTTCATTTATTATTACCCCTAAATCATTATCAACGAATCCAACAATATTACCTTGTTTCATTTTTACCTACTATAAGCTAAATATAGTTAGGAATGTGTTTATTGTACCTATTAAAATTAATTTTGTCAAATCCATTATTAAAATAAAATTTTCTTAAGAAACAATAAAAATTATCGTAACTAGTAATTAAAATTATGTCTCCTATATAAAGTTATTAGGTGATACTATTTTAGGATTTTGACTTTGTCAACACCATATAGGACATTAAGGCTAGATCCGTTATCCCAATTAACCATAATAGAACCAATATCGTCAATTCCTAGAACAGTTCCTAGGGTGCCTTTAATGGCTGCTTGTTCGTCATCCATATATATTAATTCTACTCTTGTTCCCATTGGATACCTATTTCTTAAGTCTTGTAGTATTTTCCTTGAAATCATAAAATCACCTCACAAACATATATTGCTCATAAAAACCTTAAAGTCAAGTCTTATTTACAACATTTAAATAGCTCTCGTTATAATTAGTTTATTCTACAGTTTTTTTAGCCATTATAGCACCTGGTAATTGCGATAAAATAATTGTTAAAAAACTAATTCCTGTAAATGAAATTCCTAGTTTCCAATTTATAACAAATATAGTTAAAATACTTACTATTGCCGAGATTGCATTTGCTGCTTTCTCAAGACTTGGGTCAATATAATTTTCTTGAAATTTATCAATATCCTTGGTAAGTACATCTAGATAGTATTCATTACTTTGTCCCATATACTCACTCATCTCATATCTATTGATAGATGAATATATTTCTTTTTTAATTTCCTTAAGAATATTAGCACTGTAATTACTTTTTATGAATGAGTAAATTATACTTGCGCAAAACCAACCAATCATAATAATGACACATACTAATATAGTATTTTTTAAATTTCCTTCTTTCTTAACTGCAATATCTACGACGCTTCCTAATCTTACTGAAAATAGTGAAAATAGAATAGATGAAATAATGCTCTCTATAACTGCGAATAATATTGGAGTCTATAAGCTTTAAAAATTTTTCTTATACTTTTCATATCAACCTCCATATAGTTAATAATTCAATTATAAATATTATTTATAGTATTGCATCGGTGAAATCTGCAAAAAAATAAGGCCGAAGCCTTATAGTGGATTGGTCTTTGGTTTATTGCCAACACGTGGATAATTTTTTGGTGTTTTATTAATTTTTTTAACAATCAAAATATTTCTTTCTCCAAAGTCCATTTCTAATTTTTTTACCTCTAATACTTCTCCACCAAGAGTTTTTAATGCCTTCTCACATTCATCTAGCTCTTCATCTAGACCTGGGCCTTTCATAGCGATAAATATTCCACCGACTTTTACAAATGGTAAATTGTATTCAAGTAGAGTATTTAACCTAGCAACCGCTCTAGAAATGGATAGATCATATTTTTCTCTACCATCTTTTCTTGCATAGTCCTCAGCTCTTGAATGGATGGTCTTAATATTTTTTAGATCAAGACCAAGTATTACTTCATCTAAAAATTTAATTCTCTTGTTTAGAGAATCTAGTAGCATTATATCCAAGTCTTCTTTTAGTATTTTTATTATCATCCCAGGAAAGCCTGCACCAGTACCCACATCTATCATGGATTTAATATTGTATTTTTCAATAAATGGAAGCACGCTTGCAGAGTCAATAACATGCTTTTGCCACATTTCATCATAGTCATCAATTGCAGTTAAATTCATGACCTTATTCTTTTCAATTATCATATTTAGATATTTATCAATTAATTGTTTTTTCTCTGCCAATCTTTCATTTATCATCTTCTCCTCTTTCATGCTTCCTCCTTTCTAACTCTAGATAAATCATGAGTACATTGATATCAGAGGGGCTTACCCCACTTATGCGACTTGCTTGACTAATAGTCTCTGGTCTAATTCGATTAAGCTTATCTATCGCCTCTATCTTTAGACCTTTAACATTACTATAATCGATGTCCTCAGGAAGAGGTCTATCCTCTAATTTATGCATTTTATTTATTCTACTTTCATTTTTAGCTATATATCCCTCATATTTCACTTCGGTTTCAATCAATAGCATAAGCTCGGGATTGAGTTTAGTATTAATTGGAAATATTTTTATTAATTCATTTAGTCTTACCTCCGGTCTTTTTAGCAATTCTTTTAAATTGCTCCCCGTTTTTATTGGAGTTGAAATAGACTTTATCTTAGCATTTGTCTCTTCATTGGGATTTAATTTATAATTTTCTAATTCTTTTATCGCTTCTTCCAATAATTCTCTTCTATGAGTCATACGCTCTAGCCTATCCTTGGTTGCAAGACCAATATCATAGCCCTTTTTAGTAAGACGAAGATCTGCATTGTCCTGCCTTAATGTAAGACGATATTCTGCACGAGCTGTCATCATTCTATATGGCTCATAGCTGATTTTAGTAACCAAATCATCAATCAAAACCCCTATATATCCTTCATCCCTTTTAATAGTAAAACTATCCTTACCCAATATATTATTTGCTGCATTTATACCTGCAATTATTCCTTGAGCTGCCGCCTCCTCATATCCAGAGGATCCATTTATCTGTCCAGCAAAAAATAGATTTTTAACAGTCTTGCTCTCAAGTGTACTC
>JAFAGC010000118.1 GCA_023423065.1 Pseudomonadota bacterium
CCGCCGCCACCGCGGCGGCGCTGAAAGATCAATACAGGGAGTGGAAGATGAAATCGATGTACGTTCGAGAAGCCGGATCGGCTGGCGCCGGCCGGGGAACGCTGCGGTACGGACCGCGGTAGTTCGAACCAGCTGTCAGGCTCCGCGCGGCTTGGCGATCGCGTCGGCGTTCGCGGCCTGCGCGATGAGCCCGGCGAACGCGGGTCCGGTCTCCTGCTGGCGCGCCAGCAGTAGTTTGAGCTCCGAGAGGGTCACCGGCTCGCCGAACAGGCGGCCCTGGCCGAAACCGCAATGGTGTCGGCGCAGGAACACGAGGTGGCCGAGCGATTCGACGCCCTCGGCGATCACGTTCATCTTGAGGCTGCGGCCCATCTCGATGACGGTGCGAACGATCGTCGCGTCGCTCTCGTCGTCGTCCACGTCGCGCACGAACGACTGGTCGACCTTGAGCGTGCCGATCGGGAACTGCTGAAGCGCGGACAACGACGAGTAGCCCGTGCCGAAGTCGTCGATGGACAGGTGCAGGCCCATCGCATACAGCTCGTCCAGCAGGTGCAGCGTGCGCTTGGAATCCGCCATCAGCGTGGTCTCGGTGATCTCGAGCTCGAAACACGTCGGCGAAACGCCGTGTTTGCGGAACACCGAGCGGAATCTGAGGATGAAGCTGGCCTGGCGAAGCTGCTTGAGCGAGAGATTCAGCGAGATGCGGCCCGGCGAGTTCACGGACTGCTGCAACTCGCGGTAGTCCTCGCACACGCGGTTCAGCACCCACTCGCCGACTTCGAGGATGAGGTTGGTTTCCTCGGCGAGCGGAATGAACTGGGCCGGCGGAATGTCGCCGTGGCCGGGCAGGCGCCAGCGCAGCAGTGCCTCGGCGCCGACGATGCGCCCGTCGCGCAGGTCGACCTTCGGCTGGTAGTGCATCTGGAACTCGTCGCGCTCGAGCGAGCGGCGCAACTTGCTCTTGAGCATGAGTCGCTCGACCGCGGCGGCGTTCATCTCCGGCGAATAGAACGCGAAGGAGTTACCGCCGTTCTGCTTGGAGTGGTACATCGCGGCGTCGGCGTTGCGGATCAGGTCGATCACGTTTTCCGCGTCGCGCGGGCAGAACGCGATGCCGATGCTCGCGGTGAGGAACACCTCGTGCTCCTGGAGCTGGAACGCGCGGCCGATTTCGGCGAGCACCGCGCGCGCGAGCTGCGCGACCGTGCCGCGATTGTCGGCGTCCGCCGCGAGGTCGTCGGCGAACATCGCGAATTCATCGCCCGCTAGACGGCCGATCACCGTTTCCTGCGGCAGCGTGCGCGTGAGCCGCTCGGTCAGGATCTCGAGCGTGCGGTCGCCAGCGGCGTGGCCGAAGGTGTCGTTGATCTCCTTGAAACGGTCCATGTCCAGGTACAGCAGCGCCAGGCTCGTCTTGTTGCGCGACGCGCGCGCGATGGCCTGTTGCAGCAGGTGCTGGAACTGCATGCGGTTCGGCACCTTGGTCAGGGCGTCGTAACGCGCGAGGTAGCGGATGCGGCGCTCGGCGCGCTTGCGTTCCGTCACGTTGCGCACGACGAAGATGGTGCCCTGGTACTGCGGATCGTCGGTCGAGATCTGCGAGCCGGTGATGGCGACCGGGATGGTCTGTCCGTGGCGCGTCTTGACCACCGCCTCGCGCGTCTCGTGCGCGGCGCGCAGCAGGTCGAAGTTGTCGCGCTCGCGTTCGTCGAAGATCGAGATGATGCCGCGGCCGACCAGCTCTTCCTCTCCCCAGGAAAGCAGTTTGCAGGCCGCGTGATTGGCCATGCGGATCACGCCGTCGGGAGACGTCACGAACACGGCGTCGTTCATGCTGCCGAGCACGTTCGTGAGGTAGTTCTTGTTGATCGTCGTCTGGCGCAGCTTCTGCCGCATGCGCTCGAGCGCGGCCTGCAGCTCGCCGAGCTCGTCGCGCCGGCCGACTTCGAGAGGACGCGAGTAATCGCCCTGCGCGATGCGATCGGCGCTCTTGATGAGCGTGGAGATCGGCTGGTTCATGCGCCGTCCCGCCCACCATGCGAGCGCCAGGCCGATCGCGAGGATCGTGAGACCCATCGCGCCGGCGACCCACAACGCCTGGCGCAGTTGCGCCTGCCGCATCGAATTGAAGCGCGCGCGCGCCGCGGCCGTTTCCGGGGAGGCTTCGAGCGAGCGGATCTCGATCTCGGCCTCGCCGACGGTGCTCGGTGTCTGGATGCCCGGCATGGTCTCGACGTCCGCGCGCACCGGCACCGTGACGCTGCGCGTCAAAGTGTCCGTTTGCGCGGTGCCGCGACGCCACGCGTACAGTTCCTGACCGCTGATGTCCCGCACCACGATGCCGAGCACGGTTTCATTGAGTTTGAAATCTTCGACATCGGATGAAATCGCCGCCCGGTCGGCGATCAGCACGTCCTCGGAAACACGCGCGGCGAGGTGACCCGCCAGCGCGTTCGCGCGCTGTGAAAGTTCGGCCAGAACGCGCTCGCGCGAATCGGCCGCGGCACTGTCGATCAACGCCGATTGCTGCGTCCGTCCCGCAAGAACGAGCACGATGCCGATCGCAAGCGCCACCGTGATCGCCGCGACGATGGCGAGCGCGATGTACTTGCTCTTGAAGCTGACTATGGCCACGTGCCCTTACGCCTGTCCCCACCCAGGGATTTCAAAATCGTGGGCAATCTTACCCGTGCAATTCTGGGGCCGGCCACCGCGGGTCCGGGACCTTGGTCGTGATGTCGACTAGGTCCGCAGAAAGTCTTGTCCGGCGCCGGCCCACGGTCGCTGCGGTAGGATGGCCGGATGTCGGAAAACCGGAAATTCACGGTAGATCAGCTGACTGGACGCGCCCGCGACCACCTGGTCGACCTGGCCGACCCCCGCTGCACCTTGCATAACGAGGTCGTCGGGCCCCTCCTGGCCATGCGGGCGGCCGCCGCCGCGGACGGAATCGACCTGGTGCCGTTCTCCAGTTTCCGGGATTTCGACCGCCAGCTCGCGATCTGGAACGCCAAATTCCGGGGAGAGCGGCCCATGGAGGACCGCTCCGGCAAGCCGCTGGACGTCCGCGGCCTCGGGGCCGCCGAGCGCGTCGAGGCCATTCTCTGGTGGTCCGCGTTGCCGGGCGCGAGCCGGCATCACTGGGGCACGGACATGGACGTCATGGACGCGAACGCCGTGCCGGAAGGCTACTGGCTCAGGGTCGTGCCGGCCGAGTACGCGCCCGGCGGGCCGTTCGGCAAACTAACTACCTGGCTCGATGCGCACATGCACGCGTTCGGCTTCTTCCGTCCATACGCGACCGATCGCGGCGGCGTGAGCCCGGAGCCGTGGCATCTTTCCTATGCGCCGGTGGCGGAGCGTGCGCTGGCCGCGCTCGCGCCCGGACACCTGCGCGAAGCGCTCGCGGCGGCGGACATCGAGGGAAAGGAGGCGGTGCTGGCGGCGCTGCCTGCCAACTTCGCGAGGTACGTCGCCGCCGTGGACCCGGCGCCGGAAACCGCGCGCCTGTCGCCGCGGCTCGCCTGAGGCGAGGTAGCTAGCCCCAGACCTTCTTGATCGCGCCCAGCATGAGTGTGCGCGTGGTCGTCATCGAATCCTCGATGCCCGTGAATACCGGCGGCTGCCGGCGCAGCAGGCGCCAGTTCTCGCTGCGCAGGATGCGCTGCAGGTATTCGAGATTGCGATCGATGGATTCCATGTACGGGTTGCGGCCGCCGAACAGGATCTCGAGGTAGCGGTAGGCGCGGTTGAACTCGCCGTCGAGGCGCTTCGAGCGCATGTCGAACACGAACTTCGGCGTCTGCCGCAGCAGGTCGAGGCCCGACGCGTAACGCACCTTCACGTGGCCGTTTTCTCCCACCGGCAGCGCGACGCCCGCCAGCACGAACTCGGCGTACAGCCGGTCGCGGCACTTTTCGAGGTAACAACGGTCGGCCATCTGCGCCATGAGATCGGCGGTGCCGACCAGGTGACCCAGCTTGTGATCGCGCGGGTCGGGCGCGACGATGTTCTTGAACGGGCGCTCGTACCCGGTGTAGTGGATGATCTCGGCGGCGATCTTCGACCACTTCCCCATGTCGATCTTGGGTAGATAGTCCTGGAGGAACGCGGCGCCGCGCGAGACGTGAATCGTGGTGAACTCGGCGCCGTTGGGCACCTCGGCGTCCTGCGTCGTGCGCAGGTATCCCACGTCGTGGAACAGCGCGACCACGATGCCGAGCATCGCGCGTTCGGGACCGAACCTCTGTTCCTCGTCGACCTGCAGTTCGTGCCCGACGATGAGCCGCGCGGTCGCGAGCGTGATGTCGAGCGTGTGCTGCTGGTCGTGATAGACCGTGTCGACGCCGAAGTAGCCGGGCATGCGGCCCGAGAACATGCGATCGAAGTCGGTGAAGACGTGGCGGAAGGCAGGGAAATCCTGGTTCGGCCAGACGCGAGCGAAGAGCTCTTCGACCGCGGCGCGAACATCGGGAGCCGAACTCACGAGCACCGTGTCGGTTACGTCGTAGTCGCTGCGGCGGGAATCGGCGATCACGACTGAGCTGCTGCTTCGCGCACTAACAAGATGCGCGAGTCTAGGCGGGGGGTGGGTAAAAAGACCAGCGGGCGGAGTACGGGACTCGGGTGGTCGTGACCTGCGTCACGATCGCACACAATCCTTATCGAGAGGCGCGGCCACTTACTGTAAAGCGGAAGGTTCCGCGTGCACTCGTCGACCGCTCTCGCGCAACGCGCGGCGGCGACCGCCCGCCGTCAGGAAAGGTCGAAACACGCCACCACGGGCGTGTGATCGGAAGCGCGCTCCGCGCGGCGGGGCTCGACGTCGATGCGGCAGCTCGTGAGGCGCGGCAGCAGCTTCTGGTGAACCAGGATCAGGTCGATGCGCAGCCCGTTGTTCCGACGGAACGCGCCCTGCCGATAGTCCCACCAGCTGAACGACTTCTCCGGCTGTTCGAAATGGCGGTAGGCGTCGACGAGCCCCACTTGCCGAACCGCCGCGAGCGCCGCGCGTTCTTCGGGGCTCACATGAACGCTGCCAATCCAAGCAGCCGGATCGTGTACGTCGCGATCCTCGGGAGCCACGTTGAAGTCCCCGAGCACGATGAGGCCGGGATGTTGTTCCACCTCGCGTTTCAACCAGCGCGTCAGCGCCTCGAACCAGCGCAGCTTGTAAGCGAACTTCTCGGAGCCGGGCGCCTGTCCGTTCGGCACGTACACGTTGATCACGCGCAGATCGCCCGCGGGATGCGCGATCGTGGCGGCGAGCACGCGTCGCGGCGGATCGTCGAAGTCGGGAATGTCGCGCACGAAGCCGGTCATCGGCAGGCGCGAGAGCAGCGCCACGCCGTTGTACGTCTTCTGGCCGCTGAAAACGCTGTGATAGCCGGCCGCCGTGAACTCCGGATGCGGGAAGTCCGGATCCTGCATCTTGGTTTCCTGCAGCGCGACGACGTCGGGCTTGTTCGCTTCGAGCCATTGCATGAGCTGCTCGCCGCGCACCCGCAGCGAGTTCACGTTCCAGGTTGCGACCTGGAACGTGCTCAAGTCGCGAGGCCCTGCTGGCGCAGCAGCGCGTTGACGTCAGGCTCGCGGCCGCGGAATTCGACGAATGCCTCGAGCGCCTTGCGGCTGCCGCCGCGCGAGAGGATCGAATCGAGGAATCGTTGCGCCGTCGCGCGATCGAATACGCCGCGCTCCCGGAAGGCGGCGAACGCGTCGGCGGCGAGGACCTCGGCCCACTTGTAGCTGTAGTAACCCGCCGCGTAACCGCCCGCGAAGATGTGCGAGAAGTTGTTAGGCAGCCGGTTCCATGCCGGCACCGCGAACACGGCGACCTCGCGGCGGACCTCGTCGAGGATCTCGTGCGTGCGCGCGCCTTTCCCCGGGTCGTACTCGGCATGCAGGCGGAAGTCGAACAGCGCGAATTCGAGCTGGCGCACGGTCGCGAGGCCCGCATGGAACGTGCGCGAACCCAGCAGCTGCGCCTGCTTGTCGGCGGGCAGCGGCTCGCCGGTTTCGTGGTGACGCGCCATCGTCGCGAGCACTTCGGGCTGCCACGCGAAGTTCTCGAGGAACTGGCTCGGCAGTTCGACGGCGTCCCAGGACACGCCGTTGATTCCGGCGATGGATGGATATCCCACGCGGGTGAGCATGTGGTGCAGGCCGTGGCCGAACTCGTGGAACATCGTCACGACGTCGTCGTGCGTGAGCAGCGGCGGCTTGCCGGTGGCCGCGGGCAGGAAATTGCAGACGAGGTATGCGACCGGGATGGTCTTCTCGCTGCCGAAATCCTTGCGGCCGACGCAGTCATCCATCCACGCGCCGGCGCGCTTCTTCGGACGCGCGCAGGCATCGAGATAGAAGCCGGCGCGGGTCGTGCCCGCCTCGTCGACGACTTCGAAGAAGCGCGCGTCCGGGTGATACAGCGGCACGCCCTTGCGTTCGACGATGCGCACGCCGAACAACTTGCCGGCGACCTCGAACAATCCTTCGAGCACGCGCGGCAGCGGGAAATAGGGCCGCAATTCCTCCTGCGTGATCGTGAACAGCTTCTGCTGCAGTTTCTCGGAGTAGTAGCCCATGTCCCAGGCGTTCAGCTTGCGCCCGGCGAATTGCTCGAGCTCGTCGACCTCGCGTTGCGCGGCGGGCTTCGCCACGCTCGCGAGCTTGCGCAGGAATTCGAACACCGCGTCGGTGGACGGCGCCATGCGCGTCGCGAGCGCATAGGCGGCGTAGTTGGGGAAGTCGAGCAGCCGCGCGGCTTCGTGGCGCAGCGCGAGGATCTTCTCGATCACCTCGGTGTTGTCGAACTTGCCGGCAGTCGGGCCGCGCTCGGACGCGCGCGTGCTCCACGCTTCGTAGAAGTCGCGGCGCAGCGATTCCGAATCCGCGTCGGTCATCACGGCGACGTAGGTGGGCTGCTCGAGCGCGAACAACCAGCCTTCCTTGCCCTGGTCCGCGGCTCGCTGGCGTGCCTGCTCGACGATCATCGGGTTGATGCCCGAGAGTTCCGCGGCATCGGTTACGTGCCTGGTCCACGCGTTCATCGCGTCGAGCACGTTTTCCTCGAACTTCGCGCCGAGCGTCGCGAGCTCCTGCATCACCGCCTTGTAGCGCTGCTTCTTCTCGCCGGGCAGGCCGACGCCCGCAAGGCGGAAGTCCTCGAGGGCCCGCTCCAGGAGGCGGCGCTGCGCGCCGTCGAGCTTGTCGCCTTCGCTGGTGGCGATGGCGCCGTACGCGCGGTACAGCGGCTCGCTCTGCGCGAGCTCGGTCCAGTAGTTCGAGAGCAGCGGCAGGCACGCGTTGTACCCGGCGCGCAGTTCCTCGGAGTTGAGCACGCCGTTCAGGTGGCTCACCGGCGACCAGGTGCGCGACAGCCGGTGCGAAATCTGTTCGAGTGGCAGCACCGTGTTCTCGAACGTCGGTTGCGGCTGCGATTCGAGCGCGGCTACTTCGCCGCGGTTGCGCTCGAGCAACGCTCGAATGGTGGGTTCGACCTCGCTGGCGCGGAATCGATCGAAGGCCGGCAGGGCCGTGCCGCTGATGGAAGCGTCGGCTGGACTCATCAATTTGATCTCTCGAGAAGGGGTTTTCTACTTCACACCGAGCGCCGCAAGCACGGGCTCGGTATCCGGACGCACGCCGCGCCAGAGCGTAAATGATTCCGCCGCCTGTTCAACCAGCATGCCCCAGCCTTTATGGGCACGTGCGCAACCGTGTTCAACCGCCCACGTCACGAACGGCGTCGCGGACTTGCTGTAGCTCATGTCGTAACACACGGTGTGGCTCGCGATCACCCCGGGGGTCACATCCGGGACGCTGCCGGAGAGTCCGGCCGCGGTGGCGTTGATGACGAGGTCGAAGGGCTCGTCGCCGACCTGCTCGAACCCGCAACCGCGCACGGGTCCGAGATCCGCGAACAGGGATGCGAGATTGACGGCGCGCGCCGGGGATCGATTGGCGATCACGAGCTCCGTCGGGCCGAGACCGAGCAGAGGCTCGACGACACCGCGGGTCGCGCCGCCCGCGCCGAGGATCAGCAGGCGCTGGTTGGTGATCGCGAAACCGAGATTCTTGCGCAGGTCGGTGACCAGGCCGTGACCGTCGGTGTTGTCGCCTAGCAGGCTGTTCTCCGCGCTGAGGATCAGCGTGTTCACGGCGCCGGCGCGATCGGCCCGCTCCGTGAGATCGTTGGCCAGCTCCGCCGCGGCTTCCTTGTGTGGTACGGTCACGTTGAGACCGCGTCCGCCGCTCGTGAAGAATTCCAGCACCTGCGCGCGGAAGTCCTCAGGCGCGATGTCATACAGACGATAGACGAGGGACTGATCCGTCTGCTTTGCGAACAAGCCGTGGATGAAAGGCGACCAGCTGTGGTTGATCGGATGACCGACCACTCCGTACTGATCCGGTGTGTGCATGGCTGAAATATTGGCCCCTTTCGGGCGGTCTTATACATGAACCACAGCCGTGGCGGAAACACGACCGGGGCGCCCTTTTCTCGATTGCTCGAGATGTTGCGGCCCGATCTGCTCAGGTTCGCGTTCTGGTTGGCGCGCGATCGGGCCGTGGCGGAGGACGTCGTGCAGGAGACGCTCATCAGAGCCTGGAAGTCACGTGAAGAGCTGAAGGATCCCGCGGCCGCGCGCCCGTGGCTGCTGACCATCGTGCGGCGGGAACACGCGCGCCTGTTCGAACGCAAACGCCTGCCGACCGTGGACGTCGACGAGGTGGAGGCCCTGGGCGACCCGGCGCTGGCGACCGATGGCGATGCCGGCCTGGCTGACTTGCGCCGCGCCATCATGCAACTACCCGACGAATACCGTGAACCCCTGGTCCTGCAGGTGTTAGGAGGTTTCAGCACCGCGGAGATCGCTGGTGAGCTGGGACTCTCCCAGCCCGCGGTGCTGACGCGACTGTTCCGCGCCCGCAACCGGCTGCGCACCATTTACGGGCTCGAGCCCGGGGAGGAAGTGGAATGAGCGCGCAGCAGCCCGACTGCCGGCACGTGCGCGTGCAGATCGGTGGCGATCCGCAGTCGCTGTCGCCGGACGTCGTCGCGCACCTGGAATCCTGCGCGGAATGCCGCCGCTTTCACGAAGAAACGCTGGCCCTCGACGCACGGCTGCGTGCCGCCCTCGAATTGCCCGTCGCCGGATTCCGGCGCAAGTCGCCACCGGCGCGGCGCTTCGCGCTCGCCGCTTCCGTGATGCTCGCCGTGCTCGTGGGCGGCGGTTTCTGGCTGTTCCGCGCGCCGCCGGCGCTTGCGGGCCAGGTCGCCGAGCACGTGCGCCACGAGCCGGGTAGTTGGGAACGGGAGGTGCAGGTCCCACGCGCCGAAGTCGCGGCCATGCTCTCGGCCGCGGGCGTCGAGTTCGACAGCACGCATCCCATCGTCTATGCGTCGAAATGCCCGTTCAACGGACGGCAGGTACCGCATCTCGTCGTGAAGACCGAGCAGGGTCCGCTGACGGTGATGCTGCTGCCGGAAGAAAACCTGTCCCGGCAACGCGAGTTCTCGGAAGGAAACCTGCGCGGCGTGCTGGTGCCGGCCGGCGATGGCGCGGTTGCCATCGTCTCCCGCGACGAGGCGGTTCCGCGTTCGCTCGCGGGCGAGATCGCGAGCGGCGTCAGCTTTCGCTGAGGACCTCGCAGCCCGATTGCGGTCCGCCAAGCACCTCGCGGACCTCCGGCAGCCACTCGCGCATGGCTTCCTCGACTAGATAGGGCGGGTTCACCAGCACCACGGCGGATCCGTTGAGCGCGGCGCGCGAATCGCAGGGATGCATCCACAGCAGCGACCCGATCACCGGCCGCGCGGTCGAAGCGCGCAGCGTGGCGAGCCATGCATCGAAATCCCGGCGCAGCTTGACCGGCAGCCACAACATGACGGCGGCGGTCTCGAAGCGCCGCAACGTGTCGGCGACCGCGGATAGTACGCGCGAAAGGTCCTCCCGTTCCTCGTAGGGCGGGTCGATCAGTACGCAGCCGCGTCGCTCGGGCGGCGGCAGCAAGGCGCGCAATCCCGCGAATCCATCGGATCCTTCGACGCGCGCGCGCGGACGGTTCGCGAGCAACTTGCGCAGGTGGCCCGCCTCGTCGCGCTGCGTCTCGAAGAATACCGCGCGGTCGGAAGCGCGCAGTTCGAGGGCGGCAAGCATCGGCGAGCCCGGATATCGCAGGCTCCCGCCGTGCACGCCCGCGGCGACGATCTCGCGGTAGCGGGTCAGCGCCGCGTGGCGCGGTTGCGCCGCGAGCAGTTTCGCGACACCGCCCTGCCACTCGGCCGGATGTTCGGAGTCACCGGGATGCAGGTCGTAGTCGCCGCGCCCCGCGTGCGTATCGACGTACAGAAAGCCCTTGTCCTTGCGCTTGAGCGCGGCAAGCACCTCGAGCAGTACGACGTGTTTGTGGACATCGGCGAAGTTGCCGGCGTGATATTGATGGCGGTATTTCATGGGAACCCGGCAAGGCGGGAGCCGCGTTTATACACTGTCGCCAGGAGGAGTGAGTTCATGACGGGACACATGCGGGGATTGCTGACGGTTTGCATCGCTGGGCTCGCGGCCCTTCCTGCCTGCGCGGCGCAGCCGCCGGCGCCCGGTGCCATCGCGCCCCCGAAACGGGCTCTCGAGGCGGTCGAGACGCAGCCCTCACCCGCCGGCGAACCGGTGAATACGGCTTCGATGCCGCGCGAAGTTCGCAGGGCGGTCGTGGCCGACGCGGCGCGCCGCTTCCGCGTCGAGGAGAGCGCCGTGGTGCTCACGCGCGCCGAGCAGCTCACCTGGAGCGACGGTTCGCTCGGATGCCCCGAGCCCGGCCGCATGTACACGCAGATGCTCGTGCCGGGATATCGCGTGGTCGCCAGGACCACCGAAGGTGAGCTCACCTACAACACCGATACTCGCGGCAACGTGGTGATTTGCGGCGTCGTGCCGACGAAGCCGGCGCAGAAGATTCGCGAGAAAATCGAAGGTCCGCGCGGACCTGCCAGCGAACCCTCTACCACCCCACCGTCGCAGCCCCGCCCGGTCGGCTGACAGCAAGCTTCGGGTCGTGATTTCCGCGCGCAGGGCCGACGATGCGCCCGGAGGTCAGCCATGCAATTCATCATTCGTGGAATTCCCCAGCACGTCGCCGACGAAGTGCGGCGCACGCGACGTTCGCCCGGCTACGGGCATCCGGTGCATCTCGAGATTGCGGGCGGCACGGGTCCGTGCCGCTGCTGCCTGAAACCCTTCGTGGTCGGACGCGAGCAGCGGCTGCTGTTCACCTGGCGGCCGAAGGGCGACGAATTCAGTCTCATGGCGCCCGGTCCCGTCTTCATCCATGCGGAGCCATGCACGGCATTCGCCGGGGAAGGATTTCCCGACTCGTTGCGCGTATTGCCGCTCGCCTTCGAAGCGCGCCTGCCCGGGAGCCGGATCGTCGCGCTCTCGGCGCGCGCGGATCTTCCGGCCGAAGCGCAGATGGAGACCTTGTTCGACGAACGCGCGGCGGCCTGGCTGCACGTGCGCCACGCCGAAGCGGGATGTTTCATCGCACGCGTCGACCGCGCCGACGCGCTCGATCTCGCGGCCACCGGCTAACTACCACGGGAAGAGGGTCGCGCGCGCTCCCACGCCGGACACAAAAAAGCCCCCGCGGTTTCCCGCGGGGGCCTGAAGGTTGCCGTCCGTCAGGACGGCGTCAGCTGTTTGCGCTTACTTGAGCAGGACGATCGCCTCCGATCCGCCCGTGGCGCCGCCGCGGCTCGTTGACCCGAAGTCGCTGTTGGTGATCAACAGCAGACCCTGGTGCTCCGAGAAGTAGGGCGCCAGCGGCTCGAACGCCTCCCAGGCGAGATCCGCGCTCTGCTCGAATCCGATGGTGTCACCCGGCACCGAGCCCGCGAACTGCTCGCCTCCCGGCGTGATCACGAACGGACCGAGATGGGATTCGTCGCCGCCGAAGTACCACGACGTTGCGCGGAAGTCCGCGATCATCGGCAGACCCGCCTGGTTGATCGTCAGACCGAGATCGCTGCCGCAGACGCGCAGGATCACGTTGGCCGAGTTCGTCGCGTGCTCCACCAGGAATCGCGAGACGCTCGTGTTGGTCGCTGCGTTGATCACGGCAGTCACCTGCCGGCCATCCGACAGCTGGGTCACGCCCGCGACGTCCTGGTTGATCACGAAGAAGTCGGTAATTCCGTCGGCATTCACGTCGAGATCGACTTCGTGCCACGTGCCCACGGGCGTTGCCTTGCGCTCGTGCATGTTGAACGCGAACTCCCAGATGAAGTTCGTGCCCGTGACGCCGCAGGTCGCACCCGAAACGGCGAACGCGTTGACACCCACGGCGCGCAGGTCCGGGTTCGGCTCCTGCTGGCCATGAGCGCCACCCGGTCGATCGGCGCCCGTCGCGAGCAGCGAGTACGCAACGACCTGCGCATCGCCGACGCCGCGATTTTTCAGCTTGACCGCCGAAGCGCCCGTCTTCGGATCGGAAACGAGCCGATCGGACGAGGCCACCACGTCGGCCGACTTGCGCGGCAGGATGTGCCACGGGATCGAGACCTTGTGGTTCTGACCCTCGAAGACGACGTAGCCGTCGTACTCGTTGGCCGTCAGCGGTCCGATCAGGTTGCCGCCGGCGCCCGAGTTCATCAGGTTGTTGCGCAGCTTCGAGGAGGCGACCTTGATCTTGACCGTCACCTCGGCCTGGCCCTTCGCCGGAACCGTGATGCGGCTCGGCACGACGTCGATGGTCACCGCGCCGGTGTCCTTGTCGTTCTGGTAACGCATCGTCGGACGGACCGTGTAGCTCTCGGTCTTGCCCGACTTGTTCTCGACCGACAGGACGCGCGTGAAGCTGTGCGACTGCCTGAATGCATCCAGGTAACCGAAGCTGACCGCGCCATAGATGGCGGACACCGCGTCGCCCGTCGCGTCACGCACCAGCGTGGGCGAGAGCAGCGCGCGATCGACCCGCACTTCGCCGCCGCCGATACGCGTGATCGGCGCGAGCTGATCGGGGAACACCGATCCGTTCGCCGACGGCTGATAGACGTTGCTGTCGGCCGTGTTGATCAGCAGTTGCTTGATCTCGCGAGCCGACAGGTCCGGCCGCGCGGCCTTGATGATCGCCGCCGCGCCCGTGACCATCGGCGCCGCGCCCGACGTGCCGCCGAACGCGGTCGCGCCGGTGAAGCTGCCCGAAGCCGCGGACACCGATTCGCCCGGCGCGCCGATCTCGGGCTTGACGATGTTGTCGTCGAAGCGCGGACCGCGCGAGGAGGTCGACGCGAGCGAACCCGCCAGCGACACCAGTCCGTCGAGCGAGAAGCGCACCTGCGCCGTGCCCGCGCGCAGAACGTTGGCGTCGGCCAGGTTGATCATGTAGCCCGGGATCGTCTGCTCGCCGCCGCCGAAGGCACCCGCGAAGGGCGCGGATCCGTCAATCAGGCCGATGATGCCGAGGATGCCGCCGGCCGCCGCGATGTTGGCGATCTTGAGGCTGAACGAGCACGTGCCTCGATCGACCAGCACGATGAGCCCGGCGAGTTCGCCCGGAGCGTACGGGTTCGCGCCGGTCGCATCGGCGCAGCCGATGCGCTTGCCGCCGGTGACCGGTGGATAGAACACCGCGCCTTCGATGCTGGTGGTCTGCGGTGCCGACCACGGCTGGAACACCGCGCCGCGATTGCTCTGGATCGGCGCGAGGATCTGCATGATCTGCAGCGTCGAGGAGGGCACCGCGGTCTGGGCGACGCTCAGCGCCGAAGATGCCGCGCCCGGCGAGCCGGTGATGAACTGCTTGTCCGCGCTGTTGCCCGCCGAAGCGACCGTGAGCACGTTGACGGTCGCGAGCGCATCCACCGCGGCCGACAGGTCGTCGTCGAACGGCTGGCCGTAGGGTGAGCCGAGCGACATGTTGATGATGTCGACGCGGTCGGCGATGTCGCCGTCGCCGTCCGGATCGAGCGCGAACTCCATCGCCTGGATCAGCGCCGTGCCGCTGCACGACGTGGCCGGCGCGGAGCAGACCTTGAGCGCGTAGAGCTGCGCTCCGGGCGCGACGCCGGCCTTGCCGGCGATGATGTCCGCGACGTGTGTGCCGTGGCCACCGTTGGTGGTCGCATCGGGCGCGGCGATCGGATCCGGATCCGGTTCGAGCACCGAGTTGGTCGTGTTGGGCCAGCGCTCGCCGACGAAGTCGTATCCGCCGATGATCTTCGCGTTCGGGAAGAGGTTGTCGTCCTCCGCGGTCGAGGGATCGTCGATCACGAGGTACCCACCGCTCGCAAGCACGGGGATCGCCGGCGCGCCGGTCGGCGGCAGCGGCGCCCACGCCGCTTCGTACGCCGCCTGGGTGCCCGGACCGCCGAACGCCTCGTGCGTGTAGTCGATGCCGCTGTCGATGACCGCGATGCGAACACCCTTGCCGTTCGCGCCGAGCGATTGCGCCGTGCTGGCGCCGATGTACGGCACCGTCTCCGACAAGTCGTGCTCGTAATTGGACACGCCGACCACGCGCGTGACGCCGAAGTCGCGCGACAGCGCGGGCAGATCGGCGGCGTCGACGTTCAGCACGACCGCGTTGAGCGCGAGCTGCACGGAAGCGACGACTTCGGTGCTCGGTGCGAGGGCGAGTGCGCGATTGATGAAGGCCGCCTGCTCGGCCGCCACCTGTTCGCGAGTGACCTGTCCGCCCGACGCCGCGACCGCCTGACCACGCAGACGCACGAGCACCTCGTGCCGGCCGGTGAGGCCCGCGAGACTCGAATGCAATCGGGTGGAGGGTACGCCTTCCGCCACGATGGCCTCGGGCAGTGCGAAGGAACTGATTCGCGCGAGGCTGAGCGCGTCCGGCTCGCGCGGCGCAGCGGCCGCGAGAGTCGAAACGGTCAGCAACGCGCTGCACACGGCCCACTTCATGTGGCCGTGACCAACACGTTTGCTCTTCATTTGATTTTATCCCCTGAGAACCTGTTATTCCGGATGCACGCCGGACCAGGAACGGGCCTGACTATTGCGCGTGAACGGCGCTAGATAGGTGTCTGCTCCCTGCAAACAGCGATCCCTCGCGGCGATGGCCCGTGAGTCGCGGCCACGCGGAATAGTCAGACCTGTTCCTGGTTCACGGGAACGCGGCGGTTCTTCTTTGTTGCCGCGAGCAGCGCGATGTCCGTTCTCGCACCGTGTCATCCAGGACCCGTGTCGACGCTACTCCGCGTTTGGACTTAATTCAATCGCGGCCGGCGGCCGGATTGAACATAAGCCTCACGACTTACGTTCTTTCTTCTTGGGCTTCGATGAAGTTTTCTTCGCGCGCGCGGCGGACTTTTTCTTCGGCGCCGCCGGTTTCTTTCCGCTCTCGCTCGCGGCGGCAGCGGTCGCGGACTTCGCCGTGGGTTTCCTTGCGGACTTCGCGGCCGCCGGTGTTTCCGCGGCCGCCGGTGCGGCCTTTTCGGTCGCGCCCTTCGCGGGCGCGGCCTGCTTCGCCGGCGTCTTCTTGCGGCCGAACCGGCTGCCGCGCGGCGGCGCCGCGGCCAGCAGCTCGCGACAGGTCTCGAGCGTCACGGCCTTCGGGTCCGTGTCCTTCGGGATGCGCGCATTGCGCTTGCCGTCGGTGATGTACGGACCGTATCGCCCGTTGAGCACCTGGATGTTGTCCACGCCGAAGTCCTGGATGATGCGGTTTGCATCCGCTTCTTTCTTGAGGCGGATGACTTCGAGCGCGCGTTCCAGCGTCACCGTGTATGGATCGTCGGGCGGCTTGAGCGAGACGTACTTGGCGCCGTACTTGATGTACGGGCCGAATCGGCCGATGTTGGCCTGCACCGGCTCGCCTTCGGCGGTGGTGCCGAGGTTCATGGGTAGTTTGAACAGCTCGAGCGCTTCCGGCAGCTTGATGAGATCCATCTTCTGGCCGGGACGCAGCCCCGCGAACTTGGGCTTTTCTTCGTCGTCCTTCGTGCCGATCTGCACGAACGGTCCGAAGCGGCCCATGCGCACCGTGACAGGCTTGCCCGTCACCGGATCCTTGCCGAGCTCGCGCGCCTGCGCGACTTCCTCGCGCGAGACGTTCTTCTCGATGTGCTCGACCTGCGTGATGAACGGTTTCCAGAATTTCTTGAGCGGCTCGGTCCATGGCTCCTCGCCGCGCGACACCGCGTCGAGCTCGTCTTCGAGCGCGGCCGTGAAGCCGTATTCCACGTACTTGTGGAAATGCTTGGAGAGGAATCCGCCGACGATCTTGCCGATGTCCGTCGGGATGAACCGGCGGTTGTCCATGTCGACGTACTCGCGATCCTTGAGCGTCGAGATGATGGTGGCGTAGGTCGAGGGACGGCCGATGCCGTGTTCTTCGAGCGCCTTGACCAGCGACGCTTCCGAGTAGCGCGGCGGCGGTTCGGTGAAGTGCTGGTCGCCGTGCACGTTGAGCAGCGTGACGACGTCGCCTTCCTTCATCGCGGGCAGGATGCGGTCGTTCTCGTTCTCCGGTTTGCTGTCGTCGACGTCTTCCTGGTAGACGGCGATGTAGCCGGGCTTGATCAGCGTCGAGCCGTTCGCGCGCATGACATGGCGTCCCGCCGAACCGCCTTCCGCCTGCTTGCTCGGGACCATGTCCACGGCGACCGTATCGAACAACGCGTGCGCCATCTGCGAGGCGACCGCGCGCTTCCAGATGAGCGAATAAAGCTTGTACTGGTCGGGATCGACCTTGCCCTCGAGCCGCGAGGGGAGGATGCCGGCCGAGGTCGGGCGGATCGCCTCGTGCGCTTCCTGTGCGTTGCGCGACTTGGTCTTGTAGACGCGCGGCTCTTCGGAAACCGCTTCCTTGCCGTATTCCTTCTCGATCACCTCGCGCATCTCTTTCACCGCTTCGACGGCGAGGTTCACCGAGTCCGTGCGCATGTAGGTGATGAGACCGATGCTGCCTTCGCCGAAATCGACACCTTCATAAAGCTGCTGCGCGAGTCGCATCGTGCGCTGCGCGGAGTAGCCGAGCTTGCGTGCGGCTTCCTGCTGCAGAGTCGAGGTGGTGAACGGCGGCGACGGGTTGCGACGGCGCTGCTTCTTGTCGATCGAAATGACGTGCAGGAAGCCCTGGGCGGCATCGTTGATCGACTGCTCGACGTTGCGCGCGGCTTCTTCGTTCGTGAAGCTGAACTGCTCGACCTTCTGACCATTGAACTCGGTGAGCTTGAGCGGGAACGACTGCGCGCTGTGCTCGCCCTCGGCCTCGAGCGTCCAGTATTCCTGCGGCTTGAACTTGAGGATCTCTTCCTCGCGCTCGCAGATCATGCGCAGCGCCGGACTCTGCACGCGGCCCGCGGAGAGCCCGCGACGCACCTTCTTCCAGAGCAGCGGCGAGAGATTGAATCCGACGAGGTAGTCGAGCGCGCGCCGCGCCTGCTGCGCGTTCACGAGATCGAGCGACAGGTCGCGCGGCTCGGCGACGGCGCGCTGCACCTCACCCTTGGTGATCTCGTAGAACACCACGCGCTTGACGTCCTTGCCCTTGAGTTCGCCGCGCTCGTTCAGCAGCTCGCGCAGGTGCCACGAGATCGCTTCGCCTTCGCGATCCGGGTCGGTCGCGAGGTAGAGCGCCTTGGCTTTCTTGAGCGCACGTGCGATGGCGTCGACGTGTTTCTCGTTGCGCTCGATGGCCTGGTAACTCATCTTGAAGTGCTTGTCGGGATCGACGGCGCCTTCCTTCGGGATGAGATCGCGGACGTGACCGTAGGAGGCGAGGACTTCGAAGTCCTTGCCGAGATACTTCTTTATGGTCTTCGCTTTGGCGGGAGACTCGACGATTACGAGATTGTCAGCCATCAGTTGGGACGCGATTCCGATTCGTCGAACACCAGGTCTTCCATGCGCGCGCAGGCCTGCTCCTGTCCGGGCTGGCTCGAGAGCACCATGAGCACGAGCCACTTGAGCCGGTCGATGTCGATCTCGTCGCCGTCGAGCGCGACGAGCCGGTCGATGACGATCTCACGCTGCAGGGGCGAGAGGATGCCCTCCTGCTCCAGTTGCAGCAGGTAACCGCGACAGCCGGTGGAGATTCGCTCGAGCTCTTCTTCGGAGAAAACCCGCAGCGAGGGCTGGGTGGAATCGATATCGGGGCGGGAGCGCTCGCCGGCGAGGTCCGCCAGCCAGTCGAGCGCGCGCTCGACATTGTGACGTCCGAAGCCCGCACGTTCGAGGTCGGCCGCAAGCGCCTCGCGTTCGGGCACCTCGGGGGCTTCGGCCAGCATGTACTGGTCGAACACATAAATGAGAATGTCCAGAACACTTCCGGTCATGCTGTCGCCGGTTGTCGTCGTCGTTGGCTTCATTGTCCCGCCATGCGGATGTAACGGCCGCCGGGGTGCGGCGCCACGTGCCCTTCGAGCTCAAGAATCAGCAGCATCGAAGCGATCGATTCGCTGTTCATACCCGTGCGTTCGATCAAGCTATCGACGCTTGCTGGCTCGAAGGCGAGCGCATCTAACAGGATTTTGTATTCCTTGTCCAACGTGGAAGCACTTGAGGGCGTGCCGCGGGGCGGCGCAACTATTTGGTCGACAAGGGAAATTTTGAGCTCGGCGAGCAGGTCTTCCGGACGCTCGACCAGCTTCGCGCCCTGCCGGATGAGTTGGTGGCAGCCGTGCGAGAGTTCGCTGCGGATCGAACCGGGGATCGCGAACACTTCGCGGCCCGCGTCGCCGGCCAGCCGCGCGGTGATGAGCGAGCCCGAGCGGCAGGCTGCCTCGACCACCAGCGTGCCGAGCGAGAGGCCGGCGATGATCCGGTTTCGATGGGGAAAGTTCTTCTGCAGCGGCGGTGTGCCGGGCGGGAACTCGGTGATCACGGCGCCGCGCCCGGCGATCCGGTCGGCGAGCTTGTGGTTCGCCGCGGGGTAGATCTCGTCGAGCCCGGTGCCGAGCACGGCGATGGTTTCGCCGCCGGCATCCAGCGCGCCCGCATGGCACGCGGCATCGATGCCGAGCGCGAGTCCGCTGGTCACGACCAGGCCGGCATGCGCAAGCGCGGCGGCGAAGTCGCGCGCGGTTTCCCGGCCCGCCGGCGTCGGATTGCGGCTGCCGACCATCGCGACTTGCGGCTCGCCAAGCAATGCCGCCTCGCCCAGCACGTACAGCACGGCGGGCGCGTCGGGAAGATGCAGCAGCAGCGGCGGGTAGCGCGGGTCGGTGGCGGGGAGCAGGCACACACCGGAGCTCGCGAGCCAGCGCAGATCGGCTTCGATTCTTTCCTGCGCCGGCGACGCGAGCCATGCAGCCGCGGCGGTAGTTAGTTCGAGGCGCGCGAGCGCGTCCGGCCGGCCGCCATCGAGCGGCGCGAGGGCGGGATCGTCGGCGGCGAGCCTGGCCAGCCGCGCGGCCGTGAATCCGGGCGCGCGCGCGGCGATGCACAGCCGGCGCAACATCGTTTCGTCGGGCAGCATCGCGCCAGACTAAAACGAAAGGGCCAGCACGCTGGCTGGCCCTTATTCGTCTCTATGACGAGAAATGCGCCTGGGGATTTCTCAGGGGTTGTAGACCCGATCCGCGACGTGCATCGTGGCGCGCGCGCCGATCACGAGACCGTAGCTCACGCGATCGAACACCTTGAAGATGATGAGCGTGCCGGCGCGTTCGTACGGCAGCTGGACCTTCGGACCCCACGGATTGTTGGTCCAGGGGTGGTTTCCAAACGTGTCCTGCACGACATCGCCCTTCTGGTCGACGGCAAGCACCGCGCCCGGTTCGAGGCCATGTTTCCCGCCGCGATTCACGACGACGACCTGGTACTGGCCGATCTGCGTCGCGCCATCCGCGACCGCGATGATCTGTCCATCGACGGGACGCTGCGGAGCGTGCGGCACGAAATTCAGCGCCGTGTCGCCTTCCTGGGAAATGAGCCGGTCGCCGCGCAGCGCTTCACGCGCGCCTTCGGTCAGCAATGCCTTCGTGACGTCTTCGCCGGGCCCGTTGACCACGGCGGTCGCGACGAACGCGGCCTGGTAGCCGACGAGATCGCGGGTTTCCGGATCGACGATCGGATCGCCGACGTGCATGACCGAGTAGCGCTGGTTCAGCGGCGGCGACTTCAGGCCGCGCACGTAAACCTCGTGGCCCGTCGACGCGACCATGTGCTTGTCGCGGAAGGCGAGGACGTGCGGCGCGCGGGTCGCTTCGTCGCGCGTCAGCACGGACGGCTTCGAGAGGAATGCGGCGATGGCCGCGAACGGGATGGAATCGATCGGGCCGTCGAGCGCTTCGCTGCGCAGGCGGGGCGAAAGGCGCGCGGCTCCGAACTGCGAAATGCTCACGTGCGCGTCGCCACCGGCGCCGTACGCCAGCGACAGGACGTCGCCCGGATAAATGAGGTGAGGGTTCTCGACCTGCGGGTTGATCTGCCAGATCTCGGGCCAGAACCACGGGTCCTTGAGGAATACCGCCGCGATGTCCCACAACGTGTCGCCACGGCGGACCGTGTAATTCTGCGGAGCATCCGGCCGGAGGAGCTGCGCGGTCTGGGCCGGCGCTTCCATATCCGGGCGGTTCTCGAAGCCCGCGATCGCGGCTTCGGTCGCGGTCATATCTTCGACGGCGGCCTGCGCCGGCGGAGCGGATTCCGCGGTGCTGACCGGCGCGGCCATGGACTCGTCGGCAGGCGCCGAGCTGCAGCCGGCAGCGACCAGCAGGGCTGCGCCAAAGGTGACCAGGACGAGGAGTCGCGGGGTCAGGATGCTGAGCACGCGGGTCTCCCTAAGTTGTTGATTAAAAAACATCCTCCACTCCTCAATACTGGGTGGGGCAAGCGGACCCCACTGTTATAATCCGCACCGGCACGATGGGCTCGATCTATTGTCAAGTCTGTGCGCTGAGTCACGGGATCTGCAGCCGATGAGGCACGAACTCCCTGGCCCACGGTCGAATCGCCCAAACATTAGCAGCAATCGAGCGGAACATCATGGCGCGCCTGCAAATTCTCGAATACCCGGACCCCCGTCTTCGCACCAAGGCTGACCCCGTCGATGTCTTCGACGCGGCATTGGCGAAGCAGGTGAAGGACATGTTCGAGACCATGTACGCCGCCCCGGGCGTGGGTCTGGCCGCGACCCAGGTGGATTACCACAAGCGCTTGATCGTCATGGATGTTTCCGAAGCCAAGAACCAGCCGTACGTGTTCTGCAATCCGCGGATCCTGAGCGCCGAGGGCGCCGGGGTTACCGAGGAAGGCTGTTTGTCCGTGCCGGGCATCTTCGACGAAGTGAAGCGCGCCTCGAAGGTGCTCGCCCGCGCGCAGGATGAAACCGGCAAGACATTCGAGGTCGAGCTCGAGGGCCTCGCCGCCGTCTGCCTGCAGCACGAGATGGATCACCTCGACGGCAAACTCTTCGTCGACTACCTGTCGGATCTCAAGCGCGAGCGCATTCGCAAGAAGCTCGAGAAGGATCGCAAGGAGCGCGCGAAGAGCGTGCGCGAGGCGACCGCCGTCCGCGCCTACTGATCCGCTGGCGTGACCTCATTACGAATCGCTTTTGCGGGCACGCCGCAATTCGCGCTGCCCGCGCTGCGCGCGTGCCTGGACTCCCCGCACCGCGTGGTCGGTGTGCTGACCCAGCCCGATCGCCCCGCCGGGCGCGGACGCGAACTGCGCAGCTCGCCGGTCAAACTACTCGCGCTCGAGGCCGGCGTCCCGGTGGCGCAGCCGCCGTCGCTGCGAACGCCGGACGCGCGCGCGCCATTCGTCGAGTGGGCGCCCGACCTCATGGTCGTGGTCGCGTATGGCCTCATCCTTCCGCCCGAAGTGCTCGCCCAGCCACGGCTCGGCTGCGTCAACATCCACGGATCGTTGCTGCCTCGCTGGCGCGGCGCCGCGCCGATCCAGCGCGCGATCCTCGCGGGCGATTCGGAAACCGGGGTGACCATCATGCAGCTCGACGCCGGTCTCGATACCGGGCCGATGCTGCTTTCGCGCCGGCATCCGATCGGACTGCACGACACTGCGGGAGATCTGCATGACGTCCTCGCGGAGCTCGGCGCCGCCGCGCTGATCGAAGCCGTCGACGGGCTCGCCGCCGGAACGCTCGAGCCGAAGCCGCAGCCGGCCGAGGGCGCAACCTACGCGCCGAAGGTCGAGAAGGCCGAGGCGAAGCTCGACTGGAGCGCGGACGCCGCTTCGCTCGATCGGCGCATTCGCGCATTCAATCCGTGGCCGATGGCGGAAACGCTCCTCGCGGGCGAGTCTCTCAAGCTGCTGCGCGCGCAGGTCGCGAAACATGCGGGCAGCGAAGCTGCGCCCGGCACGGTGCTCGGCATCGCCGAGGATGGACTGCACGTCGCCTGCGAGGAAGGCGTGCTCGCGGTGCGCGAACTGCAGCGCGCGGGGAAACGTCCCGTATCGGCGCGCGACTTCGCGAACGCGGTGCGTGTCGCGGGCATGAGACTCGGCGCATGAAGCGCGCACATCCGAAGAACCGGAATCCCCCGAGGCCGCGTCGTACCCGGCACGCGCCGGGAGCGGAAACGCTCGCCGCCGCGGCGCTCGCGGTGCATGCCGTCGTGTTCGAAGGCCGGTCGGCGGACGTGGCGCTCGAGGCGGCGCACGAACGCGCGGATCGCGCGGCGGTCCGCGCGATCGCGCTCGGAACCTTCCGCTGGTATCTGCGGCTCGCGCCGGCGCTCGCTCCGCTGGTCAACCGCCCGTTCGACGAACTCGCGCCGCGTCTCGCCGCGCTGCTCGTGACGGCGACTCACCAGGTCGAATACTCGCGCGGCGCGCCGGAGACACAGGTGCATCTCGCCGTCGACGCGAGCCGCATCGTGGGTGAAGGCCGCGCGAGCGGCGTCGTCAACGCCGTGTTGCGCCGCTTCGTCGCCGAGCGCTCCAGGTTGTTGGCCGAGGTGGATGCGGACCCGGTACAGCGCCACGCGCATCCGCGCTGGCTCGGCGACGCGCTGCGCGCCGCGTGGCCGGACGATGCCGAACGCATCCTCGCCGCGAACAACGAACATCCGCCGATGGCGCTGCGGCTCGATCCCGCGCAGATCACCGCCGAGGACTTCCTGCGCTCGTGGCGCTCGCTCGGCCGCGACGCGCGCGCGGTGCCGTGGCGCGCCGATGCGGTCGTGCTCGAACGACCGGTCGCGGTCCAGGTGTTGCCCGGGTTCGATTCCGGCGCCGTGTCCGTCCAGGATTGCGGTGCGCAGCTCGCCGCGTTGATGCTCGATGCCGGCCCGGGCATGCGAGTGCTCGACGCCTGCGCGGCGCCCGGCGGCAAGACGCTGCACATCGCGCAGCGCACGTCCGGTCTCGCCGAGCTCGTGGCTGCCGACGACGATCCGCAGCGACTCGCGCGCGTGCGCGAGAACCTCGCGCGGGCGGGCCGTGACGCCGTGCTGCTCGCGGCCGACCTGCGCACACGGCCCGAATCCCTGGCGCCGGAGTCTTTCGATCGCGTGCTGGTCGACGCGCCGTGCTCGGCAACCGGCGTGATCCGCCGTCATCCCGACATCAAGCTGCTGCGTCGCGCGACGGATATCGACGCCTTCGCATCCACCCAGCATGCGATTCTCGCGACGGCGTTCGAACTACTTCGGCCGGGCGGACGCCTGGTCTATTGCACCTGTTCCGTGTTGCCCGCCGAAAACGAGGTGGTGGTCGCCGGGTTCCTGCGCGGCGAACCGCGCGCCGCGCTCGCCGGGTGGCCGGATGGACTCGAACAGCCGCCGGGCCTGAAGCCGCGGGAGGCGGGCTGGCAGCTGCTGCCGGGTGGCGAGGCGGGCACCGATGGCTTCTACTATGCCTGCCTGCATAAGCTCACCGGGCAGGAACAATAGAGGAACGAATGCTCTTCGGGCGTGCCCAAAACTTCCGGATTCTGCTGCTCACGGTGCTGCTGGCATTCGGCTCGACGGGAGCGGCGCGCGCGGATGCGCTCGATGGCCTGCTCGAGGTGCGTTCTGCGTACGTCACCGTCGAAGACGGGGTATTCCAGCTGTTCGCGCGCGTGGCTTACCCGGTGAACGACGACATCCGCGCGGCGCTCAAGGACGGCCTCACGCTCACGTTCAACCTCGACGTGGTGGTGTCGCGCGAGCGGCGCTTCTGGATGGACGACACGGTGGCCGAGTATTCGCTCAAGCGGGAGCTGATGTACCACGCGGTCAGCGATCGGTACGTCACGCGCGACGTCGACGCGACCACTGGCGTGCAGCACAGTTACGCGACGCTCGAGGAAGCGCTCGAGGCGCTGGGAACCGTCGATGCCTGGCCGTTCCTGCTCTCGCCGCAGCTTTCAGCCAAGCGTGACTACCGGGTGAGCTTGCGCGCCGGCGTGCGGCGCGGAAGATTGCCCGAGACCTTGCGTGTATTGATGTTCTGGACCGACGACTGGCACCGCGAAAGCGAGTGGTTCTCATGGTCCCTGCAACGCTGAGAAAACTCGGAACCCTCGGACTCATCGCACTTTGGGTGTTCGTGAGCGGCGGCTTGTTGCTGCTGCTCGCGCTGTCCGTCCAGAACTCGGTCCAGTACAGCAAGCTGCAGGCATGGATCCTGCTGATCAACGCGATCGCGGTGGTCACCGTGAGCGTGCTGCTCGCGCGCAAGATCGTCGAGCTGGTGCGCGCGTTCCGCGCACAGGTGCCTGGTTCGCGCCTGACGGCGCGCACGGTGGCGATCTTCGGATCGCTCGTGATCGCGCCGCTGATCATCGTCTACCTTTTCTCCCTCGAATTCCTCAACCGCGGCATCGACAGCTGGTTCAAGGTCGAGATCAAGCAGGGCCTCGCCGACGCGCTCGAGTTGTCGAAGTCCGCGATGGACGTGCGCATGCGCGAATACGCGCGCGGCACGGAACTGTTCGCGAACCGCCTCGCCGACAATCCGAACATCGTGTGGACCGTGGCCGTCGACACGCAGCGTGTCGAAACCGGCGCGCTCGAAGTCGTCGTGTACGGCACGCTCGGGCAGGTGCTCGCCGCGAGCAGCAGCGATCCGACGATGACCAACCTGCCGCGACACGCTTCGCCCGAGATGACGCGCGCGATCGCGAGCGGCAACCTCTACTGGAGCCTGGAGCCGGTGTCGGAGGGTGACTACCTGATCAATACCGCGGCACCGATAGCTGCCACACCGGGAGCAAGCGAAGGTCGATTCGTCGTGGCCATCTACCCGGTGCCACCGCAACTCGCGCGCCTCGCCGACGCCGTGCAGAACTCGTACATGCAGCACAGCGCGCTGGTCGACTACCGCGAACCCGTGAAGAACAGTTTTCGCATGACCCTCACGCTGGTACTGCTGTTGGCGATGCTCACCGCGATCTACGGCGCTATCTACTCCGCGGAGAAGCTGGTGCGCCCCGTGCAGGACCTCATCGCGGGCACGCGCGCGGTCGGCAAGGGCGACTTCGGCACGCGCCTGCCGCTGCCGTCGCGCGACGAGATGGGCTTCCTCGTGCACTCGTTCAACGACATGACCAAGCGCCTGCGGCGCGCGCGCGAGGAGACGACGCGCAGCCAGATGGCCGTCGAGCGCGAGCGCGAGCGCCTGTCGATCATCCTTGCCCGCCTCACTACCGGCGTCGTCGCGATCGGGCGCGACCTGGTGCTGCGCAGCGCGAACCAGGCCGCGAGCAACATCCTCGGCATCGATCTCGCGCGCGGCATCGGCATGCCGCTCGGCGCGCTCGCGGACGAGAACCCGCGCTACGCGCGTTTCGTCAGCGAGGTGAGCGCGCGCCTCGCGAAGGGCGAGGAGGAGTGGCGCGAACAGATGGATCTCAAGCCCGAGGCCGCCGGCGCGCGCGTACTCGTATGCGCCTGCACGCCGCTGCCCGGAGACGAACACGCAGAAAACGACGCGGAGCGGCAAGGTGGATTCGTGATCGTGTTCGACGACATCAGCGCGCTGCTGCAGGCGCAGCGCGACGCGGCCTGGGGCGAGGTCGCGCGTCGTCTCGCGCACGAGATCAAGAATCCGCTGACGCCGATCCAGCTCTCCGCCGAGCGCATGCGCCGACGTTATCTCTCGCAGATGCAGGGCGAGGACGCGCAGGTGCTCGACCGCGCGACGTATACGATCGTCCAGCAGGTCGAGGCGATGAAGGCGATGGTGAACGCGTTCAGCGAATATGCACGCGCACCCGACATGAAGGTCACGAAGTTCCCGCTCAACGCGCTCGTGACCGAGGTTGCCGACCTGCATCGCGGGCAGGAGTCGGGCGTGCGGATCGAGGTGGATCTCGACCCGCGCATCAACGTGGTCGAGGCCGACCGCGGGCGGGTGCGCCAGATCCTCAACAACCTGATCGTCAACGGTGTCGAGGCCGTCGAGAACTCGCCGGACGGCCGCGTGGTCGCCACCACGCGCCTCGAAACGGTCGGGTCGGCGGATTACGTAACCATCATCGTTACGGACAATGGCCCCGGGTTCGCGCGCGAGGTGCTCGGCCACTTGTTCGACCCTTACGTGACGAGCAAGCCGAAGGGCACCGGGCTGGGTCTCGCCATCGTGAAGAAGATCGTCGAGGAGCACGGCGGGCGCGTTGAAGCCGACAATCCGCCGGAAGGCGGCGGTCGGGTGCGTGTATCCTTGCCGATGACCGATGGTTCCCGACAGATCGTTGCGCGCGAACGACGCGCCGAACCGAGGAAGGAGCGAGCATGAGCGCCGCACACATTCTGGTCGTAGACGACGAAGCCGACATCCGAGGCCTCCTGAAGGAGATTCTCTCCGAGGAGGGATATGACGTGGACGTGGCCGGCGATGCGGGCCAGGCGCGCGCGTCGCGCGCGCGGCAGCTTCCGGATCTCGTGCTGCTGGACATCTGGATGCCGGACACCGACGGCATCACGCTGCTGCGCGAGTGGTCGGGCAGCGCGGCGGAGACGTCCTGCCCGGTCGTGATGATGTCCGGTCACGGTACCGTCGAGACGGCTGTCGAGGCGACGCGCCTCGGCGCATTCGATTTCGTCGAGAAGCCGCTGTCGTTGCAGAAGCTGCTGCGCACGGTCGAGCGCGCGCTCGAAGCCGGCAAGCGCAAGCGCCACGCGGGCAAGTTGCTGGCCGCGTCGCCCGGCGTTCCCGTGGGCCGCAGCCGCGTGATGCAGCAGTTGCGCTCCGATCTCACCCAGATCGCCTCGAACGATTCGCCCGTGCTGCTCGTCGGCGAGACCGGCACCGGCCGCGAAGCCTTCGCCCGTTTCATTCACGACGCGAGCCCGCGCTCCGCGCGCCCGTTCGTCGCGCTCATCTCGAGCACGGTGCACGGCGAAGGCGCCGAGCAGGTGTTGTTCGGCACGGAGTCCAACGGCGAAATCTCCCCGGGAATTCTCGAGCGAGCGGGCGCGGGCACGTTGTTCATCAACGAAGTCGAGGATCTTCCGCCGCAGGCGCAGCGCGCGCTGCTCGGCGTGCTCGAGAGCGGAGAATTCACGCGTGTCGGCGGCAGCCAGCCGGTCACGCTCAAGGCGCGACTGGTCTCCTCGGCTCGTCCCGGCATCGAATCGCGCGGCGAAGCTTTCCGCCGCGACCTGCTCGCGCACTTGAACACGCTGATCGTGCGCGTGCCGCCGCTGCGTGAATACACCGAGGACGTGCCCGACCTGCTGCGTCACTACGTCGACCGGCTCGTCGACAGCGAAGGTCTGCAGTTCCGCAAGTTCAGCGTCGCGGCGCAGAACCGGCTGCGCAACTATCCGTGGCCCGACAACGTGCGCGAGCTCAAGAACCTCGTGCAACGCCTGTTGCTGCAGGGTGGTGGAGAAGAGATCCGGCTCGAGGAGATCGAGCGCGAACTCGCCGCGCAGGCGCCGACGGCCGAGCCGCTCGTGAAACAGGATCTGCTGGCGCTGCCGCTGCGCGAAGCGCGCGAGCAGTTCGAGCGCGCCTATCTACAGCAGCAGCTGCTGCTGTGCAACGGCAAGGTCGGCCAGCTCGCCAAACGCGTCGGAATGGAACGCACGCACCTGTATCGCAAACTGCGCTCGCTCGGCGTCGACTTCCGCAACGTCTCCGACGACGCGGAGTAGTACCCCAACTTCATGGACGCCCCCGTTTCGGGGGCGTTTTCCGTCGTGGGGCGCAGTCCCAGGCTAAGGATAACCGGTCTCGTTCGGATCCGGCGTCACCGCGACGACGCGGAATACCCCTTCGTACGCGGACTTGAGCGAGAACTCGACGCGGCCGACACCCTTGTACAGGTACATCATGCGCTGCAGGTCGCGCGCGCCGAAGTTGAACGGCTGCCACTGCTTGCCGGTCATGCGCTGCGTCTGAGCGGTCGGCGGGCCTAACAAGGCGTCGACCTGCTGCTGGCTCATGCCGACCTGCACCTGGCTCAGGTCCACGCTCTTCGCTGCCGGAGCGGGTGCGGCTGCAGCGGCGGGCGCGGCCGCCGGGGCCGCGGCCGGAGCAGAAGCCGCGGCGGCGGCGGGCTTCGCGTTCTTCTTGCCCTTGGTGTTCGCCGGTGCGGGCGCAGGCGCCGGTGGCGGCGGCGGGTTGCGCAGCGCCTCGAGATTCACGGTGCCCGCGACGTACGGGCTCTCCGAGCCCTGCTTGGGCAGCTGCTTCGACGCTTTTTCACAATGGGCGCGCAGCTTGCGATGCACGCTCTTGTCGTCGCTGACTTTCTCGAGCACCGGGCGATAACGAACGTTGCCCGAGGCGCCGAGCGCGCGGCACATCCACGCGACCGAATCGACGTATGTGAACTGCTCGCCCGCCATCGGATATTTCTCGAGGACGACTTCAGCCATGACGTCGAGGACCTCGGTATTCCGATAGGCCGTGTTGTACATGTTCTCGGCGACCTGGCGCTGCGTGCTGGGTCCGCCCTTGATGAGTTGCTCGACGTATTGCTGATCGACGGCATTCAATTCGGCGAATGCGGTGCCCGCGAGCAGGCAGCCGGCCACGAAGCCGGTGGAAATCCAGTGTTTCATTTTCTTTACTCCCTCGAACCAGAGGGACAACTCTAACACCGCGGGCGGGACGCTTCAGCGCGCCGCCCGCGCGCCGCGAGCTGGTTCAAGAATTCATACAAATCCCGCACTTCTTCGTCCGAGAAACCCGCAAAGCGACCGAGGCCATCGAAGCGAAGTCACCGCGGAGCGAGTCGGCCGTCCTCGCCGATGACGAGCGTGCCGTCGGGGAACGCGGTACGTGTGAGTGTGCGGATCATCTCGAGCGCGCCCCGGGCGGGATCGATCGTCGGACCGGCCGGCCGGAGCTGGATCGTGGATACGATTTCGCCCGAGACGAACCGGCCGTCGTCGTCGAGCTGGGCCTTGAGGATCGGCGCGATGCCGCGGATGCCTTCGACGCTGATGCCGTAGTACGTCGCGAAGTTGCCCAGGCTGTAGGCGATGAGCCGGTCGCGATACAGCTCGAGCGGCCGCACCACGTGCGGGCCGTGCCCGAGAACGATGTCCGCGCCGGCATCGACCATCGCGCGCGCGAACTCGACCACGTTGCCGCGATCCTCGCCCGCGAAGATCTCGCGCGCGAAGGGCAGCACCTCGGCGCCGTTGCCCTCGGCGCCGCCGTGGAACGAAACGATCACGATGTCGTGCGTCGCGGCGAGTCCCTCGATCAGCGCGCGCGCGACCTCGGGCTCGTTGAGCTGGTTCGCGCCGACGTTGGGCGCGAACGCGGCCAGCGCCACGCGTCGGCCATTGGCGATCCAGCTCGCGGTCGTGCCTTCGCGTCCCGAGTGATGAATGCCCACCGCGTCGAGCGCGCTCATGCTCGAGTCGCGCCCTTCCTCGCCGAAGTCGCGGGCGTGGTTGTTGGCCAGGCTCAGCGCATCGAAGCCCGCGAGCTGGAAATACGTCGCGTAACGCGTGGGCGAACGGAAAAGGAAACAGATCTTCGGGTTCTTGCACTGCTTGACCGGTTCGCCGCCGTCCATCAGCACGCCTTCGAGATTGCCGAAGGTCACGTCGGCGTCGGCAAGAATCGGCGTCACGGCCTCGAGGAACGACACGCCATCGTCGTCGGGCAGGATGTTCTCGGGAAAATCCGTGCCCAGCATCATGTCGCCCACGGCGGCGATGGTCAGGCCCGGGCGCGTGGGGGCGGGAGGCGGCGCGGGAGCGGGTGATTCGGCCGCGGGCGGCGGAGTTGGGGGCGCCGTGGGCTGTGTCGCGCAACCGGCCAGCGCCAGCAGGGTGCCGGCGACCAGCGCGCCGCGCAGCGACGCGGGCGTCATCGAACTACTCACCGACGCGGATCACGAGCGCGTCGAGGTCCGCGGTACGCAGCCGCGCGCGCAGGCGATTCAGCTCGGCGAGATCCGTGATCGGGCCGATGCGCACCCGGTGCCACACGTCGTCGTCGACCGACACGCGCTGCACGTTGGCGTCGATGCCCTGCAGCTTCAGCTGCGCACGGATGCGGTCGGCTTCCGCCTGAGCACGGTACGAGCCCGCCTGCAATACGTAGACGCCGGGTCTTTCGATGTGCGCCAGCGCGCTGTCGCGTTCGCGCGCGACTTCGCGATCCTTCTCGGGCACGACGACTTCGAAGTTCGGCAGCATCTCGTAGAAGTCGTAGGCCTTCGCGCCTTCCTCGTCGGCGGGCGTCGCGTTGGGGCGAGGCTCCGGGCGCGGAGCTTCGGCGGATATTTCCGCCGCGTGTTTCTCGCGGTAGTTCTCCCAGACGAGCACGCATAGCGACAGCGACAATCCCAGCGCGAGGCCGAGCCCGAATTCGCGGGCGCGCGCAAGCTCGAAACGCATTCCGCCGGCGCGCGCACGCTTGAAATCCCGGCTGGTGATCTTGGCGGCCAGAGTGGTTCCCTACATCGACTCGGGCGCGGAGACGCCGAGGATTCCGAGGCCATTGCGGATGACCTGTTGAACCGCGAGCACGAGGGTCAGACGAGCGTTACGCAACGGCGCATCCTCGACAATCCACTTCTCAGCGTTGTAATAGGTGTGCAGCGTGTTCGCAAGCTCGCGCAGGTAGTGCACGAGCGCGTGCGGCGCGCGATTGACCGCCGCCGATGCGATGGTCTCGGGATATTTCGACAGCGCGGTGATGACCGAGGCCTCGTGCGCATTGTCGAGCCGCGCCAGCGCGGCAAGACCCGCGGCTTCGTCGTAGGCGAAGCCCCGGGCGGCCAGTTCCTTCATCACCGAGGCCACGCGGGCGTGCGCGTACTGCACGTAATACACTGGGTTCTCGTTGCTGCGCGACTTGGCGAGTTCCAGGTCGAAATCCAGCGCCTGGTCATGGCTGCGCATGAGATAGAAGAACCGCGCCGCGTCGTTGCCGACCTCGTTGCGCAGATCTCGCAGCGTGACGAAGTTGCCTTCGCGCTTGCCCATCGAGAGCTTTTCGCCGCCGCGGAACAGGCTCACGAGCTGCAGCAGGGTGACCTCGAAGCAGTCGCCCGGCGCGCCCAGCGCCTGCAACGCGCCGCGCACGCGCGTCACGTAGCCGTGATGGTCCGCGCCCCACACGTCGATCAGCAGGTCGTGACCTCGCCGGCGCTTGTCGAAGTGGTACGCGATGTCGCTCGCGAAGTAGGTTTTCTCGCCGTTGGCGCGGATGACCACGCGATCCTCGTCGTCGCCGTAGTCGGTGCTCTTGAACCACTCCGCGCCGTCCTTCGTGTACATGTGGCCGGACTTGCGCAGCGCCTCGATCGCGCGATCCACCGCGCCGGACTCGTTGAGCGTGCGTTCGGAGAACCAGTTGTCGAAGCGCACGCGGAACTCTTCGAGATCATTGCGGATGTCGGCCATCATCGCGTCGCGGCCGAACAGCACGATGGAATCGAATTCCTCGTCGCCCAGCAGCCGGCGCGAGTTCTGGATGAGGCCGTCGATGTGTTTGTCCTTGTCGCCGGCCGGCGCGTCGGGTGGAGCGCCGCGCATGACGTCGGCGCCCGGCCGCTTCAATGCGTCGCCGCGTTTTTCGCGCAGCGCCTTCGCGACGGGCAGGATGTAGTCGGCCTTGTAGCCGTTCGACGGAAAGGTCACGGGCTCGCCGCACAGCTCGAGATACCGTAGGTAGAGGCTCACGGCGAGGATGTCGATCTGCCGGCCCGCGTCGTTGATGTAGTACTCGCGGTAGACCTCGAAGCCCGCGGCTTCGAGCACGTTGCTCAGCGTCGCGCCCACGGCCGCCTGGCGACCGTGCCCGACGTGCATCGGGCCGGTGGGATTGGCCGACACGAATTCGACCATCACCTTGCGCCCGGCGCCGACACTGCCGCGACCGTACGCGTCACGCTGTGCGATGACGCTGCGGATCTCCGCCACCCACGCGTCCTTCGCGAGCCGGAAGTTGATGAAACCCGCGCCGGCGAGCTCGGCGGACGTGATCAGATCGTTCTTCGGCAGCGCCGCGATGATGGCCTGCGCGAGTTCGCGCGGGTTCTTGCGCGCGGCCTTGGAGAGCCGCATCGCGATGTTGCTGGCGAAGTCGCCGTGTTTCTCGTCGCGCGCGCGCTCGACCACGACCTGGGCCGGATCGACGGCCTCGGGCAAAACGCCGGGAACAAGTGATCGCAACGCCTCTCGCAACAGGCGTTCAAGCTCGGATTTCACGGGGGGAACCTGTCTGGAACTCGCTGAAAACGGCGCGAGTCTACCGGACCGTCCCGGTAAACCGAATGCCCCGTGCCGCGTTGATCCGCGTGCAGGCCTCATTTTCGACAGGAGACACCCGAATGAAGACCCCGATCATTGCCACCGCGGCCATTGCCGCCCTGCTGGCCGGCATCGCCGTCGCAGGAGATGCGCCGCGCGCCGACGCGCCTCGCCAGGTAATGCACTCCGACGCCGACGGCGATGGCCGTGTATCCCGCGAAGAGGCGGCTGCCGCGGCCACCGAACGCTCCAACAAGTGGTTCGACAAGCTCGACGCCGACAAGGACGGATTCGTGACCAAGGAAGAAATGTCGAAGGCGCGCGAGGACCGTCGCGCCGCAATGCGCACGAAGATGGACGAGCATTTCAAGGCCGCGGACCTGAACGGCGACGGCCAGCTCTCGCTCGATGAAGTGCAGGCCAAGATGCCCCGCATGGCGGATCGCTTCAACGACCTCGACAAGAACAAGGACGGCCAGCTGAGCAAGGACGAGCTCAAGCGTGGCGGCCATCGCCACAAGCGCCAGGGCTGATCGAGGAGGTCGGTGCCTGGCACGGGAATTCCGGGATCAACATCGACTCCCCCTCCCCATCCCGGCTTTTCCGTGCCTGGCACCGATCGGGTGCCAGGCGCCGCCTCTCAGAAGAGCTCCAGCGGATCCACGTCCAGTGACCAGCGCAGGCTGCGCGCGGGTTTGAGCTCCTCGATGCGCGGCAGCCACGCCGCGAGTGCACGATGCAATGGCGCGCGGTCGCGCGCTTCGATCAGCAGCTGCGCGTGATAACGCCCGGCGCGTTTGGCCATCGCGGCCGGCGCCGGACCCAGCACTTTCACTCCCTGCGGCCTGTCGGCCAGTTTGCGCGCCGATTGCAGGAATTCGACCGCGGCCGGTAGTTCGGGCGCCGAAGCGCGGATCGCCGCCACGTGGGCGAATGGCGGCCAGCCCGCGGCCTCGCGTTCGGCGAGCGCGGTGCGCGCGAAGCCGTCGTAACCCTCGCTGAGCAGGCTCTTGAGGAGCGGATGCTCGGGATATTCGGTCTGGATCAGAACCTCGCCGGGGCGGTTGCCACGGCCAGCGCGTCCCGCGACCTGGATGATCGTCTGCGCCACGCGCTCGGGTGCGCGAAAATCCGTGCTGAACAATCCCTGGTCGGCGTTGAGGACCACGACGAGAGTGACGCTCGGAAAGTCGTGGCCCTTGGTGACCATCTGCGTGCCGACCAGGATTCGCGCCTCGCCGCTCGCGATACGGCTAACTACTTCCTCGAGGTCGCCGCGCCTGCGCACGACGTCGCGGTCGAGCCGCGCGATGGCGACGTCTGGGAACAGCGCGGCCAGGGTTTCCTCGACACGTTCGGTTCCCTGGCCGACGTTACGCACGGCGTAGCCGCATTGCGGGCAATGCTCGGGCAGGGGTGCGTCCGCTCCACAGTGATGGCAACGCAGCCTGCGCGCCGTCAGGTGCACCGTGAGGCGCGCGTCGCAATCGCGGCAGGGCGCGATCCAGCCGCAGGCGGTGCAGGCGAGGGTGGGCGAATAGCCGCGCCGGTTGATATAGACCAGCACCTGTCCGCCGTCGGCGAGGTGGCGCTGCATGGCTTCGACCGCGGGCGTCGAGATGCCCTGGCGCACGGCGTGCTCGCGCAGGTCGATGACGGCCGCACGCGGCGGCAGCGCCTGGCCCGCGCGCCGCGGCAGCGAGAGGCGCGTGAACCTGCCCGCGACCACGTTTTGCAACGTTTCGAGCGAGGGCGTTGCCGAGCCCAGCACGATCGGTACGCCGGCACGTTGCGCGCGCAGGATCGCGAGGTCGCGCGCCGAGTATCGAAACCCGCTCTCGTGCTGCTTGAACGACGCGTCGTGTTCTTCGTCCACGATCACGATGCCGAGATCGGTGACGGGCGCGAATACCGCCGAGCGCGTGCCGAGCACGATGCGCGCCTCGCCGGACAGGCACTGACGCCAGGCGGCCAGCCGCTCGGTGTCCGTGAGCGCGGAGTGCAGCACCGCGACGGGCACCGCGAAGCGTTCGCGAAAGCGCGCGACGAGCTGCGGCGTGAGACCGATCTCGGGCACGAGCACGAGTGCGCGCCTTGCGCGGCGCAGCGTGTGCTCCACCGAGTGGAGGTAGACCTCGGTCTTGCCGCTGCCCGTGATGCCGTAGAGCAGGAAAGGCGCGAATCGCCCGGCGGCCGCATCGATGGCCGTCACCGCGGCGGCCTGCTCTTCGCCGAGCGGCGGGCCGGCCGAACTCACGAGCTCGGCGCCCGATTCGACGGGCGGCGCATCGGCGAGCTCCGCCGAGGATGCGAAGCCACGTGCCGCGAGTGCGCGCATCGGGGGACGCCAGTCTTCGAACTCAGCCCCGAGCGCTTCGGCGGAAACGCCCTCAGGGGCGATCAGCCGCTGCAGCAGCTCGCGCTGACGCGGCGCGCGCGCGAGCGTCTTGTCGCTGAGCGCCGCGATTCCCGATTCGGTCGCGAACCAGCGTTCGGTGAGCGCGCGCGACGACGATCCTTCGCGCGCGAGTTTCGGCAGCGCGGCGGAGATCACTTCGCCGAGCGAATGGTGATAGTAAGTCGCGGCCCATTCGCACAGCTCGAGCACGCGCGCATCGAAGACTGGTTCGCGGTCGATCGTTTCCAGGATCGGCCTGAGTTTTTCGCGCGGGAGGTCCGAACTCTCCGCGTGCGAATGCACGACGCCGACGAGCCGTTGCCGGCCGAAAGGCACCCGCACGCGCGCGCCCGGCGATGGCAAGGACGCCTCCGCGTCCGCCGGCAGATAGTCGAACAGGCGTCGCAACGGTGTATCGAGCGCGATGCGCAGAATGACCGTTTTCGTCAAGGCGTCACGTTCGAGGTTGTCCACAGTGCGTGTGGATAAGTCTGTGGATCACGCGCAATAAAAGTTACAAAAACGCTGTGTTTCTGCAGTTTCTCGTTTGGCTGGTCGAATCGTGAGCACATGCGTGCGAATCTAATGAAAACAAGCAGATAGAGAACTGGACGATCGGCAAGTTGGCGGGATTGAACAAACGTGACACCCGATCTGCGGGATTGTTCGTAAGTTCCTGATTCACGGAAACGCAATGTGCGCGAGGTGTCGGTCAACGATCGGTCAACCTTGGCCGGGTTGCTGCGTTTCACCCCTCATGACCGCGTTTGTTACGCTCGCCGGCGTTTATAACACGCCCGTTTTTGCGGGCGGGCGGAGTCGCACCCGAGGATTGATGACGAGTCGCGCTCTCGATCAGTTTCTGACCGGCGTCGAGAAGCGCGCATTCAAGATCGCGCAGCTTGCATTGCGCAACGACGACGATGCGCTCGACGCCGTGCAGGACGCGATGATGAAACTCGTGCAGTCGTATGCATCGCGGCCCGAGGCGGAGTGGCGTCCGCTGTTCTATCGCATCCTCTCGAATCGCATACGCGACATGCAGCGGCGCCGCACGGTGCGCGGCAGGATCATGTCGTGGCTGCCGCTGCGCGATGCCGAAGACGACGAGGAGATCGATCCGATCGCGGCCGCGCCGAGTCCGGAGGCCACACCCGTGCAGCGCCTCGAGCTCGACGAGGCGATCGGGGTGCTGGAGCAGGCGCTGGCCGCATTGCCGGCCCGCCAGCAGGAGGCGTTCCTGCTGCGGAACTTCGAAGGGCTGGACGTGAGCGAGACCGCGAACGCGATGGGCTGCTCCGAAGGCAGCGTGAAGACGCATTATTTCCGCGCGCTGGCGACGCTGCGTGCGCGGCTCGGTGAAGTATTCTGAAGGCTGCAGCCATGAGCGACCGCACACCGTTCGAAAAACGCACGCAGGAGGTACTCGAGGAGAGCACGGCTCGACTCGATGGCCGCACGCGTTCGCGCTTGACGCAGGCCCGGCATGCCGCATTGGATCGCCTCGAACGCCCGGCACGGTTCGCGGGCTGGCGTACTTACCTGCCCGCGGGCGCCGCGGCCGCGGTGGCGGTCTTTGCCGTGATGCTCTGGTCCGGACCGCGCGGCGTGGATTCGCTGCCCGCGCAGGCCACGAACGCCGTGGAAGATTTTGAGTTGCTCGCCGACGTCGAAGCGCCCGACTTCGTCGCCGACGCCGCGGATCTCGAGTTCTACGAATGGGCCGCGAGTGAAGTGGAAACATGAGCGACCCGAGAAAGGCCCCGAAGAAGACAGAACCGGACGATGACCTGCTCGAGTTCCTCGGCGGCATCGACGAGATCAACGACGAATCGGAGGACGACGATTTTTCGGATTTCCTCGCCAAGGCGGACATCGACCGGCTCAAGGAAGCCGCTCGCAAGCCGCGCCCACCCGTGAAGGACGGCGAATGAACACCGTGCGCAATCCAGGATTCACGCGTCGCGCCGCGCTGGCCGCGCTTTGCGCCGTCGGGCTGCAGTGTGTCGTCGCGCCACGCGCGCGCGCGGATGCGCCCGAGGACGGCGCGGCCGCCACCGCGAACGCACCGGCCTCGATCGCCTGGTCGAGTCTCACGCCCGAGGAACAGAAAGTCCTGGACCGTTTCAAAGACCGCTGGAACACGCTCGCGCCCGAGCAGCAGCAGAAGCTGCTGCGCGGCAGCCGCCGCTGGTTATCGATGACGCCGGAGGAGCGCGAGCGCGCCCAGGCGCGTTTCAAGCGCTGGCGGGAGCTCACACCCGAGCAACGTGAAGCCGCGCGCCGCCGTTGGCACGAATACCGCGAGCTCACGCCGGAGCAGCAGCAGCGTGTGCGCGAGGGGTATCACCGCCTCAAGAAACTCACGCCCGAGCAGCGCCAGAAACTGCGCGAGCGCTGGGAGAACGCGACGCCCGAGGAGCGCGAGAAGTGGCTGGAGCGCCGCCGCGAACGCCGGGAGCGGCGCGAGCAGCTGCGCCAGCAGTCCGGCGAGCGGCCCCTGCAGCCCGAACAGCCCCGGCAGGATCCCTAACTACTGCGCCGACGGGCCGCTCGGCTCCTTCGGTATCTGCTTCGTTCCGGAGCCCGGGCTCTTCCAGTTGATCACGAAATACGTCGCGGGCGTATTTCCAATGTTCTTCACGCCATGCGGCTGCATCGAGGCGTAGAACAGGATGCCGCCCGGACCCACCACGACTTCCTTGCCGTTCACGTGGGCCTGCAGCGTCCCTTCGCGCACGATGACGATTTCCTCGTTCGGATGCGTGTGCGGCGGGTGCGAGGTGGTGTTCGGATTGAGCGTCGTGATGTGCATCTCGAGCTCGTCGAGCGTGCGGGTGGGCTCGCGCACCAGCGAGCGGAGCTCGCCGACGTCGGTTTTCCTGACCGCCATGTCCTCCCACTTCCAGGCCGTCGAATCGAGCACGGGCTTCTTGTCGTCGGCCATCGAAACACAGGCAAGCGTGGCGGTTGCGGCGATGGCCGCGGCGGCGAGATCCCGGCGAGTGATCATGTGAATTCTCCGTGGAGGGTGTGGCAGCCTACCAAGCCGCTTTCTATGGCTACAATACGCGCGCCTCCTAAAACACCGGAGCTCGCCAAGTGGCTTCCAAAGCCGAATATCTGTTCGAAAAAGCCCTGTTCGCCTCGCGCTGGCTGCTGGCGCCGATCTTCCTCGGGCTGTCGCTGGCGCTGCTTGCGCTCGGCATCAAGTTTTTCCAGGAAGCGTGGCACGTGGTGACCGAGGCGCACATCCTGGACGAGGCGAACCTCGTGCTCACGGTGCTGGCGATGATCGACATCGTGCTCGTGGGAAGCCTCATCGTGATGGTGATGTTCTCGGGCTACGAGAACTTCGTTTCGACGATCGACGCGAAGGGCTCCGATTCGCTCAACTGGCTGGGCAAGCTCGACGCGGGCACGCTCAAGCTCAAGGTGGCGGCGAGCATCGTCGCGATCTCGTCGATTCATCTGCTGCGCAAGTTCATGCAGGTCGAGCAGATCGAGAACGACAAGATCAAGTGGTACGTCCTCATGCACATGGCCTTCGTGCTTTCGGCGGTGCTGCTCGGCGTGCTCGACAAGATGTCGTTCGCCAAGCACCGCGAGTAGTCAGGGGCTGCGCTCCACTTCGGAAAACGGCGTCGAAACGACGCCGTCCGTGAGTTGAAAGTTGCCTGACGTGCCGGTTTGGGGGTCAGCCCGCCGCCTTGATCGCGTTCACGAGCTCCGCGGCGGCTTTCTGCCCGTCGCCGTACAACATGCGCGTGTTGTCGAGGAAGAAGAGGGCGTTCTCGATGCCCGAGAAGCCCGCGCCCTGGCCGCGCTTGATGACGATCACGTTCTTGGCCTTGTCGGCATTGAGGATCGGCATGCCGTAGATGGGTGAGGACTTGTCGGTGCGCGCGACGGGGTTCACGACGTCGTTCGCGCCGATGATGAGCGCCACGTCCGCGGTTTCGAACTCTGCGTTGATCTCGTCGAGGTCGGAGATCAGATCGTAGGGCACACCGGCCTCCGCCAGCAGCACGTTCATGTGGCCGGGCATGCGGCCCGCGACCGGGTGGATCGCGAACTTCACGGTGACGCCGCGATCGATGAGCAGCTGGCACATCTCCCAGACCTTGTGCTGTGCCTGCGCGACGGCCATGCCGTAGCCGGGCACCACGATGACTTTGCTCGCGAAGGCCATCATCACGCCCACGTCGGAGGCCTCGATGGGTTTCATCGAGCCCTTCACCTCGGTCGCGGCCGCGCCGCCGCCCGAACCGAAGTCCGAGAACAATACGTTGCCGAGCGAGCGGTTCATGGCCTTCGCCATGAGCTGCGTGAGCAGCGTGCCCGCGGAGCCCACGACGGTGCCCGCGATGATCATCGCGGCGTTGTCGAGCACGAAGCCTTCGAACGCGACCGCGAGGCCGGTGAGGGCGTTGTACAGCGAGATGACCACGGGCATGTCCGCGCCGCCGATCGGCAGCGTCATCGCGATGCCGAGCAGCAGCGCGAGTCCGAAGATCAGCGAGACGTGCAGCGGATCCGCGCCGTGGTGCAACACGACCACGCCGCCCGCGAACAGCGCGCCGAGCAGCAGCAGGCCGTTGACGAACTTCTGTCCCGCGAAGCGCACGGTCTTGTTGAGCACGCCCTGCAGCTTGGCCCACGCGATCAAACTACCGCTGAACGAGACGGCGCCGATGATGCCGCCGACGACGGCCAGCGTCATGACGACCTGGCTGTGCTCCACGGCGGCTCCTTCGCCCGTATTGGCGAACGCCGCGCGGTACAGCTCCACGGCCGCGATCGCGGCGGCCGCGCCGCCGCCCATGCCGTTGTAGAGCGCGATCATCTGCGGCATGTCGGTCATCGCGACCTTCTTGCCGCTCCACCAGGCGACCAGGGAGCCGACGACGATGGCCGCGATGATGAGCTCGTAGTTCGACATTCCCGGGTACAGGAACGTCACGAGCGTCGCGACCACCATGCCCGCGCCAGCCCAGAGGATGCCGCTGCGCGCGGTCACCGGGGAGCTCATGCGCTTCAGGCCCATGATGAACAGCACGGCGGTGAGGAAATAGCTGATGTCGATCAGCAGCCGCGGCGAGAAGAAGCCGGGCGTATTCATCGCGGTTTCCATCAGTGTCCGCCTCCGGACGGCTTCTTCGCGCCGGAAGACTTGAACATCTCGAGCATTCGCTCGGTCACGACGTAACCGCCGACCGCGTTGCCCGCGGCGAGCAGCACACCGACGAACCCGATGATCTTCTCCAGTGTCGTATCCGCGCTACCGAGCGCAACCATCGCGCCGACCAGCACGATGCCGTGCACGAAGTTCGAGCCCGACATGAGCGGCGTGTGCAGGATCACCGGCACCTTGGCGATGATCTCGTAGCCGGTGAAGGCCGCGAGCATGAAGATGTAGAGAGCGACTATTCCGGTCATGTGATCAACCTTCCACGGCCTTGCGCGTGGCTTCGTGTTTGATGGCGCCGTCGTGCGTGAGCACCGCGCCCGCGAAAACCTCGTCGTTCCAGTCGATGGCGAGGTCGCCGGCCTTGCCGATGGCCGGCTTGAGGAAGTTGAGGAGATTGCGGGCGTACATCTCGCTTGCGTTGTAGGCGAGGGTGCCCGGCAGATTGACCGGCCCGATGATCTTCACGCCCTGGTGGATCACGGTCTCGCCGGCCTTGGTGAGCTCGCAGTTGCCGCCCTGTTCGGCGGCGATGTCGACGATCACGGAACCGGCGCGCATGCGCTCCACCGCGGCTTTCGAAATGATCACCGGCGCCTTGCGGCCCGGCACCGAGGCGGTCGAAATGACCGTGTCCACGGCGGCGATGCGCGAATCGAGCGCCTCCTGCTGCTTCGCCTTTTCCTCGGGAGTCAGCTCGCGGGCGTAACCACCGACGCCGTCGGCGCTGACGCCGGTCTCGACGAACTTGGCGCCGAGCGACTTCACCTGCTCGCGCGTCGCGCTGCGCACGTCGTAGGCCTCGACCACCGCGCCCAGGCGTCGGGCGGTCGCGATGGCCTGCAGGCCCGCGACGCCGGCGCCGATGATGAGCGCCTGGGCGGGACGGATCGTTCCCGCGGCGGTGGTCAGCATCGGCATGAACTTCTCGAGATTGTTCGCGGCGATCAGCACGGCCTTGTAGCCGGCGAGCGCGGCCTGGGAAGACAGGCCGTCCATCGACTGCGCGCGGGAAATGCGCGGAATCAGCTCGACCGCGAAGCTCGTGATCTTGCGGTCGCGAAGGGCCTTCACCTCGGTATGCCGGGTGTGCGCCTGGAGAAAGCCCACGACGACCGCGCCGGGCTTGAGCTGGCCGATCTGCTCGACGGTCAGCGGCGCGACCGTCAGCAGCACGTCGGATTGCGCGAGCACGTCGGACGAACTACCCGCCCATTCGCCCTTCTTGTAGAGCGCGTCGGGGAATTGCGCCCGGGTTCCGGCCCCAGGCTCCAGCAACACGCGGGCGCCCGCGGCAATCAGCTTGTCGACGACCTCGGGAACGAGTGCGACGCGAGTTTCACCGGGCGCGCTCTCGCGCAGCGCGCCAATCGTGATCGGCATTTGTATGGACTCCCGCTATCCCTATTTGGGTGGGGCCGGTGGCAGTGTGGCCAATGGCCTCTTTTTCCCGTGTCAAATGAATGTCTTGCGGCGTTGAATTCTCGCACACCGCTGGATTATCTTACATGCACAATGTTGGGCATCGATCTGGATAAAGCGGATCACGGCCTCGGCAATGATCTGCACCTCATCGCGGGTGACGTCGGTCGCGCGCTCTCCCAGCTCGTGCTCCGAACAGACGTGTCGGGCATGCCCCTCGAATGGATCGATTACAAGGAAGCGGCACGGCTCTATCACCAGGAGCAGGTCGCCTATACCTGTGGCAGCCCCCTGTTCAAGCTTTACGGCGGCGTGAGCGCGCGCAGCGGCCTGCGCACCGTGCTCGAGGTAAATTCCATCGTCGCGACCGTCGGACATACCGGCAACCCGGGCAATACGCGGCACGACTACGTTCCGCCGCTCAACAACCAGACCCTGTTCCGGCGCGACGCGCATTTCTGCCTGTACTGCGCGCAGCGTTTCCCCGTGAAGGAGCTGTCGCGCGATCACATCCGTCCGTTCTCGCAGGGCGGACGCGACGTGTGGACCAATGTCGTTGCCGCGTGCCGCCGCTGCAACAACCTCAAGGCGTCGCGCACGCCCGAGCAGGCGAAGATGCAGCTTATCGCCGTGCCGTTCACGCCGACCTACGCCGAGTACATTTTCCTGAAGGGCCGGCGCGTGCTCGCCGACCAGATGGAATACCTGCGTGCGCACTTCCCGCGGCATTCGCCGCTGCACGCGCGCATCAAGAAATACCTGAGCTAGTTAGCCGGCCTCGACGAGGCCGGACGCGGCTGCTTCGGCCGCGTCTCAATCCACCCGCAGCCAGAACCGCGCGACGACTTCCTCGTGATCCGCGGAATGACCGCGAACGAGCAGGTCATAGTCGCCCGCGCCGAGGCTGGCGGGATCCGGTATCGAGAAAGACAGCCGCTGGTGATCCGCCGGCGCCTGCCGGGAGGAGCGCCAGGCCAGCTTCGAGCCGCGACGGTTGACGACGTCCAGTTCGTATTCCGCGTACTGCGGAGTCTGCGGCGCTGCCCCGTTGGAGCATTCGAGTTCGATCGAGCCGTCTTCGCACGTGAGGACGACGACATCGGGCTCGACGACCAGGCTGGCCGGTGCGTCGTGGGGCGCGACGATGATGTCGGGGGCAGTGCCGAGGCTGCGAATCGACCCCAGGCGCACGACGCGCGCCAGGATCGTGGGTTTCGAGTCCGCGTCGGCCAACGGCAGTTCGGTGTGCTGGCCGGTCCGGGGCGACATGACCGAAAGGCTCAGCGCGACGGCGCCTACCAGACCCGCCGCGACGGCGTAACGCCAACGCTGGCTCGATCCGCTGCTGCGGACGGCGCCTCGTTTGAGCCAGCCGCGCCGTGCGGCGCTCGCCATGCCACGTCGCAGGCGACGCTCCATCTCGACTTCGGCGGCCAGCTCGGGGGACGCGATCAACCACGCTTCGAATTCGGCGCATTCGGATCTCGACAGATCCCCTGCGACATAACGCGAAACCAGGCGGCGCTGCTCTTCGAAGGTTTGGCGGTCAGAAGGCTTCATTGAGTGAGTTGTGTCACCAGGAGCCAAAAACTCTCACCCAAAAACGTGAAAGAGATGCCGACCGGCAACAAAATCGCCGTGACGCGCGGCACCAATGCCAGGTGCGGCGCCCGCCGCTCGATGATCACGCGCAGTCGCGTGCGCGCCCGCAACAGGACACGGTCGAAGTGCCTAGGGGAAAGCCCGAGCTCGCGGCACAGAACCTGCTTGTCGATTCCGTCTAGATAGAAGCGCATGAGCAGCTGCCGGTCGCGTTCGGCGGGCAGCTCGTCGAGCAGCGCCACCACCGCCTGGGCGAGATGGCGATCGTCCGAATCGGACAGGTCGCTCTGCTCCATTCCGAGGTTCTGCGCGAGTTCGTCGATGAGCTCCGAGTCGACGACGGTCTGCTGACGCAGCATCTTGCGCGCCGCGTTGAGAGCGAGGTTGCGCGCGGTCGCCGCGGCGAACGCGAACACCTTGCGTGGGTCGTCGATGGTCGCGGCGCGTACGCGCTCGACGACGATGTGCAGCGTCTCCTGGGTGAGATCCTCGGCGTCTATCCAGCGATGGAAAGCGCCGTAACGCAGCACGGAAAGCACGCCCGGCCGCAGCGCGGCGAGCATTCGCGATTCGGCGGCCCGGTCACCCGTCAGCGCGGCCGTGACGATGCGTTCGATTTCGTCATGGGAAAGGGCGCTCACGCGGCACCCGGCGCGGGTCGGTAGTTAGCCGCAGCCGAGCGCCTCCATCGCGGTGCGGCAGTCGGCACCGGGATCGATGTCGGAGAGTTCTCGGAGAAAATTGACATGAACCCACGGATACCGAGTTGTCTTGCTGCGCTTGCTCCTGCAGAACAGCAATTGCTTAATTTCCTGGGCGTCGCATTTGTTCAGCGGCGGACTGCCCCAGACGAGCGCTACGGCCCCGGAAACATAGGCCGCGGCGCTCGATGCGCCGGCGGATTCGGACAGGGCGTAACCACGCTCGGAATTCTCTGTGGTTGTCACGACGATGTCCACGCCGGGAGCCTGAATCCGGCCGTCGTTCGCATTCGGCCGGGCCTCCGGATTGAACAATTCGTGCCCGCGCATATCGGTCGGCACGGCGGCCACGACCCCGGGCAGGCATCGGTACTGGGAAGGGAAATACTCCCTTACGCTGTCGTCCAGGTCGAGGCTCGTGGCGTAGCCCGTGACCAACAGTCGCCGGCGGCCATCACCCTCCGCGACGGCCGCATGCACCGAATCGGAAATCGCGCGACTGTCTACCGGCCACTTGGCGCTTATGTTGATGATGTCGACGTCGTCGAGCACCGCGGCGTCGATGCCCTCGGCGATGGTCGAAAGGCGTCCGAGCAGTCGGCTGTCGAGCTTGCTGATCACGATGGGCAGCAACTGGCTGTTCGGCGCCACGCCCGCGACGCCGATTCCGTTGTCCATGCGTCCACCGATGGTGCCGGCCATCTCCGTACCATGCGGATTGCAGCGTCCGCTGGTCGCGCACAGGCGATTCAGCTGCATGCCCTCCGAGCGGGGGGGCTCGTGCATGCCGACGCTCAGCACGATGTTGCGTGCAAGATCCTCGTGAGTCGCGTCGATGCCGGAATCGAGCACGGCGACGAGTCTCGGCAGCGAACGCGCGGCAACCTTCGAGTCCCATCCGATCAGCTTGTGGCCCCACAGGTCCTCCATGCACGGATCGTTGGGGAAGGTGGGACGCGCGCTGCGCAGCCAGCAACGCGGCGCCGACTCCGGCGCGCTGGCCACCGAAGTCGTCAGGAAATCGGGACCGTCGCAATCGGGCTCGGCGTACCCGACCTGCGGCGCATCGATCAGCTCCCGCAGTCGCGACGGCGACACACGGCGGCCGAACTTCGCGACGACGAATCGCTGGGCGACTTCCACTTCGCGCACTCCCGCGCTGCGCGACAGCCAGCGCGCGAGTCCATCCACATCGGTGGCGGCGCTGGGGAACAGGATGAAACGCGCGGGTTGCGGATCGGCGGACGGGCCGCGGTCCGCCAGCGCATGGTGTCGGCGGGAGAACGTTCCCGCCCAACGTATGCACACCGCGCGCAGATCGAAATTTTCGCCGCCGAGTGTCGCGAGGTACTCGGTGAGGGCCGCGGGCGCCCGTTGATCGCTCCACGCCGGTTCGTTGCCGCAAACCTGCGGGATTGCGGCCAGCGCAAACGATGCGGCCATCGATGCCGCTGCCGTCACCGACAGCAGTACCGAGCCGAATCGCCGCGCTGGCGCGCGTGGCTTCAATCTTTGCCCTGAGCACTGCCGTCGATGGTCACTCGGGCCGGCGAGTCGACCAGGATCGAGATGGCGTGCTTGCTCTTCGAGCCCGGTTCGACCTGGACCAGGAACACGAGCATGTCCTGCAGCTCGACACCGCCGCGATCCATCTTGGGCTTCATGGCCACTTCGCGGCTGCGCAGGCGATGGCAGGCGGAAAGGATTTCCGCATTGCCCGTGTTGACGTCCTCGACCGTGCAATAGCGCTGTCCGCGCGTGAACCTGAGCGTCACGCTGCACGGAGTCGCGAAGTCGCTGCGCCACGGGCTGCGCTGGTTCGGACCCGTGCGCGTGCAGACGCGGACGACTTCGTCATCACTGTCGTAGACGAAAGTGAGCTTCCCGCCGACCGGGATCGAGTCGGTGATGTTGGACGTTTCGATCGTGAACTCACGACCGATCCAGCCCGCGAGAGCATCGTCGATGCCCTCTCCGGCGAACGCCAACGACGCCACCACGAGCAATGCTGCCCCCGCAGCAATACCACGCCTTCCAGCCCCTTGCCGAAGTTTCCTGAACATGAGCGACTCCTGTTTTACTCTGGATTGATCTAACTACCGAGGGCGGGCTTCACGGGAATCCGTTCGCCCGTACAACGAAACTCGCCCACACCGAAGAAGAGGTGTGGCCGCGCGTGCGCAGTTGCGCGGCGCGCAGCGCATCCGCCGCGCGTCCCGACTCGCGGTAAGCGCGATAGAATTCGTTCATGAAGCGCGCCGTCGCGGCGTCCTCGATGGGCCAGAGCGCGGCGACGACGGAGCGCGACCCGTTGGCGAGGAATCCATAGGTGAGACCGAGCACGCCCTCGCCACGCAGCTTGCCGCCGTCGCCGGTGGCGCAGCCCGAAAGCACGACGATGTTGGCCTTCAATCCGGTGCGCGCGATGTCGCTGGCCGTGAGGCGGGCATCCGAACGCAGGCTGCCGTCCGGCGCGTATTCGCTCAGGTAGAGAGCGGACTGTTCGGGCGAATCCTTGCGCGCGATCGCGTGCGTGGCGAAATGCAGCACGGCGAGCTCGTCGGAAGGCAATTGCAGCACGCGCTCCGACGTCGCATCGAATCCCGACAGTTCGATCGCGTCCTGGTCGCCGAGCGCTTTCACCACCGCGCGCGCCTCGAGTGCCGAATACGGCAGGCGCGTGAGATTCGTGGTCGACGCCGGGGGCGGCCCGCGCCAGTTCCCCAGCCTGTCCACGAGTCGCCGATCATCCGGTGCGTACACGGGGTCTGAAATCACCGCCACGCGTCGCGCGGGAGACGGCGCACGCTGGGGCGCATTCATCGCGAGCGCCAGCGAGGGCGCGTAACCCAGCACGACGCTGTCCATGAGCATTCCGCCGCTGCCCGCGCGATCGAGCGTGGCGAACGCCACGTCGTTGAGCGGGCCATCGGGGATCACGAGCAGGCGCTGCTCGCTCATCGAATCGAGGAGTGAGCCGAGCAATGTCGCGCTCAACGAACGTTGCGCGAGCGACGCGCCCGAATCGTGCTGCGCGACGACGGCTTCGTCGATCGCGCGTTGCAACTCGGCGCGGCCGGGCAGGTTGATGTGGCGCAGCTCCCGCCGCGTCAGGAGCCAGCCGTGCGACGAAGCGTCGCCCACGAAATATGCAAGTACCGCCGTCTCGGCTGGAAGCTGCGCCTGCACGCGCGACATCGACTCGGGCAGCGTGAAGGCGCTCGCGGCCACGGACTGCCGGCTGGCATCGATCTGCGCGCGGGTTTCCTCGATGGCGCGCCGCAATTCGAGCGTGTCCGCGTCCTCGACGTCCTGCCGCTGCAACCGGGTTTCGAGTCGCAGCTGCTGCGCGGTGAGCCTGGCGCGCAACTGCTCCTGCACGGGGTCGACCGCGGTCTTGCGATGACGATCGTCGGCGGCGAGTTCGTCGGCGAGCGATCGCGCGCGCACCTCTTCGGCGCGGCGGAATGCGTGCCAGGCGCGATCCACTTCCTGGGTGTCGGCGAAATCCACGGCGATGCGTGCCTCGTACGGTGCGTAACGCGCCGACAGGAAACGCGCACGCCACTCGGGATTCACGGAACCCGTGCGGATGCGGTTGACGATCTTCACGGCTTCGTCCGCCGCCGCGGCCGCTCCGCGAATGTCCCGGCCGGCGAGCAGCGCCCGCGACAGCGCGGTGCTGGTCTCGATTCGATTGAATTCCAGGCCGAGCTTCGAATATCGCTCGTCCGCGGCGCGCAGCGTTTCGATCGCCTCGGCGGTCTTTCCCTGCGCGAGCTGCAATCGCGCGCGCTCGTCGAGTACTTCGGCCTTCACGAGCGGATTGGTCGACGCCGACGCCAGGTCCAGCTCGGCGGCGGCTTGTTTCAGGTTGCCGATGGCGCGTAGCTGGCGTGCGATGAGAACCCGCGTCCGCGCGACACCATTCGGGTTGCCGTCGATCTGCGCGGACTTGCGCAGGAACTCGAGCGCCGCTTCGTGGCGCTCGAGCGCCGCCGCGGCACTGCCGGCTAAGCGCAGCGTGCTCGCCTGGCCCTGCGTGTCGCCAACCTGGCCTTGCTCCGCGACGGCGGCACGCGCGGTTTCGAGCGCGCGCGCGTTGTCGCCGATCCGCAGCTGCAGGCTGGCGAGCGCGGAGAGTGTCGTGGCGCGTTCCACTTTGCGGCCGTTCGCGGTGAACAGCGCCAGCGCCTCGGTATCGACCGCGAGAGCACGGTCGAACTCGCCGAGCGCGATCAGGCAGAAGCCGTAGTTCGAAAGCGCGATGGCGTATTGCGTCGGCTGACGGTCGCGTTCGAACAAGGGCAGCAGGGCTTCGTATTCATCCGCGGCCTGGCCGATGAACCCCATCCGGTTGTGGACCCAGGCGAGATTCCCGAGCGACTTGGCCTGCTCGGCGACATCGTCGTTCTGGCGCGACATTTCGACCGCCTGCGCGAAGTGCCTGCCCGCACGTTCGTAATCGCCGACGTTGAGCGCGCCGATACCACGCATGTTCACCGCGTAGGCGGCACGGATCGGCTGCGCGTTCGCGATGAAGTAGTCGGTCGCGTTCGCGAGCCGCCGGTCGGCGATCTCGAACAGCGCCCCCTGTTCCGCGCGCTGAGTGCCGGCGTTCATGGCCGTCGCGAGTTCGATCTCCGCGGCGGCGCGCAAGGTCTCGGAGTTCTGGACGCCGAGATCGTCGTCCGTCGCGCGGAACGATTCCCTGGCGGCCTCGGTGGCGCGGATCGCCGCGGTGAATTCATCCCGGACGCGGTACTGCAGGTTCGCGAGCGTGTAGTAACCCTGCGCGTGCGCGACATCGTCGCCCGCGGCTTCGAAATGCGTGATGGCTTCGTGCAGCTTGTCGGCCGCGCGAGTGTTGGCTTCGGGAGAATTCAGAGCCATCTGCGTTCCGGCCTTGCCGAAAGCCTCGAACCCGCGTTCCAGTTCGCCGGCCGGCGCCTCCGCCGTTCTGCTCCAGCGCGCGATGGAGACGATGCCCTGTCCGACCTTCTTGCGGTGATCCGCGCTCCAGAGTTCGATCGCGAGCCGGGCCGGCGCCGTGACTCTTACTACCTGCGCATGCAGTCCGTGGCGCGGCACGTGATCGACGAGTTCGCTGCGCGTGTCCGCTGTCTCGACGATCACTCGCAGGTCCACGCCCTGCTCGCGAACTTCGATGAGCCATGAGCCGGGGGTAAGGTCGTGCTCGACGCGCGGATGTTCGTCGCCGCTCAGCGTGACGGTTCGCGATAGTTGGGGGGCGAGGTCCGCCCGCGGATCTTTCGCACACGCGGAGAGAACGAGCGCAATGCCCGCACAAACGAGTTTCGCGGCGCGAGCGCGCGGGATGTTCTCCAGATACTTGGCGTCGCGATCGCGCATGAGACTTGCGAGGAAAACCCCGGCGAGAGGGGCTCTTGTCCGTAATCGAGAGCCATTCTGCCGCAATCCGCGAAGGATATTGTAGGCAGGGTTTGTAGCAGCGCCCCGCGAAAATTATTTTCGAAAGAAGGGCTGGATGGGTGGGAGAAATCGCGATGTCGTGACACTTAATATGAATGCCCGCGGGATTCGGCCATCGAGCCCGGGGAACCTCAGGGCGGTCGGCATCCGGCGGACAAACATCCGAATGTAGTTAGATTACCGGACGCGGAAGACGCCCGGTTCGGCGTTCAGGGCAGTCGATTCGCGCGCACGACGAAGCTGGACCAGACCGATTCCGAGCCCGATCCGCGCGTACGCAGCTGCGCGGTGCGCAGTGCATCGGCGGCGCGTCCGCTTGCGCGGTAGGCAGCATAGAACTCTTCCATGAAGCGTGCCGTGAGTGCGTCCTCGACCGGCCACAGCGATGCGACGACGGTGCTCGATCCGTTGGCGAGGAATCCATATGTGAGCCCGAGCACGCCTTCGCCGCGCAGTTCGCGGCCGTCGCCGGTCGCGCATCCGCTCAGTACCACGACGTCGGCACGCAAGCCGCTGCGCACGATGTCGTCGGTGGTGAGGCGGTCGAGCTTGAGAGTCGAACCATCGGCCGCGAACTCGCTCAGGAACAGCGCCGATTGCTCGGGGGCATCCTTGCGTGCGACCGCGTGGGTCGCGAAATGCAGTACGTCGAGCTCGCTCGACGGCAGTTCGATCACGCGCCGCGCGGTCGCGTTGAAGCCCGCGAGCTCGATCACATCGGCACCCTCGAAGGCATGCACCACCGCGCGCGCCTCGATGGCGGAATACGGCAGTCGTGCCAGCCTTCCGACCGGGCCCTCGCCGCGGTAGTTAGGAGGCGGGTTGGCCGCGAGACTGAGGCGGCGGTCGTCCGGCGTATAGACGGGATCCGAGACGACGGCGACCCGCCGCGGCACGACAGCTGGCGATTCGCCCGGACGCAGGGCGAGCGCGAGCGAGGGCGCCGCGGTCACCACGAACCGGTCGAGGAGCTGCTCGCGCGACTTGCCGTCGGACAGTGGCAACGCGGCGAAGGGAATTCCGTTGAGCGGCCCATCGGGCAGCACCAACAGGCGCCGGGCGTTCACGCCCTTGAGGAGGTTGCCGGCCACCGAGGCAATCGGAGACTGGGCGGAGGTATGCTCTCCCGCGCGCTGCATCTCGACGAACGAATTGACGATGTCATCGAGCGCGCGTTTTCCCGGCAGCGCGGCATGCCGCAGATCGTTGCGCGTCAGCAGCCAGGCATGCGAACGGCGGTCGCCGACGAAATAGGCGAGGACCGCGGTATCGGGCGGCAGCGCCGCCTGCACCGTCTCGAGCGAGGAGGGCATGTTGAGACCGTTGCTCGCTTCGATGCCACGCATTACCAGCGATCGCGCCTCGAGCTGCGTACGCGTTTCGTCGATCTTGCGACGGATCTGCAGGATCGCCTCGTCGTCCGTGCGGACCTTGCGTGTACGCCGTTCGAGATCGACCTGCAGTGCGGTCATCTTCTCTCGCAGCAGCTCGCTCGCCGCGTCGCGCGGCGTAACGGGCGCCTGTGCCGTGTGCGTGAGCCGGTCGACCAGCGAACGGGCCCGAATGGCCTCCGCGGTGCGAAACGCCTGCCACGACGCATCCTTGTCGCCCGCCGGCCTGCCCGCGAGATCGGCTTCGATGCGCGCTTCGTAGGGGGCGTAACTCGCCGACAGGAAACGCGCGCGCAGCTCCGGGTTGGCCGACTTCACGCGGATCCGCCTTTCGATCGCGATGGCGGTGTCGGCCGCGGCACCCGCGCCGCGCACGTCGCCCGCGTCGAGCAGCGCGAGTGCGAGCGCCGAGCTGGTATCGATGCGATTGAAATCGAGCTTGAGCCGCGCGTAGATCGCGTCGGCCGCGCGCAGATCGGCAAGCGCTTCGGCGGTACGCTGCTGGCGCTGCCTGAGCCTCGCGCGCTCAGCGAGTGCATCCGCGCGCGTCTGTTCGTTGCGGGTACGCAGGACTTCCGTGATAAGCGCGTCCGCGCCGCGCAGGTTCCCCAGCTCGCGCAGCTCGCCGGCGATGAGTACGCGTGTACGTTCCGTGATGTCGTCGACGGGCGAGATCTGCTCGGCGCGGCGCAGGTATTCGAGCGCGATGTCGTGCTGGTCCAGCTCGGCCGCGGCATTGCCCGTGAGGCGCAGCGCCGATGAAAGTCCGACCATGTCACCGGCGCTCTCGAACAGCGGCAGCGCGCTGCGCAGCGACTGCAGGGCGCGTTGGACATCGCCGGTGCGGAACTGGATCGCGCCGAGCGCGGCCAGGATGCGGGCGGTCTGCCCGACGTCGCCGCGCGCGCTGAACATCTCCAGCGCTTCGCTGTGGAGAACCAGCGCGCGGTCGAATTCGCCCAGCGAAATGAGCGCGTTGGCGAGATTCGCGGTTACCGTCGCGTGCAGATCCGGATTGCGATCTCGCTCGATGAGCGGCAGCACCGTCTCGTACATGGCCGCGGCCCTGGCGACTTCGCCATTGCGGTTCGCGACATAGGCCAGGTTCTGCGTGGCGCCCGCGACGAAGAACAAGTCGCCCCTGGCACGAGCCCGTTCCATGACTTCCCGGCACACTTTCTCCATCTGCTCGTAGCGACCGAGGATCTCGTCGGGCCGGGCGCCGATGGACATGGCCAGCATCGCGTCGGAAGGCGCGTCGTTCGCATCGAAGTACTTGCGCAGTTCGATCATCCGCGCGCTGATCGCGGCGAGCCGGGCCTCCTTGCCGCCGTTCTTCTCGTCCACGAGATTCAGCTCGGCGAGGTTCAGCAGTACTTCCGCTCGCGCCGCGCCCATCGGATCGTCGACTTTCGAATAATGCGTCTGCGCCAGCTCCGCGCTCCTGCGCGCCGCCTCGAAATCGAACAGCAGGTTGAATTCGGAAAAGCCTCGCTGGTATTCGGCTTCCGCGAGCGAACGCATGTCGCCGGCCGCGGCGAAATGCTCCGCGGCATTGCGCAGCCAACGCACGCCGGCACGCCAGCTCGTGGTATCCGGACCTGCGACCAGCTCGTTGCCCTTGCCGAGCGCGATGAACCCGAGCAGGCGTTCATCGCGACGGCCGCCCGGCGAATCGGGCCAGCGCAGGATGCGCACCGCCGCGGGCGCGCGCCAGTCGCGCTGATCGATACTCGTGAGCGTGACGCGCACCGCCTGGGGGTGCGGCACCTGGATCACCGTGCGATGCAATCCGTGGCGCAGGTAGGCGTCGGCGAGCTCGATCTGCCGCTCGTCCGTTTCGATCTTCACGCGCAGGTCGATGTCGCGTTCGCGTACTTCGACTAGATAGGTACCGGCGCGCAGCGTGCGGGCGAATTCCTGCGGCTTGTCGCCCTGGACCAGCAACTCGGTTGAGAACTCGACCAGCGGCTGGGGTTCGAACACGCCACCGCACGACGCCGCCACGATCGCGCAGACGATCGCCAAGGCGCGGAGGCAGCTCGGAGACGAGCCGCGGGTGGAAGCGAGGAGCCCAGACCGGAACATCTATTTCTTTTACCGATACCGCGACCGTGCCAGAAGTGCGCACGTCCCTGTGCCGCGAAGTCAATGTTTACAGGCACATACGCCGCCCCGCAATCACGAGTAGAGAAAGGAGGCAGGGTTTGTAGCAAGTCCTTGATTGAAAATACTTTTAGTTATGACAGTCCCAGGTGAGAGAAACCCCGAAGTCATGACACTACTTAGGGGACAGCCAGAAAAACCCACCAGAGAATGGGCTAAGTAATGAATAGCGCGGACGTTTTTCACCACGAATTCGAGATGCTCACGCGCACGCTGACGTTCGGGAAGGTCCTGGACCGGTTCCGTAGAGCTCCAACCGACACGACGACCCATCGGCAACTGCTGCTCGAGCTGCAGCACGTCATCAACGTGCATTCTCGTCTTTGCGAGGTCGCCGCCGACGTCGTGCGGCCGGAAGACAGGAACGCGTGGCAGGATCTCCTTGCCGTGCCGGCACTCGGCTTCGATCAGGGCGGATCCTTCCTGGAGGACCTGCGTGCCCTCGGCATCCATTCACTCGATCGGGTGTCGTTGACGCCGCTGCCGCAGACCATCGCGCTCGCGGCATACGCGCACTACCAGCTCATGGAGCGCGCCGCTGTGGGGCTCGTCGGTTACCTCTGGTTCTTCGAGCGCATGCCGCGCCTGTTCTATCCACTGTGGGTCGAGTCCTCCCGGCGCGGTGGTGTCCCTGAAAGTGCCCTCAAGGCGCTCACGGCCGGTACGCTCGACGACGGGCTGCGCGACCAGCACGTCGCACGGTGTTGCCGCCAGATCGTCCGCCGACCGCGCGACCTGGGGCTGGCGACCCAGACGCTGCGCGAAACCGCCGAGTTGTTCGCGTCGATGGTGGACGCGGCATTGCAACGGATCGAATCCGGCTACTTCGTGGATAACGATCCGGCGGAGATCACCGGTGGCGGGATGGGCCAGGTGGCCTGAAGCCGGTTCGAGGGAAGCGCCGCCGCGCGCCCACAGCGATTATCATGCGCGCGTGATCTACCTCATCGACGCCTCGGTCTACGTCTTCCGAGCGTATTACTCCATGCCGCCGGACATGACCGACCGCGACGGAAATCCCGCGCACGCGACCTTCGGTTTCGCCCGCTTCCTGGGAGACCTCGTCGAGCGCGCGAAGCCGCAATACATCGCGGTCGCATTCGACGAGAGCCTGTCCACGTCGTTCCGCAATCGCATCTATCCCGCGTACAAGGCGAACCGTGAGCCACCGCCCGAAGATCTGAAGCTGCAATTCGAACGTTGCCGCGAGTTCTGTCACCACGCGGGAATCCCCGCATTCAGCCACGCCGAGTACGAGGCGGACGACATCGTCGGCACGTTGATGACGCGCTGCCGACGCGCAGGATTGCCGGCCACTCTCGTGACCCGCGACAAGGACTTCGCGCAGCTCATCCGTGCCGGCGACGTGTACTGGGATTACACCGACAATGCCCACTACCGCTACCACGAGATCGAGGATCGATTCGGTGTCGCGCCCGAGCGCTTTGCGGATTTTCTCGCGCTGATGGGCGACAGCGTCGACAACATCCGCGGCGTGCCCGGTGTGGGCGCGAAGACCGCGGCCGCGCTGATGCGGGAATTCGCCTCGCTCGAAGAGCTCTACGACAACCTCGACATGGTGGCGGCGATCCCGATCCGCGGCGCGGGCAAGCTCGCGGCGAAACTGCTCGAACACCGCGAGGCGGCGTTCCTGGCGCGACAGCTCACCGAGATCGCCTGCAACATGCCCTGGGAGATCTCGCACGGCGAACTCATGCGGCGCGCGCCGGACATGACCGGGCTCACCGCCTTCTTCGATCGCCACAACTTCGGGCCGCTGCTGCGCAAGCAGGCCGAGCGCCTGGCCCTGCTGCCGCTGCTCGCGGCGGCCTAACGCTCGACGTCTTCGTCCATTCCGCGTTTGTTCGCGGGCATGTGTACCGCGCCGCGCACGGCTTCGTGCTCGATGCTTCCCGAGCTGTCGCCGTTCACGGTGAAGTCGCCGCCCACGCGTGCCGCGTAGATGTCGCCCGAGCTGTCCTGCTCCACGACGATGCTGCCTTTCACATCCTCGATGCGGATGCCGCCGGAACTGTCCTGCAGTACGCGCACGCTACCGGCGACCTGGCGAACGTGCATGTCGCCGGAGCTGTCCGCGGTGACCTCGACGTCGCCGCGCACGTCTTCGATTTCGATGTCGCCCGAACTGTCGCGCACCCGCACACTGCCCGCGCCTTGGATTTCCAGGTCACCGGAACTGTCGCCGACGTCGGCGAGCTCGGCGATCCGCTCGATCTCGAGATCGCCGGAGCTGTCCTGCAATTGCAGTGATTTCAGATCTTCGAACGACGCATCGCCGCTCGAGTCGATCGCCTCGACCGCGATGTTCGTGGGCAGCGCGACGCCGAGCTCGATGTACGCGTGGCCGTTCGCGCCGGACAACCAGTTGGCGTCGTCCTGCGGCAGTACGGTCTCGATGAACACGACGTTGCCGTCGCGGCGCACGCTGAGCTGGGCGGCATCGAGCAATTCCTGTTTGGAAGCGCACGCGATTCCGCGCGCCTCGATGCGTACCGCATCGGATCGGCCGATCACCTTCAGGCCGCCCGCACCCGCGCGCAAGATGACCTTTTCGACACCTTTGGCATCGACGCCGCCGGCGCGGTCCGCGCGAAACTCGCACTCATCTCCCCAGGCGAACGCCGTGGCGGGCCCGAGCGCCAATAACATCAAACAGATCTTCGATTTCATGATCATCCCCCGGGGAATTTCTCGGCTGACGGCCTTTGAGACTGACGAGCGGGTGTTTCGGTTTACACTTCGCGGCCGTGAGCAGTCAAAACATCAAATCCGTTCTCGTCGAAGAACGCAGCTTCGCCCCCTCGCGGGAATTCGTCGAAAAAGCCCGGCTCAAGGCGGCGGACAGCGAAAAGATGCGCGCCGAGGCGGCCAGCAATTACAAGGGCTTCTGGGCCCGGCATGCGCAGTCGGAACTGCGCTGGCACAAGCCTTTCTCGGTAACCCTGGACGAATCGCAGGCACCGAACTACCGCTGGTTCACGGACGGCGAACTGAACGTCTCGTACAACTGTCTCGACGTGCACCTCGAAGAGCGGGGCCACAAGACCGCGGTGACCTTCGTCGGCGAGCCAGGCGACGTGCGTCACGTGTCGTATCGGGAGTTGCACGCGGATGTCTGCCGCTTCGCGAACGCGCTGACGACGCTCGGCGTCAAGCAGGGCGACAGGGTGGTCATCTATATGCCGTTGACCCCGGAAGCCATCGTTGCCATGCACGCGTGCGCGCGCATCGGCGCCATTCATTCGGTCGTGTTCGGCGGATTCTCCGCGATGTCGCTCAAGGACCGCATCGAGGACGCGGGCGCCACGGTGTTGATCACCGCGGACGGCGGCTGGCGCGTCGGCAAGACCATCGACCTCAAGGATGCCGCGGACAAGGCGCTCGCCATGGGATGCCCGAGCATCCGCCACGTCGTCGTGTTGAAACGCACCCAGCAGGACGTCGCGATGCGCGAAGGGCGCGACCTGTGGTGGCACGACGTCATCGAGGGGCAGGCGCCGGTGTGCGAACCGACCTGGATCAACGCTGAACATCCGCTGTTCCTGCTGTACACGTCCGGCTCGACCGGCAAGCCGAAAGGCATCCAGCATTCGAGCGCCGGCTTCCTGCTCGGCGCGAAGCTCACCTCGAAGTGGGTGTTCGACCTCAACGACAGCGACGTCTTCTGGTGCACGGCCGACATCGGCTGGGTCACCGGACACAGCTATGTCGCATATGGGCCGCTCGCGGCCGGCGCCACCATCGTGATCTATGAAGGCGCGCCTACCTACCCGCACCCGGGACGGTTCTGGCAGATCTGCGAATCGCAGGGCGTCACGATCTTCTACACCGCGCCCACCGCCATCCGCGCGCTCATGAAGCTCGGCGACGACATACCGGCCCGTTACGACCTCACGAAGCTCAGGTTGCTGGGCTCGGTGGGCGAGCCGATCAATCCCGAGGCGTGGATGTGGTACTACGAGAACATCGGCCGCGGCGGCTGCCCGATCGTGGACACGTGGTGGCAGACGGAAACCGGCGCCATCATGATTTCGCCGCTGCCCGGCGCCACCGCCACGAAGCCGGGCTCGTGCACGCAGCCGCTGCCCGGCATCGACGCGACCATCGTCGATGCGCGCGGAAACGAGGTGCAGGGCGCCGATGCGGGCGGCTACCTCGTCATCCGCAAACCCTGGCCATCCATGTTGCGCACGATCTGGGGCGACAACGATCGCTACATCAGCACCTACTGGGAGACCTTCCAGAATCGCTACTACGTCGCGGGCGACTCCGCGCATCGCGACAAGGACGGCTACTTCTGGATCATGGGACGCATCGACGACGTGCTGAACGTCGCGGGGCATCGCCTGGGCACGATGGAGATCGAGTCCGCGCTGGTGGCGCATCCGAAAGTGGCCGAGGCCGCGGTGGTCGGCAAGCCGCACGAGATCAAGGGCGAGTCGGTATTCGCGTATGTCGTTCTGCGTGGAGACCGGCCGACCGGGGATGCCGCGGAATCGTTCACGAAGGTCCTGCGCGACTGGGTGTCCGAGCAGTTAGGCGCCATCGCTCGTCCCGACGACATCCGCTTCGCGGACAACCTGCCGAAGACTCGCTCGGGCAAGATCATGCGACGCCTGCTGCGCGCCATCGCGCGCAACGAGGACATCGCGCAGGATCTCTCCACGCTCGAGAACCCGGCCATCATCGACCAGTTGCGGGGCTCGGAAGGCGCGGCCCCGGCCGCGCCCGCCGGCAAGGTTGCGGCGAACAAGGTCGCTGCCCCAGCGCCGAAGAAGGCCGTCAGCAAGGCCGCGAAGAAGCCTGCGAAGAAAGCGGCCGTAAAGACCGCCAAAAAGGCCGCGAAGGAAACGGCCAGGAAACCGGCGACCAAGCCGGCTGCGAAGCGGGCGAAGAAACCGGCGAAGAAAGTTGCCGCGAGAAAGGCCGCCAGGAAACCGGCGAAGAAAGTGGCGAAGAAGCCGGTGCGCAAGACCGCGAAGAAGAAAGCGGCCCGCAAGAAGTAGCCGGGATCACGCCGCGGGCGAGCTCACCACGCTCAGCACCGCGACGAAATGGCAGGCGACACCGCCGAGCACGAACAGGTGCCACACCGCGTGCGTATAGCGGCGCGTCTTCCAGACGTAGAACGGTACGCCGGCGGTGTACAGGACTCCGCCGGCCGCGATCCAGGCGAGCTCGAACGTGCTCAGTGCCGCGATCATCGGCTTGACCGCGATCACCGCGATCCAGCCCATCGCGAGATACAACGCGACCGACAGCTTTGGAAAACGGAATCCCACCGTGGTCTTCGCGACGATGCCGAGCACCGCCAGCGTCCAGACGGTCGCGAACAGCGCCCAGCCCCACGCCCGCTCCATCGCCACCAGCGCGATCGGCGTGTAGGTGCCCGCGATCAGCAGGTAGATCGCCGAGTGGTCGAGCTTGCGCAGCGAGAGCTTGCGCGCCGGATCGCGCGCGGCGTGGTAGATCACCGACGTCACGAACATCGCGAGCGCGCTGAGCCCGAACACCAGCGCGGTGGTCAGCCGCCACGGATCCGGGAAGGCGACCCAGGCGAGCCATGGAATCGCGAACGCGCAGGCGACGATGCCGAGTCCCGCGGTCAGCGAATGCGCGAGCTCTTCGGTGCGGGAATACGGCGCGGCGACGGTCGTCACGCCAACCAGCTTATCAGCTGCATCACCGGCTGGCCGAGCGCGCGCGCTCGGGAAATTCCGCCTGCGGCACCAACACGTCGCCCATGAGAATCCGCTTGAGGTAATCGGGCGCGATCAGGTGGCAGTACTGGCCGGAAGGCACGGACTTGCTGCGGGCCTGCACGGCTCCGGCCGCGCGCAGGGACTTGGCCCGGATGCGCAGCGTGCCGCCCGCGTCGGCTTCGACCATCGTGAACGCCTCGAGCCATTCGCCCTCGCTGTTCGCGACCAGGTCGGGCTCGAGCATCACGCCGATGGCGCCCTTGAACGGCATCTTCTTCTTTTCCCGCTCGGTGAGAGAGGCCATGACCGCATCGAGCGTGCGGCGATTGAGGCGCGCGCAGCTCGAGGGTTCGCCGGCGGCGGTGGCGCCGTATTCGGCCCTGATCCGTTCGGGGCTGTGCAGCTTGCAGGAGATCATGCGCGCCTTGAGCCGCTGCGGATCCGCGTATCCGACGAATTGCATCGTTTCGAGCGGATTGAGCGAGGGCGTCGCGCGCGTGAAGGCCTGGTAGTCGCTGATCAGCACGTTGCGCGCGGGCACGCGCGACGACGCGATTTCTTTCTGCGCGACGGCGCAGTAGTCGTCGAGCGGAACCACCTTGGTGGGTTGTCCCAGCACCACGGGTTCGGGATCGCTGGCGCATCCGGCGAGCGCCAGACTCATCGTGAGACTCGTGGCGAGACAAGCCGCATTACGCGCCGTAAGCTTCCGCAAGCAGACGGCCACGCTGCCGACCAGGACGACAACCGTTTTCATGGGCGCTACTCCCCAGCTGGAAAGAGACCTTCGATGTCCAAGTGCAGGCAGACTCGGCATCGCATGCCATTCTGGCGTTACGTCGCATCGGCGTTCGCGGGCACAGTTCTCATGACGGCGAGCGGGCTGGCCGCGGATACCCCTCCATTTGTCATAGCGCACCGCGGGGCCAGCGGGTACGTGCCCGAACACACGCTCGCGGGATACTTCATCGCGATCCAGCAGGGCGCGGACTACGTCGAGCCCGACCTCGTGATCTCGAAGGACGGGGCGCTGCTCGCGCGGCACGAGAACGAGATCGGCGGCACAACGGATGTCGCCTCGCATCCCGAATTCGCCGCGCGACGCACGACCAAGGTCATCGACGGCGAATCGATCACCGGCTGGTTCACCGAGGATTTCACGCTCGCGGAACTGAAAACACTGCGCGCGCGAGAGAGGCTGCCCGAGCTGCGCCGCGCGAACACGCGCTACGACGGGGTGTTTCAAATCCCCACGTTCGACGAAGTTCTCGACCTCGTGGCGGCCGCCGATGCGCAACGCGCGGCGAATGCGCGTGCGGCGGGGCTGCCTCCGCCGCCGCGTATCGGCGTGTATCCGGAAACGAAGCACCCGACTCATTTCGCCCGGCTCGGGCTGTACTTCGACGACGCGATGCTCGACGCGCTGCGCCGCCACGGATACTCGAAGCGCAGCGATCCGATCTGCATCCAGTCGTTCGAGGTCGGCAATCTGAAGTTGTTGCGCCGCCGCACGGATCTGCCGCTGGTGCAGCTCGTCTCACCCACCGGTCAGCCCGCCGATTTCACCGAGGCGGGCGATACGCGCACCTACCTGGATCTCATGAGCGATGCGGGCTTGCGGGAGATCGCCACCTATGCCGACGCGATCGGGCCTCATAAGGCCATGATCGTCAACTATGCCAGCGGCAAGGCCCAGGACACCGGCCTCGCCCGCCGTGCCCGGGCAGCGGGCCTGGGGGTGCATCCCTGGACGCTGCGGGCGGAGAACGAATTCCTGCCAGTTGTTTTAAGATCCTCCGGCGACGTCGCGGCCAAGGGTGACCTCAACATGGAAATCCACGCGCTGCTCGACGCCGGAGTCACAGGATTGTTTTCCGATCATCCCGATCTCGCCGTGCGCGCGCGCGATGAGTGGTGGGAAGGTCGCTAGTCGAGGGAGCTGGTCATGATCGAGAAGTGCACGAAGGCGCTCTGCGTTGCAGTCATTCTTCTGCAGGTCGCCGCGCAGATTTTCTAAGTCCATCGTTGATGCCGCAGCCGTTCCATCTCGCGATTCCGGTTCACGACCTCGAGGCGGCACGCGGTTTTTACGGCGGGGTATTCGGATGTCCCGAGGGGCGCAGCAGCGCCGAGTGGGTGGACTTCGATTTTTTCGGCCACCAGGTGGTCGCGCACCTGGATCCCGGCAGACAAGAACACGTTCATCACAATGAAGTCGACGGGCACGAGGTGCCCGTGCCGCACTTCGGCATCGTCATGGAATGGAACAGCTGGCACACGCTCGCCGAGCGGCTGCGCGGCCTGGGCACTCGCTTCGAGATCGAGCCGGGCATCCGCTTCGCGGGGCAGGTCGGCGAGCAGGCGACGATGTTCCTCTACGACCCGTCGGGCAACGCGCTCGAGTTCAAGGCGTTCAAGGATCCTTCGCGGCTGTTCGCGAAGTAGCCGCCGAACGCTCGCGTGCCGTCGCACGCAATCCCAGTCGCACGAGCTTCGCCGTCAGGCGTTCGCGGAAATCCGCGGGCTCGGATAACGCGAGGCGCTCCAGATAGACCCGATCCGTTTCGTTCGCGCCACCGCTGAGCATTGCGCGCGCGATCGCCAGGGCGCGGCCCGCGCGGTTCGCCGTGTGTTCTTTCAGCCAGCGCAGCGCGCGTGCGAGATCGATCTCCTCGCGTGTGAGGTCCGTGCCGAAGGGATACTCGGAGAACAGGCCGGCGCGCCGCTGTGCCTCGAAGGATTCCTCGAGGCGCTCGCGCGTGTTGTGGCGGAACTGCTCCGGTATGCGGTAACCCGAATCGATCTTGTTGGCGCGCCTGGCCGAGTTCAGTAGTTCGCCCTGGAAGCGAGAATCCGCGATGTTGATCATCGCGGCGATGCATTCGGCATCGGTGCGGCCGCGCAGGTCGGCGACGCCGTACTCCGTGATCGCGATGTCCCGCAGGTGACGCGGAATCGTGATGTGCCCGTAACCGGCGACGATGTTCGATTGCAGCCTGCCATCCTTGCGGCGCGTCGAACGCACGCACAACATCGAACGCGCGCCCGGCAATGCATGCCCCATCGCGACGAAGTTGTACTGGCCGCCGACCCCCGAGACCACGCGGCCATCGGCGAGTCCGTCGGAGACGGCCGCGCCCAGTGTCGTCAGCATCATCGCCGTGTTGACGAAGCGCGCGTGCGAACGTTGCGCGACGCGCAATGAGAAATCCTCGCCGTCGAGCTGGTTGATGAAGCCGACGCCGCGCATGTCGAAGAGCCGGCGCTCCGACTCGGCCAGCGCGGCGAGCGCCGCGTAGAACGAACGCGGGCCGAGCAGGAAACCCGCGTGCATGACCGTGCCGTTCTGCAGTTCGAGTCCGAGGCATTCGCGCGCGAGAGCGGCGCGGACCTTCGCGTCCGCGAGGTCCGTGCCGATGCGTGTGCCCTCGGAAGAAACGATGGCGCCGTCCGCGAAGCGCGTTTCGCCGCGCAGAACGCCCGCATGGCGCAACGCCGCGACGTCGTCGGGGTGGAGGACGGCGTCCTTCCTGTCGTGCAACAGCGCGGCCAGCAGTCGGTCGAGCAGCGAGGCATCGATGCGCGCATTCGAGCCGTTGGCCGCGAGCGCGCGCTGCAGCGGTAGATAGTCGTAGACCCGGCGGCGCAGAATGCCGGCCCGGTACAGGTCGAGCATCTGGTCCACGAACATCTCCGTGGCGCCGAACAGGCCGGTCGCGAACGGCGCGCGCCCGCCGGTGGAATCGATCAGTTCGGCGCTGCGCTCGGTCCCCGCGTCGGCGAGTGCGCGGCGCCACGCATCGTTCTGCTGGTGCCGCAGCAGCAGCGAGTAGACGATGGAGTCGCCGAGCTCTCCGATCCCGATCTGCAGCGTGCCGCCGTCGCGCACCAGCGCGCTGGCGTGTAGCCCGATGGCGTGATCGACGGTCGACAGCGCGGGGTTGGGCGGCGCGAACAGGTCGTAGTCGTAGCGCGAATGATCGAGCAGCAGATCGAAGGTGTCGGCGCCGACATTGGCCGCGCCCAGCATGAACGGCATCTCGCGATGCACCTGGCCGAGCACCACCAGCGGCTTGCCCGCCGCGCGCAGCTTCGCGAGTTCCGGCATGAGGTCCACGGTGACGTCGGGATTGCTGCCGAGGCTGATCTCGGTGACACCACCGACAGTACGCTTGGCGACCACGTGCGCGATCACGTTGACCCCGCGCGCGAGCGTGTCGCGCGCGCCGTGCGTGTAGTTCGCCGAGAGATAGTTCGACTGGGCGTGCCGCGAGCCCAGCAGCGACCCCGGCTCGAAGAAGAACTCGACGACTCGCACGTTGGGCGGCATCGCATCGCGGCGCATCGCCTCGAGATAGTCGAGCTCGGGGTAGTTGCCGAAGATGCGCGCCGCGAGCGGTTCGATGAAGCGGCGCTCGAGGTCGCTCGATCCCGACGGCTTGCGCAGGGACAGGGCCGTGCAGATGGTCAGGTCCAGCCCGGCATCGGCGCGCGCGCGGCGGAAGAACTCGTTGGCGATCAGGTTGGGCTTGCCGATGCCGAGCGGCAGCGCCAGCACCACGCGTTTGCCCACGCGCCGCAGCGCTTCCTCGACGATTTCCCCGACGTCATCAAACATCTGCGGCATGCCGCTACACTACATGCGATGTCGTGAGGGTCAATCCATATGAGTCTGAAGAAACCCGCGCTCGAACCCATGTCGCTCGCGCCGCGCACCGGCAGCGGCTATCCGGAACCGTATCGTTCGCGCTGCGTGCCGCGCGAGAAGCGCGGGCTCGGCGATGCGCTCGGGCTCACGAAGATCGGGATCAATCACACCGTGTTGCCGCCCGGCAAGGAATCGTCCATGCGCCACTGGCACACGTACGAAGACGAGTTCATCTACATGCTGTCGGGCGAAGTCGTGCTGGTGACGGATGCGGGCGAACAGGTGTTGACCGCCGGAATGTGCGCGGGCTTTCCGGCCTCACCCGACGGAAAGGCCGGCGACGGTCATCAACTCGTCAATCGCGGCAGTGAGCCCGCCGTGTATCTCGAAGTCAGCAACCGCGACCCGCGCGATTCAGCGGTGTACTCGGACGTCGATCTGAAGTTCGAACGCGTGGACGGCGCGGTGGTGTTCACCCACAAGGACGGCAGTCCCTACTAGAGAGGGCAGCCCCCCCTTTCCCAGCAAAAGGGGTCAGCCCTCCATTCAATGCAGCCGTCGAGGCTGCGTATCAGAGGGAGGATCGACGCCTTTTGCCGGGAAAGGGGGGCTGCCCCCGATCCGTTCGGGCGGCAATACCGTCACTTCGCCCTCGAGCGGCGCCGCGCGCCACACGACGAAGCGCTGGTTCACGGACGACCCCAGCGCGTCCGTGATGTTCGCGTGGTTGTACCCGGGTAGTTTGGCGAGGTGCGACACGAGGTCGTGCCGGGCCGCGAGGCGTTGCCCGACGAGCACGCCCGAGGTGCCCGATCCGACGAGTACGTAGAAGTATTCCTCGGAGAAGTTTCCTCCGGGCGTGACGACGATGGAAACCTCGCGCAGCTCGCTCCAACGCACGTATTCGCCGGCGCCGCGCGGCAACTTGCGCAGGATGCCTTCATCGGTGATCTGCAATTCCTCGCCCAGCCTGCGCAATTCCCAGGTCAGGACCAGTGGTTCGATCATCAGCACCACGGCGATCGCCAGGAAGATGCCCGGCAGCCACCAGCTGATGCTGCCCGTCCACGCGGGAAAGAAGGCCAGCACGAATACCGCGAGCGCGACGCCTATCCACACGCGCCTCATGGAGTTGAATGCGCCCATTTCAGCCGCCCACCGCCGCCTTGTTGAGGACGACCTTGTATTCGAGCTTTACGGTGTTCCCGACCCACTCGCTGGATTTCCACTCACCCTGGCCGACACCGTAGTCCAGCCGATCGATGGAAGTCGCGCCGCTGAGCTCGAGTCCCGCGCCCACCGGTTTCATCGTCAGCGGGATTCGCAGATCGCGGGTCACGCCGCGCAAGGTGAGTTTGCCGGCCGCTTCCACCTTGCCCCCGGTGCCGGCCTTGAAGGAGGTCGCGACATAGGTCGCCGTCGGAAACTGTTTCGCATCCAGCAGCTCCTCGCTTGCGAGCGTGGCGTCGCGATCCTTGTCCTGCGTGTCGAGCGAGGCGATCTGCACGACGACCTTCATCGAACTGGCCGCGAGATTGTTCGGGTCGTAGGCCATTTCGACGGTGAACTGGCCGAACTTTCCCTGGCTCGCGGCCCCGGCCTGGTCGAAAGTGAAGGTCAACGTGCTGCCGGACCCGCTGCGGTACTGGGGCGTCGTCGCGGGATCCGGACTCTTGCCCGGTTCCGCCGCGAGGGCGCCGGCGGCGATGAGACAGGCGCCGAGTGCCGCGAGATAGTTAGACATGGGTTTCATTTCGGTCCCGTGAACGGCAACATCCGTTTCAGGACGTCGTTCCTGTCGATGAAGTGATGTTTGAGCGCGCCGGCGATGTGCAGCAACGCCACCGCGACCAGCGCGACATTGAGCTTGCCGTGCAGCGAGTGCAGCAGTTCGTACGCCGATTGCGAGGGGGCGACGAGATCGGGTAGCTGGACCAGCTTGAACCAGCTCACCGGAAAGTTGCGGGCGGAAGACATCGTCCAGCCCGTGAGCGGAATCGCGAACAGCAGCGCGTACAGCAGGAAGTGCGAAATACGCGCGAGCTGGCGTTCCCAGGTCCTGGTCACGGTAGCGAGTTCGGGGGTCGGGTTCATCAACCGCCAGACCAGCCGGACGATCGCGAGCGCGAGGATCGTGATGCCGAACGACTTGTGCCACGCGAGCGTTTCGATCAGCGCAGGTCCCCGGGGCAGATTCTCCGCGCGGCTGATGATCACCCACTGGTTGATTATCAGCAGCACGATCAGCCAGTGCAGCGCCTTGGAGAAGGAACCCCATGCCGTCGTCGTGTTACGAAAAGTCATGTCTGTAAGCTATCCACCCAGGTGCCTCCGGTCAAAGCCGGCCAATCGGGCATGAGTGGCAGCCAGTCGCACTTCGAGTTCCCGGGAGGCCGTTTGAGTCATCTTCGAGTTCTGTTCGCGGGCCTCGCGCTATTGGGGCTTGCGTCCTGTCGGACAAGCCCCCCCATGCCGCCGCCTTCTCCTGTCGAAGGCCCAATGCCGCAACCGGGGGCGCCGTTCCCGGGCGCCCGCCCCTATCGGGTAGTCGCCGAGGAGTCGTTGCTCCAGGTCTATGCATATCGCGGTGGTGCGATGGCGCGGCTCGGACACAACCACGTGGTTGCTTCCCGGCATCTGGGGGGAGTCGTTTTTCTGACCGACGATCTGTTGCAGACTCGATTCGACATCGGCTTCCCGGTGGCCGAGCTGACCATCGACGAGCCGGCGTTGCGCGAAGAGGCGGGTCCGGATTTTCCGCCCGGCGTTCCGCAAAGCGCACGTGACGGGACCCGCAACAACCTGCTGTCCGAGGCCGCGCTCGATGCGGCCCGATTCCCGACGATCCGGCTGCGCGCCGTCGATGTCATGCCGACCGCGACGGCGTTCGAGGCCGGCGTGGAAATCACGATCAAGGATCAGACCCGGCAGGTGAGGGTGCCGGTGGAGGTCGAGCGGTCGGACGGTCAGATCGTCGCGCGCGGCGAGTTTCCGCTCAAGCAGTCGGAGCTCGGGCTCAAGCCGTTCACGGTGGCGCTCGGCACTCTCGTGGTGCTCGACGACCTGCGCGTGAAGTTCGAGATCACGGCGCGGAAGTAGATAGAAAGGACCAGGAGGGGGCGGGCTTTGAAGTCCCACCCCCGAAACAGGAAGGGGACAGACTTCGCGTCTGTCCCCATCAAACTACTTCGCCGACATTTCCTTGAGCAGCGCGTCGGCCTTGTAAACCTTGGTCAACGCTTCCCGCATGATCGCCGGGTGCACGGCGACGGCGCGGTTCTTCTCGGTATCGAACCAGTACGAGCCCGAGATCGAGTGGATGTTGCCGTCGAACAGCAGGCCGACCACTTCGCCCTTCGCGCTGATCAGCGGGCTGCCCGAGTTGCCGCCGACGATGTCGTTGTTGGTCACCAGGTTGAACAGCGTGTCCTTGTCGAGCTGGTCGCGAACAGCGACCCAACTGTCCGGAACCTTGAACGGCTCCGCGCCGGTGGCTCGATCGAACAGGCCCTGCAGGCGGGTGAACGGATGGACGGGTTTGCCGTTCTCGACCCAGCCGCCGACCTTGCCCCAATTGAGACGCAGCGTGAACGTGGCATCCGGATACACGCTCGTGCCGAGCGCCGCGAAGCGCGCGCGGGCGATCTTCTCCGACGCAAGGTCGATGGGCGCCTCGACGTTGTCCTCGAATTCCTTGCGCAGTTTGCGCGCCGTCGGTTCGATGTCGCGGGCCAGGACGATCATCGGGTCGTCGGAGGCCGCGATCGCCGCCTCGCCGCCCTTCCACAACGCCATGCGGACGGCCGGATCGGCGAGCTTCGTACCGCTGACCAGACGGTTCGCGAGCTCGGTGGGCGACTCCTTCGAGAGCAGCTGGCGCACGACCGGATGATCGGGCCCTAACCACTCGCGCATGCGCTCGAAGCCGAACGCGAGCCGCAGCTTCTCGAGCTCGGGGTAGACCGGCACGGAGGCGCCGAGCTGCTGTTCGATGCGCGGCAGCGCCGCGTCCGTGAACTCGCGGAAGCGCTGATCGTTGGGCTTGCCGCGTTCCGCGGCGCCGCGCACGAGCGCGCGCGCGTAGGTTACGAGGCGACCCTGGAATCCGCCGGCCTGCTCGATGAACAGGACGGGCAGCCAGTTGCCCGCGTGCTCCGCCTGCACTTTTTCGATTTCGGCCCACGGATCGCCGATCGCGGCGCGCAGCTCATCGTTGGCCGCGACGTACGCGCGCAGGGATTTCTCCTCGGCGAGCTTGCGCTCGAACAACTGGTCTTCGAGCAGCGCGTCGAGTTGTTTGCGCCGCACCTTGATCTGGTTCTCGACGGTCTGGATCTGGTCCGAGACGATACGGGCATTATCCGGGCTCTCTTCCGAGAACTGGATGTAGCGTCCGCGCAGCTCGGAATAGCGCAGGAGCCAGTTCGGCAGATTCATATTGCGCTGCCATTTGAGCTCGGCGACGGTGAGCAGCCGGTTCGTGGTGCCGGGATGACCGGACACGAGCACCGGATCGCCATCCGCCGGTCCCGCGAAGTTGATCTTGAGGAAGTCGGGCGTCTTCGCGGGTTTGCCGTTTTCGTAGACGCGCAGGACGCTCATGTCGAGGCACCATCGCGGGAACTGGAAGTTGTCCGGATCGCCGCCGAACGCCGCGATCGATCCTTCCGGCGCGAACGCGATGCGCACGTCGGTGTAACGCTTGTACTTGTAGAGCCAGTACTGGCCGCCCTGGTAAAGCGTGACGGCCTGGCACTTGAACTTGCTCTGTGCTTCGCAGGCGGACTCGAGTTTCGTGAGCTCCGCCTTGCGCGCCTCGTTGGCGGCCTGGTCGTTCTTGCCCGCGGTCGCGGCGTTCACCTTCGCGGTGACGTCCTCCATCTCGGTCAAGACGTCGGCCACCTGCGTCTGGCACTTCTTCTCGCTGGCGCGATCGCGCGCCAGGAAGCCGTCGTCGACGAGGCTCTTTTCCTTCGAGGAGAGCTCGGCGAGGCAGGAGACGACGCAGTGATGGTTGGTCAGGACGAGGCCTTCGCCCGAGACGAACGAACCCGTGCAGTTCGAGAGGCGCACGGTCGCGCGCCGCACGCGATCGAGCCAGGCCTGGTCGAGCTTCGTCTTGAGTGTCGTGTTGGCTCGCTCGAGCGGAAAACCGTGAAAGGTCCACATCCCTTCGTCGGCTCGCGTCGCGGAGCAGGCCAATACCAGTAGTGCGGCGCCCGCCGCATGGATCCAGCGCATCATCGGAAAATCTCCAGGAAGTAGTGGGGCCGCTCTGCGGCCGATGCCGCGATTATTGCTTACATCGGCTCACATCGGCTCGCAAGTCGGCTACCACCTCGATTCGCAGGATGTCGGAACGTCGCATCCAACATTCGCTTCGGCGCTCATGCCAGCGTGGCATCATGGCCCGGCCGTGATCGATCCCATCGGCCGGAATCCGCCCGCGCGACGCCTGGCAGGCATCTGGCTCGCCGAGGGTCATGTCCCGCTGAACGCGCTGACCTATCTATATGCCGCGTTCATCTCGGTCGGCCTGCTCGCCTTCGTGAGCTTCATGCAGGCGTACCTGCTCAACGTGAATCTCGGGTTGCCGCCCACGCTGCAGGGACGCGCGGTCTCGGGTCTCAACTTCGCCAACGAGCTGGTCGCGATCTGCCTGGTCGCGCCGCTGGGCGCGCTGGCCGACAAGATCGGGCGCCGCGCGGTTTACGCCTGCGGGTTTCTCTGGCTGGCGGCGGGATTCGTTCTCTATCCGCTGGCGCGCACGCTGCCGCAACTGACCGGCTGTGCACTGTTCTTTTCGGTGGGGGTCGCGGCCATCGGGACGATGCTCGGCACGGTGCTGGCCGATACGCCGCGCGAGGATTCGCGCGGAAGACTCGTGGGCATCGCCGGCGTCTGCCAGGGCCTGGGCGCATTCGCGTTCGTGATCACGCTGGGAAAGGCGCCGCAGTGGCTCATGTCGTTGGGCCTCGACGACCTGGCCGCGGGACGCATCACCATGTGGATCGCGGCGGCGCTGTGCGCGGTGTCGGCGGCGATCGTGTTCGCGGGATTGCGCAGGGGCACGCCGAGCGCGCGTGCGCCGTCGCTGCCGCTCGCGCGCATCGTCGGCGACGGAATGACGGCGGCGCGGCGCAATCCCCGCATCTGGTACGCGTGGCTGCTGCAGTTCGGCTCGTTCGGCGATCGCGTCGTGCTCGGCACGTTCCTGTCGCTGCGCCTGCAGCAGGGATGGCTCGAGCAGGGTGTCGACATGGCCGACGCCACCGCGCGAGCGCGGGTGCCTTATTCCGTCGCGATGGGTGCCGGGCTCGTCACCGCGCTCGTCGTCGGCGTCTTGCTGGACCGCTTCGATCGCCTTCGGATCGGCGTCGCGGCCATGGCGCTCGCCGCCCCCGCCTATCTACTTTGCGGGTTCTTCGGCGACGCGGACCAGGGCGCCATCCTGCTCGCGGTGGCCGCGTTGCTCGGCGTGGGCCAGGTAGCCGCCGTGCTCGTCGGCCAGACACTGCTCGGCGAGGAAGCGCCGCGCGACGTGCGTGGGGCGGTGTTCGGTCTCGCCGGCATCTGCGCTTCCGCCGGCATACTGTTCACGAATGCCGCCGGTGGCTGGCTTTACGACACGGTGGCGCGCGGTGCGCCGTTCTTCCTGCTCGGCGCCGTGAACTTCGCGATCTTCCTGGTGGGGCTGTGGATCGCCCGGCGCGCCGACTAGTCGAGCGAAGACAGCAGCAACAGCAAGGTGCCCTCGGGCGCCTCGATCAGCGCGGAATGCCGCGGGTCGAGACCTCGCGGCAGATCGCCCGCGAACCCGATGCCGTTCGAACGCAGTCGGTCGATGCGTTCGCCCATGTCGGCGGCGCTGAACACGAGCATCGGCACGTCCAGCGTGCGCGGGCGGTGAACGCCGAGATCGAGATGGTCGCTGGTCATCGACATGCGCAGGTACGGCGCTTCGCTTTCGCCCATCGCGACGAATCCGAGCGGCTCCCAGAAAGCGCGCATCGGTTCGAATTCGGCCGCCGGCAGGCTGTATTCCGCGAAATCTCCGAGCAGCGAGGGTTCGCCCAGTTCGCGATCGCCGGAGAAATGCGTCGGCGCTTCCTGCACTCGCACGGCCTGACCCGAAGGATCGAGAAAGCCGAACTCGTTGAACGCGTCTTCGCCCGTTCGCTTCCACGCGATCTCGACGCCGAGCTTCTCGATGGCCTGCGCGTGCTGCGCGGCGCCGGGCCGCACGTACGTGATCGTGGGCGAGGGAAACTTGAACTGGTGCAGCCCGATGAACAGTTTGCCGTCGGTCAGCGCGCCGTATGGATGTTGCCAGGTGTCGGTGGTGCCGACCTGCGAGAATCCGAGCCGCTCGTAGAAGGCGACCGACTCCGCGATGTCCGCGGTCTCGAGACTGATTTCGTGAAACTTTCCGAGCACTGGCGCGCGAGTCTACTTGGCTTCCCTCGCGGTTGCCTACGCCGCGTGTTCACGTCTTCGCAACAGCAGCGCCGCCAGCCAGGTGATCGCGGAGCCGGCCGCGCAGAACCACAGAGCGGGCTGCCAGCTTTCGATCGGGACATAACCCATCGCCTGCACCGCGAGCGCCGAGAGCGCGAGCTGCGCGAAACCGAAGATGCTCGCGGCCACGCCCGCGTAATTGGGCGCGAGCCGCACGCCGTGCGCGATTACGTTAGGTAGCGAGAGACCTTGCCCGAACGAGAACACCGACATCGGCGCGAACACCGCGAGTGGATGTGAATACCCCAGGAGGACCAATGCGAGCGCCACGGCAGCGCCGACGAGTTGCAGCTCCAGTCCCAGCATCATCTGCCGGTGAACGTCATGGGTCGGACCCGAGCGCGACACGTGCAGGTTGCCGAGAAAGTAGCCTCCGGCAAGGAACAGGTAATACAGGCCGAACTGGTCGGACTCGAGTTCCAGCACCGTGGCCATGACGTATGGCGCGAGCGAGGCGAACACGAAGAACATCACGTACACCAACGCGGATTCGGCGACGTAACCGATGAACGCGGGCTTCGCGACCACCGCGCGAGACTCGCGCCACAACACGCCGAAGCTGTGCGTGTTCGCGGACGCGGAGCGCGTCTCCGGCAACCACGCGAAACAGGCGACGGACATGACGAACGCGGTGCCGGCCAGCATGAGGAAGCCCGCATGCCAGCCGATGTGGCGCGTGACGATGCCGCCCGCCAGCGGCGAAAGGCTCGTGCCGAGCACCAGCGCCATCGTGAGGATCGCGTACATGCGCGCGAGCTCGCGCTCTTCGAACAGGTCGCCGACGCTCGCGCGCGAGACCGTGATGCCGGCGCCGCCGGCCGCGCCCTGGATGATCCGCGCGGCGACGAACAGTCCCATGGTCGGCGCGAAGTAACACAGCAATGCCGCGACGCCGGAGAGCGCGACGCCGCCGATCAGGATCGGCCGGCGTCCGAACCGGTCCGCGAGCGGGCCCGAGAGCAAGACGCCGAATGCAAAGGAGACCAGGTAGGCCGTGACCGTGAGTTGCGCCGTCGCGGTGTCGACCCGGAAGTATTCGCCGATGCTCGGCAACGCCGGCAGGAAGAAGAAATTGCCGATCGAGCCGATCGCGCTGCAGGCCGCGAGCAGCGGAATGAGATGGCGGGCGCGCATCGATGTCAGGCGCGGATCATTCAGATCCCGCCGACGCAGACGTACTTGAGCTCGGTGAATTCCAGGATGCCGTATTTCGAGCCTTCGCGACCGATGCCGCTCTCCTTCACGCCGCCGAACGGCGCGACCTCCGTCGAGATGAGCCCGGTGTTGAGCCCGACGATGCCGTACTCGAGCGCCTCCGTGACGCGCCACGATCGGGCGAGGTCTCTCGTGTATAGATAGGCCGCGAGTCCGAACTCGGTGTCGTTCGCGAGGCGGATGGCCTCCTCGTCGGACGACACGCGGAACAACGGCGCGACGGGGCCGAAGGTCTCTTCGCGCGCGAGCAGCATGTCGCTGGAAACGTTGGTGAGCACCGTCGGTTCGTAGAAGGTGCCGCCGAGGGCGTGGCGCTTGCCGCCCGCGGTGACCTTCGCGCCCTTGGCCTTCGCATCGGCCACGTGCTCTTCGACTTTCGCGATCGCCTTGTCGTCGATCAGCGGACCCTGGTCCGTCTCGCCCTCGAGGCCATCGCCGATGCGCAGCTTCTTCACCGCGTCGACGAGTTTTCCCGCGAACTCGTCGTAGACCTTCTCATGGACGATGAAACGGTTCGCGCACACGCAGGTCTGGCCCGTGTTGCGGTACTTGCTCTGGATCGCACCCGCGACCGCCGCGTCGAGATCGGCATCGTCGAGCACGATGAACGGCGCGTTGCCGCCGAGCTCGAGGCCCACCTTCTTCACCGTGCCCGCGCACTGCTGCATGAGTAGTTTGCCCACGGGCGTCGAACCGGTGAACGTCACCTTGCGCACCAGCGCGTTGCCGGTGAATTCGCCGCCGATCGCCCTGGCGTCGCCGGTGACGATGTTGAACACGCCGGGCGGAATTCCCGCGTCGATCGCGAGCTTCGCCATGGCGAGCGCGGAGTAGGGAGTCTGCAACGCGGGTTTGCACACGAACGTGCAGCCCGCCGCGAGCGCGGGTCCCGCCTTGCGCGTGATCATCGCCGCCGGAAAATTCCAGGGCGTGATCGCCGCGACGACGCCGATGGGCTGGCGCAGCACCATGATGCGCTTGTCGGCCTGGTGTCCGGGGATGAGGTCGCCGTAAACGCGTTTGCCTTCTTCGGCGAACCACTCGATGAATGCGGCGGCGTACGCGATCTCGCCCTTGGATTCCGCCAGTGGCTTGCCCTGCTCGGCGGTCATGATGATCGCGAGGTCGTTCTGGTGCGCCATCATGAGGTCGAACCACTTGCGCAGGATGCGCGCGCGTTCGCCCGCGGTCTTGCGCGCCCAGGCGGGCATCGCCGCGTGCGCCGCCTCGATCGCGCGCCGGGCCTCGGCGGCGCCCATGTTCGGCACCGTGCCCAGCTTCTCGCCCGTGGCCGGATTGTTCACGTCCTCGGTCGCGCCGTCGTCGGCGTCACGCCATTGGCCATCGATCAGGCACTGCTGCTTGAGCAGCGAGGAGTCCGCGAGCTTGATCATTTCTTCTTCTCCATTTGCGCGACGAGGAATGCGAGCGTGCGCTCGCGCGCGAGCTGCGCGCTCGGTGCGTCATAGCTGGCTCGTTCGTTGCAGTTGAAACCGTGATCCGCTGGATACAGGTGGAAAGTGCCATTTGGATCGGCGGCGCGGATCTTCTCGATGTCGGCCGATGAGATGTACGGATCCTTCTCGCCGAAGTGATACATCACGGGCCTGCGCGGCGACTTGCCGAGGTGCTCGCGAATCTGACCGCCGTAGTAGGACACGGCGCAGGTGATCGGCAGTTCGCAGGCGGCGACGTACGCGAGGGTGCCGCCCCAGCAGTAGCCGATGACGGCGACGCGGCCGGCATGTTTGACCACGTTGATGGACGCGGCGAGATCGAGCATCGTTTTCTCGATCGGAATCTGCACGCGGTAGCCGCGGCCTTCCTTGACCTCGGATTCGGAGTAACCGAGTTCGATGCCGCGCCGGATCCGGTCGAACAAACAAGGCGCGATCGTGACGTAGCCGTCGGCCGCGAAGCCGTCCGCCACGCCCCGGATGTGATTGTTCACGCCGAAGATTTCCTGCGCGATCACCACCGCACCGCGCGTCGGACCCTTGGGTGCGGCGAGCCAGGCGTTGAATTCATGGCCGTCGCGGGCCATCAGGGTCGTGTATTCACCCATGCGTATACCTCCATGCCATTTTGCCACCGCCGGGTCACGCCGCGCGTCTTCCGAAGGTAGTATCGCGGCCGGAGTTCTGTAGGGAGATGCCGATGCGTCGCGTAACGAGTTTGTTTGCACGGATTACGCGTCGAAACGTCATCAAGGGTGGCGTCGCGCTCGGCGCCATGGCCGCGTCGGGATATCGGGCCGCCGCCAACACTCCCTCCGAGCCTTTCACCGAGAACGCGCAGCGGCTCTGGTATCGCCAACCCGCCGACGCCTGGACCGAGGCCTTGCCGCTCGGCAACGGCCGGATCGGCGCGATGGTGTTTGGTGGCGTCGCACGCGAGCGGCTGCAACTCAATGAAGACACGTTGTGGGCGGGCGGCCCCTACGACCCGTCGAACCCGGAGGCGCTCGCGGCGCTGCCGCGCGTGCGCGAGCTGATCGCGGCCGGCAGGTACCGCGAGGCGCAGGCGCTCGCCGACGAGAAGATGATGGCGCGGCCGCTGCGCATGCCGTCCTACCAGACGGTGGGCGATCTCATGCTGAGCTTCGGGCCTTCCTCTTTCGCCGACAACTACCGGCGCGAGCTCGATCTCGACGTGGCGATGTCGCGGGTGGGTTTCCGCCGCGAAGGCGTGGAGTACCTGCGCGAGACTTTCGCGTCGGCGCCCGACCAGGTGCTCGTTCAGCGCATCACGGCGGACAAACCCGGCGCGCTGAGTTTCACCGCGGAATTCGAAACGCCGATGCCCGGTGATGCAACGATCGAGGGTGACGAACTGATTCTGCGCGGAACGAACACCTCGCAGCAGGGAATTCCCGCGGCACTGCGCTACGAAGCGCGCGTGCGCGTCATGGCGCAGGGCGGCACGGTCCGGACGCGCGACCGCGGCATCGCGGTGGAAGGCGCCGACGCGGCAATCGTGCTGGTGGCGATGGCCACGGGTTTCCGGCGCTTCGACGACGCGAGCGCCGATCCGGCGCAAGCGACGCGCGCGCAGGTCGCGGCCGCCGCCCGCAAGTCGTACGACGAGCTCCGCGACGCGCACGTGCGCGACCACCAGCGGCTGTTCCGGCGTGTCTCGCTCGATCTCGGCTCGACCGAGGTGAGCAAACTACCCACCGACGTGCGCATCCGCACGTCGCAGATTTCGAACGATCCGCAGCTCGCCACGCTGTATTTCAATTTCGCGCGGTACCTCCTGATCGCCTGTTCGCGCCCGGGCGCGCAGCCGGCGAACCTGCAGGGCTTGTGGAACGACAAGTTGTCCGCGCCCTGGGGCTCGAAGTACACGATCAACATCAACACCGAGATGAACTACTGGCCGGCGGAGCCCGCCAATCTCGCCGAGTGCGTGCAGCCGCTCGTCGCGATGGTGAAGGACCTCGCGATCACGGGAGCGCGTACCGCACGCGTGAACTACGGCGCGCGCGGCTGGGTGGCGCACCACAACACCGACCTGTGGCGCGCCACCGGCCCCATCGACGGCGCGATGTGGGGCATGTGGCCGACGGGCGGCGCCTGGTTGTGCAAGCATCTCTGGGATCACTACGACTACGGGCGCGACCGCGCGTACCTCGCCGACGTCTATCCACTCATGAAGGGCGCGGCGGAGTTCTTCCTGGATACGCTGGTGAAGGATCCGTCGGGGAAATACCTCGTCACGAGTCCTTCCGTATCTCCCGAAAACAACCATCCCCACGGCGCCTCGATCTGCGCGGGCCCGGCGATGGACAACCAGATCCTGCGCGACCTGTTCGCCAACTGCATCGCGGCCGGGCGGATACTCGGGATCGACGCGGACTTCCGGAAAGCCTGCGCGGACGCGCGCGCGCTACTGCCGCCGGATCGCATCGGCAAGGCGGGTCAGCTGCAGGAGTGGATGGAGGACTGGGACATGGAGGCGCCCGAGCGGGATCACCGCCACGTCTCGCACCTCTACGCGTTGTTTCCGAGCGAACAGATCGGCGTGCGCCGCACGCCGGAAC
>JAFAGC010000067.1 GCA_023423065.1 Pseudomonadota bacterium
ATGCCAGTGCGATCCGTTCGATACACGTCTCCGATGCGGGGCGCTTCGGTGTCGCGCGGCTCGACAGCAAGGAGCAGGGCGTGCCCGCGTTCGGCTACGTCGTGCCGAACCGCGTGATCGGCCGCGCGTTGTGGCAGGAGCTGCGCAAGGCGTCCAACATCGAACTCGCCGTGCCGGCCGAACTGACGGGCGCGACCCTGCGGCCCGATGGAGTGGAGCTCGAGGTCTCGCGCGACGGCAAGAAGGAAACCGTACACGCGGAACTCGCCGTCGCGGCCGACGGCGCCGGTTCGCTGTTGCGCGCGCAGTCGGGCATCGACGCGGACATCGAAGACTACGGCCAGGTCGCGATCGTGGTGAACACCCATACCGACCGGCCTAACAAGGGCGAGGCGTTCGAACGATTCACCGCCTCGGGCCCGCTCGCCGTCCTGCCGACCGCGGGCGGCGGATATACCGTCGTCTGGGCGGTGCGCCCGCAACGCGCGAAGGAACTGCTCGCGCTCGACGATGCGGCCTTCGCCGCCGAGCTCATGTCGGCGTTCGGCTGGCGGGCGGGGCGCTTCACGAAGATCGGCCGCCGCAACCCCTATCCACTGGCGCTGTCGCGCGCGACCGGGACCGTGTCGGGGCGCGTGGTGCTCGTCGGGAACGCCGCGCAGGCGCTGCACCCGGTTGCGGGACAGGGCTTCAATCTCGGACTGCGCGACGCGGCGACGCTCGCCGAGATGCTGGCCCTGGCCGCGCGCCAGGACGGGTTCGGCGTTGGCCTCGACGAACTGCTGGCGCGCTTCGCGGCCTGGCGCGAGGAGGACCGCAAGGGCGTCACGCGTTTCACCGATGGCCTCGTCAAACTCTTCGGCAGCGATGCGCCGGGGCTGGGTGTCGTGCGCAACTTCGGATTGCTGCTGTTCGACATGAGCCCGACCGCGAAGCGCGCGTTGTCGCGCGTGAGCTGGGGTTTCGCGGGCCGGATGCCGCGCCTGGCGCGCGGCCTGCCGCTCGAATGAACCCGCGCGTGAAGCCCCAGTACGAAATCGCGGTCGTGGGAGCGGGTCCCATCGGCCTCGCCACCGCCGTGCTGCTCGTGCGCGAGGCGATCATCCCGGGATCGCGCATCGCCGTGTTCGATCGCCGCATCCCCGACTCGTTCGACGCCGCGAATCCGCCGCCGCTCGACCTGCGAGTGTTCGCGCTGTCGCGCGCCAGCGAGCGGATCCTGCGCGCCGCCGGCGCCTGGGAAGACGTCGCGCGCCAGGCGTCGCCGTACGAACGCATGCAGGTGTGGCATGCCGATGTGCCGCCGCACGGCGGCGATGCGCTGGCCTTCGACGCCGCGGAAGCGGGTGAGCCCGACCTGGGCGCGATCGTGCAGAACAACACCTTGCAGGCCGCGCTTGCCGGCGCCGCGCGGCGCGCGGGCATCGTGCTCGAGGAATGCGAGGTGGATGCGCTCGAGCAGGTGCAGGAGGTCGTGCGGCTGCGCAGCGGCGCGCGCGAGTTCAGCGCGCGGCTGGTCGTCGGCGCGGACGGCGCGCGGTCGCGCGTGCGCGAGCTCGCCGGACTTTCCGCGCGGCGCACCGACTACGGGCAGATCGCGATCGTCGCGAACGTCTCGACCGCGCGGCCGCATCAGCACACTGCGTGGCAGCGTTTCCTCGGCGATGGAACCCTCGCGTTCCTGCCGCTCGCGGACGGCACGAGCTCGATCGTCTGGTCCATACCGACCGAGCGCGCGCGCAGGATGCTGGCCGCGACGCCCGAGCAGTTCGAGCGCGCGTTGCTTGAAGATTCCGATGGCGTGCTCGGCGCCGTGAAGCTCGCGAGCAAGCGGCTCGAGTTTCCGCTGTGGCGCATCGAGGCGGAGCACTACGCGTGTCCGCGGGTCGCGCTGGTCGGCGATGCGGCGCACGTCGTGCATCCGCTCGCGGGCCAGGGCGCCAACCTCGGCCTGCTCGATGCCGCCGCGCTCGCGGACGTGATCGCAGACGGCGTGCGCGAGCACGAGGATCCGGGGGCGGAGCGGCTGCTGCGGCGTTACGAACGCTGGCGGCGCGCCGAGAACGACATCATGAGCGGCGCGATCGACGTGTTCGACCGGCTGCTCGCGCGCGGCAGCGGACGAATCGCTCAGCTCGCGCAACGCGGGCTGCCGTGGGTCGGCAAGTCGACGCTTGCCAAACGACTGTTCATCGAACGCGCGCTCGGCCTCGCGGGCGAACTGCCCGACGCGGCGCGTTGATGGTATCGCGGCACGACCGGCTCGCCGGCATGACGGCGATGCTCATCTCTTCCGGCGCGTTCGCCTTCATGGACACGGGCCTCAAGCTGCTCACCGCGCACTATTCCGCGGCGCAGGTCGCGGCACTCCGCGGCGCCGCCGCGTTGCCCGTGGTTTTCGTGTGGGCCTGGTACTCGGGTGGGCTGATGCAGCTCGTGCGAGTCCGCTGGCCGCTGCATATCGCGCGGGGCATCCTGTCGGTCTTCATGATGATCACCTTCGTGTTCGCCCTGAGGGAGTTGACGCTCGCGAAGGCCTACGCGCTGTTCTTCGTGGCGCCGCTGATGATCGCGATCCTCTCGATCTTCCTGCTGGGCGAGCGGGTCGGGCGCGCCCAGTGGCTCGCCATCTTCGTCGGGTTCTCGGGCGTGCTGATCGTGCTCAAGCCGGAGACCCACGGCTTCGGGCTCGCGGGTACGCTCGCGGTGCTGTGCACCGCGTTGTGTTACGCCTTGTCGTCGGTGCTGGTGCGCATCCTCGGGCGCACCGACAGCACCCAGTCGATGATGTTCTGGATGACCTGCATGCTGGCCATCGGTGCGACCGCCATCGCGCTGCCCGAATGGCGGCCGATCCAGGACCGGCACTACTGGATCATCCTCGGCGTCGCATTCACGGGCGCGCTGGGGCAGTGGGGGGTGACCGAGGCCTTCCGGCGGGCGCCCGCCGCAACCGTGGCGCCGCTCGAATACTCCGGGCTCGCGTGGGCGATGACGATCGACCTGCTGGTCTGGGCGGCGGTCCCGGCGTGGAGCACGCTGATCGGGGCCGCGGTGATCATCGGCAGCGGACTGTACCTGCTACGCTTCGAAGCGAAACGCGCAAGTTAGGTCGCGCCGGCCCGGCGGATTTCGAGACATAGCGCCGGTTTCCGGCGCGACGATGCGGCGGGGTGGCGGGTCATTGGCGATACTTCGCGCGCATGGCGATCAACGTCGTCCCGCGCATCCTGCTGCCCACGATGGACTCGGAGAGATTCGAGCGCTGCTCCTTTTCCCTGAACGATGTCGAGTCGCTGCTGACCATCTCGATGACGGACCTGCAGCCGTACATCATCCATTTCCACCGGTTGAGCTGGCATCGCTTCACGCCGCATGCCGATTGCAAGCCCGGGCTCATCATGGGGTGCGAAATGGCGGTCGCCGAGGTCGAGGATTCCCCGGCGCTCAAGGCCTATCTACAGAAGGCGTCGCTCGGCCCGGAAGCCGCCAGGAAGCTCCGCCACTACCGCATCTACCTCGGCAAGGGCGGCTGCCACGAGGCTTTCGCCCAATCCGCGTACGGCAGCGGCGCCGGTTCCTTCTCGCGGACGATGTCGTCGTTCGCGAACCGCCTGAAACTCGCCCTGAGGTAATGGGGACATTCTCCGTTTCCTAGCAAAAGGGGACAGACCTCAGTCGCCGAGATATTCATACGGGCCAGGTCTGTCCCCTTTTGCTAGGAAACGGAGAATGTCCCCATTAAAGCGCGTCGATCTTGGCGGCGCAGATGAAATCGTTCTCGTGGAGGCCGCCGATCGCGTGGCTCTGGTAGCGGATGCGCGCGTAACCCCAGCCGCATTCGATGTCAGGGTGGTGATCTTCGACGTTCGCGATGTGCGCGACGGCGTTCACGAAGCTCATGGTGCGGTAGAAATCGGGGAACTTGAATTCGCGCTTGATCGCCTTTCCGTCCTCGACGATCTGCCAGCCGTCCTTGTCGCTGCTCACGAGCCGACTCAGCATGCGCTTCGCTTCCTCGGCGCTCAGCGCGCTCACGCCGCCGTGGCAGGGAACGCACTTCTTGTTGATCAGGGTGTCGTCGTTGCTGCCGATGCTCGTCATACGACCTCCGCGGTGGTGGCGACGTCGTCCTTGCGTGCGTAGCGCCGCGCGACGTATTGCTCCACCAGCTCCTGGAACTCCTCGGCGATTCGCTCGCCCTTGAGCGTCGGACCCTTCTCGCCGTCGATGTACACGGGTGCCACCGGCCGCTCGCCCGTGCCGGGCAGCGAGATGCCGATGTTCGCGTGTTTGCTCTCGCCCGGACCATTCACCACGCAGCCCATGACCGCAACCGTCATGTCTTCCACGCCTGCGTAGGACTTGCGCCATTCCGGCATGCGATGCCGGATGTGGGACTGGATCGACTGCGCGAGCTCCTGGAAATACGTGCTGGTCGTGCGGCCGCAGCCGGGGCAGGCCACGACCATCGGGATGAACGAACGCAGGCCCATGGTCTGCAGGATCTCCTGCGCGACGATCACTTCGTTCGTGCGATCGCCGCCGGGCTCGGGCGTGAGCGACACGCGGATGGTGTCGCCGATGCCTTCCTGCAGCAGCACGGACATGCCGGCGGTCGAGGCGACGATGCCTTTGCTGCCCATGCCGGCCTCGGTGAGGCCCAGATGCAGTGGATAGTCGCAGCGCGCGGCGAGCCTGCGGTAGATGGCGATCAGGTCCTGCACGCCCGAAACCTTCGCGGACAGGATGATGCGCTCGCGCGGCAACCCGAGCTCGACGGCGCGCGCGGCACTTTCGAGCGCCGACGCGACGACCGCCTCGCGCATGATCTCCTGCGCGGACAGCGGCGACTCGCGCGACGAATTCTCGTCCATCATGCGCGTCAGCAGGTCCTGGTCGAGCGAGCCCCAGTTGACGCCGATGCGCACGGGCTTCTGGTACCGACAGGCGAGTTCGATCATCTCCGCGAACTGCGGATCGCGTTTGGAACCTCTTCCGACGTTGCCCGGGTTGATGCGGTACTTGGCCAGCGCCTCCGCGCACTCGGGATGCTCGCGCAGTAGTTTGTGCCCGTTGAAATGGAAGTCGCCGATGATCGGCACGCCGACGCCGAGCTGCGCGAGACGGTCGCGGATGGGCGCCACCGCCGCGGCGGCCGCGGCCTCGTTCACCGTGATGCGCACGAGCTCGGAGCCGGCGCGCGCCAGCGCCTTGATCTGCTGCGCAGTGCCTTCGATGTCGGCCGTGTCGGTGTTGGTCATCGACTGCACGACGATCGGCGCGGAGCCGCCGACCGCGACGCGGCCGACGCGTACCGCGAGTGTCTGGCGGCGTGGATGGCTCATGGAGCCGCCTCGAGCGGAGTCGCGGACCAGGTGGTGAGGACCCAGCGATCGTCGCGCCACGCAAGCACGGCGAGCCACGAGAAACGCACGCTGCCTACCTGCCCATCGCGTTTGGCGCTGACCGCGGCGCGGCCCGTGGCCACGGCGGTATCCGCGAACAACTTCACGCGCTCGATCACCGGTTCGATCGACTGGTACTGCATCGCGCCGGATTTCAGACGACCGATGTATTCCTGCTTCGTCTGGCAGGTGCCGCGGGTCGTGCAGTATTCGAGATCGTCGGCAAGCATCAGCTCGAGCGCGGCGACGTCGTTGCGCAGCGCGGCGGTGAAGCGCTCGAGGATCAGCGTGCGCGCCGTTGCTTCGTCGCCGCGCGGCGCGGAAGTCGCGCAGGGCGCGATCGCGAGCGCGAGGAGCAGCAAGGGCAGGGTGCGGTGCTGGGTCATCACTAACTACTTCGTAGCGGGGGCGGAGGGAGGATTCGGCGTCGCCGCGACGGGTCCCGGCAAACGCGCCGACTGCCACGCCGTCATCTGCCAGCGCCCGTCCTTCCACAGCCAGACGTCCACGTAACCCAGGTCGAGATCGAGCGCCTGGCCCTTATCCGAAACGGTGACCTTCGCGCGGCCGCGGATGATGCCGACGTCGCCCTTGATGCGAATGCTCTGGATGTCGGCCTTCATCGCGAAGTAATCGAGCTTGCCGCTCGTAAGGGACTCGATGAACGATTTCTTGGTGTCGAGCACGCCGTTCGAATGCGTGTATTCGAGCGCGTCGTCGAGCAGCCGGTCGAGCGTCTTCGGATCCGCGTTCACGTTCGCCTCGAATCGTTCCAGTTCGGCTGCACGCAATGCCGCCGCGCGCGCATCTTCCGTGGGTGTGTCGTTTGCGAACAAAGGCGCAGACGCCATTGAGGCGGCTGCAAAAAGAAGGGTCGCTAACGTGTTGCGGCGCGTGGACATCGGAATTCTCGCTGGGCCGGCCGGGAAGGGGCTGCTATGATGCCACCCGTTCGCCAATTGACCAGACTCTGTCCGAGAGACCCCTCACGGGGCGCCGAAGGCGCAAGTTTCCGCCCGGAAACGCTCAGGCAAAAGAACGGCAGGGTTTGACGGCGAGCTCTGGAGAGCGATGGCGCGGGTCGAACCCGGGCCATCCACCGAAGGGGTGCGGTTCGCGACGCATAGGCGCGGGCCCGATCTCTCAGGTCAAAAGGACAGAGGGGCGGGGGAGAGAAGGGGAAGATCCCTCGTTTCTCCCCCGCCTTTTTTTATTGGTGCCTGCGCGGATCGCACCGGGAGACACTCTTGGGCAGACGCACACCTTTATATGACCTGCACGTCGCGCTCGGCGCCCGCATGGTCGACTTCGGCGGCTGGGACATGCCGGTCAACTACGGCTCGCAGATCGAGGAGCATCACGCGGTGCGGCGCGACGCGGGCGTCTTCGACGTCTCGCACATGTGCGTCATCGACGCACGCGGCGCACGGGTCCGCGAGTTCCTCTCGCGCCTGCTGGCGAACGACGTCGCCAAGCTCACTACCCCCGGCAAGGCGCTCTACAGCTGCATGCTCAACGAGCAAGGTGGGGTCATCGACGATCTCATCGTGTATTTCAACGACGAGTCCTGGTTCCGCATCGTCGTGAACGCCGGCACACGCGACAAGGATCTCGCGTGGATGCGCAAGGTCGCCGCGCCTTACGGCGTCGAGCTCACCGAGCGCACCGATCTCGCGATGGTCGCGGTGCAGGGCCCGAACGCGCGCGCGAAGGCGGCCGAACTACTTGCGCCCGAACATCGCGCTCCGGCGCTCGCGCTCGAGGTGTTCTCCGGCAAGCAGCTGGGCGAGTGGTTCGTGGCCCGCACGGGTTACACGGGCGAGGACGGCTTCGAAATCATGCTGCCCGCCGGCGAAGCGCGCGACGTGTGGACCAGGCTCAACCGGCTCGGCGTGAAGTCCGCCGGCCTCGGCGCCCGCGACACGCTGCGGCTCGAAGCGGCGATGAATCTATACGGCAACGACATGGACGAGAGCCAGAACCCGCTCGAGTCCGGGCTTTCCTGGACCGTGTCCTTCGACGATCCCGGGCGCGACTTCATCGGCCGCAAGGCGCTCGAGGATCTCAAGACGAAGGGACTCGGACGCAAGCTCGTCGCGCTCGTGCTGGACGATCGCGGCGTGTTGCGCGGCCATCAAAAAGTCTTCATCGACGGCCAGGCCGATTCCGGCGCGAACGTCGGTGAAATCACCAGCGGCACCTTCTCGCCGACGATGGAGAAGTCGATCGCGCTGGCGCGCGTGCCGCGCGAGGCCGGCGCCACGGTGCAGGTCGACGTGCGCGGCAAACTACTCAAGGCCCGTGTCGTGAAGGCCCCGTTCGTGCGCCACGGCAAGGTATTGGTCAGCTAAACAGGTTTGGAGAACAACGATGAGCAGCAACATCCCCGCCGATCTCAAGTACACGAAGTCGCACGAGTGGGTGCGCACGCTCGCGGACGGCAACATCGAAGTCGGCATCACCGATCACGCGCAGGGCGCCCTCGGCGACCTCGTGTTCGTCGACGTGCCGGAGGCCGGCAAACAGGTCGGTGCCGGTGACAGCTTCGCGGTGGTCGAATCGGTCAAGGCGGCATCGGATGTGTACTCGCCGGTGGCCGGGTCCGTGGTCGAAGGCAACGCCGCGCTCGGCAGTCAGCCCGAGCTCGTCAACTCCGAGCCCTACGGCGCGGGCTGGATCATGCGCTTGAAGCCGGCCGGCGCGCCGAACGGACTGCTGTCCGCCGAGGAATACGCGGCGCATCTCGCCGCGGAGGGTTGAGACATGCCATTCATTCCCCACACGCCCGGCGACATCGAGCAGATGCTCGGTGAAATCGGCGCGAAGTCGATAGACGATCTCTTCGACGAAATCCCGAAAGAGTTGCGCATCGAGGCGCTCGCCGGCATCCCGGAGGCGCTCAACGAAATGCAGGTCGGCCGGCTGATGTCCGATCGCGCGGCCCAGGACGGCACGCCGCTCAACTTCATCGGCGCGGGCGCCTACGAGCACCACATCCCTTCCGCGGTGTGGGCGATCACGACGCGCGGCGAGTTCTACAGCGCCTACACGCCGTACCAGGCCGAGGCCTCGCAGGGCACGCTGCAGCTCATCTACGAATACCAGACGATGATTTCCTCGCTGACCGGCATGGAGGTCTCGAACGCCTCGCTGTACGACGGCGGCTCGGCGGTGGCCGAGGCCTCGCTGATGAGCGTGCGCGCGCACCGCAAGTCCAGGTCGCAGCGCGTGCTCGTGCCCACCACGGTCAACCCGAGCTACCGCAAGGTGGCCGTATCGACCGCGAGCGGGCAGGGCGTGAAGTTCGAGGAGATTCCGTGTCCGCGCGGCACGCTCTCCGTCGCCGATCTCGCGAAGTACGACGGCGAAGACGTCACCGCCATCGTCATTCAGCAACCGAACTTCTTCGGCCAGCTCGAGGACGTCGACGCGATCACGGACTGGGCGCACGCGCACAACATCATGGTCATCGCGTCGGTGAACCCGACGTCGCTCGGCATTCTCAAGCCGCCGGGCGAGTGGGGCACGAAGGGCGCGGACATCGCCTGCGGCGACTGCCAGCCGCTCGGCGTGCCGCTGTCATCGGGCGGTCCGTACGCGGGTTTCCTCACCACCCGCATGGAATACGTGCGCCAGATGCCGGGCCGCATCGTCGGCCGCACGGTCGACCTCGACGGCAAGCAGGGCTTCGCGCTCACGCTGCAGGCCCGCGAGCAGCACATCCGCCGCGGCAAGGCGACCTCGAACATCTGCACGAACCAGGGATTGCTGGTCACCGCGGCGACTATCTACCTGAGCCTGCTCGGCCCCGAGGGTCTGGCGCGCGTCGCGAACGAATCGCACCGGCGCGCCAACGAACTCGTGGCCGCGCTCACGCGGGTCAAGGGCGTGAAGCTCGCCTTCGAAGGCCCGCGCTTCCACGAGGCCGTTCTGCAGCTCGACCGGCCGGTCGCGCCGGTCGTCGCGGAGCTCGCGCGCCGCGGCATCGTCGCGGGCTTCGATCTCTCGAACGACTATCCGGAGCTCGGCAACGCGCTGCTCGTGTGCGCGACCGAGACGCGCACGCCGGCCGATATCAAGACCTACGCCGACGCGCTCGCCGAAACGCTCAAGGCCGCCGTACGCGCCGCCTGACGGGGACATCCACATGGCAATGCTCAAACAACCCGAAAAGATCATCTTCGAGTACTCGCGTCCCGGACGCGGCTCGTACGCGCAGTGGCCGACGTTGAAGTCCGAGAGCCGGGACTCGGCGGTGGGAGATATTCCGGCAGCTCTGCGCCGGAAGAAGGCCGCGATGCTGCCCGAGGTGAGCGAGCTCGAAGTGGTGCGCCACTTCACGCGCCTTTCGCAGCTCAACTTCTCCATCGACACGCACTTCTATCCACTCGGTTCGTGCACGATGAAGTACAACCCCAAGGCCTGCAACGAGTACGCGATGCTGCCCGGGTTCCTGAAGCGTCACCCGCTCGCGCCGGAAAGCACCGGACAGGGCTTCCTCGCCTGCATGTACGAGTTGCAGGAGATGCTCAAGGAAGTGACCGGCATGCAGGGCGTCGCACTCTCGCCGATGGCGGGCGCGCACGGAGAATTCGCGGGCGTCGCGATGATCCGCGCGTATCACCGCGCGCGCGGCGATCTCAAGCGCAACGAGATCATCGTGCCCGACGCGGCGCACGGCACGAACCCCGCGACCGCCACGATGTGCGGCTGCGTGGTGCGCGAGATTCCGACGAAGGACGACGGCGACATCGACGTCGAGGCGCTGAAGCTCGTCGTCGGTCCGAACACCGCCGGCATCATGCTCACGAATCCTTCCACCTGCGGAGTGTTCGAGCGGCGCATCAAGGAAGTCGCGAAGATCGTTCACGACGCGGGCGGATTGCTCTACTACGACGGCGCGAACCTCAACGCCATCCTCGGCAAGGTGCGCCCCGGCGACATGGGCTTCGACGTCATCCACATGAACCTGCACAAGACCTTCTCGACGCCGCACGGCGGCGGGGGTCCCGGCGCGGGAGCGGTGGGCGTGAGCGCGCGTCTGCTGCCGTTCATGCCGATTCCGGTGGTAGGCAGGGACGGCGACAGATATCGCTGGCTCACGGAGAAGGATCTGCCGCAGTCCATCGGCCGGCTTTCGGCATTCATGGGCAACGCGGGCGTGCTGCTGCGCGCATACATATATATGCGAATGCTCGGCCGCGACGGCATGCACCGGGTCGGCGAGTTCGCGACACTCAACGCGAACTACTTGATGGCGCGCCTCGCGAAGGCGGGCTTCGATCCGGCCTATCCCGGCCGGCGCGCGAGCCACGAATTCATCATCACCGCGAAAAAGGAAGCGCGCGATCTCGGCATCACCGCGATGGACATCGCCAAGCGGCTGCTCGACTACGGCTTCCACGCGCCGACGACCTACTTTCCGCTGCTCGTGCCCGAGTGCCTGCTCATCGAGCCCACGGAGACCGAGAGCAAGGAAGCGCTCGACGGCTTCGTCGACGCGATGTCGGCCATCCGCAAGGAAGGCGAGGCGCAGCCCGACATGGTGAAGGCCGCCCCGCACAACATGACGGTGCGCCGTCTCGATGACGTGCGCGCCGCGCGCCAGCTCGATCTAACCTGGAAGCCCGCGGCGGCGTAAAGGGTCCTTGTAGGGGCACCGCTCTTTTATCTGACGGACGCCGTCCCGTGGACGGCGTCCTCCGGTGTGGGGCGCTAGCCCCTGATAATATCGGCCGATGAACGACATCGCCGGTCGCTCCAAACCCACCGGGGTTACCCGGATGTTCCGCGCCTTCGGGGCCAGCATGAAAGGCCTGGCGGGCGCGTTCCGCGAAGAGGCTGCCTTCCGGCAGGAACTCGCCCTGGCGGTCGTGGTCATTCCACTGGGCTTGTGGTTAGGCCGTAACGGCCTCGAGCGAGCCATGCTGATCGCGCCGATGTTTCTCGTGTTGATCGTCGAGCTCGTCAACAGCGCGATCGAATCCACGGTCGATCGAATCGGCCTCGAGCGCCACCCGCTCTCGGGCCTCGCGAAAGACATTGGTTCCGCCGCCGTGCTCATCTCCCTGCTGCTGCTTGCAGTGGTCTGGCTCCTGGTTTTGTGGCGTTGAGCACATAGCACCCGTCGACGAAAGGACATCACCGCATGCACGCACGCCGATTTGCCGGACTCTCCTCCGTTCTCACGATGCTGGTGGCGGTCTCCGCCCTCGCGCAGAACGGGCCTCCGCAAGTCATGCCTCCCCAGGCCCAGGTGCCGGTGCAGCAGGCGGTCCCGCAGTACGAGGGTGAAAGCTCCGCCTGGCGCGGTACGCTCGAGCGTGTCGCGCAGAGCGTCGTCGCCATCGAGATCGACCAGACGCGCGCCTTCGACACCGAGTGGAATTCCTCCTCGCAGGCGACGGGCTTCGTCGTCGACGCCGAGCGCGGATTGATCCTCACGAATCGCCACGTCGTCACGCCCGGCCCGGTGACCTCCGAGGCGACGTTCCTGAACCGCGAAGAGGTGCAGCTCTATCCCGTGTATCGCGATCCGATCCACGACTTCGGCATCTATCGCTACGACCCGAAGAAGCTGCGCTTCATCAAGCCGCGCTCGCTGCAGCTCTATCCCGACGGCGCGCAGATCGGCCGCGAGATCCGCGTGATCGGCAACAACGCGGGCGAGCAGCTCTCGATCCTCGCGGGCACCATCGCCAAGCTCGACCGCGACGCGCCCAACTACGGCATCGGCAAGTACAACGACTTCAACACGTTCTACCTGCAGGCCGCGTCGGGTACCTCGGGAGGCTCGTCGGGCTCGCCCGTCATCGACATCCAGGGCCGCGTGGTCGCGCTCAACGCGGGCGGCGCCACGGGCGCGGCCTCCAGCTTCTATCTACCGCTCGGGCGCGTGAAGCGCGCGCTCGAGCTGATCCAGTCGGGCAGACCCGTCACGCGCGGCACGATCCAGGTGCTGTTCCAGTACACGCCGTACGACGAGCTGCGCCGCCTCGGGCTCAACGAGAAAACCGAGGAAGCGGCGCGCAAGGCGTTCCCGGAGCTGACCGGCATGCTCGTGGTCGACGAGGTGCTGCCCGGCGGGCCCGCGGACGGCACTCTGCAGCCCGGCGACATCCTCACTCACATCAACGGCAAGCTCGTCTCCGAGTTCGAGCCGCTCGAGAAGGTGCTCGATGACGCGGTCGGCCAGAACGTCGAGCTGCAGGTCGAGCGCGGCGGCAAGCCCATCACGGCTTCGCTGCAGATCGGCGACCTTCACGCCATCACGCCGAATGCCTACCTCGAGTTCGGCGATGCCGTTGTGCACACGGTCTCTTACCAACAGGCGCGGCATTTCAACGTCTCGGTGAATGGCGTCTACGTCGCCAACCCCGGCTACATCTTCGGGGCGGCCGGCGTGCCGCGCGGCGCGGTCATCGCGAGCGCGAACGGCAAACCCACTCCGGACCTCGCGGCATTCGAAGCCGTCGTGACGGGTCTCGCCGACGGCGAACGTTTCACCGTGCGGTACTCGACCGTCGACGATCCGAACGGCTCGAGCGTCCGCAGCGCGCGCATGGACCGGCGCTGGTTCCCGGCGCGGCATTGCCTGCGCGACGACGCGGCGGGGGTGTGGCAGTGCGTGCCGCTGCCCGCGCTCGGCTCGGCGAAGCCCGAGGTCGGAGGTTCGACCCGCTTCGCCACACCCGAAGACCCGCGCGCCGTGGAGCTCGTGTCGTCGCTCGTCGGCGTGGGCTTCGACATGCCTTACTCGATCTCGGGCATCACCGAGCGCAACTATCGCGGCACGGGACTCGTGGTCGATGCGAAGCGCGGGCTCGTCGTGGTCGACCGGAACACCGTGCCGGTGTCGATGGGCGACGTGCGCGTGATCTTCGCGGGCACGCTCGAAATCCCCGGCAAGGTGGAATTCGTGCACCCGCTGCACAACCTGGCCCTCGTGAGTTACGACCCGAAGCTCATCGGCACGACACCGGTGCGCAGCGCGAAGCTGACCGACCGGCGCATCGCGCCCGGTGAAAACGTCTGGGTCGTCGGGCTCGACGCCGAAGGCGAGGTCAACGTGCGCCAGACGCAGGTCGCGACGCTGTCGCCGATCCAGCTACCGCTGTCGCGCACGATGCAGTTCCGCGAGAGCAATCTCGAGACGGTCCAGCTCGTGAATCCGCCCACCGACTTCGATGGCGTGCTCACCGATTCGGCGGGCGCCGTCATCGGCCTGTGGTCGAGCTTCGCGTGGGAGCAGGGCCGCGAGCTGCAGCAGGAGAACCGCGGCGTGCCGATCGGCATCGTGCAGGACATGCTCCGCAGGGCGCAGGGAAAGCGCCCCATCTATTCGCTCGAGGCCGAGCTCGTGCCGCAGCCTCTGTCGGTCGCACGCCGGCTCGGCCTGACGGATACCTGGGTCCGCAAGCTCGAGCAGGCCAATCCCAACCAGCGCCAGGTGTTGTCCGTCCAGCGCATCGTCGGCGGCTCGCCGGCCGTGGGCCGTCTGAAGCAGGGTGACCTCCTGCTCGCGATCGATGAAAAGGTCGTTACCCGCTTCCGCGAGGTAGAGACCGCAATCGCCGACGAGACGGAGGTGGACGTCACCGTCTGGCGCGACGGCGCCGAAACGATCGTGCGGCTGCCGACCGCGGTGCTCGACGGCAACGACATCGACCGCGTCGTGATGTGGGCCGGTGCGACGCTGCAGGCGCCGCATCGCGCCATGCTTGCCCAGCGCGGCATACCGCCGCAGGGCGTGTACGTGGGTTATTTCGCCTATGGCTCGCCCGCCACCCGGTACGGATTGTTCCCCGGGCGCCGCATCGTCGAAGTGGACGGCGAGCCCACGCCGGACCTCGATTCCTTCCTGAAGGTCGTCTCCGGTCGGCCGGACCGTTCGGCGATCCGCCTGCGCACCATCACGTGGAACAACGCGCCGGAAGTGATCACCCTGAAGCTCGACAAGCATTATTGGCCGACTTATGAGCTGCGTCGCACGGCCGAGGGCTGGGAGAGGACCGATCTTGAGTAGACTAGCGGCCAAATTATGGTCCGCGTCGTCCGTGCAACCCTCGTAGAACTAGAAGCCGCCGTCACGGCCCTCCGTGACGGCGAGCTCGTCGTCTTTCCCACCGAAACGGTTTATGGCCTGGGCGCCAACGCCCAGAACCCGGCAGCGGTGCGCCGCATCTTCGAGCTCAAGCAGCGGCCGGCGGACCATCCCGTCATCGTCCATCTCGACAATCCGAAGTACCTGCATCGCTGGGCGCGGGAAGTCCCCGAGAACGCGCGCAAGCTCGCGTCGCGGTTCTGGCCGGGCCCGCTGACCATGGTCCTGGCGCGCGCCGAGGGCGTGCACGACGTCGTGACGGGTGGGCAGGACACCGTGGCGATCCGCGTGCCCTCGCATCCGATGGCGCAGCAGCTCCTGACCGCGTTCGGCGGCGGCATCGCGGCCCCTTCCGCGAATCGCTTCGGGCGCGTGAGTCCGACGCGTGCCGAGCACGTGCGCGAGGAGTTCGGGGATGCCGTGCGCGTCGTGCTCGACGGCGGCGAGAGCCAGATCGGGCTCGAATCGACCATCGTCAGTTTCGACGGCGAGCAGGTGCGCCTGCTGCGGCCGGGGTACGTGACCTACTCGCAGCTCAAGGAAGTCGTCGGCGACGTGATCGTCGGCGCGGGCGCGACCGCGCCGCGGGTGCCGGGCGCGAAGACCTCGCATTACGCGCCGCTGACGCCGATGACCATCGTGCCGGTCGACGAGATCGACAAGCGCGCGGAGGAGCTTTCCGAAGGCGGCCGCCGCGTCGCCGTGCTCGCGATGCGCCTGCCGCTCAAGACCTATCCATCGGTGACCTGGATCAATGCCGGGCGGCGGCCCGATTCCTATGCGCACGACCTGTATTCGAACCTGCGCGCGCTCGACAAGGCGGGCTGCGAGCAGATCCTCGTGCAGGACGTGCCGAGCGAGGAGAAATGGACCGCGATCCGCGACCGCCTGAGCCGCGGCGCCGCGGTGAGCGCCGCGAGCGACGGCGACGATTTCGCGGAGACGGGCGGGTTCAGCGTCCTTCCCTGATTCCCGCCGCCGGTACGGCTGACTACCCAGGAGCAAGCCCTTGAAGATTCCCGGAATCCCCGCGGCACCCGTGCCGCGTTTCCTCGGTATCGCGATGTTCGCTTGTGTCTTCGCCGGTTCCCTGGCGAACGCGGAGATCACGCGCCACTCGGGCAGCAACGAAGCGGTGCCCCACGAGAAATACATCCACGTCGTGAGCGAGGCCGACTCGCCCGTGCAGAAGACGTGGATCAAGGCGAAGGACGGCCTGTACATCGCGGCGGCCGTGCGCAAGCCGAAAGGCGAGGGGCCGTTTCCCGCGATCATCATGTTTCACGGCGCGCCGGGCGGACGCGGCATGGATCAGCTCGTCGGCTGGTCGCGCGGCGACCACGGAGGACCTGTCTGGGAGCGATTCCTGCAGGAAGGTTACGTCGTGGTGGTGGCCGACTATCGCGGCGGCGACTGGAACCTGATGAACAAGCCCTCGTCGACGGGCCTCGTGACCGCGATCGATGACGGCATCTCGGTGATCGAACACGTCCAGAGCCTGCCGTACGTGAAACGCGATGAAGTGAGCGTGTATGGCGTGAGTCTCGGCGGAAACCTCGTCATGTACCTGGCCGCGCGCGTGCCGACGCTGCACGCCGTGGTGGCCGGCGCGCCGGCGCCGATCTGGTTCCTGGGTTACGAGATCGGCGCGAACGGATCGCGCCCGGATTTCGCGACGACTCCGCCGGATCCGGCGGTCTCGAAAGAGAACATCGCGCCGATCAAGGCGCCGGTCCTGATCATCGTCGGGACCGAGGATCGCCTGCTGCCGCTGGACACCCGGCTGCACGACGAGCTCGCGAAACACGGCAAGCGCGTGCGACTGGAAGTCTACGAGCACGGTTACCATGACTTCGTCCTCGGCAACCAGGGTCAGAAGCGCGGCGACCTGCCGCGCGGCGAGTTCCTGCTGCAGGGTGCGCTCGATGCGCTCGATCTGACCGTGGGCTTCGTCAGGAACCCGCGGTAGTTCGATGCGCCGGCGCGTCGTGGTCGGGAAAGGCTCGGCACTGCCGGGCAGCCCATTCCTCACTCACGTGGGTCTCAAGCCGGACAAGGTCCAGCCCGAGGTCTATCCATTCACTCTGCCGATCATCGGTGACCGCTTCGATCTCACTCTCACGACGCCCGTGACCTACCTCGTGGGCGAAAACGGCGCCGGGAAATCGACGCTGCTCGAAGCGCTCGCGTGGGCCGCGGGGTTCGGCCAGCGCGGCGGGCATCGCGACCAGAGTTTCGCGGAGGGCGCGGACGGGCACGCGCTGGGCCGGGCCTTTCGCATGGGCTGGCGGCAACGGGTCACCGGCGGATTCTTCCTGCGCGCCGAAACGTTCTTCGACTTCGCGACGTATCTCGAGGAAGTCGGCAGCACCTTCGAGGCCTATGGCGGAAAGTCGCTGCACGATCAGTCGCACGGCGAGGCTTTTCTCGCGCTCTTCAGTCACAACTTCGAAGACGGCCTGTTCATCCTCGATGAGCCCGAGGCGGCGCTGTCTCCGCAACGCCAGCTCGCGTTCCTGCGGATACTCCACGAGCTCTCAGCGAAGCGGGTCGCGCAGTTCATCATCGCAACTCATTCCCCGATCCTGTTGACGCTGCCGGGCTCGCGCGTCCTCAGCCTGGATGGCGGTGCGCTGACCGAGATCGACTATCGCGAGTCCGAGCATTTCCGGCTCACGCGCGATTTCCTCAACGCGCCCGAGCGGTTCTACCGTCACTTGCTCGAAGAGGAACCCGAAGCGGATCAGTAGTGAGGTGGTTTCTCGTACGCCGTCGCGCTGGCTCCGAAGTCGGACTCGAGCGCCGAGATCTTGTCCACCAGCCGCTGATTGCGTTCCAGCGCCTGGTCGAGTTCCTTCTGCTGGCGAACGACGACGTCGCTGATCTCGGCGAGGGCGCGCTCGAGATGAGCGAGTTTTTCTTCGATGGCGTCGAGGCGGTCGGAAATGGGGACATTCCTCATTTTGTTGTCACAATCGTATCGGGCATCCGGGTCCCGTGCGATCGGGGCGATTGTGACAGCAAAATGAGGAATGTCCCCATTTCCCCATTTCCATCGGTCAGTACCAGATGTCGTAGAGCACATCGAGGACCAGGCCGGTGGCGATCGCGGTCAGCATCACGTCGTTGCCGACGCGGACCCAGTGATAGCCGTAGGGCGGGGCGTACAGCCGATACGGGCGCCAGTCATAGATGATGTACGAATGGCCGTACCAGGCGCGTGGCAGGTAGTCGCCGCGGTGCCAGACGCGATAGTAGTACCCCGCCGGCGCATGGTAGTGGCCGAAGTGGTACCGATAGCGCGCGTAGTCCCGGCGGTCGTGGCGGCGGTTGTCCCAGTAGTTGGGATGGTTGTGCCAGTCATTGCGATGACGATCCCAGCCGCGCGGGTAGTTGTCGTGGCGGTTGTCGCGATTCCCGTTCCAGCTGTGCCGGTTGTCGTTCCGATGATTGTCGTTGCGATGGTTGTTGTCGTGACGGCGGTCGTCGCGACGATCGTCACGGCGATCATGACCGCGGTCGTGGCCACGATCGTGGCCACGATCGTTGCCGCGGTCGTTGCCGCGATGATCGTTGCCGCGGTCGTTGCCACGATGATCGTTGCCGCGGTCGTTGCCGCGATGGTTGTTGCCGCGATCGTTACCGCGATTGCCGTGGTTTTCGCGAACGATCTCGCGCTTGATCGCCTTGCCCACCGAATCTTCCTTCTTGGCGGCGAAAGCGGAGGTGCTCGCGAGCAGCGTGGCGACGAGAAGCAAGGTCACGGGGCGTTTCATCGATCTCTCCTTAGCGGATCGCCTTCGATCCGTTGCGGGGCCAGTATCCGACCCGCGACCTGAGCGGAGCCTGAACCGGCTGTTCAGGTTCGTTCAGGTTCGGGCTGGCGGATTCGGCGCTCCAATCACCCAGTTACATCAACGAATTACGGCGCCCGTGCGATTTCGATATCGGCCCGCACCTCCGCGTCCAGCTCCCGGAAATCCACAATCCCGACGCGGTTGGTCCACACCGGATTGCGATACCGCGCGGCGGTGCGGGCCGTGTAATCGTGCCAGTAGCCGCTGGCGGCCGTGAGATGGTCGATGGCCGCCTGCCGATGCGGCGCGCGCTTCGTGGCGCGATACAACGCGAGCTCGGTCGCGCCGCGGATCTTCGCGGCGTAGTACTTGCCGAGCAGCGCCATCGCGCGGATGTCGGCGAGCGTGGCCTCGAGCTCGGCATTGCGGCGCACGGCCGCGTTTCCGTCCAGCGTCTTCAGCGCGGCGAGGGCGGCGTCGGCGCGCGCATCGATCCTGTCCGCGACCGCGGGCGGAGTCGTCCCCGCGAGGTCATTGCCCTCCGTCACGGCTTCGACGTACTTCGGGATCGGGATGTTGTCGGTACCCGGATGCACCTTCTGGCCGATGAAGGTCTCCACGCTGTGGAATCCGCTCGCGGTCTTCGCCGGGCCCGGGCGGCTGCGGCTGCCCTCGATGTACCACTGGAAGTCGAAGTCCGCCCAGTGAAAGCCGGTGACGAGTGGATAGATCATCGAGGCGTCCTGCCAGGCCGCGAGCAACGCGGCGCCGTCCGTTCCCGGAAAACGCTGCGCGACGAGCGCGGCGATCCGCTCATTGTCGAGCGTCGGGTCGTAACCGAGACGCCCCCATAGCAGGAAGTGCAGCCAGTGCTTGTCCGTCTCGAGCTGCCGCGGTTGGCGGGCCTTGCGGTCGAGGAACTCGCGGCCCCACACCCACATGTCCGAGCCGACGTAATAGCCCTGGGACACCTCGTGCGGGATGTTGCGCACGAACTCGCGCACGAAATCCGGCGCGGCCCAGCGGAACATCAGCGCGTCGTCGTTGCGGATCGTCCAGAGCGTCTTGAGCTTGCCGAGCGATTCGACGTAGCCCTCGTGAAAGGTCTGTCTCGTCGAAGACAACGCGTGCGCCTGCGCGTACTTGAAGCTGAATACGAAATCGACGTTGGGCTGCGAGATGACGGGCGCGAACGTCGCCGCGATGTCCTGCGCGCGCGACTCGTGCTGGCGATGGATGAGGCGGATGCGGCGATCCGGCTCGCGGCGCGCCGCGTCGAGCACCCCCTGGCCGTAGGTCGCCAGCAGCCAGTTCTCCTTGGCGTCGAAGGAATCGACGCCGCCCGAGTACATCTTCACCTCGCCCATGTTCTCGCCCGCGGTGAGCCCGATGCCCGCGAGCAGTGGATAGGTGCGGAACATCTCGCGCACGCTGGCGCGGAAGTAGTCGACCGTCTTCGGATCGTCGAGCGCGTCGGTGATGCCGTATTTGCCGCCCACGCCGTACGTGAAGATGTTCCAGGTCACGACGTGGAACTGGATGTTGCGGTCGTGCGCGTACTGCATGACCTTGCGCCAGAACGCGATCTTTTCGTCGATGGTGATTTTCTTCACCACCTCCTTGTTCGCGAGCATCTCGGGCGAAAGCAGGTCGACGGTGCGGGTCGTGTAGTCCTCCGCGAGTTCCGCCTTCGTGCGCCACACGTCGTTCAGCGCGATGTCGGGGTACTCGGGAACCTTCACCATCGAGGGGAACGGATGCAGGTTCCACAGCGACACGAAGTTGTAGCGGTCGCGCGCGAGCTGATCGAGATACGCCCGCCAGAATTCGAAGTCCCACACGGTGGCGATGTTCTGCTGCGCGGAATCGCTCATGTCCGAGTAGCTCGGCGTGCGCAGGTCGAGCGGGATGTTGAACTTGGTGCCGCGCATGGGCATGTGGGGATTGCGCCGGGTAGCGCGCACTTGCCCGACGCCGTGAATGCGGATCTGTTCGGCGAGCTCGAGTCCGCCGTACATGGCGCCGGCGGCATCCCGGCTCACGACATGAAACGCGTGCCGTTTGCCGTCGACGGTATGGCGAATCTCGAAGCCCTCGGGAGAGATGGTCGAATCGGCGGTCGAATTGAAGTAGACCAGCGCGCGGTCGCGGACCGTGAAATTGTCCATGGCGTCACGCAGGGTGACCGTATAACCGCGCGATCTCAGGGCCGCGCCCACCTCGGCGGCCCCGAATTTTTCCGGCTCGGCACCGGACCACGCGTATACCCGGGCCGTTGCGGCGAGAGACTCATTCTCGAAAGCCGTGAAAAGCGCGAGTGCATATATCAACGGGCGCAGGTATCGGGTCATTGATCCCTCGAATCGGGTCGACGTTCAGGGCGAGCGTACACTGCTGACGCACGACCTCCGGGCTTCCGGTATCGATCCGGGCCGCTGCCAGCAGTGCAAACTACTGGCCGCCGGCGGGCCGCTCCCGCAGCCGAGCGGATCCTGCGAGAAGGCGCCGCCGACGATCCGGCCGGGCTGTCATATCCCGCGAAAATTGATTCGAAAATTTCGTTGAATTCCTCGCTATAGTCTCCACAGCCGGGACAACACAAAACACCGGCGGGGGAAACGACCATGATGGAATGGTTTGCTTCACACAACGGTCTGGAGCAGTTGTTCCTGCTCAGCGGCTTCGTCGGTGGACTCATTCTGCTCTTCCGGATGATCCTCATGATCGCCGGTCTCGATCACAGCCATGAAATCCACCTCGACAGCGACGTCGGGTTCCAGGCGCTCACCATCCAGGGTGTGTCGGCCTTCCTCGCGATGTTCGGCGTGGCCGGCTACGTGCTGTTCCACGGGGGAGTCCTGGGCGCGACGCTCGCGGTGCTCGCCGCGGCCGGCGCCGGCGTCGCCTCGATGTGGATCATCCACAAGATCTTCCGCGGCATGCTGCGGCTGCAATCGAGCGGCACGGTGAGCCTGTTCGCGGCGGTCGGCAGCGAAGGGTCGGTCTACCTCACAGTGTCGAAGGACGGCGGTCGGGTGCAGATCAACTTCGCCAACCGGCTGCGCGAATTCGAGGCCGTATCCGCCGATGGATCGACGATTCCGACGGGCACGCCGATCCGCGTGCAGAGCGTGACCGCGAATACGCTGGTCGTCGCGCCGGTCGAGCGGGCTCTGATCAGTAGTTAGTGCGCGCAGCACGCGCGCGGAGGGTGTCTCATGGATCTCACGATGGCATTGTTGCCGATGCTGGTTCTGGTCGTGCTGGTGATGTTCACCATCATCTTCCTGGCCTCACGTTATAAACGTTGCCCCTCGGACAAGATCCTCGTGAAGTACGGCAAGGTGGGCAAGGGCCAATCGGCGCAGTGTATCCACGGCGGCGGCTCGTTCATCTGGCCGCTGTTCCAGGACTACACGTACATGAGCCTCACGCCGCTCACGATCAGCATCCCGCTGACCAAGGCGCTGTCGCTGCAGAACATCCGCGTCAACGTGCCGAGCACGTTCACGGTGGGCATCAGCACCGAAGAAGTGATCATGAACAACGCGGCCGAGCGCCTGCTGAACCTGGCGCAGGACGACGTCGAGAGCATGGCCCGCGAAATAATCTTCGGCCAGCTGCGACTGACGGTCGCGTCGCTGACCATCGAGCAGATCAACCAGGATCGCGAGAAATTCCTGGATGCGATCCGCAGGAACGTCGCGCCGGAGCTCAACAAGATCGGCCTCTACCTCATCAACGTGAACATCACCGACATCACGGACGAGTCGGGATACATCGAGAGCATCGGCAAGAAGGCGGCATCGGAAGCGATCAACCAGGCCAAGATCGACGTCTCCGACCAGGACCGCAAGGGTTCGGTGGGCGAGGCCGAGCAGGTGCGCGAGCGCACCGTCAAGGTCGCGCAGTACGTCGCCGAGTCCGAGAAGGGCAAGAAGCAGGCCGAGGCCGATCAGCGCGTCTTCGTGCAGCAGCAGGAGACGCTCGCGGCGATCGGTGAAGCCGAGGCCATGCGTGACAAGACGATCAAGATCGCCGAGAACGAGGCGGCCTCGGAGAAGGGCCAGAAGAAAGCCGAGGCCGAGAAGCGCGTGTTCGTCGAGGCCCAGGAAGCCGAGGCCATCGCCGGCGAGAACCGCGCGAAGGCGCTGATCGTGCAGTCGAACGCGGAGCTGTCGGTGCAGGCGGCGCAGGCCCAGCAGCGCGGCCTGGTCGCGGAGTACGACGCGCAGGCGGAGATCCAGAAAGCCCAGGCCAAGGCGGAACTGCAGCGACTCACGGCCGCGGAGGTCGTGAAGCAGCAGATCGAGAAGCAGAAGATCACGATCGCCGCGGAGGCCGAAGCCGAGAAGACCCGGCGCGAGGCGCAGGGTGTCGCCGACGCGACGCTGCTCAAGTACGAGGCGGAGGCCAAAGGCATCAAGCAGGTGCTCGAGGCGAAGGCGCAGGGTTACCAGGCGCTGGTCCAGAGTGCCGGCAACGACGCGCGCGCCGCGGCCACGCTGCTGCTGACCGAGAAACTCGAGCAGATCGTCACGCTGCAGGTCGAGGCGATCAAGGCGATCAAGATCGATAAGGTCACGGTCTGGGACGCGGGCGCCGGCGCGAACGGCAACGGCGGCACGACCGCGAACTTCCTCGCGGGGATGGTCAAGAGCCTGCCGCCGCTGCACGACGTCGCCGCAATGGCCGGCCTCGAGCTTCCGAAGTATCTCGGCGACGCCAAGACCACCGAAGTGGTAGCCAACGGCGCCGAGAAATAATGGGGACATTCCTCGTTTCCTAGCAAAAGGGGACGCACCTGACGGGTGCGTCCCTTTTTTTCACCTGCCGCGAACCTTTTTCCGGTCCTCACGACTCCCTCGATGTGAACACCGGAACCGCTATCCCCGATCCTCGCGCCGATGAGCTGCTGGCGATCCGCTGCCAGCTCGGCGAGCGCGCCGCGTTCGAGGCCCTGGTCGCCCGCTGGCACGAGCCCATGTGGCGCTACCTGCGTCGGCTCGCCGGACGGGACGATGCCGCGCGCGATCTCATGCAGGACACGTGGTTGCGAGTGTTGCGCGGCATCGCTTCGCTGCGGGAGCCGGCGAAGCTGCGACCGTGGCTGTTCGGCATCGCGCGGCGCGTCGCGATGGACCGGTTGCGATACGAATACGCGCGTCCGGCCTCCGACGAAGTTGATCTCGACGCCCTCGCGGCGCCCGATTCGGACCTCGCGCTCGACGCTGACTTCGCGGCGCTGGACGCCGGCATTGCCAAACTACCCGCATTCGAGCGCGAGGCCCTGACGCTGTTCTACCTGCGCGAGCTCACGATCGAGGAGATCGCCGGTTTGATTGGCTCGCCGGTCGGCACGATCAAGTCGCGCCTGTTCCGCGCGCGCCGGCTGCTGCGGCGCGAGCTTTCAATCGAAGGAGAAAGACCATGACCCCGCAGAACGAATCGCTGATGAGCATCCATGAGCTCGTGAAGGGGGAGACGTCGATGAAGCGCCGGATGGGCTACGTCGCGTTGCTGCTCGCGGCGGCGGCGATGACCACGGTCATCGTCGCGCTGTGGGCTACCGAGCCGGCGCTGCCGCTCCGCACGCATATCGTGTTCGCTGCGATGAGCGTGATCGGGCTGTCGTGGATCGCGCTCGCGGGCTGGGCGCTCACCTCCCGTCGCGTGTTGTTCGCGCGCGATCGGGTGATCGCGGGCAGGATGGCGGTCACGTTCACGTCGGTGTTCGCCCTCGGCGCGCTCGCGATGCTCATCGCGACGGGCAGCGCGGCGGCGGCCGGCGCACTCGGGACGGGAGTGGTCATGGTGTGGGTCGCCGCGGCGGTGCTGCGCCGGGCGCACCGTCGATTCGCCGCCCTCGGCGCACGGCGCGCTGAGCTCGAGCGGGAGCTCGGGTCGGCGTCCGTTTGAGGTCTGTCCCCGTTTGCTAGGAAACGAGGAATGTCCCCATTAATCAGCAGGTACGGTGCGTTCGGTGGCCCAGGCGCGCAGCTCGGTTATCTTCTCTCCGAGCACCACGGACAAAGGCCGGGTCGCCTCCAGCTCCGCGGCGATCAGGCGCGCGTTGGCGTTCTGCTGCTGTGCATGCGCCGTGTACAGCGCGGACACCACGGCCTGCTCGAGCTCGGCGCCGGAGAACCCATCGCTGCGCGCGGCAAGCACCTTGACGTCGTTGTCCGACACGACGACGCCGCGCTTCTTGCAGTGAATCGCCAGGATCTCCGCGCGCGCGGCGGGCGAGGGCAGGTCGACGAAGAAGATCTCGTCGAATCGCCCCTTGCGAACCAATTCGGGCGGCAGCGCGGTGATGTCATTCGCCGTCGCGACGATGAACACCCGCGACCGCTGCTCCGCGAGCCAGGTCAGGAACGTCCCCAGCACCCGGCGCGACGTGCCGCTGTCGCCTTCGCCGGTCGACAGCGCCTTCTCGATCTCGTCCAGCCACAACACGCACGGCGCGAGCGCCTCGGCCGAGGTCAGCGATTCGCGCAGGTTCTTCTCCGACTCGCCGTGCCACTTCGAATACAGCGCGCCGAAATCCAGGCGCACCAACGGCACGCCGAGCACGCCCGCGGCCGCGCGCGCCGCGAGGCTCTTGCCGCAGCCCTGCACGCCTAACAACAACACGCCCTTCGGCGAGTCGAGCCCCGGTGCGCTGCCGTCGAACGCGGCCTTGCGCTGCGTGATCCAGCGGCGCAGGTTCTTCAGGCCGCCGACTTCCGCGAAACGCGCCGTATCCGCCTCGAACGACAAGGTGCCGCCGCGGTTCAGAAGCTGGTACTTCGCCGCGAGCAGCGGCTTGATGTCGTCTTCGGTGAGCGCGCCATCGTTGTAGATGGCCTGGCGCGTCAGCCGCTCGACGTCGTGTTGCGGCAGGCCGGCGAGATTGTCGACCAGCTTCTCCACCGACTTCACGTCGATTCGCGGCATGCCGCCCTTCATCTGCGCCCACTCCCGCGCGATGCGCATGACGGTGGCGCGACGATCCTTCTTGTCGGGCATGCGTAGTTTGAAGTGCGCCGCCAGGTGGTCGAGCTCGTCCGGCAGCTTCATCTCGTGGCTGATGAGCACGATCGTGCGGGCGCACTTCGGATATTCCTGCGCGATGTCCTTGAGCGTGCGCACGAACAACGGATTCTCGAGGTACGGGTGGAAATCCAGCAGCACGTAGATCCCCGCCATCGGGGTCGCCTTGATGTGCCGCAGCAGCTGCTCCGGCTGGGCAAACGACTTCTGGGCGCCGCCCAGGTCGACGTCCACGCGCAGCAGGCCCTCGGTCACGGTCCACTGGAACACGCCCCAGTTCTTGCCGCGCTGCGCCTTGATGGCCGCCTCGCGCACGATTTCGAGGACGCGCGCCTCTTCCCGGCTCTCGATGATCACGAGCGGCACGCGCGAGGCCAGCATCGTCTGGAGTTCCGCGGCGGGGGAATCGTCGAAGCCGCTGTCGAGCGCCGGGGAATTCATGTGCGCCGCACTTTAACAAAATGGCTGCAAAACAAGGACATGCCCGGCCGTGACGCAGGCCGCGAAATCCATGACAGTGAGGTCGGCCTTGCCTACAATTCGCCCCTTTTCCGCGAGGAACCGCGCCTTGTTGATGCGCAGCCGAAAGGCGAAGACCAGCCGGTCGTACATCGATCCGTTCACCCACGAGCACATCAAGCGGCTCGTGGCCGAGTTCGGCTCGCCGTTGCTGATCATCGATTGCCAGCGTGTGCGGGAGCAGTACCGCAAGCTGCAGAAGGCGCTGCCCGGCGTCGACCTGCACTACGCGCTCAAGCCACTGCCGCATCCGGCCGTGGTCGAGACCATCGTCGAGCTGGGCGGGTGGTTGGACCTCGCCACCACGGGCGAGACGCAGCTCATCACGCGTCTCGGCGTCGACCCGGCGCGCTGCATCCACACGCATCCGATCAAGCGCGACATCGACATCCGCAATGCGCTGCACATGGGCGTGAAGATCTTCGTCGCGGACAACCCGGACGAAGTGCGCAAGTTCGAGGCTTACCGGGACAAGTGCGAGCTGCTGCTGCGCGTCTCGTTCCGGTCGCCCGGCGCGGTGTGCGATCTCTCGCGGAAATTCGGCTGCGATCCCGAGGACCTGATCGAGCTCGCGCGCCTGGCGCGCAAGCTGGGCATCGTGGTGCGCGGCCTGTCGTTCCACGTCGGTTCCCAGGCGGCGACGCCCAGCAAACACGTCGAGGCGATCGAGGTGTGCACCCGCCTCATGGCGCAGGCGCGCCGCGAGAAGTTAGGCGTATTCGATACGCTCGACATCGGCGGCGGTTACCCGATCGAGTACGGCCAGAAGGTGGTCGAGATCGGCCGTTTCTGCGCGCCGATCCGCGCGGCACTGGCCAGACTTCCCGCGCGCGTGCGCGTGATCGCCGAGCCCGGCCGCTACATCTCCGGCCCCGCCGCGATCGGCGTGTCGTCGGTCATGGGCCGCGCCAAGCGCGAGGGCCACTGGTGGTATTACCTCGACGACGGCGTGTACGGCTCCTACAGCGGCCAGATGTTCGATCACGCGAAATACCCGGTCGAGTCGCTCAAGGAGAGCGATGAGAAATTCCCCTCGGTGCTCGCCGGCCCCACCTGCGACAGCATCGACGTGATCGCGGAAAACCTCATGCTGCCGGCCCTCAAGGCGGGCGACCTGATCGTCGGCCGCGCGATGGGGGCCTACACCTGGGCCAGCGCCTCGGAATTCAATTTCTTCCCCAAGGCGACCGTGGTTTCGGTCAATCGGCGCCCGGGCGACAACGGCTCTGTGATACCCCTCGCGTTCTGAGGCTTGCCGGGGCCCGGTCGTCCGGCGAAGATCGGCCCATGCAGAACCCATGGACCCGGCGCCGCTGGCTCCAGAGCGTCGCCGCCACCGGCGCCGGCCTCGCCTTCGGCAATCTCGCGTTCGCGACCGACGAGCCCTCGGATGCCGAGCGCGCCCTCGAGCTCTTCAACACGCACACCAGCGAAACCGTGAGTGTCGTGTTCCGGCGCGGCAAGGATTACGTCGCCGGCGCCGTCGCGTCGCTGCGCAACCTGCTGCGCGACCATCGCAGTGGCGAGGCGCACGACATCGACGTGGCCTTGTACGACCAGCTCCACGCGCTCGCCCGGGCTGCCGGCCGCGACCCGCGGTTCGAGATCATCTCCGGCTATCGCTCGCCGCACTCGAATGCGAAGCTCGCCGCCGCCAGCAACGGTGTGGCGAAGAAATCCCTGCACATGAGCGGCCAGGCGATCGACGTGCGCCTCAAGAACTACTCCTGCGCCGACCTGCGCGACCTTGCGCTGGCGGCACAGCGTGGCGGCGTCGGTTACTACCGTCGCTCCAACTTCGTCCATCTCGATACCGGCCGCTTCCGCACCTGGGCGGGCTGACCGGCGTGTCGGCCGAGACCGCGATCCATCGGCGGGTGGCCGACGCGCGTGCCGGCCGCGACGACACAGTCCTCTGCCGATGCGCCTCTGGGTGGGCGGTCTTCGGGCATCGGCAGATCGTCCCCGGCTATCTACTGCTGCTGCCCGACCCGGTAGTACCCGATCTCAACGCGCTCACGGCCGAGCGCCGCACGCAGTTCTTGAACGACATGGCGAACCTGGGCGATGCGCTGATGCGCGCGACGTCGCCCGTGCGCATCAACTACGCGATCTTCGGCAACGTCGAGCCCGCGCTGCACGCGCACGTGATTCCGCGCTATCGCAGCGAACCCGAACACATGCACGCGCAGCACCCGTGGATGTACGACTGGAATGCGGCGCCGGTCTTCGATGCGGCCGCTGCGGAACCGCTTTCGAGTGCGCTGCGCGCCGAGCTCACACGGCTTGGAACGCTGATCCCGAGCTGACATGGCGGTACAGGCGCAGTATCTGGCGTACGTGCTCGAACAGCTCGATGGCCTGAGCGCGTTGCGATCCAACCGTATGTTCGGCGGCATCGGCCTCTACAGCGATGGATTGTTCTTCGGACTCATCGACGACGACACGTTGTACTTCAAGACCGACGACAGCAACGTCGAACCCTACCGCGCGCGGCGCATGCCGAGGTTCATGCCGTTTCCCGATCGGCCCGAGGCCGTACTCGGATATCACCAGGTGCCGGCGGACGTGATAGAGGATGCGGAGACGTTGGTGGAATGGGCGCGCAGGTCGGTCGCTGTCGCATTGTCGTCGCGGGCCAGGAAGTCGGCACCGAAAAAGCCGAAAGCCAAGGAGAACCGCGGGCTCGCGAAAGGTGGCCGGCCGGTGATCCGCAAGAAGGCGGGAAAGCGCCGAAAGTCGCAACCGCGACCTGGCCAGCCTTGAGTTCCTCGCGAATCACGCGTCGCAGCCTCGCGGTGCGGGTGCCGCGTCAGCGCGTGCGCCGGTAGTGCATGGCGACGGCGCCGTTGCTGAGCGGCCTCGCCGAGATCAGCTCGAGCCGCCTCGTACTGGGCAGTCCACTCCCGTACAGCGTCGGGCCGTGGCCGGCGATCCTGGGGTGGACGAGTAGTTTGTACTCGTCGATCAGATCCAGCCGATCCAGTTCGGTCGCGAGCTTGCCGCTGCCGAGGAGCACGCCGTCCGGAGTCGCGTCCTTGAGCTTCTGTACGCCCGTGCGCAGGTCACCGGCGATGTGGTGGCTGTTCGTCCACGGAAAATCCCTTCGCGTCGAGGACACCACGTACTTCGGCTTGGTCTCCAGCTTGACCGCCCAGTCGCGCACCGCCGGAGGCGCCTCCATGTCGCCGCGGGCGACCGCGGGCCAATAGCTCTCCATCATCTCGTAGGTGACGCGGCCCCAGAGCATCGCGCCGCCTTCGTCCATGAGACGGGTGAAGAAGGCGTGGGTCTCGTCGTCCGCGATTCCTTCGCGGTGGTCGACGCAGCCATCGAGGGTGACGTTGATGCTGAAGGTCAGGAGTCCCATGGTGTGCGCAGCTGCGGAGTTAGGCGGCAACGAGTGCACCGAGTGCAAAAGATAGACCAAACAGGCCGAAGATGATCGCCGCCCAGATTAGAGATGGAAACAGGATTGTCCAGAATGCCGCGTGTGAAACAGTGACTAGACCTTTCCGGAGCGGAATGCCTGCTACATACATTGACACTATGAGCGCGGGAAACATCAGAAGCCAAAAGATCAGATCAGTGCGCGTTGACCAGCCCGGGATGAAAATCAACGCGAACGCCAGCACGGGTAGAAGCCAGGCTGGCAAGAAATAGCGCCAGTGACGTCGGGCGGTGGAACGCAAAGTTTCGGCTGGGACTGGCACGACGTTCCCTCGATTCGCCTCAGCTCGGCCTGCTTGAGAATACTGTTGAGGGTGCCCGGAGCCAAATCAGGAGAACCGACGGCATTCCGGTTTCAACTACCCGGCCAGTCGGGCTTGAGCCTGGCGCACGAGATCGGGTAGCGATTCGACTGGCGCGGAGCACGTGTTGCCGCGGCACACATAAGCACGCGTCCGCTCCCCCGCATGCTTGTCCGCAACCGCCGCATCGAGTCCGCCGAGCTCCGCCGGAATCGCGAACACCACCCGATGCGGCGCATACAACTTTCCGAGCGCGCGCTGCCATTCGGCAGCTTCGTCGCCCGAACCGCGGATGATCACGATCTCCGGCGCCTCCAGATACTCCGCCAGCGCCTCCAGCATGCTCACATGCCCATGCGGATAGCGATTGAGCGCCAGCCACCCGGCACGCAGGGTGCGTTCCGCGGCCTCTAACCATTGCGGCTCCCCGAGCAGATAGCCAGCCCGCAGCAACACCTGCGCCGCGATTCCATTCCCCGCCGGAATCGCATCGTCGCTGAAACTCTTGCTGCGATGGATCAGCGTCTCGTGATCATCGGACGTGAAGAAGAACCCACCATCCTTGCGATCCTGGAAGTGCTCGAGCATCGCGCGAACGATCTCGCGCAGCCAGGCCACATCCTCGTTGCGCCAGCGTAGCTGCAGCATCTCGAGCAACGCATTCGCCAGGTACGCGTAGTCGTCGAGATACGCATTGAGATGTGAGACGCCCCCCTTGCTGGTCGCGAGCAGCCGTCCGCCGCCGGGCCGCGACTGCCAGGCATTCGCGCGCAGGAAGGCGAGGGCTCGCTCCGCCGCGGCCGCGAAGTCGGGCCGATCGACGCAACGCGCGGCGATCGCGAGACCGCGGATCGCGAGTGCATTCCAGCTCGTGAGAACCTTGTCATCGAGCCCCGGCCACACGCGCTTGCTGCGCACCGCAAGCAGTCTGGCGCGCGCGGAATCCACCTCGCGTTCGACCACCTCGGTCGTGAGCTGCTGCTCCTTCGCAATCTGCTCGATCGACACGAACACATGCGGATTCCACGCGCCTTCGAAGTTCGGCTCCTGGTCGAATCCAAAGCGGCGGGAGAACACGCTCCACTCCAGCGGCGTCAGCGCGGCCTGCGCTTCCTCACGCGACCACACGTAGAACTTGCCTTCGTGCCCTTCGGAGTCCGCGTCGTACGCGCTGTAGAACCCGCCGCCATTGTCCTGCATCTCGCGCAACATCCACTCGCCGGTCTCGACCGCGATGCGCTTGAACAGCGGATCGCCCGTGGCGAGCGCCGCTTCCGAATACGACGCCAGCAACGCGCCGTTGTCGTACAGCATCTTCTCGAAGTGCGGAATCATCCAGAACTGATCGACCGAGTACCGCGCGAAGCCGCCGCCGAGCTGGTCGTACATGCCGCCTTCCGCCATGCGTGTCAGCGTGAGGGTTGCCATGTACAGCGCATGCAGATCCGGCGCGGTGCTCGAAGCGGTGCGATACCAATGCCGCATCAGCCGGTCGATCGAGCCGGGATGCGGAAATTTGGGCGCGTTGCCGAACCCGCCGTAACGCTTGTCGAACGTCGCCGCGAGCTGCTCGCGCGCGCCATCGATCGGGGCGGCGGTGAGCGGCGTGCCGGCGTCGGCGGGCGGCGGCACGAGCTCGTTGTACACATTCATGAGCGAATCGTTCTGCGCGCGCAGTTCCTCGTGCTGGTCCCGGTAGTAGCCGGCCACGCGTTGCAGCAGCGAGGTGAACGCGGGCATGCCATACCGCGTGGTATTGGGGAAATACGTCCCACCGAAGAACGGCTTCTGATCGTCGTGCGTGAGGAACATCGTGAGCGGCCAGCCGCCGCCGCGCTGCGTGAGCACCTGGTGCGCGAGCTGGTAGATCTTGTCGAGGTCGGGCCGCTCCTCGCGATCCACCTTGATGTTCACGTAGAGCTCGTTCATGACCTTGGCCGTCTCGGGATCCTCGAACGACTCGTGCGCCATCACGTGGCACCAGTGGCAGGCCGAGTAGCCGATCGACAGCAGGATGGGCTTGCCGCTTTCGCGCGCGAGTTCGAGCGCCTCGCGCCCCCACGGATGCCAGTCGACGGGATTGGTGGCGTGCTGCAGCAGGTAAGGGCTGGTCTCGTGGGCGAGGCGGTTCTTCTTCGCGGAGTGCGGGCGGGCTTCCATAGACAGCTAGAATACGCCCATGTCCGTTCCCGTCCTGAAACTCAAGCGCGGCGAAGACCGCCGACTGCGCTCCGGCCACCTGTGGATCTTCAGCAACGAGGTCGACACCGCCGCCACGCCGTTGACGCAGTTCGAGCCCGGCTCCGTGGTCGATGTGCGATCCGACCGCGACCAGTTCCTGGGATTCGCCTACGTCAATCCGCGCACGCTGATCGCGGCGCGCATCGTCGGCCGCGATCCCGCCTATCCACTCGACGGCTCGTTCATCGTGCACCGACTGCGCGTGGCGCTGGCGTTGCGCGAGCGGCTGTATCGTGAGCCTTATTACCGCCTCGCGTTCGGGGAGTCCGACGGATTGCCGGGACTCGTGCTCGACCGCTACGGCGACGTGATCGTGGCGCAAAGCGGCACGGCCGGCATCGACCGGCTGCGGGCGGAGATCGAAGTCGCCGTGCGGAAGGTCACCAACGCTCGCGAAATCGTCTGGAAAAACGACTCGGGCGCGCGCGAGCTCGAAGGCCTCGAGCAATCGGTGAGCCTCGCGGGCGGGCAGGGCGGAGAGGTTCCTAAGGAGATCTCGATCCGCGAACAGGGCATCGACTTCGTCGCGCCGCTGGCCGAGGGCCAGAAGACCGGCTGGTTCTACGACCAGGCCGCGAACCGCGAGCGCCTGCGGCGATATCTACCCGCCGGCGCGCGCGTGCTCGACGTGTGCAGCTACGTCGGTGGTTGGGCGGTGAGTGCGCTCAAGGGCGGCGCCGGCAGCGCGGCCTGCGTGGATTCGTCGGCGACCGCGCTCGATTACGTCACCCGCAATGCGCGCGCCAACGGCGTCGAGGTCGAGACCATCCGCGACGACGCGTTCGATGCGCTGCAGGCGTTCAACGCGAGCGGTGCACGTTTCGACGTCGTGATCCTCGATCCGCCGGCGTTCGCGAAGCGCAAGAAGGATGCGCCGCAAGCGTTCGCGGCCTATCGCAAATTGAATCAGCTCGCGATGCCGCTCATCGAGCGCGATGGTCTGCTCGTGTCGTGCTCGTGCTCCTATCACATGCCGGCCGACGACCTGCAGTCGGCGATCCAGGCCGCGGCGCGCCACTCGAGCCGCTTCGTCCAGGTGCTCGAGCTGGGCGGCCAATCGCCCGACCATCCCGTGCATCCGGCGATCCCCGAGACGCGCTACCTCAAGGCCTTTTTCTGCCGCGTTACGCGCGAATAGAACGTAGAATCGCGCCCGATGCTCGAGTACCCCGGCTTCAACAAGATCGCGTTCGAGATCCCGCTGTTCGGGGATTACGGCCCGCTGAAGATCCACTGGTACGGAATCATGTACCTGGTCGCGTTCGCGGCCGCCTGGTGGCTGGGGCGCGTACGCGCGGGCAAGCCGGGCTCGACCTGGAAGCCCGTCGACGTCGACGATTTCATCTTCTTCGGCATGCTCGGCACGCTGCTCGGCGGACGCCTCGGCTACGTTTTCTTCTATGGCCTCGAGTACTGGACCGTCGAGGAGTGGTGGTACCCCATCAAGGTGTGGGACGGCGGCATGTCGTTCCACGGCGGATTGTTAGGCGTGCTGATCGCGTTCGCGCTCTTCGCGGTCCGCCGCAAGCGGCGCATCGCCGACGTGTTCGATTTCGCGGCGCCGCTGCCCGGCATCGGCATCCTCGCGGTGCGCCTCGGCAACTTCATCAACGCCGAGTTGTGGGGCAAACCCACCGATGTGCCGTGGGGATTCGTCTACGACGGCGTAGGGCGGCACGCGACGCAGCTCTACGAGGCGGCGCTCGAAGGCGCGCTGCTGTTCGCCGTCCTCTGGTGGTACACCTCGAAACCGCGGCCGCGTCTCGCGCCGTCGGGCCTGTTCCTGATCATCTATTCGGCGAGCCGCATCTTCGTGGAGTTCTGGCGACTGCCGGACGAGCATCTTGGATATCTCGCGGGCGGCTGGCTCACCATGGGCATGCTCCTCAGCCTGCCGATGCTGCTGGTGGGGCTCACGCTGCTGTTCATGGCGTATCGTCGGCGGCAACCCTCGGGTAACTTCGTGTTGCAGTCATGAAGCAGTACCTCGATTTCATGCGCCACGTGCGGCGCAACGGCGCGAGCAAGTCGGATCGCACCGGCACGGGCACGCTGTCGGTGTTCGGTTACCAGATGCGCTTCGACCTATCCGCGGGTTTCCCGCTGGTCACCACGAAACGCGTGCATTTCAAGTCCATCGCGTACGAGCTGCTGTGGTTCCTGCGCGGCGACACGAACACGAAATTCCTGCGCGACAACGGCGTGACCATCTGGGACGAGTGGTCCGACGAGGACGGCGAGCTCGGCCCGGTGTACGGCAAGCAGTGGCGCTCCTGGCCGGCGGCCGACGGTCGCGAGATCGACCAGATCTCGAATGTCGTGCAGCAGCTGCGCACGAATCCCGACTCGCGCCGCATCATCGTGAGCGCATGGAACGTCGGCGAGCTCGACGCGATGAAGCTGCAGCCCTGCCACGCGTTCTTCCAGTTCTACGTGTCGGACCGCAAGTTGTCCTGCCAGCTCTACCAGCGCAGCGCCGACATCTTCCTCGGCGTGCCGTTCAACATCGCGTCCTACGCGCTGCTGACCCACATGCTCGCGCAGCAATGCGACCTCGAAGTGGGGGAGTTCGTGTGGACCGGCGGTGACTGCCACCTCTACGCGAACCATCTCACGCAGGTGGACGAGCAGCTGGCGCGCGTGCCGCTCGCGTTGCCGAAGCTGCAGATCGCGCGCCGCCCGCCGACCATTTTGGATTACACGTTCGAAGATTTTCAGCTCGTGAACTACCAGCATCATCCGGCCATCAAGGCACCCGTAGCAGTATGAAAAAGAAGATAGACATGTCGAGCCAGCCACAGCCCACCCGTGGCGGCCCCCCGATCGCCAGCTCGCCGCTGATCGAAGTCCGCAATTCGCCCGTGCACGGGCGCGGCGTGTTCGCGGTGGCGCACATCCCGAAGGGCACCCGTATCCTCGAATATCTCGGCGATCGCGTCTCGCACGCCGCGGCCGACGCGCGCTACGAGGATCACGACGAGAACGACAACCACACCTTCCTGTTCATCGTCGACAAGAAGACGGTGATCGACGCCGGCGTCGGCGGCAACGACGCGCGCTTCATCAATCACCAGTGCTCGGGCAACTGCGAATCGGTGATCGAGAATCGCCGCGTGTTCATCGATGCGACGCGCGACATCGCGCCGGGCGAGGAGCTCGGTTACGACTACGAGATCGGACGCGAGAAAGACGACCCACCCAACGTCGACGAGATCTACGCCTGCCGCTGCGGCTCGCCGCAGTGCCGTGGAACCATGTTATGGCCGCCCAAGAAACCCGTACTGAAGGCCAAGGCGAAAAGACGTCCGAAGGCCGCCCCGAAGACAGCCAGGAAGGCGGACCCTCGCAAGGATCGACGGCCTCGGGCGGACCGCAGACAGCGGGCGCGCCGCCGGGCCTGATCGAACAACTCGCGCAGCGCGGCTTCGCCGTGGTCGACGATTTCGCCGACCCGGAGTTGCTCGGCGCGCTGCACGATCGCTGCATCGAACTGCATGCGTCGGGCGCGTTGCGTGCGGCGCGCATCGGCCGTGGGCCGAACGAGCGATTCGATCCGGAAGTGCGCGGCGACTTCATCTCGTGGCTCACCCATCCCGAGCGTGATGCCGAACAACGTCTGCTGGCGCGCCTCGATGAATTGCGCATGAAACTCAACCGCGAACTCATGGCCGGCCTCGAGGATTTCCAGGGACATTTCGCGCTGTACCCGGCGGGCGCCGCGTACGCGCGGCATTTCGATCGGCTGGTCGGCTCCGACACGCGCGTGATCTCCGCCGTCGTGTATCTCAATTCCGGCTGGACCGCGGAGGATGGCGGCCAGCTTCACCTGTTCCTGGCGGGCGGCGAGATCTTCGAGATCCTGCCCGTCGGCGGGCGGCTCGTCGCATTCCAGTCGGACCGCTTCGAACACGAGGTCCTGCCGGCGCGGCGTGAGCGCATGAGTTTCACGGGCTGGTTCCGCCGCCGGCCGATCGAAGGATTCCTGTGAGCACACCGCTCGTGACGCTGATCGTCGCGGTCGCCGACACCGGCGTGATCGGGCGCGACAACACGTTGCCCTGGCACCTGCCGGACGATCTCAAACGTTTCAAGCGTCTCACGATGGGAAAACCCATCGTGATGGGACGAAAGACTTACGAGTCGATCGGCAAGCCTCTGCCCGGACGGCAGAACATCGTGCTGACGCGCGACGCTAACTACCGACGGGACGGCGTCACCGTGGTGCACGACGTCGATGCTGCGATGCGCGCGGCCGGCGAGGCGCCCGAGATCATGATCATCGGCGGCGCGGACCTGTTCAGGCTGTTCCGGCCCAGGGCCGGGCGTATTCATCTGACCCGCGTACACGGCGACATTTCGGGCGACGTCCTGTGGCCGGAGCTCGACAGGAGCGAATGGAGCGTCGTGGAGCGTGAGCCACATGCCGCAGATGAGCGACATGCGTGGCCGATGACATTCGAGCTGTGGGAAAAGCGGTAGGTATCAGCCGAAAAACGTGCCAATACCCCCCACGTCAGGATAAGCTCGCGCACCTATGAAAAAACTCACCGCCATTGCGGCATTGATCTGCACCGTAACCCTCACTTCCTGCTCGGCCAGGGAGAAAGAGGTCAAAGTCGAAACCGACGAGCAGAAGACGGCCTATGCGATCGGCCAGCTCATGAGCCAGCAGCTCGTGACGTTCGATCTCACGCCGGAGGAACTCGCGCTCGTGCAGAAAGGCTTGGCGGATGGCGTCAAAGGCACGAAGAGCGACGTCGTCGCCGAGGAATTCATCCCCAAAGTACAGGCGATGCAGCAGGCGCGCATGATCGCGTTCACCGAGAAGAACGCGAAGGCCGGCACGGACTACCTCGCGAAGACCGAAAAGGAAGTGAACGTCTCCAAGCTGCCGAGCGGCGTGCTCGTCAAGCACACGAAGGAAGGCACGGGCGCCACACCCGTCGCGACCGATGAGGTGAAGGTGCACTACGAAGGCCGCCTCATCGACGGCAAGGTGTTCGACAGCTCCAAGCAGCGCGGCGAACCCGCGGTGTTCCCGCTGAACCAGGTGATCCCGTGCTGGACCGAAGCCGTCCAGACGATGAAGGTCGGCGGCACCGCCACCGTGATCTGCCCGCAGGAGACCGCCTATGGCGAGCGCGGCTCGCCGCCGAAGATCATGCCGAAGTCGACGCTGGTGTTCGATGTGGAATTGCTGGACATCGTGAAGGCGCCGGCGGAGGCGCCGGCTCCCTGATCGACTGACTTTTCATTCGCCGAGAGGGCGCGGAGGCCACGGCTTCCGCGCCCTTTTTCTTTGCGGCGGCAGCAACGATCACGGCGACACCTAACTACATAAGCTTCTTTCCGATAGCGTCGATTTGTCGGGAAAAGCCGTGATTTCGTCGCGCACCCATTTCGTGTGGGGCGTATACTGTACGCATACACAGCCTGACGAATTCATTCGGTACATGGAGTTGCCAATGCGTTCAATCGACGAGCTCGCCGCGGAGATCTGCACCCTCACTGGCCACATCAACGCCGCGAATCATCGCTGGCTGACGCTCATCGCGGAGTTCGATCGGCGCACGGGCTGGTCGGACGGCGCCACGCAGTCCTGCGCGCATTGGCTCAATTGGAAGTGCGGCATCGCGATGGGCGCGGCACGCGAGAAGGTGCGCGTGGCCCGCGCGCTCGAGAACCTGCCGAAAGTCTCCGTGGCAATGGCGAGCGGTAAGCTGAGTTACTCCAAGGTCCGCGAGATCACGCGGGTCGCGAGCGCCGCGACCGAAGACACCCTGCTGATGATTGCCGAGCACGGCACGGCCGCGCACGTGGAGAAGCTCGTGCGCGCATTCCGGCGCTGCCAGGATGCCGAGGAGTTGTCACGCGAGGCGTGCCAGCAGCGCAATCGCGCCGTGACTTACCGGTACGACGACGACGGCTCGATCATCATCACCGCGCGCCTGCCGGCGGAGGCCGGTGCGCTCGTGATGAAGGCGCTCGATCTTGTCGTGCAGGAACTGCCGTTCCTAGCCGAAGACGTTCACCCCGGAATGCCGCGTCAGGTGATCCCGATCCGGGAGCGCCGGGCAGACGCTCTCGCCAGGGTCGCCGAGAGTTTCCTGGCGCACGAGGTCATGGAAGCCAAGGGCACCGACCGTCATCAGATCGTCGTCCACGTGGCGGCCGAAACCCTGCGCGACCGCACGGCCGGCTGTTGCGAGCTCGAGCACGGACCTTCCATGGCGGCGGAAACCGCGCGCCGCCTGGCCTGCGACGCGAGCGTGATCGCGCTGATCGAGAACGATGACGGCGAGCCGCTCAACGTCGGGCGCAAGACGCGCACCATCTCCGCTCCGCTTCGTCGTGTGCTCAACGCGCGCGACAAGGGGTGCCGCTTTCCGGGTTGCTGCAACTCGCGCTATATCGATGCGCACCACGTCGTGCATTGGGCCAACGGCGGGGAGACGAAGCCATCCAACCTGATTTCGCTGTGTCGATTCCATCATCACGCCGTTCACGAGGGCGGCATCCGCATCGAGGTCCTCGACGATGGCGCGTTCCGATTCGTGAAGCCGGATGGCGCGGCGATAGATAGCGTTCTGCCGGGTTGCACCCAGCCGGCAGGCGATTGGCATGTGTTGACGACCGAGCCGCGCGCCGGGCTGGCGAAGTGGACCGGCGAAAAAATGGACCTGGGGCTTGCTGTCGAGGTACTGATGCAGCAAGCGACACGCGACCGACGTTCCAGCGGGAACGTCGGGGAGAACTGAGGCGCGCTGGATAAGTGGATGGCAAGCAGCCTCAAGCAAACAGCAGTTCCATGCGCTTGAATACCTGGCGGGGGCGACTCGCGCGCGAGATCGGGCGACAGCGCGTGGGCGCGCGGGAACTCGTGCTCGGTGAGTTCCTCAATCGCCCTCAGCGATGTTGTCAGACATGCGGGATGTTGATGTGAGATCGCGGGTTAGACAGCATCGAATTCGCCTTTTCTTCGCTCAAGCGATATTGATATCTTCTAGATGTGGAGCCCCGGGGAGTCACTAACTAGATCTCCGACGCGCCAGGCAAACAAGGGAGAGTAAAATGATCAATTCGACTACGATTGGCGGCGCCGTACGGCTTTGCGCGCTTGCAGCATTGCTTCTGACCGCTACCAGTCCTGCGATGGCATGGGATGGAATTAAGACTGGCACCGTGTATGCGGTACAAGTCACCGGCGGTCAGAACTTCGGGTTCCGGGTCCTTTTGACCGACGCTGCCAATATGTGCGGGGATGGCCCAAATTGGGCTTATCTCAACTGTGCCGCGAACCACTCTATGCGCGATATGAGGATGCCGTAAATACCTAGCACTTGTCGTCGCCGTTTGCAGAACAGCGAACAGCGAAGGAGTAGACAAGTGAACAAGGAAGGCGAGACGCGCGAAGCGCGGAACAGCACCCCGCAGCGGCCTGAAGGTAGACGACCGTGGCCACCGAAGGTGCGAGAGGCGGTGGTGCGTGCGGTGGTGGATCAGGGGCAGGCCACTTATGCCGTGGCGCACAAGTTAGGCGTGCCCTACACCACGGCGGTCATGTGGGTTAAGGCGTATCGCAAGGGCGATGTCGAGGCGCGTGAGCCGAAGCGCGCAGCAGGCCGGCCAAAGCCGAAGCTGCAGAAGCGATCGGAGGCGAAGACCGCCGCGATCCTTGCAACACAACGTGAACATCCCCAAGCCGGAAGCCGGCGAATCCGCGATGTGATGAGGCGGTTCCTGGGAATCGGCACATCGGAGACGACCGTGCGGCGGGTACTGCGGGCCGAGGGCATCAAGCCGCAGGCGGCCAGAAAGCGGCTGCGACGCAAACACGAGGTGCAACACTTCGAGCGGGCCGAGCCTAACCAGTTGTGGCAGTCGGACCTGTTCACGTTCCTGCTGCGCCGCCACGAGCGCCTCTATGTCGCGGCGTTCCTGGACGATCACTCCAGGTTCCTGGTGAGCCTTGCGATGGCGCACCACCAAAGAAGCGTGCTGGTGCTCGAGGCGCTCGCCCGCGGCATCGCCGATTACGGGGTGCCACGGGAGATCCTGACCGACCAAGGACGGCAATACACCGCCTGGCGGGGCTCGACGGAGTTCGAAGCGGAGCTCAAGCGCCACGGCATCGTGCACGTGAAGAGCCGGCCGCATCATCCGCAGACCTGCGGCAAGATCGAGCGGTTCTGGAAGACGCTGTGGGAGGAGCTGCTCAGTCGAACGGTGTTCGCCGACTTCGAGGACTGCGAGCGGCGGGTGAAGCTATACGTCCAGCATTACAACTTCCAGCGCCCACACCAGGGACTTGAGGGACTGACGCCTGCCGATCGGTTCTTCCGGGCGGCAAGCGCGGTGCGCGCGAGCATCGAGTCGCAAGTGGCCGAGAACGCGCTGCGGCTGGCGCGCGAGCAGCCGCCAGCGCCGACTTCGCGCGGCACGGCGCCCCGCTGGTGCTGCGCGATGATCGGGCCCGTGCACATGAGGCACCCGCCGTGCGGGCGGTGCTCGAAGCGCACGCCGTGCTCACGCTGCATGGACCTCCGCGCTATCCGTGCTTCTACGGGCAGCTCGAGCGGCAGAACCGCGAGCATCGCGCCTGGCTCGCAGCGCTCGTAGATCCGCTCGGCGCCCCGATGGAGCAGTTGCTCAGGCAGATGCTCTACAGCCTGAATCACCTGTGGAGAAGGCCCACGCTCAAATGGCAATCGGCGGCGCAAATGTGGAACGCCCGCACGCCGATCAGCGTCGATACCCGACTCGCGTTCCGTGAGGAGGTGAAAGTGCGCAGGCAACGAATGCAGCGTACCCTCGATCACCGCGGACAGCCCGCGGATCAGGCAGAGCGCCTAGCTATCGAGCAGACGCTCCACAAAATGGGATACTTGGAACTGCATTGCGGCCGATAGGTGCTAGGTGATTACTGCAACTGCACATCGCGCAAAATGGCGGCTCGTCACAGCGATTAAAGGCGTGGTGTCCACGTTGAAAGCCGGGGAGAAACTAAACTCTTACCAACAGCGTGTTGCGGACCAAGTGAGCAAAGTGATGGGCAAGGGCGCCGGGAATGATGTGACCAAGCTGGAAAAGGTTCTCGGCGCAGGCGAGAAGATGATGGGCATGTTCAAGAGTTCCACGCCGGTCAACTACGGCTGGAACTTTGAGGGCGATGACTACGCCCAAGCGCTTCCGTCACAGCTCCTGCTTCATCCAAAATTCTGGAATTCGAGCGGCCGGATGCAGGTGCAGACTGTCGCTCACGAGTCCGTGCATCACATTGGCGCCTGGGATACTCCGCGAATCGACCCTTCGACACGGCTGACGGTGCCTGCCTACGGCTATCCGAATATTGTCAGGCAAGCGCAATTCTCGAGTTTCAGCCAGATGATGGAAACTCCGGATGCGGTCTCTTTCGCATTTGGTTTCGATCGGGACGACGATTGATGCAGCGGGTCGCGCTCATCATCGTGTTGTTCATGGCTGGATGCGACTCGGGCACAGCGTCAGGCGAGACTACGCCTCCAAGCGTCGAGGAGATGACGCTTCCGCGTCTCTCGGCCCCCCAGACTCTCTCGGACTGCGAATTGGCCGGAGGAACCTGGAAGCCATGGTGCGTGCCCAACAAACCTAGTTGCGTGATGCCTTGGCCAGATGGCGGAAAAACATGCGTCGACTCGTCTGAGTGCGAGAGCAGAATGTGCATGTTCGACATCACTGCGTACTGCAAGCCCGGAGAGGAGTGCAAAGACCCGGTAAAGCCCAGCCCGGGCGACTTGGCGGTTGGCATTTGCAAGCGCGAAGACGTTTCGTGTGGCTCGTACATCGAGATCAAGGGTGGAATAGCGCAGGAACCCTTTCACATCAACTAAGGCTGCTGCACGAGATCGCGTGCTTGTGGCACCTGGTCTAATCAGCGTCACATCGGCGCTGCTGCCGGGCGCGGGCGACGTCGCACGAACGAAGAAGAATTCTGCGGCGTCATTTTTCGGCTGGTCTTATACGACCAGACCGAACAGCGGAGTGAATTGCCCCATTTGGGGTGTCACAGCAGCCGCGTGAGTGTCAGAACCAAAAGCGCAACCCAGGCGATCCGGCGGTCGGCATCTGCAAACGCGAAGACGTTTCGTGCGGCTCCTATATCAATCAGTATGGGTGCCTCCTGGTTCATTTCGTCCTCGCGGCTTCCGAGTATGGGATCTCCGGATGAAACATCACCATCGAATACCGGGGAATGGAATTCGGATCCTCCTTCTCCAACACTTCCGCTTCCTTCTTCTTCCTGCGGTACTCCGGATCCAGCACCGCCTCGCGCATCTCCTGGTAGTTCTCCAGCGCCATCCCCGCGATCGCATCGGTGTTCGGCCGACGCTCGTGTTCGAATGCCTCGAACAACCCCGCCCAATGATGATGCTCATCCATGAGCCGCATCAGCTCTGCGCAATCCTCGAACGCGCAATTCATTCCCTGCCCATGGAATGGCACGATGGCGTGCGCGGCATCGCCTAACAACAGCACGTCGCCGTCCAGGTGCCAGCCGCGGGTGTACACGGTGCCGAGCGATCCCTGCGGATGCTCGTTGAACTCGCGCGGGAGGTCGGGCATCAGCGCCCGGGCACTCGGGAATTCGCGCTCGAAGAACTCCTCGACCGCCGTCAGGGATGTAAGTTGAGCGAAGCTGTTGGGTCCCGAGCGGGCCAGGAACAGGGTCGCGGTGAAGCTGCCATCGAGATTCGGCAACGCGATCAACATGAACCCGCCACGCGGCCAGATGTGCAACGCATTCGGTTCCATCACGTGCTTGCCGTCGCGCGCGGGGATCGTCAGTTCCTTGTAATCATGATCGAGCGGCTCCTCGCGAACGGTGCTCACTTGGCGCGCGAGCAGCGCATCACGCACGGCCGAGCCGCCGCCGTCGGCCGCGATCGTCGGCTGGTGGGCGACTTCGTAGATCCGGCCAGTGGCCTCGTCGCGCATCTCGGCGACGTTCTTGCCACGCGCCAGGCCGAGGCACACATGCCCGAAGTGCAGCTCGACGTTGGAGAATGACGCAGCGGCTTCGATCAGGATGCGATTCAGATCCGCGCGCGATATGGAATAGATGACTTCTTCCGGCCGCACGCCGTACATCTGCAGCTCGGCCTTGCCGTCGTGCTCGTGCACCATACGTCCGCGCATCGGGATCGCGAGCGGCATCACGCGGTCGAGCACGCCGGCCAGTTTCAGCCCACGAATGCCACGCGCGGCGAGGGCGAGATTGATGGAGCGTCCTCCGTCCACGATTACGCGGCGCGGATCGGCGCGGCGTTCGTAGACCGTCACGCGGTAACCACGGCGCGCGAGCAGGATCGCGAGCAAACTACCCGCGAGTCCGGCGCCGATGATGTTGACGCCCGGTGCGGCTGGCCCGCTCATGTCCTCAGCCAATCTCCTTGAGCGCCAGGTTGAGCTGCTCGACGAGCTCGAACACGTCGACGAACCGGTTGTACAGCGGCGCCGGCGCGATGCGGATGATGTCCGGCTCGCGCCAGTCGCACATGATCCCGCGCGCCGACAACGCATCGAAGACGCGTCGCCCGCGTCGCGACCCGCCGGCCACCCGGAACGAAAGCTGACACCCGCGCTCGGCCGGTGCCGACGGCGTGATGATCTGCACGTCGTCGCGGCAGCGCTCGAGCATCAGCCGTTCCGCATACGCGGTGAGCCGCATCGACTTCGCCCGCAGATCCTCGATACTCGCCTGCCGGAACATCTCGAGCGACGCGATCAGCGGCGCCGCGGAGAAGATAGGCGGATTGCTCACGGCCCAGCCAGCCGCGCCGGCCGCCGGCCGGAACTCCGGCATCATCTGGAAACGCGTCTGCGGCTCGTGACCCCACCAGCCGGACAATCTCGAAGGCGCGCTCGCGAAATGTTTCTCGTGCACGAAGCAGCCGCCGATCGCGCCCGGGCCCGCGTTCAGATACTTGTACGAGCACCACACCGCGAAATCGACGTCCCACTCGTGCAGCGACAGCGGCAGGTTGCCGATCGCATGCGCCAGATCGAACCCGGCCAGCGCGCCGACGTCGTGCGCCGCGCGCGCGATCGCCGCGCAATCGAACGCCTGTCCCGTGCGGTACTGCACGCCCGGCCACAGCACCAGCGCGAGCTCGCTGTCGAGCTCGGCGATCTTCGCCTCGATGTCCTCGAGTCGCAGCGTCTCTTCTCCACGACGCGGTGCAAGTTCCACCAGCGCGTCCTCGGCCTCGAGCTTGTGCCAGCCGATCTGCCCGAGGATTGCGTGCCGATCCGACGAAAACGCGCCGGCCTCGATCAGGATCTTGTCGCGCAGTCCCACGGGCCGGTAGAACGACGCCATCATGAGATGCAGGTTGATCGTGAGCGAGTTCATCGCCACGACTTCGCTGGGCAGGGCGCCCGTCACGTGCACGAGCCCCTTCGTGAAATTCTGCGCGTAGTCGATCCACGGCCGCGTCGCGGCGTGATGCCCGGCGACGCCCATCTCGGCCCCCTCGGCCAGCTCCTCGCGCACGTAGTCGAGCGCCGCCCGCGGCGCGGG
>JAFAGC010000130.1 GCA_023423065.1 Pseudomonadota bacterium
GGGGCACCCGCCCCCCCGGACTGTCCTGACGGTCTCGGGTTACGTCACCCGTCGGACCCAAACCTCGGAGAAGCCCCCTTGGGGGTACAGGGCCCGGACGGGCGTCCTGCCGTGAACGAGTTCGAAAGTGCCCATCGCCGACAGGAATTCTTCGAGGAAACACCTGAGCTCCAGGCGGGCGAGAGGCGCTCCCGGGCACACGTGAATCCCTGCGCCGTAGAGCAGGTTCGAGTCGGGATCGCGATCGAGACGAAACTCGTCGGGATCGCCAAACTCGGTCTCGTCGCGATTGGCCGATGCCCACATGAGCGCGACGCGCTCGCGCGCCGCCAACGTGCACCCGTCGAGCTCGACGGCCGCCGATGTCATGCGACGCGAGGTCAACAGCGGCGCCTCGATGCGCAGTATCTCGTCGATGGCGATTGGAATGGTCGCGGGTTGCTCCCGCAGCCGCGATTGCAGCGCGGGGCGGGATGCCAGGTACCACGCGAGGATGCCGATCGAGGCCGCGATCGTGCCGAGCTCGCCAACCGTCCAGTTGCGCAGGATGCTCACGATCTCCTCATCGTTGAGTAGTCGGCCGCGCACCTGCTCTCTCAACAGTCGGCTCGCGACGTCGTTTCCCTGCGTGCCCGGCGATTCGCGCCTCGCCGCGAGCACCGCCCGTATGTGCGCATCGAATCGCTCGGCCGCCGCGGAGATCGCGGCACGGTCCCTCGACCGGATGGCTTCGTGATTTCGGCGGATCCAGTCGCGCAATGGGGTGTGGAGCTCGACCGGCCAGTCGAGGAACCCGCATTGCACCCGCAGCGCGAATTCCTCGGCGAGTCGCGACATCACCTCGAGCTCACCTCGCGCGGTGCCGAGCAGTTCCCTAACCACGTCCCGGCAGCGCGGTTCGAGAGCCCGTATCCGGTCGGGCGAGAAATATGGCTCGATGACCTGGCGATACTCGGAGTGTTCGGGAGGATCCATGCCGTTGGGCACCGAGCGGCGCGTGGAGACCACGTTGCTGAACGTCGCGTGATCCACCAGCGCGCGCATGACGTCGCGATGGCGGAACAACGACCAGCCGAGCGCCTCGCTGTGCGCCACGGGACATTGGCGACGCAGGGCATCGGAGCGCGCGACCGGGTCGTCGTCGGCATCGAAAGGATCCCAATCGGGTCGTCCGGTCATGCGCACCTCCTCCTCAGTTTAGCGCCGCGACTCCCGTCACACGGCGACGAGGCGGCGCATCCATTCCAGCAAGGCGACCGGCAACAGCTCGGGCTTGTGCAGCATCGCGTAGTGATGCGCGCCGAACACCTTGGGTAGATAGCCCGCGGCCTGCCGGTCGATCGTCAGGCAGAACGGATGGATGCCCTGCAGCCGCGCCTCGGTCACCGACTGGCGCATGTCCTCGGCCCCGTAACGCCCGTCGTATTCGTCGTTGTCGTTCGGCTTGCCATCGGAGAGCAGGAGCAGCAGCCGGTGCCGCGCCGGACGCCGCACCAGTCGCGCGGTCGCGTGGCGCAGCGCGGCGCCCGCGCGCGTGTAGTGCTCGGGTTCGATCGCGGCGATGCGGCACGCCACGGCTTCGCCGAACGGCTCGTCGAAATCCTTGATCTCGCGCACGACGACGTTCCCTATCCCTTCCCCCGAGAACGCCAGGACGCTGTAAGGCTCACCGAGGCCCTGCAGCGCGTGACACACCAGCAGAAGAGCCTCCCGCTCGACGTCGATGACGCGCCGCTGCGCGCTGATCCACGAGTCGGTCGAGCCGCTGATGTCGATTAGCAGGGTGATGGCCATGTCGCGCCGCGTGAGCCGGGTGCTCTGGTAAAGCCCCTGCGGCATGGGCAAACCGGCGCGCAGGTCGGCGCGAGCTTCCACGTACGCGTCGAGGTCGATGTCGTCGCCGTCGGGTTGCTTGCGCGTGCGCAGGCGCGCGGCGCGCAGCATCTCGAAATGCCGCCGGATGTCGTCACACATGGCGCGGTGCAGGCGCATCGTCGCCGCCACCCACTCCGCCGATCCGGCGGCCGCGGAATGCAGTCGCACGCGCGCGCCGGGATGCCGGTAACCCGGCAGACGATAGTCCCACTCGGGATAACTCAGCTCGGCGCGCGCCTCGTCACGCGCCGCCTCGCGCCGCGCGACCGCGTCGGGCGGATCATCCGAAACGAGAATCTCGCGGGCGCGCTCCGGCGTGCTCACGAGTCGCCCCTCGCGGAGCTCCGAGACCGAATCCGCGTATTCATCGGCGTCCGCGTCCTCGTCGAGATCCCTGGGACGCTGCATCCCGAAAGGATCTTCCGCGGTCTCCGCGGGCTGCGCCGTCTGGATCATCCAGGCGCCGGGCCGTTCGTCGTCCTCGCCCTCTTTCGCGGCGCGCACTTCCGGACGGCGCTCGAGGCGCGCGCTTTTGGGCGCGGACTGCGGTGTCGGCGCGGCATCCGCCGGCAACCCACTCGCAATGGCGGCGGGCGCGGGTGCGCGCAGCTCGCCTGTCCAGAGATCACGGAACAGCGTGCACGAGTCTTTCACGCGGCTGCCGCCGCAGCGCTCCACGAGGGAGCGCGCGAGCTCGAGAGACTGCCGCGGAGACCACTCCGGCCGCGCGATGTCCGCATGCGGGAGGTCGCCGGCCATCGTCCGCCGCGCGATGGCCTCGAGCGGCCGGCGCGCAGCGGGAAAATCCTCGATGCGCGGCCGGCGCGCGAGCTGCGCCGCGCGGAATCCTTCGAGCTCGGTCATCATGCCCGGGAGCAATGCCGCGAGCGCCCGATCACCTGCCGCGGCCTCGGCCAGTAGATAGATGTCCGCGACGCCGTCGGCCTGCGCCTCCGTCAGATTGGCCGCGCTGCCGCGCGCCGCGCGAATCGCCTGCAGCGCCACCATGCATCGGTAGCCACCGAGCGCGCGGCCATCGGCATCCGGCATCCGTCGAGGAAGCCAGATGGCCGAGCCGTCGGTCGCCGGAATGGCCGTCGCGTGCCGCGGCAACGCCCCGCCACGGAAAAGCCGCGTGAGCAGCGTGGGAGGCGCCGGCGCCTGCGCGACTCGAAGCAAAACATGAATGCCGAAGGCCGCCTGGACGAAGATCGCGAGGCGTTCCGCGACGCTCGCCAGCTCGAGGGCATCGGCTCGTCGCGACGGACGGCTTCGATCCCACATCCGCCGGGCGAATACCGTGGCATGGCGCGCCGCATCGACCAGGACGTCTTCCGCCTCGGCCATGTCACTCGAACGAGGCGTTGACCAGATCGCGCATGGCGCCCAGCATCTGCGCATCGTCTGTGAGGGGCGACAGCAACGCGGCTTCGCAGGCTTCGCGCGCATTCACGCCGCTCGCGATGAGTTTACCCGTGGCCACGAGCAGCCGCGTACTCGGTACCTCGGCGAGACCGCGATCTCGCAGGCCCCGCAGCCGCCCGGCCAGCGTGACCAGCCCGTGAACCACCGCGCGATCCGCTCCGCTTTCGCGCTGCACGATGGTCAGCTCGCGTTCCGGCGGAGGGAAGTCGAAATCGAGCGCCACGAAGCGCTGGCGCGTACTCGGTTTCAGATCCTTGAGCATCCGCTGGTAGCCCGGGTTGTAAGAGATCACGAGCTGGAACGACGGCGGCGCTTCGATGAGTTCGCCGGTCTTGTCGATCGGCAGGATACGGCGGTGATCGGTCAGCGGATGCAACACGACGATCGTGTCCTGGCGCGCCTCGACCACTTCGTCCAGGTAACACAGCGCGCCCTCGCGCACGGCGCGCGTGAGCGGACCGTCCTGCCACGACGTGCCGTCGTGACGGATGAGGAAACGGCCGACGAGATCGCTCGCGGTCAGGTCGTCGTGGCAGGAGATCGTGATCAGCGGCAGACCGAGACGGGAAGCCATGTGTTCGACGAAACGCGTTTTGCCGCATCCCGTCGGCCCCTTGAGCATCACGGCGAGACGGCGCGCATGGCATTGCTCGAAGATCGGGATTTCGTTGCCCGAGGGTAGATAGAACGGCGCCGCGTCCGCCGACTGCTCGCGGCGCGCCCCGGCGGTCGGTGTCGAGTTCATCGGCGCTCGCTATGGCGACCGGGTCGGCGCGGGATCAGCCGTTGCGGGGACGACACCGGCATCCTCGGCCATCACCTCGAAGCTCGGCCGATAGCGGAAGAAATCCCAGATGAAGAGCGCGACACCCACCGTGAACAGCGACGCCGTCGCCATCAGCATGACGAAGTGAACCTGGATCTTGAGCTGCGTATCCAGATAGCCGAGCCCCAGGATGCGCTCGAGGTATACCTGCCCGATGCCGGCCGTGGCGAAGGAAAGCGTCATCCCGAACATGCCGGCGAGTTGCAGCCAGAACGCCCAGAATCCGACCGACGTGCCGCGCTCCGGCCGGTTGTGAGTCATCGCCGGCAGCGCGAAGCTGATCATCGCGAGCACGATCATGGCGTACGCGCCGTAGAAGGCCGCGTGCCCGTGCATCGCCGTGATGAGCGTGCCGTGGGTCCACTTGTTGACCGAGGGCCACGTGTGCGCGAGTCCGAGCAGGCCGGCGCCGAACAGCGTGAACAACGCGCTGCCCATCGTCCAATGCAGCGCCAGCGAGTTGGGATGGGCCAGCCCCGAGCGGCGCATCGCGCTGTACGCGTAAATCGCCATGCCGACGAGCGCGGCGGGCTCGAGCGCGCTGAAGAACCCGCCGATCGGCAGCCAGTACGACGGCACACCGACCCAGTAGTAGTGATGGGCCGTGCCGAGGATGCCCGCGATGAACACCAGGCCGACGATGACGTACAGCCATTTCTCCATCACTTCGCGGTCCGCTCCTGAAAGGCGGATGAGCAGGTAGGCGAGGAAGCCGCCCTGGATCATCTCCCACACGCCCTCGACCCACAGGTGAATGGTCCACCAGCGGTAGAAGATGGAAACCGTGTAGTTCTCGTAGTGCAGCAGCGCGGGTAGATAGAGAGCCGCTGCGCTGCCGATGCCGAGCAGCAGGACGCCTTCGGTGGTGGTGAACCGGCCCGCCTTCTTGATGGTCATTGCGATGTTGTAGAGGAACATGAGCATGACGACCACGATGGCGATCTTGTGCGGCAACGGCTGCTCGAGCAGCTTGTTGCCGGTGCCGAAGCGAAACAGGTAGCCCACGACGGCGCTGACGCCCATGACCACCCAGATCGCGAGCTGGATGTAGGCGAGCTTCACGCTGTGCAGTTCGCCGCGCGACTCGTCCGGCACCATCCAGTACGTCGCGCCCATGAAGCCGGTGAGGACCCAGACGATGAGAAGGTTCGTGTGGATGACCTTCGTGACGTCGAACGGGAGGATGTAGAGGAGCGGGTCCGGCCCCAGGTATTTCGCGGCGGACAGCAGCCCGAACACCAGCTGCAGTCCGAACAGCACCATCGCAACCGCGAAGTACCAGTAGGCCACTGCCTGTGAGCGATAACGCATAGGGTTCTACTTCAGAGTTCCGATGAAGGCGACGAGCTGATCGATCTGCTCCTCGGTCAGCACGCCGTGATAGGTGTTGGGCATGAACGAGGTGCCCTCCGCGGAGTACATCGGTCCCGGCACCAGGTAGGCGCTGGGCGAGACGATGGACTCGCGGATGTAGCCAGTGAAGTCCGTTGCCTCGCCTTTGTACTCGCTCGAACCCACTACCGAACTCGCACGGGACGCCACACCCGCGAGGCTCGGCCCCGCCATGTTCACGCCCGGCGCCGTCGAGTGGCAGGCATTACAGGCCGGCGCCACCGAGCGGAACAAAGCCTGGCCCAACGCGACCGGATCGTCGCCCTCGCCGACGGGCCGCGCGCCCGGCGGGAGCCCCGCGGATTCCTGCTGCGTGGAATTCGCCTGCTGTGCCGCGGTCAGGTCCATGCCGGGAATGGAAGAACCGGTCACGAGGATCGGCCGCGGCGGCCAGCCCTGGTTGTCCACCTTGCTCACCCAGTCGAGGAACGCGATGAGGTTCGAGATGTCCGCTTCGCTCAAGTCCTGCTTCGGCATCAGCCGGCGATGGGTTTCCTCGTTATAGAAGCGCGACGGGTCGCGCATGTACGCCTTCAGGTATTCCTCGCCGCGCAGCTGCGTGATTTTGGTGAGGTCCGGTGCGTAGTAGGCGCCCTCGCCGAACAGCGTGTGGCAGTTGATGCAATTGTTGTCGTGCCACACGTCCTTGCCGGCGGTGACCGCGGGGGTGATCTGATCGGCATTGGTGAGCTTGCCGAACTGGCGGTGGCTGTCGATCGTCAGCACCAGGAAGATCAGCGCGGCGATGCCCGTGCAGGCGATGGCGAAGACGCGGCTCTGACGTTTGTTCATGGCGGATTCCGGCGAAGCTAGACGCCGATGCCGGCCCAGTGTGTCAGTGTGATGTAGCCGCCCCACCCGATCGCCGCCCCCATGAGCAGCAACACCACGTATCCGACGATCTTCATCGGGGTGTGGAACTGCGCGCCGTGCATCGCGTCCCTCCGTTCTTAGTTAGGCGGCGGATATTCGAACTCGATGCGCCCGATGCTAACGGATGAACTCGCCCGCAGGAAGTGCCCAGACTCGCGCCGGAGTTTCGAATACAAACCCTGAGAATTGGCAATAGTGGATTTCCATTGCCCTCTCCGGTCGCGGCGCGACACGTCAGCGGCTTCCGACGCCCATGGCGTCATTAGATAGGACGAGGCTAACGGGTGGCGAGCGCTCGAACCCGCGCGTGCCCTCCTCCCGGTGCGAACAGGATGCTGAGCGCACCAGTCGCGACTCCCGCCAGCGCGGCGATCACCCAATCCTCGAGATGCAGGGGACGCAGATGCACCAGTCCGGCCAGGGCCGGAACCTGGACCAGCGCCACGAGCGAGACGACGGTGAGCGCGACGATGATCCTCGCCGCCAGGGTCCCGAAGCGCGACAGGCCGGCCGTGATCGTCGCACCGGCGAGGATCAGTACCGCGAGCGAAATCGCGCGCGCGTGCTCCACGTCGTTCGTGGTGCCGAGCACGTATTCGTAGCTCAGCACGGTGGCCACCGTGACGCTTCCGCCGACGAGCAGGATCATCGCCCAGCCCCGAGGGTCGTAGAACCGCGCGCCGTGGTCGCGGGCGACCCGCGTGATGCGTTTCGAAGGCGGATGATCCTGGAAGACGAGCAGCGCGGTCGGATGGATCAACAACTCGAGCCAGACGATGTGTATCGGCAGGTACAGCAGCGGGTAACCCGCGAGCGGGATGATCGCCGCGCTCAACACGAGCGGGATGTGCACCATCAATAGATAGGCGAATCCCAGCTGCAGGTTGCGAAAGAGCTGTCGACCCTCGGCAATCGCGCCGACGATGGTCCGGAAGTTGTCGTCGAGCAGCACGATCGCCGCGACTTCCCGGGCGCTACGCGTGCCGCGTTCACCCATCGCGATGCCGATGTCCGCGGCCTGCAGCGCCGGCACGTCGTTCACGCCGTCACCTGTGACCGCGACGATTTCGCCCTGCGCCTGCAGCATCCTGACCAGTTGCAGCTTCCGGGTCGGTATCGCGCGCGCGACGACGTCCACCTCGGAAAGCCGCTCGCCCGCGAGAGTCTGGTCATCCTCCTCGTCCATCACGAGCACGTCGGGCTCGCCGCCGCCGAGGCCGACCTCGCGCGCGATCGCCGCCGCCGTCCCCGGGTGGTCTCCGGTGATCATGATCACGCGGATCCCGGCGTCGACGCAGGACTGAACCGCTTCGCGCACGCCCTCTCGAACCGGATCCTCGAAAGCCAGCAAGCCCGTGAACGTGTACCCATCTACCGGCTCGTCGTCGCCGGGCGGTGAATCGACCCGCCGGCTCGCGCAGGCAATCACCTTGTGTCCATCGGCCGCGTACTGCGCGACCTTCTCGAGCCAGGAAGTCCGCATCCCGGCGGGGAGCGTCGTGCGTGCGAGCACGGTTTCCGGCGCGCCCTTGACGGCCGCCAGGTATTCCCCCGGACCGCGTTGCCAGATGGCGGCTTCGCAGCGTCGCGCCTCCGTGAACGGAAACGTGTGGATGCGCTGGCCGGAGAGCGCCAGCGATTCCCGCTGCGCCGACTCCAGCAGCGCGGCATCGAGTGGATCCGCGCTGTCGGCTCGCGATGCCCGCATCGCCGTCTCGAGCACCGCGTCTTCGGACAGACCTTCGGCGGGACTGCGATGCGCGAGCCGCAACTGCCCTTCGGTCATGGTCCCCGTCTTGTCGGAGCAGATGCAGGTGATTCGGCCGATGTTCTCGACCGCCACCGCGCGACGAACCAGCGCCTGGCGTTTGGCCAGGCGGTATACACCCGCGCCGAGGAAGAACGTGAATACCACCGGAAACTCTTCCGGAAGCGCCGCGACCGCCAGCGTGACCGCGCTGAGCAGCGCATCGACGATGCCGTAACCCTGGTAGAGCCGGATGACCGCGAGCGCCGCGCAGAGGAGCAGCGCGACGGCGAGCAACACCGACACCAGTCGACCGATGGCCTTCTGCAGCGGCGTTCGCGCATGCGTTCCCTGCAATGCGAGCCGCACGATCTCGCCATACAACGTCTCCGCGCCCGTCCAGGCCACCCGCATCCGCGCCCGACCGGTCAGGAGCCGCGTGCCCGCGCAACCCCAATACACGTCCTCGACGGCCGGCGCGGCAGCCGCACCCGGTAGATAGGCACGTTTCGCGACCGGCAGCGACTCGCCGGTCAGCGCGGACTCGTCGACCTGCGCGTTCTCGGCTTCGATCACCAGTCCGTCCGCGGGGAAAGGCTCGCCGCTGCCGACCTCGACGAGATCGCCCGGGACGAGCTCGCTCGCGGGCCGCTCGACATACACGCCGTCGCGCAACACCCGGGCGGTGACGGCGAGGCGGCTCGCCAGCCCGCGGGTGGAGGCCTGCGTGCGGCGGTGCAGGAAGGCATCCATGCCGACGAGCGGGATCACGGCAACCGCGAGCGTGATCGCCTCGACGCGATCGCCGAGGAAGGCGAAGAGAATCGAGGTACCGACGAGGAACCAGAGCATCGGATCGCGCAAGGTGTCGCGCGCGAGCTCCCGCCAGTTGCCGGGCGGCACATCGATGATGTCGTTCGCACCGTAGATCCTGGCCCTTTCGGCAGCCTGTGCCGACGTAAGGCCGGTGCCCGACTCGAGCAAACCTTCCAGCCGGTCGATAGGTACTGCGCGTCGCATGCGGAATTCTGCCTCCGAAATGGCACGTATTTACGCGCCCGTGTCCGGCGCGCAGCATTCTCGAACATGTCGGGTCTCTTGCAAGGAGCAACCCATGAAAACACTTCTGAGTATCGCAGCCCTGATATCAGCCGCGTACCTGGCTCAGCCGGCCGTCGCGCAACAGGACAAACCAGCCAAGCCGGCCACGGAACAGACGCAGTCGGCGCCGAGCCCTGCCGAGATCGACAAGCAGGTCGAGAAGATGCAGGGACTCCTGGCGAAGATGGATGAGCAGATGGCGCAGATCGACAAGACCTCGGATCCCAAGGCCAGACAGAAGCTGCTGGAGGAACATTGGACCACGATGAGTGAGGCGAGGACGCTCATGCATGGCGCGTGGGGATGTTGCGGCGGGAATCCGCCCATGGGCCGACATCGGATGGGTGGAATGACGGGAGGTCCGATGATGTGGAGCGAGTATCGGAATCTCACGCCCGAGCAGCTCAAGCAGCGCCAGTACATGATGGAGCGCTGGTGGCCGATGCAGCAGATGATGATGGATCACATGATGCGGCATCAGCATTCGATGATGCCGGGCAATCCCGCCGCGCCTCCAGCGCCACCCGCGATGCCGCCACCCCCACCGCCGACTCCCAAGTAGCTTCGTCTGCGTCGCAGCGCGCATTGGATCCGCCTATTCGTATTGAAAGGCGATCTATTTTTATTGATAATCGATAAACAATGAGATAGTGTTCGGACCGAACGAATCTTCTGGAGCGGTGGTCATGAAATCAGGCGCGACCTTGTTTCTGCGGGCGGTGCTCGTGCTCTTCGGGGTCGGCGCCCTGGCTCTCCTGCTCGTGGAACCGCACCTCGAGGGCCGGAACGCGCATGCCACGGTCTTCGAAATCTATTTCAAAGATCCTTTCCTGGCGTATGTGTACTTGGGTTCCATTCCGTTTTTCGTGGGGCTGTATCACGCGATCAAGGTGTTGGGGTACGTCGCACAGAACAAGGAATTCTCGCCCTCGACCCTGAGATCCGTGCGAACCATCAAGCACTGCGCGATCGTGCTCATCGCGTTCGTCCTGGGCGCGGAAGTTCTCATCTTGTCGAGCGGTGATGACGATCCCGCGGGTGGCGTCGTCATCGGCGCCGTCATCATCTTCGCCTCGATCGTGGTTGCAGCAGCCATGACGGTCTTCGAACGCGCCTTGCGGAAAGCCGTCGACATGAAGTCTGAAAACGATTTGACGGTATGAGGCTGCGCCCGTGCCATTGATAGTCAACCTCGACGTGATGATGGCGAGGCGGAAGATGAGCGTGACCGAGCTTTCGGAGAAAGTCGGCATCACGATGGCGAATCTATCCATCCTGAAGAATGGGAAGGCCAGGGCGATCCGATTCTCGACACTCGAGGCGATTTGCAGGGTGCTGGATTGTCAGCCAGGAGACATCCTGGAATATCGCCGAACCTAGTCGGAGCTCGACCCGTACCCACGCGGGAATGCGCCCCGTCTGGTCACGCGATGGCCGAAGGCGTGAGCTCGCGCGGTATAACGGACCAAACCGGCAAGGAGACATCGCATGGCATCCGTACACGTTCCAACGAATGCACTCGTACTGGTTGGCGACGGTAGAAGAGCGCTGTTCCTGCGAAATCGCGGCACGCCGCGCCACATCGAATTGATCACCGAGCGCGAGATGTCGCAGGACAATCCTCCGAACCGCGAGCAGGGCAGCGACCGGCCCGGTCGGTACCTGGGCGCCGACAGAGTGTCGCGCAGCGCGTTCGAACAGACCGACTGGCACCAGCAGGCGGAGAAACGATTCGCGGCCGAAATCGCCGATACGTTGTATCGGATGGCGCACACACAACGATTCGAAGAACTCGTGCTGGTCGCGCCACCCAAGCTGCTTGGAGATCTGCGGGCCGCGCTGCATTCCGAGGTCACCGAACGAATCGTCGCGGAGCTCCCGAAAGATCTGACTCCGAATCCGGTGCCGGAGATCGCCAGGCTGCTCAGCTGAGATTTCCGCTGCGCCGCGAGCTTTTCGGCGCGGCGCGATTCCGCATCGAGTCCTACACGAGCTGTTGCCGCGCGTGCAACACGATCGCGCGGGAAGCGCGCAGCATCGGCGGTTCAGCCCGCTGCAAGGACAAGGAGCAGACATGCAGATCCGCGAGGTGATGACTTCACATGTGAGCATGGTGAAACCGGAAACTGCCGTATCGGAGATCGCCATGAAAATGCGCGACGAAGACATCGGCTCCGTGCCGGTCACGGACGGCGACAAGTTGATCGGCATCGTGACCGACCGGGACATCGTGACGCGGGGACTGGCGCAATCCCCGGACATGAGCCGCGTCAAGGCCAAGGACGTGATGTCTCCGAAGATCCTCTATTGCATGGAGGACGAATCGGTTACCGAAGTGCTCGAGAACATGAGAGAGGAACAGGTCCGGCGCCTGCCGGTCGTGAATCGCGAGAAACGACTGGTCGGCGTGGTTTCGCTCGGCGATCTCAGCAAGGCGGAGACCCAGCACGCCGGCGACGCTCTCGCCGGGATATCGAAGACCGCGCAAAAACACTGAGACCGCAGAAAGAAAACGGCGGCCGGATCACACGATCCGACCGCCGTCGATTACCCCCCGTTTCCGGGAACAGCCTTATCGGCCGTTACTTTCCTGACGGATGCTGCGGCGTGATGGCGATGGGAGCCGTCCGCGTCACAACCTGCCCGTTCTGCTGGTAGTACAGGTGTTCCAGGTACACCCAGTACGTCTGGCCGTTGCTCAGGCCCTTGATGTGCACGCCCTTCGAGTTGAAGTTGACGTTGCCATAGGGCTTGAAGGGACCGTCCTGCGACTTGCCGAGGTAGACGCCGAAGCCCTTGCCGTTGGCCGGAGCATTTTCGAAGTCCACGTTGGCCTGGCCGTTACCGGTCTCGACTCCCGTCACCTTGATATCCCGGAACTTGAAGATGTTGGGCTCCGAAATATCCTTCCTGTCGGCTTCCGTCTGCATCAGGTAGACGATCAACGCGGGGTCGGCCGCCTGCGAGAAATCGATGTCACCGCCGATGGTCAGCACGGTGTTCTCGGGATTCCAGCTCTTGGTCCAGGCCTTCGCGAAGTTCACGCCCATGCCGAAGTTTCCGGGATGCATGGGTTGTTTGAACTTGACCTCGATGGTGTCGGGTGAACCGCTGACGCCGCTGATACCGGCCACCGAGGCGATCGTCCCCGATGCGCCGTAGTTGGTCGTGAGATCGACGATCCCCTTCTGCGGATCGCTGGCCGCCACCGAGCCCGCGATTGCGATGCTCAGGATGCTGGCCGCGGCGATGACGCGGTGCCTCGTGTTGTGCATGAGTTTCATAAGTTTTCCCCCTTCGAATTCCACATGAGTTTCTGTTTGCATCGCCATGTCTCAGTTCGCCAGCGTGTCCATGATGTCCATCTGCAGATCGAACGTGAATCCGGGGAACAGGTCCGGGAACTGCAGGTTGTCGATGAACAGCTTGCTCGGCACGGGGAACCGGGGACCGAAGGACGCGGCGCTGGTGCCGCCGCCGGCGATACCCACTTTGTGGTGGATCTGGAAGGAACGCAGCATCACGCCGTAGTTCTGCACCTGGACGCTGGGCACGGGATCGTTACCAGTCCAGCGGTCGCCCATGAGTTCCTCGGGCGAACGCGTGTCGTAGTAGAAGATCGCCTGGTCTTCACCCAGGTTGTTGATGCGCTCGGGGAAGCTGATGTACCACGAGTTTTCGATCGTGGTGATCTCGGGACGCATCATGAATTCCCACGAGTAGTAGGGAACCTTGATCTCCTTGCCCACCTTCTGTGATCCGACGGTGCGCAGGGTGTACGGCCCGTCGCTCGGATCGCCCTTGGCGTCGAGGTAGATAGTCGCCTTGCCGTTGGACGTGGGCGCCGTGTAGAGCAACCCGCCGGTCGGCGAGAGGAGTTCGACTGCCGGAGCATCGGACAAGATGGTCAGGTTTCTCTTCGTACCCTCGACCACCAGCCGCAGATCCGTCGTGGTGCCCAGCGAGTACTGGCCCGGGAAGGCCCAGGGCATGGCGGACGGATCGGTCACCGCGAACGGGTTGTATTCGAAGCCCGGGAACACGGTGACGGGCGCGGTCGCGGTGGCGACGTAACCGGCCGTGCTGCTCGAACCGTACGGCGGGGTGATCCCGCGCAGGACGAGCTCCGCCATGGCATGGAAATTCGCCTTCTCGGTGTTGTTGGTCGCGTGCGCGAGCCGCGGGGAAGCGATGTAGCCGATGTAGTCCTCGTATCCGAGACCCTCGCGGTACGAGCCGGTGCCCTCGTACATCTGGTACGCCAGCCGTGCGGCGTTGACCGCGATGGCCACGCTCTCGGCGCCGTTCCAGAAGTCGTCCATGCCTTCGAACACCATCATCGGACGCGGCGCGATCAATGCCAGCGTCATGTGGTGATCGACCGGCAGCTGGTGCTTGTTTTCCTGTCGGAAATTGTCGGGCAGCCGGCCGGTGAACCAGCGGAAGTAGTTGGTGCCGTCGTAAGCGCGGTCGATCTGCTCCTTGCGCGCGCCGGTGACGCCCGAGTAGAACGAGTTCGGGTCCATTTCCGCCGCCGTGTAGCTGCTCGCGTTGGCGTTGTTGCCCTGCGGATACTTCTTGGAGTCGTAGGTGTAGCGGATCGTGGAGGCGCCGAACTGTCCGGAATGGCCCACCCACGTCATGTACAGCCGCTCGTCGAAGGCCGACGCCAGCATGGCGATCTTGCCGCCGCGCGAGAAGCCGTAGGTGATCAGCTTCGTGTCGTCGATCTCGGGGAACAGGCCGTTCGGGTACTGCTCGTTGCGGATCTTGAGCGCATCGACCACGCGGTGAAAGCCCCAGGCCTGCGCGAGGAGCGTGCCGGTGTCGTACTTGACGTCGCCCTGCACGTACGGGAACAGCGTCCAGTAAACGCCGGTCGGCGCGCCCGCGCTGGTGTCCGAAGAAACGGCCGGGGTGGCGATGGACGCGTACCCGAGCTGCTGCCCGGTGACCTGTCCGTTGGTAGTTAGCGGATTGCCGCCGATGAAGGTCGGGAATTTCTCGACCAGCACACCGTCCTGGTAGGCCGCCGGGTACTGCTCGGCGGTCGGGATGGTGACGTTGACGTTGAAGCCGGCGGTCCTGACGCCGACAACCTGGCCGCTCGCGTCCTTGACATCGACCTCCATGTCGACGCGCAGAGTGTTCCCGGTCCTCGAGGCGGTCAGTCGATCGGGCTCGTGGATGTAGCCGTATTCGTAGTACTGCAGGTAATCCTTGATCTCTTCGCGGCGCGCCTGCCACTGCTCGAGAGTCGTGAGCGGCGTGCCGTCGTTGAATTTGAACAGGTTCGGCAGCTCGTAGACGAACGGTAGTTGGTCGGGCCCCGGGTGCGACTGTGCGTTCGCGGTCGAGGCGAACAGGCTGGCACCGCCTATCGCGAGCGCCGCACAGGCGCGAATTGGCCATCTCGATCGAGTCATGTTGATTCCCCCTTTTTCACTGAGTCTTCGCATTGGAAGCCCATTCGAGCCAGCTGCGGACGCTGGCTCGAATGGGGTTGGTGCCGATCAACGATCCCAAGTCAACGTTGATAGACACCCAGATCGCCAAGGTCGATTTCGTAACCGTCCTGGAGCTTTTCGTATTCCCCTTCGAAGTAGCTATCCAGGTACGAGTGTCCGAGGATGAACCGGTCCGGATTCATCGCACCGTAGTAGCCGCCGTTGGCGTTGCTCTGCTGGTCGAACAACACGTAGCTGCCCTGCCATCCCGAACCGGACACGCCCCAGCTGATGATGTGGTCGACGTACGGGCTGAACTTGGCGAACAGCTTGTACATCAGCGCGTACTGGTAGCCGAGCGCATCGGACTGCCGGATGTTGAGCACCGCGGGCGCGGTCGCGCCGCCGCCCGGCGCGCTGGTCGGCATCTTCAGGTCGAACTCCGAGAACGCGATGCCCGTCAGCAATCCCTGGTCGACGAGCGAGGCGTAGAGCGCCATCGCGTACTGGTTGTTGCTCGCGAGTGTCCTGCCGACCGAATCGTGGCCCTGGATGCCGACGTCTTCGATGAGCGGACGGCCGTCGTACAACGGATCGGACTTCCACGCCGTGTTCATCGCGCGAACCATGTTGTAGACTGTCCGCGCCTTGCTGCGCGTGTAGATGTCGTAGTCGTTGTAGGTCAGCTTCGGCGGATGCTCCTGGACGTACGCGTCGATGCTGCCCTCGGCGTCGTGTCCGTCGAGCTTCATGTACTCCGGCAGGCTCGCGTAGTTGGCCTTGTAGGCCGCCGCCATCTGCGCGTTCGGAGCCGCGATGTGCGCGTGCTTGAAGAGCAGATAGATGTAGTGCTCACGGATGTCGCCGCCGATCAGGTCGTCCGACATCGCCACGAGCCAGTTCGTGTGCTTCAGGCTCGTCCGCCAGTTGTTGGGGTCGAGCGGGATCAGCTCGCTGTGACGGCTCTCGTGGATCTCCTCGTTGAGCACGTCCCACGAATTGAACGGGATGACGCCGCGTTCCTCGCTCGAACCGTACTTCGCGTCGGTCGAAAGGAAGTGCCGCATCACGTACATCGTGTGATTGAACTGCACTCGGCGCGCCATCTCCTTGTCGACCCGGACCTGCGTCGTGACGCCGTTGCCGAGGCCGTAGAAGTTGGTCGTGCCGTTGTACCCGGACGGCAGGGTCGCGGGAACGATCTGACGCATCCATGTCGGCGCCTGGTTGTACCAGGCCAGCACGTGGCCGTGAGCCTTGTACTGTCCCGGCGTTCCCGAGTTCCGAATCGCCAGGTAGGCGTTGGTGGGGAAGTTGTACTCGGCCGTGCCGGGCGCGGTGGTCGCGCCGGTCAGCGTCCCGCCGTCGACATTCCTCAACCAGTTCGGACCACGCGGATGCGTGGGCTCCGCCTTGAGGTTGTTGCCGTCGACGAAGATCTCGTAGTGCCGGGCGCGCGTGCCGGTCACGTTGCCCGTGCCGATCGCGCCGACCATGAAGAGCCCGTTCCCATTGTTGTACTTGCTCTTCAGGGGCGCGACCACGCTCTGGTTCTGCGTGTTGACGACATTGGGAAGCGGCGTGGTGGTCGGGTCCGGCGCCGTGATCTTGATGTCGGAGACGAAAATGACGGCGGTTTCCGCGGGACGGCTCGTCTCGCCATGCAGCTCCAGGATGAAGTTGGAGGAATTTCCAACCGAGGCATTGATGCTGTGGTGAGCCCTGAACCAGGTTTCACCGTTGTAGCTGCCCACCCAATCGGGATTGAGATTGTTGTACTGGTAATCCCGCAGGTAGCTGTCGAGGTCGGAGTTGGTGTTCCTGATCCGGAACCTCATGAGCTTGCCCTGGTTGCTCCTCGGGTAATACACGTCGAACTCGATCGTCGCGCCCGCGGGGACGGCGACCGTCGCCGACAACGGCGACTGCATCGTGATGCCGCCGAACGTGCTCGTCCCGTTGTGCGCGTAGTTGATCCGCAGCACATCCGCCTTGCCTTCGGAGTCCACGAACGGATACGGAACCATTGCGAACGTACCGCCCGCGAAGTTGGCGGGAACACGATTGTCGAGCGGGGTTCGCGAAGTCCACGCATGGGTGGGCGCCGCAATCGTCACCGGCAGCCGGCCCGGACCCGGATCGAGACGGAAGTAAGGATCCGAACCGTCCGCCTTGATCTTCGCGGCGAATGCATCCATCGCGTCGCGCAGCGTGGTCACGGCCTCGATGGCCGCACCGCCGAACGCCGTGCGCGCGAATGCCAGCGCGTCATCGAGATCCTTCAGCTCGTGCGCGTACACCCACGGGAACGCCTTGTTCACGTCGGAGCCGTCTTCCGTGCGGCTGACCTGCATCGGGAACTCGCGATTGCCCGCTTTCAGCTCCTCGCCCTGCAGGATGAGATCGACCAGCACGAGCGACGCGCGGATCTCCTCCGCCAGGCTGCGCAGCTGGGCCGCGGCCGCGGCGCTCACCGCCGGGTTCGCTCCGCCGCTGAGCTGCGCCAGGTCGGCGAGGAAGTCCTCGATGGCCTTGAGCGCCGTCGCATTGCTGCACGGGATCTTGAGATTCGCGCACGGCGCGAGGTTGTCGAGCAATGTCCGCTCGGTAGCGCCGCTGAAGTTGAACGCGTCGACGCGCACGCCAAGCGCGTGCAGTTGCGTGGCCGCGTTCACGGGCACCGCCGAAGACGCGCCCGCCAGCTTGACGCTGACGTCGTCGATCGCGAATTCGCCGGTGGTGCCGCTCGTGAACAGCAGCGAAAGTCCCGCGGCGCTGATCTGCGAGATCTGCACCGGGACGCTGAACTGCGTCTTCAGCTGGGTCCACTGACCCGCGGGAGCGCTCACCGACCAGATCGGATAGACGAGGGTGGGCATGCCGTTGCGCGCGATGTTGAGCACCGCGCTGATCTCGTCGTCCGCGGCGGCGGGACGCACCCAGGCCGACAGCTCGTAGACGTAGCGGTCTTCGAGCTTGTTGGTCATGGCCTGGCCGATGCCGACGGCGGGATTGTTGCGTCCGGTGATGCGCACCGACGCCTGGCCGCCGTGCGAGACGGTCGTGTCGCGCGACACCGTTCCGGGCGCGGCGCCTACGCGTGTCCAACCCAGCGGGCTGGCGAGTTCCACGTCGCCGTTGACCACCAGCTCGTCCGTCGCGCCGGGCGCGATGCGGCCGTCATCGAAGCGCACCATGTCCAGGCTGAACTGCGCGCCCGGCGGACCGTTGAACACCAGGTACAGATCGCGATGGCCATACGCGAAACCCTGCTCGGTATTGATGCGGGTAGATAGTTTGGCCCAGCTCTTGAAATCGTCGGGCGCGGTCAACGTACCCACGACCGGACCGTAGGGCGATTCCACGCGCGCCTCGATCGTGCCGCCGGCGCTCGCGGCGACGCGCGCGTGCAGGCTCAGCACGTAGCGCAGCGCGGCGGTGCCCGCGGCCGAACCGTCCGCGAAGTTGATGTTCGCGAACTTCACGTAGTCGCCCGGGCGGATGCCGGTGAGCGCCTTGCCGCCTTCGTACGGCAGGCTCGCGACGATCACGCCGGGCGAAACCTTGGCGGCCTCCTCGGCCTCGAGCACCGAGAAGATGTTGTCGGCGAGGCCGATCTGCGGCAGCGGCGAGTCGGTCGCGACAAAGGTCGTGACGCTGTTGGGCTCGAGCGTCAGCGTGAGCTGGCCGAACACGACGCGCGAGTCGGCAAGACGGCGCATGTTCTCGGAGTCCGACGTGCGGTAGGTCGCCAGCACCTTGGTGTCCGGGAAACCGTCCAGGCGGATCGTGACCGTCTGCACGTCGATGTCCTGGTTCACCGCGACGATCACGAACTTCGGATCGTCGAGGTTGAGATGATTGTCCGGGCGCTTGTACGCCGAGATGCGCACATCCTGCTTCGGACGGTAGTTGTCCGTGTTCAGGCGCACGTAACCCGGGCGGATGAAGCGGCTGAACTGGCCGAAGGTGTAGAAGCGTTTGAACACGCGGTATTCACCGGTCTCGGTGCCGGTGAAGTTGGTCGCGGCGCTGCCCTGCGGCTGGCCGTCGTTCGCGAGGCGGATGAGGTCGGAGCCGTCCGCGCCGTTGTTCGCGATCGCCCACCAGGCCAGGTACGCGTTGATCTCCGCGAACTGCAGCATGTCCGACATGACCTTGGAGAACTTCACGCCGTCGCCGACGAGATTGTTCTCGTACTGGTTGTCCTGCGGCGAGCCCTGCGACATGAACTCGGTCTGCCACAGGCCCTTGTTCAGGTTCTTCACCGTCGGGAAGGTCGTGGTGTGCGCATCGGCGGTGAAATTCAGGCCGTACGCGTGCGTGCCGACGACGTCGATGAAGTGCCGCGTCACGGCGTCGTTCAGCGAATTGGTGAACAGCGCGTTCTCCGAGAAGTTCACGTGCTCGGGCATCATGACCTTGGCGGGCACGCTCTTCGCGCGGAAGGTCGGGCCGAGATAGTCGCGCACGAAGGTGTTGAGCTCGTTGGCGTTCCACGCGGCATGCGCGTAGGCGGACGACAGCGACGGCTCGTTCGCGATGGAGATATAGGAGATCTTGAGGCCGAACTCGCGCTCGTAGCCGAGTACGTATTCTGCGAGGTAGTCGGCGAAGTCCTGGTAGCTCTCGGGCTTCACGCGGCCGGCATTCGTCGGCTGGCCATTGGCCGTGGCGCGCGCGTCGTTGCCCATGACGCTGTTGTTGGTCTTCATCCAGTGCGGGGGACTCCACACCGTGCTCATGAAGACCATGTCGGGATTGCGCTTGAGCGCCTCCTTCATGAGCCAGATCTGGTACTTGTCGAAGGTGGGCTTTTTCTCGGCCCAGTCGGCGCGATCCCAGACGAAACCGCCGGCCCGGTCGGGCCAGATTGTGTCGGCGGAGCCGTCGTAGTCGGTGCCCCAGCCGGAGTAGTTCACGCCCCCGTCGCCGACGATATTCCGCCAGATGGAGAGGCCGATGCCCTTCTCCTTGCTGAACATCAGGTCGAGCATCTTTTCGCGCGTCGCCGCGTCCGGCAGGCGCCAGATCGATCCGCCCTTGTTGAACGCGCCCGATGCGCCGAAACCATCGACGACCTGGCGCTCGGCGTTCCAGTTCAGGTTGACGTCGCCGGCCGGTGGCCCGCCGGCAGTGGCCGCAAGAGCCACGGACAATGAAACGCAGATTGCGGCGAGTGCGCCCTGGAACTTGGCTTTGAGCATCGCTTTCCCCTTCGTTGCTTCTTCTCTTCGGCGCGCCACCATGCGCATGGCAGCCGTCGAGACAGGTCAGGAAACTTCTCGATTTCTTCGGCGAGAGATCAATGAACGAAGAAACCCTAGCAAGAGGTCAGGCCAATTACAACATCCTGCCTGACCACATTCGCCGGATTGGTACTAATTGGTCATGCCAAATATGGGGAGGATCCCTTTCCCATCGCCGCTCGAGAATGGCGGCCGCGGATCCTTCTGCGATCAATCACGCGCTTCTTCGCGCAGATCTCGCCGAGGAATTCGAATCGGCTCCTCGCGAGCCAGGGTTGGTAGCAGGACTTCCCGCTTTCAGATCGCGAGTCGTCGCGGTCTTCCGCGCTTCCGCCAGACCCCTTGTTCGTTATTAGACTCGCGGGCCCGGAAAATCCGGGATACGCACTTGTGTATGCGAGCGAGTGGCTTGCAGATAATTCTTCATCGGCCGGGCGGCGCTATTTCCACGTATTGTTCCGAGGCTTGAATTCGCCTAACGCGCCGATGTGGCCCGGGAGTCCGCGCGGTCGATCCGTGTTGGGCCGGCCGGCTGCGTATCTAACTACATCGACGATCGTGCGTGTTCTCGCCCCGAACGATCCCGCCCGATCCCGTCCCGCAGGGAGACGAACGACCCCACCCCTCATCATTGCAAGGTTTTCCGGCCTCAAGGGACTATTGGATCCATGGGACACCGGGAGGAATTCGAGCGTCTGGTTCGCGACCATGAGCGGATGATCTCCCGCATCTGCGCGAGCTACGAAAGCGATCGGGAACTCGCGCGCGAGCTTGCGCAGGACATATTGCTTGCCATCTGGCGAGCGCTGCCGACGCACCGCGGGGAGAGTTCACTCAAGACCTTCGTCGCGCGCATCGCGCAGTTCAGGGCAATTTCCCATGCGAGCCGGCACAGCAAGCTGCCGTCCCTCGAGGAGATCGACGAGACGATCCGCGACCCCCAAGCGTCGCCGGAAGCCCGGGCGATAGCCGCGGACGATCGCGACCGTTTGCTTGCCGCGGTTCGTCGGCTGCCCCTCACCTATCGAGAGCCAGCCGTGCTCACGCTCGAGGATTTCACGCCGGCCGAGATCGCGGCCGTAATCGGCATCACCCCCGAGCTGGTCGCCGTGCGCATGAGCCGGGCGCGGGCGCTGTTGCGGACATTGTTAGGCGGAGACGGCCATGAAAGATGAGAACGCGGACTGGCAGGCCCTGAAGTCGGATTGGCAGGCGGGCGGCGCCGAGGAAGCGCTCGCCGGGATGGTGCGTGGATCGCTTTCCTGGCGCATCTGGGCCTCGCGGGCCTGGTTCGCCCTCGAGGTACTGTCGTTTCTGTTTCTCGGCTTCGTGGTCATCGGGAACATCGCGGCGGGGCAGCTAGCCATCGCGGCGGAAGCAGCCGTGATCACGGCCATCTGTCTCGCCGCGGTCGTGTGGGCGCGCAGCGGTCGTGTCATGGGCGGCATGAATTCGCTCATCGACATGATCGAGCTCACGTTGTCGCGCGCCCGCAAGTCCTTGCGCCTCGTGTACGTGACGTATGCCGTCGTCGCGGTCCTGTACGTCAAGACTTTGATCGAGGCGGGCACGATGCTGCTGCAGGACGACTTGTCACTCAGGCGAATCGTGTGGCTCACGTTCTGCGGCGCCGCGACCGTGGTGTACCACCTTTACATCCGGTCACGCATGCGGCGCTTCGACTCGCTGCGGCGCTCCATTCGCGGCACGGGAGAAAGCCAGTGAAACCAGGAACGACTTGCGCAAAGCTCACGCTGGCCTTCTTTCTGGGCTCATGCCTCGGCATGCCTGCCAGCGCGACCCCGCCCACCGAGGAGATTGCGAAGCGCGCCGATGCCTATCTTCAGGCGCGCACGGAAGACGGTACTTTCAGCGGCACTGTCCTGCTCGCGCGCGGCGGCGTGCCGATCTTCGTCAAGGGGTTCGGCTTCTCGGATGAGGCCGCGCGGTTGCGCAACACGGCGCGCACTCGATACCCGATCGCGTCGATCACGAAGCCGTTCACCGCCATGCTGGTGATGAAGCTTCAGCAACAGGGGCATCTCGATATCGGCAAATCGATTTGCACGTATCTCGATCCGTGTCCGGTCCTGTGGCGACCGATCACGCTGCGACACCTGCTCCTGCATACCAGCGGCATTCCCGACTACGCCAAGCTGCCCGATTTTTCGCGCAAGATGCGCGAGCCGCGCACACTGGCGCAGCTCATTGGCGAGTTTCGCGGGCGGCCGTTGGAGTTCACGCCCGGCGCGCGCTACAGCTACAGCAACTCCGGCTACGTGCTGCTGGGTGCGATCCTCGAGAAGGCGAGCGGCAGGAAATACGCGCAATTGTTGCAGGAGTCGATCTTCACGCCGCTCGGCATGCGCGATAGCGGCCTCGACGCCAACGGCCCCGCGAAGCCGAAGCTCGCGATCGGATACCGCCCGGACGGGTTGCGCAATGCGCGCGCGGAGGATCTCGACCCCTCATGGCTGTATGCAGCGGGAGGGATCTATTCGACGGTGGAGGACCTGCTCAAGTGGGAGCGCGCGATCATCTCGGGCAGCGTTCTGCCACGTGAGACACTCGAACGGATGTGGTCGCCGGAGCACGGAGCTTATGGTTTCGGCTGGCAGCTGATGAAAGCGTCCCCTCAGTCGCTGAACCGTACGCTGGTGTTTCACGCCGGCGGAACGAGCGGCTACGCGACCGACTTCCTGCATTACCCACAGGAGCAGGTGACCATCATTCTGCTCGCGAATCTCCTGCCCGTGCCACTCGCCGAGATCAGCCGCGACCTGAGCGCCATCATGTTCGGTGAATCGTTTGCGATGCCCGCCGTACGCAAGCCCGCGCAGGTCGATCCCGCTCTTTACGATGAATACGTCGGCACATATCAGCTCGCGCCCAATGTCGACATCAGCGTGGCACGTGAGGGCGACCGCCTGACCGTGCAAGCGACCGGACAACCGAAGGATGTCGCCATTCCCGAATCCGCGACCACGTTCTATTCGAGAATTTCGCCGGTCCGGATCAGTTTCATGCGCGACGGGGCGGGCAATGTGTCGCGGCTGATCCTGCATCAGCCGGGAGGCGATACTCCAGCGGCGCGAAAGTAGTGCGAACCGATTCAGCCGCGATTGCCGGCGATCGATTGAGTGCCAAAGGCGTAGCGCGATATCGCAATCGGCCTGGCGTCACTTTACCAACGGCAGCACGTGATGGCGCATCGCCTTCAGAAACTGCTCGACGTCGGTGAAACAGGCGTAGTGGCCGCCGTCGATCGCCACGAATGCCTTTTCAGGAGACTTGACTCCTTCCCAATAAGCCCGCGCAGGTTCAAGAGGCGTGACGTGATCCTCGCGGCCTTGAATCAGAATGTACGGTACCGGTATCGACGGTACATCTTTCGTCGCGTCAAAGGCGAGCGATTCATTCCCAACCTTGTTTGCTTGGAATCCGTAGCCCTTCACCCAGGCTTCCGCCTCCGGCTTGGGATGTTCGGGCGGCCCCATGAAATTCCGTTGCAGTTCCAGATATTCCAGATCTGGGGGCGACATCATCCACTTGCGTGAAGCACCGATGCGCTTCCAGTCATTGACAGGCAGTGCCTGTACGTCATCCAGCGCCTTCAGGCTGGCTGCATCGCGCGTGGCGACCGCTTGCGCGCGCGCCCATCGCTCCCGGTACTTCATCGTCAATTCGTTGTTGACGAACTGCCCGGTGCCCACGAACGCGTAGTAAAGCTCGGGCGCACGCCTGACCACCATCAGGCCGAGCATCGCGCCGAATGATTGTCCGACCAGGATCAGCTTGCGCTTGCCGAGCCGATTCAAAGCGTGCCGCGTCACTTCCACGGCGTCCTCGGTCAAACGATGTAACGTGACGTCTGGCGTCGCTTCGCCATTCTTCTCGAAGGTTTTCCCAGCACCCCGCTGGTCCCAATTGACCACCGTGAAGTCATGCCTCCAGGGTGCGAACGTGTTCAGAAAAGGAGACTGCGCTTCTCCGGGCCCCCCGTGCAGATACAGAATCGCGGGCTTGGTGCTGTCCGCGCCTTGAATGGCGATCCATTGATCTATGCCGCCGATGAGGGCATAGCCTTGTTCATCGATCGCACTCGAGGCGAATGCCTCGCGGCTGCATAGGAGCGTCGCGCCACACCCGAAGAGCAGGCTTCGGCGGTTCAAAGTTTCCATGGCGTTTGCTCCTTGACTTGTCGATCGCGACTATCACCCCATCCCCATGACAAGGACACCGCGGAGCTAACACGGTTCCCAAAGATCGGTGCACCCCCCTCGTTTTCGCGGACATTCACAAGTAGAAGGTTGGGTTGATTTTGCGACCACCGCGCATCCGACATTAGGCGGGAGGCACTGCGGATGAGCGCCCTGCTCAAGGAGCACGGTTATCTCGAGCCTCTGCGCAATCGCGGCTACGAAATCCTGGCGCCGGGCCAACATCGGCGCGCGGAGCAGACCCTGCCGGATACGCGCTGGGATCGGCATGAAACCTGTGCGAGTCTAACGTGTGCCACGCCACTGCACTTGCGCACCATTGACGTTCACCGATTATCCCGAAGCACCGATGAACCTGACAGTCCTGACCAGACTCACAATCCTCGTAGCGACCGTCGCCTCGCTGCTCATTTCCGAAGCATCCGCGCGGGAGCAGAAGCAGCCCGAGCTACTCGTATTCGCCGCCTCCTCCCTGACGGATGTGCTGGGCAAGATCTCGGAGGCTTACGAGAGGAAGTCGGGGACGAAGGTCAAACTCTCCTTCGCCGCGAGTTCCGTTCTCGCCCGACAAATCGAGGCCGGAACGAATGCGGATGTATTCGTGTCCGCCGACCAGGAGTGGATGAACTATCTAGATGAGCGCAAATTGATTGCCGCAGGCACACGCCGCGACCTGGCCGGGAATCGCCTCGTTCTCATTGCGCCCTCCGACAGCAAGGTGGCGCTCGCAATCAAGCCTGGATTCGATCTTGTCGGCTCACTGGGCGCCGGAAGACTTGCCACCGGCGACCCTGACACCGTGCCGGTTGGCAAATACGCGCGCGCCGCGCTGACGAAGCTCGGCGTCTGGAAGGACGTCGAGTCGCGAATTGCCCGCGCCGAGAACGTCCGCACGGCGCTCATGTACGTATCGAGAGGTGAGGCCCCGCTCGGAATCGTCTATGCAACGGATGCCGCGGTTGAGCCAAAGGTACGCATCGTTGATACGTTCTCCCACGATACTCACGAGCCGATCACGTATCCCGCCGCCGCCACGAGCGGCGCGCAGGCATCGGCGAATGCCTACCTTGAATTCCTGGGTGGCAAGGACGCCGCATTCATCTGGCAGGAGTTCGGTTTCGTGAATATTCACAAGTAGGCGCCCCCGGTAGCGCGGCCAAATCGGAAAATCCGTGCACCCGATGGTAGATTCGAGCGTGCCGCGCGCAGGCAGACAAAACGGGGAATGACGATCACATGTCTCGCATGTCGTTTTCGATGGCACCGCCTTCCATGCTGATCCTGGTTCTTCTCTCGCTCGGATGCGGAGGTGAAGGGTCTGACAATCCCACGGCCCCCTCCGTGCCTGCTGCGCCTCCCCTGCAGCCCGCGGGCCCATCTGGCCCGGGTGCGCCGGCGATTTCCGAAACCGGCGGCATTCCCAGTGGTTACAGGATGGTGTGGTCCGACGAATTCGACGTGCCGGGACTGCCGGATGCCACGAAGTGGAGTCACGACACCGAGCGCAACTCGGCGGGCTGGTACAACAACGAGCAGCAGTACTACGCGAGCGAACGACCGGAGAATGCGCGGATCGAAAACGGCTTCCTCGTGATCACGGCACGCCGCGAGGATCTATCTAACCTCGGATTGCCGGACTGGAGCGGCCAGCGTTACTCCTCCGCGCGGCTCGTCACGCGCGGCAAGGCGGCCTGGAGAAGCGGATTCTTCGAGATCCGCGCCAAACTACCCTGCGGGCGCGGCACGTGGCCGGCCATCTGGACGTTGTCGGCGCCGCCGCAGACGCGCTGGCCCGACGACGGCGAGATCGACATCATGGAACACGTGGGCTTCGATCCGGGCATCGTGCACGGCACCGTGCACACGGGCTCGTACAACCACACGCTCGGCAACCATCGCGGCGCGACGACAACGGTCGCGGACGCCTGCGACGAGTTCCACCGCTACCAGATGAACTGGACCCCTTCGCGCATCACCATCGGCGTCGACGATCGCAACTACTTCCAGTACTCGAACGACGGGAGCGGCAACGGCACATGGCCGTTCGACAGTCCCCAGTACCTGATCCTCAACATCGCCGTCGGCGGCGACTGGGGCGGACAGATGGGCATCGACGACACGGTTTTTCCCGTGCGCATGGAGATCGACTACGTGCGCGTGTATCAGTAGGCGCTGTTGGTCCCGGCGTCCTGCGCGTCCGCCCTTACGCCTTCGCGAGCGCCTGATCGACGTCGGCGATGATGTCGTCGATGTGCTCGATGCCCACCGAGATGCGCACCATGTCTTCGCTGACGCCGGCGGCCTTGAGCTCCTGCGGCGAGAGCTGGCGGTGGGTGGTCGAGGCGGGATGGCAGGCCAGCGACTTCGCATCGCCGATGTTCACCAGCCGGAAAATCATCTTGAGCGCGTCGATGAAGCGCGCGCCCGCTTCGGCGCCGCCCTTGATGCCGAAGCTGATGATGCCGGACGCCTTGCCCTTGCAGATCTTGTCGGCGGTCGCCTTGTACGGGCTGTCGGGCAGCGTCGCGTAGTTCACCCAGGTGATCTTCGGATGCTTCTTGAGCCACGCCGCCAGCGCTTCGGCATTCGCGCAGTGCCGTTCCATCCGCAGCCCCAGCGTTTCCAGGCCCATGAGGAACAGGAACGCGCTGTGCGGCGAGAGCGCCGCGCCGGTGTTGCGCAGCGGAACGACGCGCGCGCGCCCGATGAACGCCGCTGGTCCGAGCGCCTGCGTATAGACCACGCCGTGGTACGACGGATCGGGCTCGTTCAGCAGCGGAAACCGCTCCTTGTTGGCGACCCAGTCGAACTTGCCCGAGTCGACGATCATGCCGCCGATCGAGTTGCCATGGCCGCCGATGTACTTGGTGAGCGCGTGCACGACGATGTCGGCGCCGAAGTCGATGGGCCGGCATAGATAGGGAGTCGCCACCGTGTTGTCGACGATGAGCGGCACGCCGTGCTTGTGCGCGATCTGCGCCAGGCGCTGGATGTCCACGACGTTGCCGGCCGGATTGCCGATCGATTCGCAGAACACGGCTTTCGTCTTCTTGTCGATGAGCTTCTCGAGGCCGGCGAAGTCGGCCTGGTCGGCCAGCCGCACCTCGATGCCCTGGCGCGGAAAGGTATGGACGAACAGGTTGTACGTGCCGCCATAGAGCTGGCTGACCGAGACGATGTTGTCGCCCGCGCTGGCGAGCGTCTGGATGGCATACGTGATGGCAGCCATGCCGGACGCGAGCGCGAGACCGGCGATGCCGCCTTCCATCTCCGCGACGCGCGCTTCGAGCACCGCGTTGGTCGGGTTCATGATGCGGGAATAAATGTTGCCCGGCACGACCAGGTTGAACAGATCCGCGCCGTGCTGCGTATTGTCGAACGTATAGGAAGTGGTCTGATAAATCGGTACGGCCGCGGCCTTGGTGGTGCCTTCGGGTTCGTAACCGTGATGCAGGGCGATGGATTCCAGCTTCATGTTTTCCTCTCGGAAGTCATTGTTCATCGTATGTCGCACGGGATACTGCCACGCTCCCGCAGCGAAGTGCGATTCACAATCTGGATCTGGCTCTGGCCAGCTTCGGTGGTGTAGAGGATCGGCATCGGTGGATCACGCCTTGCGTATACAGCGTGGGTAGCTGCTAGGCTGCCGAAGAGTGGCTCGGAAGCCATGGGAGTTCCGAATGAGACGACTCGGCGGCAATGCGCGTTTGCTTCACACGTTGGCGATCGGCTTCGCGGCATTCCTGCTCGGGAGCTGCGCCGAGATGTCGCAAGTGCTGGAAAGCGCCGGCGCCTCTTCCGGCTCGCCCACTCAGCCCGCTTTCGCGCGGGCAGTGAAGGAGTCGCTCGAGCTCGGAAGTGTTCGAGCTTCCGACCTGCTTTCCAGGAAAGGTGGGTACGGCAACCACCCCGTTTATCGGATCACGCTGCCGCAGCAAGTGCAGCCGATGGCAAGTCGCCTGCGACAGTTCGGTCTCGGCGGTCAGCTGGATCGCGTGGAAGTCCTCATGAACCAGGGCGCGGAGCAAGCGGCGGCAGAGGCGAAAACCGTCTTCATCGATGCCGTTCGCGCGATGACCATCACGGATGCGCTCGGGATCGTGCGCGGTCCCGAGACCGCGGCGACCGATTACTTCCGGCGGCAGACGGAGGCGTCACTGCGGCAGCGGTACTTGCCCATTCTCGAGCGCAATCTCGAGCAGCTCGGCTTTTACCGCCAGTACAAGCAGATGCTGAGCACCTACAACGCGCTGCCGATCCAGAACAAGCCGGACCTCGATCTGGAGCAGCATGCATTGACGCAAAGCCTCAATGGCTTGTTCGCGCAAATCGGCGAAGAAGAAAAGCTGATCAGGCGCGATCCCCTGGGTCGCGGGAGCAGCGCGATCGCCGCGGTGTTCAATCGTCGCGGGGCTGAATGAGCAACCGTCCAGTCCTGATCGCGGGCGCCGGTATCGGCGGTCTCAGTGCCGCGCTCACGCTGCACCAGATCGGCGTGCCGTGCCACATATTTGAAAGTGTCGCCGACATCAAAGCGCTGGGCGTCGGCATCAACCTGCAACCCAATGCCGTGCGCGAGCTGTACGAGTTGGGTCTTGGCCGGGAATCGCTCGCGACCATCGGCATCGAGACTCAGGAATGGGCGCTGGTAGGACTCAACGGCCACGATGTTTACACCGAGCCGCGCGGATTGCGTGCCGGCTACAACTGGCCGCAGTACTCCCTGCATCGCGGCAAACTCCAGATGCTGCTGTATCGAACGGTGCTGGAACGGCTCGGACCGCGTGCGATCAGCACCGGCGTGAAGGTCACCGGTTATCGCAACCATGCGGATGGCCGCGGCGTCAGCGCCATGTTGCAGGATCGCGCGGGAGCGCGTTCGGAAGTGGCGGGGAGCTTGCTTGTCGCCGCCGACGGTCTGCATTCGGCTGTGCGCCAGCAAATGCATCCCGCGCAGCCGCCGATTCAATGGGGTGGCGCGATCATGTGGCGCGGTGTCAGCCGCGGTAAACCGATTCGGACCGGCGCCTCGTTCGTGGGGCTGGGCACACATCGTCACCGCATCGTGTTCTACCCCATTTCGGCACCGGACCCGGACACCGGACTCGCCGACATCAACTGGATCGCGGAAGTCACCGTCGACAACAAGGACGGCTGGCCCGAAGGCAACTGGAACAAACCGGTGAAGCACGAGGATTTCATCCATCACTTCACGCAATGGAATTACGACTGGATAGATATTCCCGCCATGATTCGCGGCGCGCGCGAAGTGTTCGAGTATCCGATGATCGATCGCGATCCCGTGGACACCTGGCGCGATGGCAATGTCGTGCTGCTCGGCGACGCCGCGCACGTGATGTATCCGACCGGATCCAATGGCGCGAGCCAGGCGATCGTCGACGCACGCGTGCTCGGCGCCGCGTTATTGGAGCACGGCGTCGATGCCGCGGCACTCGCGGCGTACGACGAGAAGCTGCGCCCGGAAATATCGCCATTGATCCTGCGCAATCGCGGCGCGGGTCCCTTCGGCCTGCTCAATCTGCTCGACGACCGTTGCGGCGGCGTGTTCGACAAGATCGACGACGTGATCCCCAAGGCCGAGCGCGACGAATTCATGCACCGTTACAAGGTGGCTGCGGGTTTCGCGGCGGAGAAGCTCAATACCGCGGAGTCGCTCATCCCCGCGGGCGCGCAAGTTTGCCGACCCGTCCGGAGCCAGGTGGCATGCTGAGACATTTCGTGTTCATCAAGTACACGCCGGGCACGAGCGATGCGCATATCGACGAATTCCTTCGGATGACACGCGCCTTGCCCGCGAGTATTCCCACGCTGCGCGATCTCGAAGTCGGCCGCGATGTGCTGCACGGTGCGCGCAGTTGGGACGTGCTGCTCGCGATGCGTTTCAATTCGCTCGAGGAACTGCGCGAGTACCAGGTTCATCCGGCGCATCAGGACTTGATGGCCTTCAATGATCCGCAGGTGGCCGAGGTGGGCTCGGTGGATTTTCCCGAGAACTAGACCCGCCCGCAGTCCGCGGCGCCGGCGAGTGCCTGCGCGGGCCTGTGTCACCTTGACGTTACTCCCGCTCCTCGCCTAGTATCACCTATAGGTTACATGGAGTGCAGCATGATGAAAGATGCAGAGCAGGTCGAAGTCCTCTCCCGTCGGCGCGTGAGCGCCTTGCTTTGGATGGTCGCCGGTTTCCTCGTGGTACTCGCATCGATTGCGGGCAATGACTGGCTGGCGCGGGAGAGCCCAGGCTCCAGTGGGTTGCGCAAGGGAGTCCTCGCCGTTCTCGCCGTCGGCGCCGTGATCATGATTTCGAATATCGCGCGGCTGGTCCTGGTCATTCTTCGCTCGAGGCGCGACCGCGCATTGCGTGGAATATTGTGGGACGAGCTGGCGAGCACGAATTTTGGTCATTCGATGATCGCTGCGTTCGCGGCGATGCTGCTCATGCTCATCGTGCTCGCAATCTTTTCGATGTTCACGACACTGTCGGCGCCTTGGGTGATCAATGCCTTGCTGGCCACCGCGTTCGGAGTGCAAGCCGTGGCTTTTGCGAGACTCGAACAGAAGGATGGCGATGTCCGGGATTGAGCTCGAGAATCGACTCAGGGATCTGCGCGCGAAACGGAACCTCACACAGGCGGAGCTGGCCGAGCAGGTGGGCGTGTCACGCAAGACGATCAACACGGTGGAAAACGGCGTGTTCACGCCGTCCACCACGCTTGCGCTCAAACTTGCCCGCGCCCTGGGCGTCACGGTTGAAAGAATATTTTCGTTGCGCGAGTAGCTGACGTTGAGAGCGGAATCGGTCCGATGGTTGTAGCGGACCCGATCGCGCGTTGCTAGCTCTGAAGTAACAGCTGACTCTGCGTTCGCGGCTCAAGCTCGCTGGCAAGATCGATCAGAAGACGTTCGAATGTGGACATTTCTTCCTCGATTGCGATCGGCAGATCCTGGAGGCTATCGACCAACGCGCTCGCCTCTTTCATCGATGACGACCTCGCCGTCTTCCTTTGCGAAGTATCCGCGCTGGGGTTCGTCGAGAATGTCTAGCACGGCTTCCGACGGCCGGCAGAGCCGTGTTCCGCGCTTGGTCACGACAAAGGGACGATTGATGAGGATCGGATGAGCCATCATCGCGTCGAGCAACTGATCGTCCGTGAGCGCGGGATTTCCGAGGCCGAGCTCATCGTAGGGCGTGCCTTTTTGTCGAAGCGCCGCGCGCACGCTCAGGCCCGCGTCCGCGATCATCTGCGAAAGCTTCTCCCGGGTCGGCGGGTGTTGCAGGTACTCGATGATGGTCGGCTCGATGCCGGCGTTGCGAATCAGCGCCAGGGTATTGCGCGAGGTCTCGCACTTGGGATTGTGATAGATCGTGGCGGCAGTCACAGGATTCTCCAGCTCAGGCCGCTTCAACCGCGGCGTGGAAACATCACGCCGCGTTGCGACGCCTTGCGGTCTTGCTTTCGCGGGCCGGATTGCAGACGGGAGCACGAGTCTCACCGGTCGCCGCGCAACACTTGTCCGTGAGATAGCCGAGCAGCTCGCTCATTGCGCTGAAGTCCGCGGTGTAGATGAGTCACGACCGCACCATATTACGACGATTATCGAACGGTCAAGCGGCGGCCTTGCGATAGCTGGAGGCACTGAATGGAATCAGCAAGCGAATTGCCAGCCTGATTCTGGTCTTCCCAAGAGCCGCGCGCGATTTCCAGCATCTGCTCCTGCTGCTTGGTAAACATTTCGAGCTGCGCCGCCGTCAGTATCGCCGCAGCGCGGTCGCGTTGCCGACGTTGGAACTCCATGGCTTCTGCCAGGCGCTGCTCGACGTCCTGAGTACCAGGGAAGTTGAGCGACCCCCACGAGTTGGCCATGCCGGAGATTTGCTCGCCACGTTGTTGCCATTCTTTCACCATGCCGCGCCGCTCCTCGCCGAGTGCGTCTACGAGCTTCTCGGCCTGCGCATCACTCAGTCGCATCGAATCAGGCAACCCGTTTCGAAAGTTGGCCACACTATTGCGTTCCATGTAGTTGTCGCGATAGTTCTCGAGGCGCTGCGCCTTTTCATCGCCGAGGAGCCCGACCAGTTCCCGTCGACTGGCTTGCATTTGGGTCCCGATCGCGGACTGAAGGTCGCAGGCAGGATTCGTGTTGCAACGGTACATCGCTTCGGCGTAGCGCAGGTCGCTCGCCGCCAGCGTATCCAGGAGTCGGTTGTTGTCGTCGTCGCTCAGGTCCAGCAACTGCCGCGGAAACTCCCGCCCATGACTCGTTCGTGAATCGGCCAAAGCCTTGGCACGTTTCTCCGGGTCATTGAGCCATGACCGCACCCATGCGTTGTGCGACAGAGTTGCCTGACGTTGCGCGGCATCACTTTGCGCCTGCATCGTGTCTCGCGGGCACTCGAGCTGCCTTGATGGCGGAGAGGTCGCGACTGGATTTGCCCGGATCACGGGGACGCGGATGTCAGTCGCCGCGGCACACGCGGCGGACGCACCTCCAGAGGCCCGCGCTGACGAGCTGCGCAATTCAGCCAATTCCTGGCGCGCAGCATGCAGCTCGAATGCCAGCCAGGCCGTGCTGGTCACAAGCGCCAGGCTGATGACGGTCAACAGCGTGTTTCGGCGCATAGATAGATCATGAACGGATCGATCGCGCCCAGTCTATTGCGGCTTCGCCTTCGGAAATGCACGAACAACATCTTCGAGCAGCGCCTGCGCGTCAGCGATCGTGGTCTCGACTTGCTTCGGAAACGTCAACGATATCGCCATAGTCGAAGCGGTTGCGCAGTCGGTGAATATCATCAAGACGTCGCCATCTTTCGTTCTCCCATTCGACCGTGTGTGCAAGGCATTGGAATACCATGGTGCGGTGTCCATCAGATCCCGCAAGCCGATATCCCGCCCCCTCGAGCGCCGCAACTCGTGCCAGCCAGAATGCGGCGTTGTAAGCGGCGGCAAACCGTGTAGCAAGCGCGTTGCTTTTTCTGCGCGCATCGGCGATGGCGCTGATCGCGCGGCCAGTGAGACCTTTGAGAATCGCCCAATCAGGCTCTGCGGCGTGTAGCGACGGCCTTGCGCCTTTTGCGAGATTGTCCAGATTTGATCTTCTGACCATCTTTCGCCTCCTCTTCGGTGGACAGGAGCGCCTGCAGTTTTGCCTCGTCACCGAGCACAAACTGTTTTGGGCCGGCAAGCAAGGAACGCGTCGAGGGCTTTCGCAGTGACGCGCGATCGACGGCGGAACTTGCGTCAAAGTACAGCGTTTGCACCCTTCTTCCGAGGCGTCCTTCGATCGAGTACATGCGTTGGGTCACGACGGAGTAGCCAGCGGTGCCGACGACGAAGACGTCGAGGTCACTGTCGGCCCGCTCAGTGGCGGCGGCGACTGATCCGAAAATGAGAGCAAGCTCAATGCTGCCTTCGAGGCCACGCAACGCTTCACGGACGAATAGTGGAGCGCCTGAAGCCTTTGCAACGAAGGCTCGGAGTTCCGCGTACACGGGCGAAGACGTGCACGCAGAGATGAATCGCTGATTGCCCTCGCGATGCTCGGAAATGAGACCCGCACTCGCCAACGTTGCAAGCTCGCGGGAAATGGCGCCAGGTCCGGACTTGAGCCTTCGCACGAGCTCGTTGAACGAGAGTCTCCGACCCGGATTGATATAGATCTCGCGCAAGACAGCCGCGCGTGTCTTGCCGAAAAGGAGCTCGTCGAGCATGGTGCTCCTGATTTGGGAGTGATCGCACCAATCTTAGGAGTATCTCGGGTCTTGTCAATCGAATACTCCAGATTCAGGAGCAGTCGCTCCCAAATCAGGAGCAGAGAGGGGATTGAGGTCTACACAGCGAATCACGCCGCGCCAAGTCATTGAAGGATCGAGTGGTCGTCAGTTTGACGAGACACGATTTGCCACCAGGAATTTGATGGCTATTGAATCCATTGAGGATTTTGGCGGGAGAGAGGGATTCATACCGGCTCCCGGAGAGCTTGTTTCTAGGGGACTTTTCGAATTACCCGAATTTCCATACCTCAGGAAATACCCCGCCAGAACAGCCATTTCTGTTGATAAGGCTTCCCTTGTAGCACCAACTGATGGCCACGCAGCCTTGGGGAATTAGCCTTCTTCATCGAACCTCCTGCCAGGAAAACTACGGCGGATCAGAACCCGGCGTCGATTTGTCGACGCTCGTCCAGTTGCCCGAAGCTGCCGCCAGTTCTATCGCCGTCATCACCTGTTGAACCCTGAGTCCTTCCGCGAAATCCGGCGACGCGGCTGTGCCACTGCGAATGGCTCGGAGCAGATTGCGCACTTCGATCACCTTGAGATCGTTGAAGCCGAGACCGTGTCCTGCCGCGGGGCAAAACGCCACATAGTCCGGGTGTTCAGGTCCCGCGAGGATGGTGCGAAAACCGCGGCGGCCAGCCGTGTCATCGACGCGGTATATCCGTAGTTCGTTCATGCGCTCCTGATTGAACTCGAGGGTACCCCGCGTGCCGACCACTTGCACGCTGAGGCCGCATTTGTAGCCTGCGGCGACTCGGCTGATATCGAGAGTGCCAGGCACGCCGGAAGCAAACTCGACAAGGGCATGCGCGAGGTCTTCGTTCTCCACCATACGACCTTTTCCGGTGGAGACTTCTGTGCGCTGCTTGTGCACGGTGCGCAATACGCCATTGACGCGGGTGATCGCACCCAACAACACATGCGCCATGTTGATCAGATGCGAACCCAGATCTGCCAACGCACCTGAGCCTGCCAGGCGGCGCTCGCACCGCCAGCTGAACGGAGTCTGTGGATCGCACAGGTAATCCTCGACGTAGTGGCCGCTGAATTCCACGACTTCGCCGAGCTCGCCAGCGTGAATCATCTGCCGCGCGACCTGAACCATGGGATTGCAGATGTAGTTGAAACCGATGGCGTTGCAGACCCCGGCGCGGGTGGCCGCCTCGACGATGGCCGCGGACTGTTCGGCGTCCAGTGCCAGCGGCTTTTCGCAGTACACGTGTTTGCCAGATGCCAGGGCGGCCAACACCATTTCCGCATGCAGGTGATTGGGCGTGCAGATGTCGACGACATCGACGTCGGGATCCGCGATGAGCTGGCGCCAATCGCAAGTAGGGCGGCCGAATCCCAATGACGACGCGGCCTCGCGTGCGCGGTCGGCGGTGTTGTCTGCGAGCACGGTGCACTCGACGGCGAATTCTGGACCGAAGGTCGCGGCGACAGAATGCAACGCGATCGAATGCGCGCGCCCCATGAACCCGCTGCCTATCAATCCAAATCTGATCGGTGCCGCCATTCGACCTACCCCGGTTCTTGAATTCGGATATCCAGAAGTATAGGGTCGTGGCATAAGAATTCCACCCAACGCTGTAATTGAAATTTTTCAACTACCAAGGGGCGTATGAAAACTTCTCGCTTGAAAGCAACGCTGACCGACTTCCACCTGTGGATTCCGCTCACGGTGCTCGCCATCGGCATCGGTCTCCTGGCATCGATCGCATGATCACTCCCGCCCGGAGTTCATTCCCGTCCTTGCATACCGTTGGAGTAATGTCCGGCATCGCTGCGGGCGCATGGTTGGGTTCGGCCGAAGCGCCCACCAAGCTGGTGACGATGGGCTTTTCCCCTTTCGTGATCTCACTCGGCATGGTCATGGGTGTATTCGTTGCGCGATGGACCATCCCTGTGGCGCTCAAGGGAACTAGCTACGTCTTCGACGATCTGCGGCAGAAGCCACATCTCATCGTGTGGGGAATCGTTGCGGGGATGCTTTGGGCGGTCGCCAACACCCTCACCGTGTTCGCGATCAGGGACGTCGGCTTGTCCATCGCGTTCCCTCTCTGGAACCTCAACAGCCTCATCGGCATGTTCTGGGGCTGGTTGCTCTTCAACGAATTGCGGGGAAGCGGGTCGCGGCAACGACGGATAGTACTGGGGGGCGCGGCGGCCATCGTGATTGGCGCATGCCTGCTGGCGTATGCGACCACGAACCACAATTCTTCGGCCAATCGCGAGGCCGCGACGTTGGGCATCCTCGCCGCCTGCGGCGCAGCCCTGCTCTGGGGAACCATGTATATCCCCTATCGCAAGGCATACATCAGCGGGATGAACCCGTTGTCGTTCGTCACCGTGTTCACCATTGGGGAATTGGGTACCGTGTTCGCGGTGGCGGCGATCTTCGATGGCGGCGCCGCGAATGTGCTCGACTCGCTGGCGCAGGCCAAACCCGTACTTTTCTGGTTGTTCCTTGGCGGGTTCTGCTGGGTGATCGGCGACCTGTTCCAGCAATACGCGGCCAAATACATTGGCATCAGTCGCGGCATTCCCCTGTCAAATACCAATCAGCTGTGGGGTCTCGCCTGGGGTGCGCTGGTGTTCGGTGAGCTGGCAAACATGTCGGGCTCGGCGACGTTCGTCGTGGGCGGGTCGCTGATCATGATCGTTGGTGCGGTAGCCATTACCTTCGCGGAGGCCCCCGCGGACGAACAATGGCACTGGCGGCAGGCGATGGAACGGGAGTGCGCGCGCTATGGCCTCGATCGCGAGCAAGTAGCTGCTGCCGTTACGGGTTCCGACGCGCGGGATGGCGTCAGAACGCGCGCGCGCTCATGGGAGTTGCTCATCGTTGCCGCAGCGATATCGATATTCGTCTGGCTCGGGTTGAACGCAAGGAGCCCAGGAATGGAGGTCGACCGGCCGTGGATGCTGGTGATCGTAGTTGCTTCCCTGGCGTTGCTCGTAACCGCCGTCGCGGTTCTCTGGAAGCGCACGCGCTTCTCTTGATGCCGCTGTCAAACCAAAAAAGCTCGTGAGACAACCGTCAAGCAGAATCGGTCGCGAGCCCTGAAGAGGGGGTGGGCCCGCGACCGATTTGCCAGGCTCAGGAGTTCTCGGTCCACCCAACAAACAATCTGCGCGTGAAACCTTCTCCGGCGGCCACGTGCGGGTGACCACTCGGAAGACTCCCGCGCGTCAGGCTGGACTCATGTTCGTGAGCCATCCAACCGGTCGCGCCAATGATTTCCCGATTAATTGAAGAGAGCGCTCGCGAGGAGGTTCAAATGACTGAATCCCTTGCTCGCATATTCGAAGGACGGCGCGACCACGGGGTCCTGTTCCGCCTCGACGACCAGCCAGCCGGAGTAACCGACCTGAGCCAGGGGCGCGAGCACCCGGCGGTAGTCGACCAGTCCATCGCCCGGCACGGTGAAGACCCCGTCCAGCACCGCGTTCAAAAAGCTCGAATCTCGATTCACGACGCGTTCCAGGATGGAAGGCCTGACGTCCTTGCAATGCACGTGGACGATACGCGGGGCGTATTTCTCCGCCATCTCGAACAGAGATGCGCCAACCCCCGCATATGTCAGATGTCCCGTATCGAAAAGCAGCCCGACCGACTCTCCAGTGCCCTCCATCACCGTGTGGACATCGCGCTGCGATTGCACGACCGTCCCCATGTGATGGTGGTAAGCGAGCCGAAGACCTTCAGCTTTCATGCGATCCGCGAGCCCCGTGAGCCTGTCGCAGAATACCGGCCACTCGTGACGCGCGAGATGTGGCCGCTGAGAGACCGGCGTCCGCTGATCACCGTGAGAGCAGCGCGAAACCTCCGCAAAGACCATCACGTCGCAACCCAACGAGCGCAGCAACTCGAAGTGGTTGGACATCGCGTCCCATTCCGCGTCGACGCTCCGTTCGAGCAGCCGGCCGCTATACCAGCCCGACACGAGCTGCAGATCGTGTGACTGGAGGATCGGACGAAGCTGAGCCGCTACGCGCGGGAACTTGTTGCCCAGTTCGACACCCGTGAACCCCGCCTGGCGGGCTTCACGCAAGCAGGTCTCGAGAGAGGTCTCCTGCCCCAAAGATGGCAGATCGTCATTCGTCCAGGTGAGCGGGTTGATGCCCAGTTTAACCGTCATTCTTCGCCCCGAATCTTTGAGAGCTCGCCCTGATACGTTTCAAACGCCCTGGCGACCCGGGGGTTCTGCGACACTTCCGGAAGCGCAACGTCCCACCAGGCGCCGCCCACGTTTGGGCTCGCAGTAGGATCGGTGTCGATGACCAACACGCAGGTTCTTGCTTCCGAAGCGGACTCGGCCAGCGCGGTTTCCAGCTCGGCCACGTTCGCGACCTTGCGCGACACGGCGCCGAGCGCGGCCGCGTGGGCAACGAAATCCACCTTCGGTGCCTTATCGTCCAGCAGGTTGTTGAAGGCATCGCCGCCCCGCGAGGTCTGAAGGCGGTGAATACAGCCGAAGCCCCGGTTGTCGAGCAGCACGATGGTGAGCTTGAGCCCCAGTGCGATCGAGGTCGCGATCTCTGAATTCATCATGAGATAGCTGCCGTCGCCCACCATGACGACGACATCGCGTTCCGGCTGCGCGAGCTTGACGCCCAGTCCGCCCGCGATCTCGTATCCCATGCACGAGAATCCATACTCGACGTGATAGTCGCCAGGCTCGCGCGACTTCCAGAACTTGTGGAGGTCGCCCGGCAGACCGCCCGCGGCGCAGACAACCGTCGTCTTGCAAGTTGCCATACGATTCACTGCGCCGATCACCTGGGCGTCGGTAGGTAGTTTGGCTGGCGCGCTGCGGGTCACGGCGTATGCAGCTCGCTCCCAAGCCTCCTGGCACTGCTTGACGGCGGCGCTCCACTCCTTGCGATCGGGAGGGTCGCCCATCTGCTTGTCGAGCTCGTCCAGGGTCCGGGCGACATCCCCTTGCAATGCCAGTGCATCGTTCTTGGCGGCATCGAGCCTGCACACATTCACGCTGATCAATCCTAGCGCGGGCGCGGAAAACAGGGAGTTCGAGGCAGTCGTGAAATCCTGCAAGCGGGTTCCGAGGGCGATGATGAGATCGGCCTTCCGCGCGAGCTCGTTGGCCGCGCTCGCACCGGTGACGCCGATCGCACCGACGTTTTGCGGATGATCGAAAGGCAGCGCGCCCTTGCCCGCCTGCGTTTCCGCGACAGGTATGCGATGAAACTTGGCGAATTCAGCCAGCTGAACAGTTGCTTCGGAATACAGCACGCCACCGCCGGCGATGATGAGCGGGGCTCTGGCGCGGGAAATCCTGCTGGCCGCCTCGCGCAGGCGGTCGGCGCCGGCCCCCGGACGGCCGGGCACGTGCACTCGCGGCTCGAAAAAGCTTTCGGGGTATTCATACGCCTCGGCCTGTACGTCTTGCGGCAGCGCCAGCGTGACCGGACCGCACTCGGCCGGATCGAGCAGCACACTGATGGCCGCGGGCAGGCTGCGGAGTATCTGCTCGGGGCGGGTGATGCGATCCCAGTAGCGCGACACGGGCTTGAAGCAGTCGTTCGCGCTGATCGTCGGATCGCCGAAGTCCTCGAGTTGCTGGAGCACGGGGTCTGGTCGCCTGCTCGCGAACACGTCACCCGGCAGCAGCAGAACCGGCAGGCGGTTCACGTGGGCCAACGCCGCGGCGGTTACCATGTTGGTCGCGCCGGGGCCGATCGACGTCGTGCATGCCAAAAAACGGCGGCGCCGTTGCGCTTTCGCATAGGCGACGGCCGCGTGCGTCATGGACTGTTCGTTGTGCCCCCGATACGTCGGGAACTGATCGCGCACCGCCGAAAGTGCCTCGCCGAACGCCGTGACGTTGCCATGGCCGAAGATGGCGAAGATCCCGGGGATCAACGGCACGGTCTGCCCGTCGACGATCGTCAGCTGCGCGATGAGGTACCGCGTCAGTGCCTGGGTCATGGTGAGTTTGACAGTCGCGCTCATGGCTCAGCCCGCCGCCAGGGCGCGTTGCCCATACCCGGCCTCGCGCTGCGCGCGCCAGGCCTCTATCAACCTGCGATAGCGTCGCGCCATGTCCTCGACGGCCGCTTCGTCGCTGGTCACCCCGCGGAACCAACCATTGGCCGCTGCGCTGAAGATGCTTCGACCCACCGCGAACCCGCGACAGACCGGTGATTGCGCCGCCTGCGAGAACGAGAGCTGCAATTGTTCTTCAGGTGCGTCGAGCCCCAGCAGCAGCACTCCATTGCACCACGGGTCGCGCGCCTGGATGAGCTCGCCGATCGCGCGCCACGCGTCCGCAGTTTGAGACTCGAGTTTCCACCATGCCGGGCGGATACCAATGTTGTAGAAGCGCTTCAACACGCGAAGCGTCGTGTCATCCAGGACCGGTTTGCCTCGTCCGGCGCTGATGAACTCGAGCATGAGGTCGCGATCGAGAGCCAGCGCAGCCTGGTAAAGCTCGTTGACCTTGTGTTCCTGCTCGTACCGGAGGTCGATCGGATCGTCGGGATGATAGAAGACGAGACACTTGATCACGTGATGCACCGGCCACGCCCGGATGTTCAATGCCACGTTGTCGATGCCTTCGAACTGCAGCGGACGCGAACCGGGGAGCTCGATTGGACGGGCCACCCAAGTGTCCGAATGCGTGAGCGATTCGAGCACCGGGGTACCATGCCGGCCATCGACGATGACCCCGAGACTACCGGCCAGCGTGCTGTCCGCGGCCACCCGCTCGACGGCGCGGGCGATCAGCAACTTGAAATCGGCGATGAGTGAGCGCGGCCTGCCGGCGTCGTCCGCCATCTCCTCCAGCTGCTTGCGATGATCGAAAGCGAGCACGAACAGGTCGCCGGCCGTCCTGCGGCGCACGGTGGTCGCATGGTGCATGTGCAACAGGGTGGCATCGAGATCCGGCCGGCGGACCGGCACCGCGCGAGACATGAATTCCTTGAGCTCGGCCTGGCTTGGCATGGCCGGGCTGCAGGCGTGGCGGCTCACGACCAGTGCGCCGCAGGCATTGCCCAGTCGGCCGCATTCCTCGAGCGACGCATTCCGCAGCCAGCCGGACAAAAAGCCGCTCAGGAAAGCATCGCCGGCGCCGAGGACGTTGAGCACCTCGACGGGGAAGCCGGGCACGACCAGTGCCTCGTCCAGATCGTCCGGCACGGCGCCGGGAACGATCACGCATCCAGACGCGCCGCGCTTGATGACGATTACCGCCGATGTCAGCGAGCGGATCCGGCGGATCGCCGCGATCACGTCTTCGGTACCGCCCGCGATGCGGATTTCTTCTTCCGTGCCCACCACCAAGTCACACAACGGGATCAGAGGCTGCATCGAGGCGGTGACAGTTTCGCTTGCGACGAAGCGGGAAGCGCCATCGCCCGCGGCAGTGAGCTTCCACAGTACGGGGCGATAGTCGATGTCGAGAACGCAGCGGGTACCATTCTTCCGGGCCCATCGGAACGCCTGTTCTACGGCCTCTCGCGTGCGGTCGGTTGATAGGTGTGTACCTGTCACCGCGAAGGCGCCGCTGCTCGCGATATAGGCCTCGTCGAAATCGTCGACGCAGACGCCCATGTCGGCGCAATTCTCGCGGAAGAAAATGTGCGGGTACGAACCCGTGCCCTCGATGCCGAGTACCACCGATGCCGTGAGGCGATCAGGGTCGGTCTTGACGTGGCTGACGTCCGCGCCGAATGCAGCGAGTGCCTCGCGCACGAAGCGACCCATGTGCTCATCGCCGACCCGGGTGAGCATCGAACTGCGCAGGCCCAGGCGAGCGACCCCCGCGCAGAGATTTGCGGAAGAGCCTCCCAGATACTTGGTGAAGCTCTGCATGTCCTCCAGGCGGCTGCCAATCTGCTCGCCGTAGAAGTCGACGGCGGCGCGCCCGAGGCAGATAAGGTCCAGCGATCGCGTCATTTGGTTTTCTCTTCGATCTGCGGGCGCCAGTAGTCGGCATCCGCCTTCAGTGTCCAAGTGTGATCGGCGGTGAATTCCGGCGAGGTGTAAGGATTGCCCGCGAGGTGACGGATCACCCACGAGTAGTACATGGCATACCCGGGGGCAGCGCATTGCGCATGATCGAGCCCCGCGGGAATGTGGATAGTGTCGAAGGCGCGGACCTTCACGACGTCCTCACCCAGTTCCGCATGCCCGTACCCTTCGGGACGTGAGAAGCGGTAGTGGTAGATCTCAGGCTGGGGGTGATGGTGCGGCGGATAACTCGACCATCCGCCGGGAAACGTCACGACTTCTCCCAATACGAGCTGCGCCTGGGGCGGCGAATTGCGCCCATCGAACGCGGTGCGCACATATCTCAGCGCACGCTCGCCGACCAGACCCTTGCCGCGGTATTCATTCGGAACTTGGGCAGGGCTGAAGATGCGCCCCTCGAAGCGCGCCTCGTTGGCGCAATCGTAGACCGTCCATTCGACGTCGCTGATGGCCTCCAACGTAACGGCCGAACCGGCGCTCGCGTGCAGGCAACTGCACGATTCGTCGAAGAGCGACGCCCGCGATACGCTGAACGCCTCGCCGTCCACCGTGCCCGCGGACTCGCCCGCCATCAGCAACCACGCGGTCTCACGGGAAACCCGGATCTGCTTGCGCTCGCCTGCCTTCATCCGCAAGACGCCCAGACCGAGCCCGGCGATGTTGTCCGGCGCCGAACAGTCGGTGATCGTCGTGAACCCGGGCCCAAAGCCGCTCCGGAAGCTTTTCAGATGTTCATTCATCACGGTGAGAGCGCCGGCGAAGGCTCTCTCTGCTCCTTCATGTCGGGAGCGCCACTACGCACTCCCCGTCAGCTGACGGTAGCGGATTGGAATGAAAGTTTCAATTGGTCAAAGATATGGAACACCGATTTCAAGCCGACAGCGTGACCGCTTTTCCGGTGACGAGCGACGCCTGCGCGGCGTCTGCGAGCTTCAGCGCGCGACGACCATCTTCACCGGTGGCCAGCTCGACCTTTTTGCCCTGCAGGGCACTGAGAAAATCCTCGAGCTCGAGCCGGTAGGCCGCGGCATAGCGCTCGAGGAAGAATGGCAAAGCGGGCTCTGTCGTGAACCCATTTTCACGAGCCAATGTCACGCTCGTGGAGGTGTGATTGGCGGCGGACAATGCGCCCTTCGATCCGAATACTTCGATGCGCTGGTCGTAGCCGAATGCGCAACGCCGGCTGTTGGCGATCTGGCACATCGTGCCGCTCGCAGTGCGCAGCATGACCATGGCCGTGTCGACATCCCCGGCCGCACCGATGTCGGGATTCACCAGGGCGCTGCCACGGGCGAATACTTCGACCGGCTCCTCGTCCAGCAGCCACCGTGCCATGTCGAGATCGTGGATCATCATGTCGCGGAACAGTCCACCGGAGCGCGCGATGTATTCGACCGGCGGCGGCGCAGGGTCGCGGCTAATGATATGGACAGTCTCGATCTTGCCGACCGAGCCAGTTTTGCTCTCCTGCCTGAGCCTGGTGAATGACGGGTCGTAGCGGCGATTGAAGCCCATGAACAACGGAGTGCTCTGGCGTCGCACGAACTCCAGGCAGGAGTCGGCGCGCTTGATGTCGAGATCGAGCGGCTTCTCGCAGAACACCGCCTTGCCGGCGCCCGAGGCGCGCTCGATCCAGTCGGCATGTGTGTCGGTGGAACTCGCAATCAGGACCGCATCGACATCGCTGGTCAGAGCGTGTTCGGGCGCGACGACTCTGGCGCCCCACCGGGCCGCGAGCTCGCTCGCCGCCGGCGGATTCGAATCCGTTACGTGCACGAGGCTGCCTCGCCCGCTGCGGACTATATTCTCCGCGTGGATCTTGCCGATCCGGCCGGCGCCAACGAGCAGAAATCGCGTCATTTGATCGTATCCTTCATGTGGTGATCAGCGGCCTCGCTGCTTTCCATCCATCCCAAAGGCGTAGCTGATCACCAGGGTCTGGGCCAGACAGAGCGAGGCGGTAAGTGATCGGAACTGTCGGACCTCGGCGTCCTTTATCTCGAAGGCGACATCGGAGGCCGCGGCTATCGGGCTCAACTTGCTGTCCGTGATCGCGATGATCCGCGTCTTCTGCTTTTTCGCCGTGGCCACGATCTCGACGGTTTCGGGCGCATAAGGCGCGAAGCTGGTGGCGATCAGGAGGTCTTTCGACGTGAGCATGGTGCTCTGCTCGCCCAGCATCCCGGCGACCCCGTCCAGTAGATAGGCGCGCTTGTCGACGTGACGCAGGGCGTACGCGAGATAGGCCGCCACCGGGAACGAACGGCGCAGACCCACGATGTAGACAGACGCGGCGTTACGGATCATGTCCACGGACTTTTCGAGGTCCCCCTTCTTCACCGTGGACTTCAGGTGCTCGAGTGCCAGGATGTTGCTCTCGGCGAACTCCTGCAGCACGTCCTGGGGCGCGAGAGCTCCGTTGGAACCCGCGCGCCGGTTGAATTCCCGGATGCGCTCCGCGTAGCTCGGGCTCGGCGGGCTCGCGATCATTTCGTCGCGGAAGAGATCCTGCATCTCGCTCGCGCCGTCGTAGCCAAAGGTCTTCGCGAACCTGACGATCGTCGACGGCTGAACTTTGCTTCGTTCAGCGATCACGGCCAACGTCTGCAGCGCGATTTCATTCGGGTTGTCGAGCACGTACTGGGCCACTTGCTGTAGCCGCGGACTCAGCTCTTCGTATCTGCGCACGATGTCCGCCCGCAGGTTCTCGAGGTTTTTCATGTTGGCAGCCAAGCTATTGGCCCTCTGTGGCACAGGCGTTCCGGATGTTACTGTCACGGCAACGTTCGTTCCATGCGCCATTGCCGGGGTGTATTGGGCTGCGCGTTCATGAGTCCGGACCATATCACATGGAATGAATTTTTCATCTCATTCTGTTGTGGAATTTTGCTTCCGCGCTTAGGCTCCCGCGAGGCTCGACCTCGTGTCCGGGCCGACATATATAAGAGTCACCACCCGAGGGTTTCGAATGAGCCTGGATGTCGCCGTACTTCTGGACGCAATGATTGCCGCCGCCAAGGACGCAGGCGACGGTCTCGTGAGAGACCGAGGGCGTGCCGCCTCTCTCGACGTGCGCAGGAAGTCGGGTGCCGACTTCTACTCCGAGGCTGACCTCAATGCGGAAGCCACCGTGCGCAACCGGCTCGCCGAGGTGGCGCCCCGATTCGGCTTCCTCGGTGAGGAGGGCGGCTTCGTGCCGGGGCAGGATGCCGAGTCGATCTGGATCGTGGACCCCCTGGACGGCACCACGAACTTCTTGCGGGGCAGCGTGCTTTTCGCCGTGAACATCGCGCTCGAGATACGACGTGAGATCGTCGCCGCCGTGACCTATGTGCCTCTGATGAACGAGATGTTCCACGCGCGCAAGGGCAATGGTGCATTCCTCAACGGCAACCCCATCCGGGTTTCTGATCGAGACGGCATCGACGACGCGTTGCTGGCTGTCGGAATCCCATTTGGCGAAAAGCCCCGTAAGGATTACTTCCTTAGAGAGATGGACCGGCTCATGCCGAAGGTGGCCGGCATCCGTCGACTGGGCGCCGGAGCCATCGACAGCGCCTGGGTGGCCGCGGGCCGCTTCGATGCATATTGGGAGCAGAGTGTGGCCGCCTGGGACATGGCGGCTGGAGCGCTTTTGATCAGCGAAGCCGGCGGCGTCGTGAGCGACACCGCCGGCCATCGGCTGGACGTCAGAGGCGGCACGTTTCTCGGCTGCACGCCGAAAATACACGCCGCGCTGCTCGAAGCGCTGGCGCCCGAGAGCGCCTAGAACTTCACGCTGAATCCGGCCAGCGCGCTCCACGAGTACATTTCATTCTCCGCCATGCGCGAGCGATCGCCGCTGAAGTAGCGCAGCGGCTCGTCGGTCAGGTTGGTGAACTGGATGAACGTCGTCCACTGCTCGTTGAAATCGTAGCTGGCCTTGAAGTCGAGTTGCCCGTGCGTGTCGATGTACAGATCCTGCGACGCATCGTCTCCCAGCGCGTACAGGTACTCGCTGCGGTAGGCGTAGCCCAGGCGAAGCTCAAGACCCGATTTCTCCCAGTACACTGACAGGTTGCCGACCTGGTCGGACTGGAGGAAGAACGGCACGGAATCGTCGCGATCGAACACATCGGCCTCGCTGTCCGTCCATGTGTAACTGGCAGAGAGCCCGAAGCCGCTCCAGAATCCCGGTAGATTGACGAACTGCCGCTGGAATCCCAGCTCGACGCCGACGATCTCGCCGGTCTGCGCGTTCTGTGGCTGAGTGATCTGGAGGTCGGTGTAGAAGCGCCCTTCGAATGTGACGTCTTCGAGGTCCTGAACCCGGTTGAAGATCGGGTTGTCGATGTCCTTCATGAACACACCCGCGGACAGGAGGCCACCGTCGTCGGTGTACCACTCGACCGTCAGGTCGTAGTTCGCTGATTCGAGCGGATCGAGATCCGAATTGCCCGCTTCGATTTCGCCTTCGAATTCACCAGGGTCGCCTTCCTCCAGCTCGAAGATGCGGAAGGGGACGTTCTGCTCATAGGACGGGCGACCGATGGTGTTGGTCCAGGCTGCCCGAAGCAGGAGATCTTCCTGGATCGCCCAGGTCATCTGCAGCCCAGGCATCCAATTGGTGTAGTTCTTGGTGCCAGTAACCTGCGGCGGCGGGTTCGCGGCGTCACCGTCGACGAACACGATGTCATACGCCTGGAAGTCCGTCTCTGTCTTCTCGACCCGGACGCCGCCGATGAAGGTGGCGGTGCCGACGTCCAGCGAGGCCATCACGTAGCCGGACGTGACGTCTTCCGAGACCTCGTAATCCACGCCATAAGATTCAGCGATGGTGTCGGAGTCGCTGACCTCGAAGTTGGCTTCGTTTTCGCGGAAGAAGGCTTCGGCCGCGTTGAAGTCGGGCGTGGGGCCGAACGGATAGTAAGGCCGCTCGCTTCGATAGAAGGACGGGTCCCCGGCGTGCGCGAACTGCGAAAGCAGCAAATCGCCGTCAAACCCGTCGTAAACAACCAGGTCCTGGTCGCTGGTGCTCTCCCGGCTGATCAGCTTGGCGCCGAATTTGAAGAAGCCTTTGTTGTCTCCGAACGTGATGTCACGTTTGAAATCGGCCTGCCCGATGTGCAGATCTTCCTCGATGATCTGGCCGCCACGTGAATGCTCGTTGAATTCGAAGTTCGCGGGATCCTGGAACTCGGGGCCCGCCGAGACCACCCAGAATCTGTCCGACGTGTCATACGACATCGGAATCTCGTCGGCGAGCTCGAAGGACCACGCGTTGTCCTGCGGCGTATCCTGCTCGGTCTTGCCGAGAGTTGCTGACAAGCCGATCGTCCAGGCGCCGGGCGTGAACTCGCCGCCTAGGCTGGACGATGTGATCTTCTGGATCTCGAAGCGGCGGCTGTTGGCGCGTTCGCCCTCGCCCTCGGTGAACGTTCCGGACGTGGCCGTCTGATTGATGAGATCGCCGCCGCGGTAGTCGTACGTCAACTCCGGCTGCAGCTCCGTGTCCTCGTATCGATTGAAGATGTTGCGCCAGTACAGCTTGACGTTCTCGTTGGGGCGGAACTCAAGGTTGGCCACGACACCCTTGCGCACGCGCCGAATCAGGTAGTCGCGCAGGTTCATTTCGTCCGGGACGAGAAAATCACCCTCCTCCTCCCAGGGATCTCCGCCCTGGACATTGTGCGAAGTGAATTCCCGATCGGAATAGCTGGCCGACAGCACGATGCCGAAGCGCTCTTCTCCGAATACGCGACCCCATGCGAGGCTGCCGCCGAACGGATTTTCACCACCCAGGTCGTAGTAGCCGAAGTCCGCCGAGGCCGAGAAGAACCGTCCATCCGGATCGTCGAACGCGCTCGGAGTCACGATGTTGATAGACCCGCCGATGGCGTTGCCATCGAGATCGGGAGTAACGGACTTCACCACCTCGAGCTTGGCCAGCAGGTTTGCCGGCACGGTGTCGAGTGCCACGCGGCGTGTGTCGCCTTCGGGCGAGCCGATGGTCTGACTGTCGATCGTGACGTTGTTCAGCGCGGCATCGACGCCGCGAATGTTGACGTAGCGGCCTTCGCCCTGGTCCGTCGTCACCGAGACGCCGGTCACGCGCGCGAGAGTCTCCGCGGCATTCTGATCGGGGAGCTTTCCGGCATCGTTGGCCGTAATGGATTCCTTGATCAGCTTGGCAGACTTCTTGTCCTGCAACGCGGTGATCTGCGCCAGGCGGAAGCCTGACACTTCGATCTCCAGCAGCTGCTCGCCATCACCAGCGGCTTCACCCATCGCGATGGCCGCGACGATCGGGCCGACTTCAGGCACCGCGACGCTGCTCTTGCTGTTGGGGAGACCCACGTAACTCGCCTCGACGGTGTATGAGCCCGCAGGCACGTTACTGAATCGATACTCGCCCGCGCGATTGGACTGCGTGGTGAGATTGAGCTCCGTGAGTCGCACCGTCGCATTCGGTAATGGACGACCCGAACCGGCTTCAGTCACCTTGCCAGTGACATCGCCCGCGAAGGAAACACTCGAGCCGATCGTTGCCGCGATGGCGGAAGCGATGAGCGAGCGACGAAATAGCTTGTTCATGTATGGCCCTGCCTGAATCTGAAATGTATCCGCGGCCGATGCTCGGCACCGACCCCCACCCGTGCGTAATGGAATCAGGGTTCCATGGCGACCCCATCATAGAACGTTTGTTTCTTTCTTAGCAACAGTTGGAATTTGTGTTCTACAATTGGGTAGCCGCCCGAGAAGGGGGACGTGTTTGCGCTACCAGCAGACTGGCGTTCCCCGAGGTCGCGACGCGCTGGAAAGTTAGGGTCCACGATTCACGTGTAACTACGATGAATCCCACGGTCGGGAATCGATTTCATGCCCTCCTCAAAGGCCATCGACAAACTTCGGGCGGAAATCGTCCGCCGCCACGATCGCTTCAGCCCACGGCTGAAGCAGGTGGCGCGATTTGTGCTCGAGAATCCGAACGATATGGGTTTCGAATCATTGAGCGATATCGCGGTGCGCTGCGACGTGCGCCCCTCCACCATCGTGCGATTCGCGAAGGCGCTCGGATTCAAAGGTGGCAGTGCGCTGCAACGCCTCTTTCGGGACGAGTTGCTGGCCTCGTCTTCCAGCCATGCGTATTCCGCGAGGATCAAGGGGCTGAGCTGGCTGGAGCGCGCCGGCGTGCTGGCTGAAGGCCCGCACCGGCTGATGCAGGAATTCGCGCGCGAGAACATCAACGCGCTCACGCTGATGAAGAATTCCATTCGGAACGACCAGGTGCGCCGCGCGGTTTCGCTGATATGCGATGCCCGGACGGTGTACCTGGCGGGCGTGAGAAGGTCGTTCCCGGTCGCCGCCTACTTGAGCTACGCGCTGCGTCAGGCCGGCAAGCCGCAGGTTCATCTCCTCGACGGTCGCGCCGGCATGATGGTCGACCAGGGAAAATTGATGCGTCGTGGAGACCTGCTCATCGCCACTAGCTTCGCCCCCTATGCGTCGGAGACCGTTGGCGCGGTGGAGTGCGCGCATGTGCGCGGAGCCGGTGTGATCGCGCTGACCGACTCACCGCTGTCATCCATCGCGCGCCGCGCCGCGCTGGTGCTCGATGTGAAAGATGCCGAGGTCAAGCACTTCCGATTCCTGACCGCCTCCTTGTGCCTGGCCCAGACCCTGGTGTTGGCCTATGTCATCACGGCCACCACGAACAACGAAGATTGGAGAAACCATGAAGTCTTCTAGACGCCGATTGATCCAGCTCGGAACGGCTGCGCTCGCCTTGGGTTCGTTGCCCGCCCGGGTGTGGGCGAAAAGCTTTGGATACCCCAGGTTACTGCAGGGACCGATGCTGGGCGCCAGCGGCCCGACATCTGTGACTATCTGGGGGCGGGCTTCGGGAGCCTTGCCCGTCTCGGTGCAATACTCGACCACGCGCGAGATGCTGGATGCCAGGGTGACGCCCGCGGTCCATGCCAGTGCGGAAAACGACTTCACGGCGGTCATCCGCATCGCGGACCTCAAGCCGGATACGACGTATTGGTACCGGGTGCTCGTGGATGGCGAAGTGGACCGCTATCGAACCCAGCCGTCCTCCGCGAAGACTGCGCCGTCTCAGTCGCAGAATTTCCGCGTCGCGTTCGGATCGTGCGCTCGCCTGGCGCGTGACCCGGAACAGCGGATCTTCCGCATCGTCGAGGCCCAGTCTCCGGACCTGTTCTTCTGGCTGGGCGACAATGTCTACGCGGACGCGGAGTCCACTTTCGCCTTCGCGGATGAATACCGCCGGCAACGCAGTGTCCTGTCGCTGCAGAACGTGATCCGGCGCATACCGCAGCTGGCGATCTGGGACGACCATGACTTCGGCTACAACAACAGTGACGGCAGCTTCCCGTTCAAGGATCAGTCACTCACTGCTTTCAAGCAGTACTGGCCGAATCCGGCATACGGTGAGCCCGGCAATCCCGGTGTCTATTTCGAATACTCTTACGCTGGCATCGACTTCTTCTTCCTCGACGGTCGCTACCACAGGACCCCGAATGCGGCTCCGGATGGGCCGTCGAAAAAGTTTCTCGGCGACCTGCAGACGGACTGGCTGAAGCAGCGACTGCTCGCGAGTCGCGCCCCGTTCAAGATACTCGCGTGCGGCAGCGGCTGGTCGATGGCCGACGGACCGCAGGGCGACACCTGGGCTGCGTTCAAGACGGCTCGTGACGATCTGTTCGATTTCATTCGGGACCGGCGCATCGGCGGCGTGGTCTGCCTGTCGGGCGACAGCCATGTGGGCGAACTCAATTGCATTCCGTGCTCGGAGCGCGGCGGCTATGACATCTACGACCTGGTCAGCTCGCCCCTCGCGCAGTCATGCGACATGTCCTGGGTGACGCAGTCGCCGGAGGTCCGCATGAGGCCTGTGTATGCCGGAGGCGCGAACGTGGGCATGCTGGACTTCGTCTCGGGTGCGAACCCCACGCTGACGTTCTCGCTCTTCAATGAATGGGGCGACATCGCCTGGAAGCCACTCACCCTCACGCCCGCCGACCTCCGGAACGGGGTCAGCAGCTGGCGCACCAAGATTGACGAGAAGGAGCTCGCGAAGCGGGAGAAGCGCTCCGCGAGCTAACCGCTCACTGCAGTTTCATCGCGCGGGCAATCTTCTCCCAAGCCACGAACTTGAAGTTCTGCCGCTCGGCGGGCGTGATGTTGCGGCCATCCTGCGCGATGAAGATACCCTGCGCGTAGATCCCGCCGAGATTGGCGCTGGACACGTCGAGGCCGTCGGTTTCCGAGATGCCGTCGATACCGGACGCATCATTGGCGACGACCGAGAAGCGACCAACGTATTCGTTGGCTCCTTCGCGGCGATACACGGCGTAGTCGTTCGATCCCTGGCTCGAAACGACAAGCCAGCCTTTGCCACCCGCCTGCAGGTAGAGGCCCATTCCTTCCACGTCCGCGGTGAGGTGGCCGCCTTCCGCAGTGGTATCGATCGACGTGCGTGTCGTGCCTCCATCCGGCTCCGCGGAGTAGCGCCAGAGGCCGACGTCTTCCTCGCCCAGGTACAACGCACCGTTCGCGTCATCGGCCACGCATCCCTCCGTCTGGGACTCGAGCGCGAACTCACGCACCAACTCCGCCCGGACCTTGTTCGCCGTGGCGAGGAGTTTGAACTGCTTGAACCTGCCATCCGAGTCGTTCACGAAGACGTACGTCTCGCCGGATTTCGCGCTGCGATACATGCACAGCCCATAGGGGTCTCCGAGCCCGACTTCGATGACTCCTTCCGCGACGTTGATCAGGCGTCGCGCCTGCGCATCGACACGATAGAGGCCCAGGCTCTTGTAAGTGCGGTTGGAAACGGCCACCAGCGCAACATCACGCCCGTCGAGCCGGAAGCCTTCGCGCAAATCCACGTTGTTGACGCGGCCGTCTTCCAGCACCTGGATGCGTTTGCCCTTCAGGTCGTACACGTCGAGGCCCCGCTTCTTGTTCGTTCCGATGACGAGCCCCAGGTTGGGATCCTTCGGGTGGGCCCAGATCGCGATGTCGTCTGCCGCGTCGCCAAAATCTTCCACGGGCACAGTCTCGACGTCGGGCACGACGACGACAGCCTTCGGCGAGGGCACCTTCCGGGGCTCACGGCCAGTCGCAGACTTGAGTTTCAGCGCTTCGGCCACCGCGCTCCAGCGGACGAGTTTGGCGTTCCCACGTCCCCCTTCGTTCGACTCGTCGAACACCGCCAGCAATCCGCCGGCGTACGCACCGCCAAAGTCGAAGGCGGTCGAAGTCAACCCCTCGGATTCCCCGACGGCATCGAGATCGGCGACCTTCGCGTCGCCCGTGATCTTGAAGCGACCCAGAAGCTTGTGATCGGCGAGGTCATAGACGGTGTAGCTTTCGTCCGCGACATCGGTCGCGAGCAGATAAGCGGTCGAGGAATCCACGCGGTAGATCGAGACGCCCTTGACCTCTTCCTTGAGCGCGCCGAAAGGCGCGACGAGATCCATGGGCGTACGATTCGCCTCGAATTCGGGCTCCGCGGCCAGCTTCCAGATGCCGACGGACTCTTCGGTGACGTAGACGGACTCGGTCTCCGGGTCCGCCGCGCAGTAGCCCACGCCGTCACCGATGGGAACCGAGCGCACGAGAGTACCGCGCACCTCGCCTCCCGAAACGATGAGCTTCCACTGCTCGAGGAGTCCGTTCGCCGCCGCGAATGCGTAGTGATCGCCGGTCACGGGGCTGCGGTAGCTGCAGAGGCCCGTGACCTCACCGCCCGTGCGGAACGCCGATTTGCTGGCCGGCTGAATGGACAGCGTCGCGGGGTCGATGGTGAGCGCCCATAAACCTCGCTGCTTGCGATCGTAGGCAATGACAATGGCGCCCGGGTCGGCGCCCGCGCCCGCGCCGTAGCTCACATCGACATAGTCGAATTCGCCGGCTGTGTACTGCGCGGCCTTCGTGCCGTCCAGGGAGAACGCTTCGAGACCGCCGGTGCCCGCAGTCACCAGCACGAGGCTCTTTGCAGGATCACCGGGATGGATCCAAAACGCGACGTCGTTGCCATCATCCTGGACGCTGCCCGCTGTTTCGATCGACGCAGCGACGTCAGAGACGGTCGCGTTCGCATCGGGCGGAGGTGCCGGCGCGGTCTTCGGCGCGCCGCAGGCCAGCAATATCGAGGCCGAAAGGACGGTTATCGCGAGACGGGTCGACATACATGAGTTTCCGTTTGGAATTTTCATTCCATCGTTTTATAGTGTTGGAACACGAATTTCAAGCAGCAGCGTGCGGTGCACGCAGTCTGCCAATTTCACGGGATACGGCACACGCATGAATGCTCTCCTGCGCTGGTTTTCTCCGGGAGCCGATCAACCCCTGATCGAGGATTCCCAGCGCGTCGATGAACTCTACCGTCAGCATCGGATGCGCATCATGTTGGCCGTGACACTGGGATATGGCCTTGCGTACACGTGCCGCCTGGCATTGTCGGTAGTCAAGAAGCCGTTGATCGATGCGGGCATCTTTTCCCCGACGGAACTCGGACTCATCGGTTCGGCGTTGTTCTATGCGTATGCCGTGGGAAAGCTCGTCAATGGCTTTCTTGCCGACCATGCCAACATGAAGGTATTCCTCGCGTTTGGCGTGTTGATGTCAGCGGCGATGAATATCGCGATGGGCTTCTCCACGCTGCTCACGATCAGCGTCGCGCTCTGGGCGCTCAACGGCTGGTTCCAGGGTTTCGGCGCACCCGCGGGAGTGGTGGCGATGACCCACTGGTTCAGCAATCGCGAACGGGGTCGCTACTACGGCATCTGGAGCACGGCCCACGCGATCGGCGAAGGTCTCACGTTCCTGGTCGTCGGCGGGCTGGTAGCGGCGCTCGGCTGGCGCTTCGGATTCTGGGGCCCCGGCGTCATCTGCGTGTTCACCGCCTTGGTCATCTATGTGCTGATGCAGGACCGGCCGCGGACACTCGGCCTCCCGACGGTCAACGATTGGCGCAATGATCACTGGGAAAAGATGGGCCAGGCGCAGGCGAATGGCGGCCGCAGTGTGCTCGCCACGCAGCTATCGATTCTCAAGATTCCCACGGTCTGGGTGCTGGCGATGGCAAGCGCCAGCATCTATGTCACGCGATATGCCATCAACAGCTGGGGCGTGTTGTATCTGCAGGAGGCGCGTGGATTCTCGCTGGTGTCGGCCACCAGCTATCTGACGCTCAACACCGTCGCCGGCATCGCAGGCTGCATCGCATTCGGTTTCATCTCGGACAAGTGGTTCGGGGCTCGGCGTCCCCCTGCCAATCTACTGTTCGCGATGGCCGAGATCGGCGGCCTCCTGCTCCTCTTTTTCGGTCCCCCGACGCCAGCGACGTTCATCGCCGCGTTCGTGCTCTACGGCATGGGCCTGAATGGACTGGTGACTTCACTCGGCGGCCTGTTCGCCGTGGACATCGCGCCGAAACGCGTGGCCGGGGCCGCGATGGGCCTCATCGGCATCTTCAGCTACCTCGGCGCGGCAATTCAGGAAAACGTGACGGGTCACCTCATCGAACGCGGAATGCAGGTGACAGCCGAAGGTGTGCGGACCTACGACTTCAGCACGGTGATCTGGTTCTGGATCGGATCATCCGTGTTGTCCATGGCTCTTGCCGCGGTGCTTTGGCGTGTGAGGTTGAGAGACTGATGAAACAGCTTGAACAAATGGCGCCGGTCACGGCGACAGAACTCGGTCACTTCATCGATGGCAAGAAGACCTTTGGGCACTCGGCACGCCGGGCGCCGGTCTTCAATCCTTCGACGGGAATGCAAAGTGCCACTCTGCGACTGGCGGACGCCAGCGACGTCGAGACCGCGGTGGCTTCCGCGCAGGCGGCGGGCGCCGGCTGGGCACGGACATCGCCACTGCGTCGCGCGCGCGTGATGTTCGCTTTCAAGAACCTGCTCGAGCAGCATCGGGAGGAGCTGGCCGCGCTGATCAGCGCCGAGCATGGCAAGGTGCTGTCGGATGCGCGTGGTGAAGTGACTCGCGGCCTGGAGGTCGTGGAGTTCGCCTGCGGAATTCCTCACCTGCTGAAGGGCGAGTTCAACGACAATGTCGGCACCGGGGTAGATAGCTGGTCGCTGCGCCAGCCGCTTGGCGTCTGTGCCGGCATCACGCCGTTCAACTTCCCGGCCATGGTGCCGATGTGGATGTTCCCGATCGCGATCGCCGCCGGCAACACCTTCGTGCTCAAGCCATCGGAAAAAGATCCGAGTTGCCCGTTGCGGCTTGCGGAGCTGATGTTGGAAGCGGGCGCGCCGCGAGGTGTGCTCAATGTCATCAACGGCGACAAGGCGGCCGTGGACGCCCTGCTCGCTCACCCGCACGTCAAGGCGGTGAGCTTTGTCGGCTCCACGCCCGTGGCTCGCGCCGTGCAATTGGGCGCCGTCCAACATGGCAAGAGAGTGCAGGCGCTCGGCGGCGCCAAGAATCACGCGATCGTGATGCCCGACGCCGACATGAATTTCACGGCCGACGCGTTGATGGGCGCCGCGTACGGGTCCGCTGGTGAACGCTGCATGGCGATCTCGGTGGCGGTGGCGGTTGGAGATGCGGCGGATCGACTGGTCGCGGCCCTCGGCGAGCGCCTGAAGAAGTTGCGCATCCGCGCCAGCGACGATGCCGATGCGGACATGGGTCCGCTGGTGACGCGCGAGCATCGCGACAAGGTGAAGGGCTACGTGGACCTGGGTTGCCAGGAAGGCGCTTCTCTGGTGTCCGATGGTCGTGGCTTCACCGTGCCGGGACGGGAGAACGGATTCTTCCTCGGCGCATCTTTGTTCGATCACGTCAAACCTTCCATGCGCATCTACCGCGAGGAGATTTTCGGGCCGGTGCTCTCGATCGTGCGGGTCGCGTCCCTGGCGGAAGGCCTCGAGCTTATCAATGCCCACGAATTCGGTAACGGCACATCGATTTTCACCAACGATGGCCGCGCGGCGCGGGAATTTTCCCAGGGCGTCGAGGCTGGCATGGTGGGCATCAATATTCCGATCCCGGTTCCCATGGCATTCCACAGCTTCGGTGGATGGAAGAACTCGATGTTCGGCGACATGAACGTGCATGGCGCCGAAGGTGTGCGCTTCTACACGCGCCTCAAGACGGTGACTTCACGCTGGCCCGCGAGCGGCAACAGTGTGGCGGAATTCGTCATGCCCACCATGAAGTAGTCGCGTCAGGTTGCCGTCAGGGTGGTTGGGACACACTTTCGCCATGAAACACAAGATGCTGTTGGCGACGGTGGCCTCCATTCTGGCGGCCGTGGGCGGCGCGGCCGCGGTCCGTGCGGGCAGTGAGCCTCGCGAGCAGGACGCGGTCCGCGACGCGTTGCGGAACGGCGAAATTCTGCCTCTCACCCGGATACTGGCCATCGCGGCCGAACAGGTCGCCGGCGACGTGCTGAAGGTCGAGATCGAGCGGGAGCACGGAGTGCTCATCTACGAAGTGGAAATCCTCACGGCCGCCGGCCGCGTGCGTGAGATCAAGATCAATGCGAGATCCGGCGCGGTGCTGAGCATCGAGGATGATTAGGTGCGGGCCCTGATCGTGGAAGACGATGCGTCGGTGGCCGAAGATCTCGCGCAGGCACTCGCGCACGCGGGCTTCGTCGTCGACAAGGCGTTCGATGGTGAGGCGGCATGGTTTCAAGGCAGCACCGAGGACTATGACGTCGCCATCGTCGACCTGGGCCTGCCCCGCCTCGACGGACTCTCGGTGCTCAAACGCTGGCGCTCCTCGGAGCGCTCGTTTCCGATCCTGATCCTTTCGGCGCGAGGCGACTGGATGGACAAGGTCAGCGGCATCGACGCCGGCGCGGATGACTATCTCGCGAAGCCATTCCAGATGGCGGAACTCATCGCCCGGGTCCGCAGCCTGGTGCGCAGATCCGCCGGGCGAAGCTCCCCCACCATCGTCATCGGTTCGATGGTGCTGGATGCGACGCGCATGACCATCACGTATCGCGGAACACCGTTGCGGTTGTCGCAGCTCGAATTCCGTCTGCTTCACTATCTTGCTCTTCACCTCGAGCGGCCGGTGTCCGCAGGTGAACTCGCCGAGCATCTTTACGGCGGGACCGCCGATGGCGGTGACGTGAACGCGATAGAAGCACTCGTGACCCGCCTGAGGAAGAAGATTGACCCGGCCGCGATTCGGACGCGACGTGGATTCGGGTACCACCTGGACCCGCAAGCAACGTGAGTGTCCGCTCGATCCGCATTCGCCTGCTCATGGCGGCAGCGCTCGCGATCCTGGCAGCACTGGTCGCGTCCTGGCTACTGCTGACAGTACTGTTTGAACGCCATGTCGAACGGCGCGTCGAAAGCGATCTCACGCGAATCGCGGAGCAGCTGGCCTCGAGCATCCGCACCACGAGCGATGGCAAGCCGACACTCTCACAGGAACCTGGCGATCCCCGCTTCACGGTTCCCGCCAGCGGCTTCTACTGGCAGGTGGCCAGTGACAGGGGCGAAGTGCGTTCGAGATCGTTGTGGGACCAAGCCCTGCCCGTCTCCGCGGTCGCGACCACCCATCGCTGGGCGGCGCGGCTGACTCCCGGCCCACACGAACCGGAAGTGCTCATCGTGGAGAGGGTCGTTCATCCGGAGCGGGACAGCGCGGCGGTGCTGATCCAGGTTGCGAGCGAGAACACGTCGCTATTGCAGGCGCGGCGGGAGTTTAGCGTGGAGCTTGCCCTGTATCTCGCGGTGCTCTGGGCGGTCCTGAGCTCCGCCGCCTGGCTGCAGGTCAAGCTCGGTCTCGCGCCTTTGCAGCGCCTGTCGGCGGAGATGCAGGCGTTGAAGCGAAACACGTTGAGTCGGCTCTCGGTCGATCATCCACCGGAAGTCGAACCGCTGGTGAGGGCGATCAACGGCGTGGCGGATGCGCGTGAAAGCGATCTGCAGAAGGCACGGCGGCGATCGGCCGACCTGGCGCATGCGATGCGGACGCCGCTGGCCGCGATGGCCGCGCAGACGCGTCGGGCGCGTGAATCGGGCGCGAGCGAAGCCGCAGAAGGCCTCGAGAAGGCGATCCATGCCGCCACCTGGGCCGTTGAAAGTGAATTGATCAAGTCGCGTGTAGCCGTTGTGCATGACGCGAGCTATCTCTCCCAGACCGATGCAGCCTCCTGTGTCGAGGCGGTGCTTGGCGTGGTCGAGCGTACGGACGCGGGGTCACGACTCTCGTTCGAAAGCGTCGTCGGCGCCGACGTACTCGTCCCGGTGGCTCGCGAAGACCTGCTGGAGGTCCTCGGCGCATTGCTGGAAAACGCCTCGCGGTATGCGCGACGTCGCGTCCGGGTTTCAGGTGAGCCCGGCGCATCGCCGCGACTCGTGATCGAGGATGACGGTCCAGGTATTCCGGACGAGTTTCTCGCCGATGCGCTGGTCCGGGGTCGGCGTCTCGATGAGCGCGGCCCAGGCTTCGGACTCGGGCTGTCCATCGTGCAGGAACTGGCGCAGGCCACCGGGGCAACGGTCGCCTTATCGCGCTCCACACTCGGCGGGCTCAGGGTCGATATCCAGTGGAGTCCTCGCGGAGCGCGCCCAACCTGATGGGTGGCTGACGGATCACGCGGGCGGGTCGTCAGCAGCCCGGGCGCAAATTGCACCCACACATGCTGACCGGGTAATCCTCATGCGCCATCAGTCGTTGGCTTCGCTCATTTTCAGTTTTCTGGTCGGGCTCGGAATGTTCGTGTGCTCGTCAACAGCTTTCGCCCAGGCGTCGCATGACTCGGGACGATTGTTGTATCCCGCCAGCTTTTTTTCCGCCGCACAGCCCACCACCGCATATGACATGGTGAGTCTCCTGCCGGGCTTCGCTTTCAAAGACAGCGACAGCGACGTGCGTGGGCTCGCCGGATCGTCAGGCAACGTACTGGTCGACGGCAAACGCGTCGTTGGCAAGCATGAAACACTCAGTGCGCAAATCCGGCGCATTCCCGCCAGCCAGGTCCTGCGCATCGAGCTCATCCGCTCCGGCAATGCGGCGATCGACATGCTGGGAGAGTCGGCGCTGGCGAACATCGTTCGGGACGACGCTGCGTCCTCGCGCGGATCGCTGTCCGCGGGCTCGGCGTTTTTCAGCCGAGGGTTTCAGGCTCCGGAAATCGAGGGAGAGCTTTCTGTCAGGAATCGCTCTCGCGAAATCGGCGTCGCCGCTGCCGCCGGCAACACCGTCGACATCGAACACGGCAAAGGAGCAAGTCCCCGCTTCGGGCCCGATGGCACCCAGGTTCGCGCCAACCATCTCACCCAGGATGAAGGTGAACGCTTCCGGGAGATCGCGGGCAAGCTTCTACAGACGCTGCCCGATGCGGACCTGCAGCTCAACGCCTCGTACCGCCGCGAAGATTTTCACGCGCACATCCTCGAGGCGGAACTCTTTCCAACCACGCAACGAGACCGCGTCACGGAGTTCGAAGAAGAATCGGAATCGGAGTTCACGGGGCGCTTCGACTGGACTCTCGGCGCGGGTTTGAGCATGCAGCTGTCGGCGCTGTATCGCCGCACGACCGAGGACGGCGGAGAAAGAGAGCTGTCCGACGAAGGTACCGCGCTGGTTGCTCAGGACAATGACGCCAGCGAAAAGGTGATCCGCGCGTCGGCGCGCCGGGAAACCGACTCCTTCGTGTGGGATGGTGGAATCGAACTCGTGGAAAACGCGTTGCGAAGCAAGAACGGCCTCGACATCAACGGCGAGGCGATCGAGTTGCCCGGTGCATCGGTCCGGGTGACGGAGCAGCGCGTAGAGCCTTTCGCCAGCGTCACCTGGAGCGCCAGCTCCCGATGGTCTCTGGAAGCCGGCTTGCGATTCGAGTCCTCGGTACTGGAGCAGGCGGGCGACAGCCATGACCGCCGCCGGTTCGATTTCGCCAAGCCTCGCATGTCTGCGGCCTGGAACATCTCCGCTCACGATCTGGTCCGCCTCCGCGCGGAAAAGCGCGTGGGCCAGTTGGATTTCGAGGATTTCGCGAGCTCGGCTTCGCTCTCCACGGGCTCCGTGACGGCCGGCAATTCGACCCTGCAGCCGGATCATGCGTGGCGTACCGAACTCATGTACGAGCGCAGTCAATCATCAGGTGCGGCCTTGGGTCTGACGGCCCGCTATGATCGGATATCGGAGCTGATCGATCGCATCCCGATCTTCGGAGACGAGACATTCGACGCCATCGGCAATATTGGCAATGGCCGTCGCATCGAACTGCAGTGCGATCTGACGGTGCCATTCAAGACGGGGCTATTGCGGAATGCCACGCTCAAAGCAAACGTTCTCTGGCGTGACAGCCGCGCCATCGATCCAGTCTCCGGAGTTCCGCGATCGATTTCGGAGAACTTGCCGTGGGAGGGCAGCCTCGAATTTCGCAAGAACATCGATTCCCGAAACCTTCACTGGAGTTTCGAGTACACGCTTCCCAGTGTTTCGCGGGAATATCGCTTCGACGAAGTCAGAACCGAGCGCCTGGGCGAAATGGTCAACCTCTCGGCCGGCTGGAAACCCACGCCGCATTGGGACATGCGAGTGTACGCTAACAACCTTCTGAACCGGGCGGCCACCCGGGAACGTCTCGTTTATCCAGCATCGCGCGCAAGTTCGTCCCCTTCATATGTCGAAGTGCGCATGCTGAAGGTGGGCGTCTACGCGGGCTTGTCCATCACCAGGATCTTCGGCGAGCGGGACTAGCAATCCGGCTTAATCAGCGGGTACTAAAGTTTCAGCGCTGGTAGCCGATAGAGCGGCGCACGCTGTAGATAGTTTCCGATTTGCTGGCGTACGGCGAAAGACCTCCAGCGTGAGGCTCCCCTCGCACCTTCACTATTCGACCGGGCCATCGCCTGGAGTAATCTACTGCTCGTGCCACGCTCCGCCTTCGGTATGCAAGCCACGTATGTCTTGACCGTGGCGTTACTTCCTTCGATCGCCTTTTAGGTAGCTTTCGCGGTCACGTGTGCGATCGAGTGTTCCGTACTTCCCTGGTTATCGATGATTGGCGGACCAGGAATTGCGATCCTCGCCATCATCGTCATCGGGGTCGTTATCTACAAGAAAGCCGCGAGACTCGATGAGACTGGCCAATGGCGTGTGCGTTTCATGGTCATCTCGTCGCTGGTATGCGGCTGGCCGCTCGCTTACTGCGTATTTGGCATGAGTCTCCCTCTCGCGCAGAGGCTCGGTAGCTGAGTTTGGCGCATGTCTAGACTTGAATTCGCATTGTTGACGGCTGGATTCGGCGCACTGCTGGCTGCGGGTTGCGCTCGACCTCAACCCAAGTTCGACATTCAGTTCCTCGCTTCGGATCTCCATTTGACGATCGGCGGTCACTACGTTGTCGTTCCCGCAATTGACGTCGACGCGCCCGATCGAGCATTCGATCTCAATGGTCGCCACTCCGGCCTCAGCCGTAAGGATCAGCTCAAGAAGGAAGCCCTCGATCCGGGTAAGCCAGCGCCGGCGGATAGTCTCGGCCTCAGGATCAAACCCTACAAAGCGGATTACCCTGAATTGCGCGATGTGTGCACTTTGTTGAAGCGGAAGTGGTCGCGAGCGGTGTGCCTCTCGGAGCAAGGGAGCTTGCTGCGCCGACTGCCGGAGAGATTCCTGCTCCTGGATAGGAAGAGGCTCGAGTTGCTGCAGAACTACTGGACGGTAGGGAAGGAGCGTCAGTTCGATCAGGTCAAAGATCTGGCGCTCACGCCTGGCATCACGGAAATCGGCTGCGACCAGGAATCGATATTCTGCACCGCGGCGGTGGAAGTACTGCCGGGCCTGTTGGCAGTCTGGACTGTGTGGAGCGACGAGAAGACCGGAAGAACTGCTCGCGACATGGCTGAATCGCAAGGCGCTGCAGTCATTCAGCTCGTTGGCCGTGGGCTGGGAAAGGACGAAGATCCCACGCTGGCTGGTGCCAACTGATCTCGTGACAACTCTCACGTGCCGAACAATCGTCTTGGAACCAGAAGCCGGTAGTTAGAGTCTCAGCAAATGAATCCCGGTCGATTCGAATCCCTGCTCTGGAGCGAAATCAGTCGGCCGTCTCTCGCAATATATTGATTTTAAAGGTAAATTTTGGCGGAGAGAGAGGGATTCATACCGGCTCCCGGAGAGCTTGTTTCTAAGGGACTTTTCGAATTATCCGAATATCCATACCTCAGGAAATACCTTGAAACAAAACGTCGATTTGGCCCGCATTCTGCCGTCTTTTTAGCACGACAGCTCACCATCGACCACTCGTACGATTCGCGACGTCACCGTCGTATCGCGCTGTTTATCCGCAGACGGCCGGCGACATAGCCGCCGACATTCATGCTGCCTCGAATCGCTGCACCTCCCTTCGCTATTCCAGCCGACTCTCAAGGTTCGGAGCAAAAGTAGAAATACACACTCACTGTGAGCTCAAGAGCCTGAGGATCCGTGGGTCGTCGGTACGTAACGTCCAGGATTTCGATGTCCCCAAGCTGCTCGATGGCGTCGGCAGCTTTTCGTAGGAGCGTAGCCGCATCACCGCCGTGTTCGGTGATCGCGAGGTCCTCGCACTTCCAATTCTTTGCCTCCTCGCGAAGACGTTCAGACCTTTTCGCGTCGACAAGGGGCCTCGAAGCCAGGCTTCGATAACGCCGTGTCGCGTGCCGCCGCCTTCAACACTTTCGCGTTCGGGAGGGAATACTTATACTGTCTTTCTTTAATTCCGCCTATAGCCCCATGCCGAACGAAGCCATTTCGTCCATCGTTATCGTCGGCGGCGGCACGGCTGGCTGGAGCGCTGCTGCCTGCCTGGCCAAGTTCCTTGCCAAGCGGCACACGAGCATCACTCTGGTCGACTCCTCTTCTATCGGGACCGTCGGGGTTGGAGAGGCCAGTGTTCCGAACATCCACAATTTCAATGCGTACCTTGGACTCGACGAGCTCGACTTCATCGAGAGCACTCAGGGCACGTTCAAACTGGGGATCCGTTTCGACCACTGGCGCGAAGCGGGCGCTTCGTTCTTCCATCCATTCGGCCGGTACGGCGTCGGCTTTGAGGGCATGGAATTTCATCAGTGCCTGGCGAAGGCTCGCGATTCCGGCAAGAAGTCAGTCCTCGAAGACTATTCGCTACCCATCGCGCTGGCGCGTGCGGAACGTTTTGCGCAGCCCGTCATGGATGCAAAGTCTCCGCTCACCGATTACGGGTACGCATTTCACTTCGACGCGAGTCTCTACGCACGGCGCCTGAAGAAGTACGCCACCGAACGCGGTGTTCATCACCTGGATCGTCGCATCGCCGACGTGCGGCTGGCTCAAAACGGCGATATCGCAAGTCTGCAGTTCGACGACGGCACAACTCTCGCCGCGGACTTCTTCATCGACTGTTCGGGCTTCCGCGCCATCCTCATCGAAGGCGCATTGAAGACCGGCTACGAGAGCTGGAAGCACTGGCTGCCCTGCGATGCAGCCGTCGCCCTGCCCTGCGCGAGACCCCCGGGTGCTTTGAGCCCGTATACGGTCGCCACGGCGCGTGAAGCCGGATGGACCTGGCGCATTCCCCTGCAACACCGCATTGGCAATGGCTATGTCTACGCACGCGATTTTCTGGACGAGCAATCCGCGACGAGCACGCTCGTGAACCAGTTGTCGAGCGCGTCATCGGCGCAGCCTAATCACCAGCGCTTTACGGCGGGCATGCGCAAGCGATTCTGGAATCGCAATTGCATCGCGCTCGGTCTCGCCGGCGGATTCATCGAGCCGCTCGAGTCCACGAGCATCAATCTCGTCCATCGCGCGCTCTCGTTGTTCATGGACTATTACCCGGGCAAAGAGGTCGACTCCCGCCGTGCCGATGCCGCGAATCGGCACTTTGCACTCGAACAACGGCACATCCGCGACTTCATCATTCTGCACTACAAGCTTTCGAATCGACAGGATTCGGAGTTCTGGCGATATGTGAACGCGATGTCCGTTCCCGACTCACTGCAGCATCGTATCGATACTTTCCGCAGTTGCGGCGCGCTGCTGCAGTTCGATGCTGAATCGTTCAAGCCGGAAAGCTGGCTCACGATGTTCAACGGCTTCGGCGTCAATCAAGAAGGTTACGACTCGCGGGTGGACGACATCGACGTGCAACGCATGCTCGGAGCGCTGGATGTCATCCGGAATTCCGTGCAGCGCGCCGCCGAGAGCGCCATGCCGCACGCGGATTTCGTTGCGAAATTCTGCCCAGCACCGGCAGACATTCAATGAAATTTGCTGCGGCATTCGCGTGCGTGGTGATGGCATGGATCGGGTCTGATCGCCGCGGCAGCGAGTGGTCGCAAGCACCCGGCTGCCACAGATAGCCAGTAATGAAGTCTCCCGCGTCAATCGCCGAAGTGGTCGCCTCGGACCGCGACGCCTTCGATAAAGCGCGCCTCGACTATCGGCCCTTCGTCATGCGGGGACTATTGCGTGATTGGCCGTTGTTCAATGCTGGCCGATCCACCGCCACACTCGCCGAGTACCTGCTGGGCTTTTACAACGGCACGCCCATTCACGTGATGACCGGACCGGCCGAGATCGAAGGGCGACTCTTCTATATGGAGGACTTCCGGCAGCTGAACTTCCAGACTCGGGAAGCCGGCTTCCGGGAGGCCCTCAATGCCATACTGGCGACTTCGGCCCAAGAAAAGTCGAAGACCATCTACATGGGCTCGGCGGCCGAGAGTAAGCATTGGCCTGGCCTTGCGCGCGCGAACCCCATGCCTCTCGTCGCGAACGACGTGAACCCCAATCTCTGGATAGGCGGCCGTGTCGTCGTCGGCCCTCACAACGACTATCCGGAAAACATCGCCTGCGTCGTCGCCGGCCGGCGTCGCTTCCGGCTCTTCCCTCCCGAGCAGATGGCGAATCTCTATATCGGCCCGATGGAGCTGAATCCCGCCGGGCGACCCGTCAGCTTTGTATCCGTAACGAATCCCGAACTCGACCGCTATCCTCGCTACTCTCAGGCCATCGAAGCATCTCGGGAAGCCGAGCTCGCACCCGGCGATGCCATCTACATTCCTTCGATGTGGTGGCACAGCGTCGAATCGCTGGCGCCATTCAATCTGCTCGTCAACTACTGGTGGGAGTCGCCGAACGCAAACGCCCAGCGCGCGGAGGCTGCGCTGATCCACGCGTTGCTCGCGATGGGATCGCTGACCGTCGCGCAACGGCGCGCCTGGCGAGCGGTGTTCGATCATCTGGTGTTCCATGCCGATGGAAACCCCGTCGAACACATACCTCCGGCAATTCGCGGCTGGCTCGGCGAGCTGACGCCGGATCTGCGCGACCGAATGCGAAATTTCATCCGGAAGTCGCTTCTTGAGTGAGACCATGAAATGAATACTTTCAGACCCTCGGACAGGTACACATGCAGCACCTGGGTCTCTTGCTCGATGCTGTCCTGCGCCTCTTTCTTCACGAGTGTTTTCGCGTCGCCGATTCCTCCGGACGCCATCGTTCAGGGCGTGCGGGTCCAGGATGTGAGCATCTCGCCCGATGGTCGATACCTGGCGATCGTCGCGCAACAGAACGGCACTGCATTTGTGATGGTCAAGGATCGGACTTCCACCGCTGTTCCCATGACTGTCTACGAACCGACCACGCAGTTGCCGTATTTGCCGCGCGTCTGTCATTGGGCTAAGTCCGCGCGGCTGGTCTGCACGCTATCATTGCTCCTGCCCTCGGGCCGAATGGCACGCCATCTCGATTTGAAAATGATCGCGATCAATCCCGATGGAAGCAAACCCGTAGTACTGCTCGAAAACGACGACATTGTTTGGCCCGTCAGGCCGCGCGTAATCGACTGGCAGCGCCAGAATCAAACTGAAGTACTGGTCGCAAACAACTGGTCCTATCCCGAGCCATTTTCCGGTCATGGAAAGCGGAGCAGCGCCTATCTGTCGAAGCTGAATATCGAGACTAACAAGGTATCGTCGGCCGGCGCCGGATTGCCCCGTGGCAATTACAGGAAGTTCGTCGGCGACGGGCGCGGCAGCGCGATTCTCGCTGCCGGCTTAGAAGATGGCATGGCGCCCAAAGCCTGGACTGCGGCGGCGCGACTATCGAACTCGGCGCCGTGGATCCGGCTCTCGCGCCTCGCGCCCCATGCCACCGGCCTGAGCTTCGAGCCCGTTGCGCTCGCTGCCGGCACCACCGATGCCTTCATGCTCTTGGATCACGAGGGCCGCACCGCACTCTGGCGCGTGGACCTCTCCGATCAACGCGACCCGATCCTCGAACTGTGGCACAAGGAGTTCAACGTCCATGACGTGCTGAGAGACGGTGACGGCGCCTTAATGGGCGTCCGCCTTGCGACGTCCGCCGCCGGGCCTCTGTACCTTGACGGCCAGGCTCGCAAACTCGATGCACTGCTGCGCGCAAAATGGCCCGACCGGCGGAACGAATTCCTCGACGCAACCGCCAATCTCAAGGAAGTCGTGGTTCGCACTTGGGGCGACGGAAGCGTACCTACCTATCATGTGTTTAGTGGCGGCACTGAGAGTCCCAAACTAGACCTTGTCGGATCGTCGGCACCCGAAATGGCGAAACTATCGTTGGTGCCTAGCCGGTCGATCATGGTGTCGACAGATACTGGCCGCCACATTTTTGCGCAGCTTACGCTCCCGGCAACGTCCGACGAACACAAGCGGCCTCTGGTAGTACTGGTGAGCGACTGGGATGAGGATGGACTGGTATTCGATCCCCTTGCCCAGCTACTGGCGAGCCGGGGCTACGCTGTGGTGCGTACCCAAGCGGCGAGTAGCAGCGCCGATGAGAGTTGGGAACTCGCCCCTCTCGTTGACTGGGACGGCAAAGTCTATGCGGATATGCTGACTGTAATACGCTCCCTGGTCGCCGACGCCAGGCTGGATGCGGGACGTGCTTGTCTGATCGGCGCCGGCTACGGCGGCTACGTCGCCATGCTCGGAAACATCCGCGGCGACGTGCAACCCGCCTGTGCGATCGGAATCAACACGGTCACGGACCTCGCAAGCGCGCTGGCGAACGCGCGCAACAGTGGGCTGCGCAGGGTCGTCGAAAGGCCGGGTCGACTCGACCTCCTCGCGAAGGGGGCCGATCCAATCCGCAAACACGCTGTATCCGCGCACGGCCCTACACTCTTGGTAAACGATACTCTCATCAAGGAAGCCAAGGCGTTCGCGGCCGCACTTTCGAAGGAAAACAAGAACCAAAAGCTGATCTTCACAGACCTGATAGGCGACGGGTTCGTTGCACAGACAAATAGGGAAATTGTGGCGTTCCTTGATGAGCACCTGCCGATCGCGGAGCGTTCAGAAGAGTGAAGTCTTGATGCAGATGATTTGAAAGTCGCCTCGGGAAATTGGCCTACTCCGATTGTCCGCCACGCGGGGCAGCCATCTCTGTGGGACGCGTCGGCAACCTTATCTCGAAGGTCGTCCCCTCGCCGATTTCCGTGGTGAAGTCGATCGTTCCGCCGTGCACCTTGACCACCACATTGCGCGCTATCGTCAGACCTTGACCGCTGCCGCGGCCGACTTCTTTCGTTGTAAAGAAGGGGTCGAAGATACGGTGCCGGATTTCCTCGCGTATGCCGCCACCGGTGTCCGACACTGAGATAACCACGTTATCCCCTTCCGCGCGCGTGCGCACTGTAATCAGGCCACGCTCACTGCTTCCCTTTACATCGGTGATCGCATGAGCGGCATTTACCAGAAGATTTAGGATGACGATATTGATCTGCCCACCATGACACACGACGGGGGGTAGCTCGCCAAGATCGGTCTGGATCTCGGCAACCGCCTGGTACTCGCTGCGCGCCACCACGAGGGTGCTCTTTATCGATTGATTGATATCCACAGCCGCCATTTCACTGATGTCGGCACGGGCGAAGTCTTTGATGGAGCGGACAACTTCGGCAATGCGCCCGAGCCCGTCGGCAACGCGTTTCAACGCAGAGGGCAATTCTTGGCGTAGATATCCGATCTCCTCTTCCACATCGCTTGGCCGTTCGGCGCCACCAGCCGGGTTTTCGAGATATTCGAGCAGCTCGTGAACTCCTTCGTCGATGAATCGAACACTGTCACTGAGATACTGGATGGGGGTATTGATCTCATGAGCTAAACCGGCAGCGAGGCGACCGATGGACTCGTGGCGATCCATTGCCATCAGCTTCTGATCCACCGCCTTGCGCTCGGTGATGTCGTACCCCGTGCCAACGATTCCTGTGAGTCTGCCGTTGTCATCCTTCAGTGGAACTTTGGACGTGAGGATCACCCGATTTTCTCCGCGCACCTTGTCAAAAGCGACTTCCTCGAGATCAATCAAGGGTTGTCCAGAGGCAATGAGCGCCTGCTCTTCAGCGAAAAACTTCTCCGCCATCTCCCGAGGAAAGAAGTCGAAGTCTGTCTTGCCAATCATCTCTGACGGAATTGTTCCTAATCGCTTCGCGACCAGCGCATTGCACGCCGTAAACCGGCTGTGCGCATCTTTCGCATAGATGAATGCCGGAATGAGATCGATCATCGTACGCAGGACAGTGCGCTCGTGGGCCAGGCTTTCCGCAAGCTTGCGCAGCGCCTCTGGCTCTTCCCCCTTAGAAGGATGCTGCCTAGGCAGCTCGTTCCCAGATTTAGTATCCATGCTTGGCTCTCCTGGCCGACCGAAAACATTCATGGCTTGGAACACCCGCGCGTCCCGCATAGCATTCTGCATATCGTAGTGCCACATTGAGCGCAAGCGTCCTGCCAAGGCAATGTTGACGGGGAGTAAGATTTCGTAGCGGATGTTGGCCGATGCGGTATTGACTTCGTCGACGAGGCGGCCGGAGGATTGGGCGGTGGCGGCATCGAGCCGCTTGAGGGGCGCGTCAAGGGCCTCGTCTTCCCGACGACGCAACATGGTGAGAGTTTTCATGCCGCCGTGCGCGACGGTGGTCTACGGGATGGGTTTGGCGGCACCCACTATGATTTGCCCGCTGCCCTTGAGCATTCCACTGATGTTGGGTAATGCGGAGGCATTCACGCAGCGGCCTCATTCGCTCCCCTTCGGGTTCTAGCGGGAGGTACGTCGAAGTGTGAACGCTCTGCCCTGCGCATTCATGACCAGTGAATCCTCCCGCGGGTCGAAGTCAAAATAGTAGAAGCCTTCGCCAGGCACAAGCATGTAAAACGACGCGTCGCCCGTGCGCACCGCCGGCAGCGAATCTCCCTGTGATGTGATAACGAGTTCCTTGCTCTCTGCGCTGACACTCACGCTGACTGGGGGATCATCCATCACGTAATTGCCGACAAACGTTTCCAGCGGCGCCGTGAGCGAAGCAACAGCTTGCCCCGACGCCGCGCCTACTCGCTTGATCCAATCTGCGACAACAGGAAAGGACGTTTCGACGGTGTCATGTCCCGCCGACGAGAACAGCACGTACTCGAACGCATGCTCGTCGCGCTGCAGTTCTTCGAGCCGCGCGATCGAAAGCGGAACGGGAATACTGCCGTCGCGCCCGCCGAACACCCAGAGCCCCGGCTTATCGAGCTGAGCCAGGCTGTCCACTGAATTCACATCCTCGCCAAGTTCCGGTGGCCACGCGTACGGCCTCACGCGCTGCGCAACGATCTCCTCGAAGCCCGGCAAGTCGGCGCCATCCCGATCGCTCGTGTAGAGGCTGAAGATGTCTTCTTCCGAGATCCGGCCCACCATCCCGCTCCAGACCACGGTGAAGGCTTCCTTATCACTTGCTACGGCGGCGAGCGGAATAACCCAGCCGGCCTGGCTGATGCCGGCAAATCCGAGCTTCGCATCACTGACCTCGCTCTGTGCAGACAGAAACTCGAGCGCCGCCGACGCATCCGCAGCAAGCGCGTTGAGCGTGACCTCATTGGTGCTGAGCGGACCGGAATACTCGCCTTGCGAATCGCCCACGCCGCGCTTGTCATACGTCAGCACGGCTATGCCGTTTTCGGCGAGGCGGCGCGCGATCCCCAGGTTGCGCCGAGTGGCCCCGGAGCCATCGACGTACACGATTGCGGCCTGTGCCTTGCCTTCCGCTGGCGTTACAAGTGCCCCCGCGAGTCGAATGTCGCCGCTGTCGAAACTCACTGTGCGCGTGTGCGTGCCTGGAGGCGTCCCACATGCCGCAAGCGTCACCCCCAGTACGAGGCTCGCGGTACCAGACAGAAACATCCTATTAGTCGCCCGTCCCCCGCCAGCGTTCGCTCCTTGCCCTTGCATGATTCCCCCTTTTGTAAACAGAAAAGTCCGGCTAACCTGGATTACTTGCAGCACCTGGGGCGTCTAAGCTGAGATGTGCTTGCGCGAGAGAATCCAGTGACCCTCGAATCCAGCGTGTGGCAGGTGAATGCTGAATCTCCGCCATGAAGCGGCGCACGCAAGGCCGGAAAAATCGCCCGTTAGGCATGATCGCCAGCCAGCAGTGACGGTTGGCAACCAGACAAAGGTCGGATACGAAAGCCAAATGTGGCGCGCGGACATCGATGGCGGCCGTGACATTGGCCAACCTGTCTTGTTCGAAGAAGACATCCACATAAGTATCAATGCCGCCCGCCCAACGCATTTGATGCGTGGTAATCATTTGGGGCTTGTGCAGCCGGCTGTTGAGATCTTCGATCAGCGTATCGGGAAAGCTGACGCTCTCCCACACGCCTAAAATCTCCGCGTCTGTAATCGCGGTTTCGGGATGAACAAACTTCCGCCCGCGCACTACCGTGGCCTCTGGCCCGAACCCAAACTCGAACAGCCATCTCTTCACTGCTACCTCTGACGGATGCGGGCCAGTTCGCGGCGACAACCCTGCACGTTCGCACCCGGCGCGCCAAGAGCACTGGCCTCGCGCCGTTAGAACGGACGCGAAGCCAGGTCTTCAGGACTCTATTCCGCTCGCACGTTATCGATGTTGACGGATGCTCCAGCGCCGACATTTACCCAGATGGCGTTTACGTCGCTGAAGTTCGCGACGTCGCAGGGAGCGCCATTGCCCGTTAGCGATGCGAGATCAAACGCCACGGTCGCCGTCGTACCCGGGTCCTGCCAACCCCAACTACCCTCGCACCAGAGCCAGTTGCGATCCTGGATTGCAATGTTGACTGAGGTACCGGAAGCCAAAGTGCGCAGGTCATACTTGAATTGTGTCTTGCCCGAGATGTCGAGAACTTCTTCCGCGACGTTGAGCCCGAACCATCCGCCGCCGGTGGCCGTCACCTGCAAGCTTGCGGCGCCCTGCGTCGCGAAGTCGGTCACGCGCGCCGTAGTACCCGCATCCGTCTGCCAGCTTGCGGCGGCCCAACCCTGCGCATCGTTCTCGAAGGAATACAACAGGATTGCCCCATTGGGATCCGGCAGGATCTTGGCGCGAAGTTGCGCCACGTTTGACTTGCGACCGCTCGTATCACGTACCGTGTAACTCGCTTGCGCGTCGCCCTGGAAGCCAGCGACGGGAGTGAAGGTGACATCCCCGTTCGCGAGCAGGAAGGTTCCCGCCGCGCTCGTGAGCATGGTCTGTTGGCCGATCGAGGAAGGATCGAGATCGATCGTCGACGGCACAGGTCTGCGACCTAGATAGCCCACATCGTTCGACGTCGGTGTAAGCGTCACACTCGAGTCAAAGGCTCCTTCCGCAGCATCATCATCCGCGACAGGGGGAAATCCAAGAATTCGCCCGGTTGCCATGCGGGCCGAGAAGTTGCTCATCGTCGTGCACACCGGGCTCGGGCAATACACCGTCAGGCGATCGTAGTCGGGATAGGGCGCACCGTTGTCTTCCACATCCGAGAGAATCCAATACAACCCACCGTTGGCGCCGCTGTAAAACAGCGCGCGCGTCCACTCGAAGTACACCGGGTTGCGAATATCCTTCGACTTCGTGCCGAACTCGCCCAGATAGACGGCCTTACGCAGCTTCTTTGCCTTGAGCGTGTGCTTGACTATCCAGTCGGTACCCCACTCCGGCGTCTTGCCCCAGGAATCCGCGTCTGGATAGAGGTGCAACGACATGGCGTCGATATGGGGCAGGGCCGCAAAAGCGTAACTGTCCACACCCTCGCTGCAGTTGTCGGTCCAGTCCGTGCCATTGGGCAGGCACAAGAACCCTTCGTCGCCCACGGACACGAGGTGGTTCTTGTCGATGCTCTTGATGTATTTCGACATCTCGCCAGCCCAGGAGACGAGCGTGTCGGTGGTGCAGTTGGGAGAACGCGGATAGCCGTTGGCGCCGCCGCTGCCAATACAGCGCGGCTCGTTCGCCAGCTCCCACATCATGATCGTCGGGTCGTCCTTGTACCTGAGGCCCGTGATCGAGTTCTTGCGATTGAGCAGGTGCGAGATCCACTCCTTGTACCAGCCCTTGATCGTCGCGTCCGTATAGAACTCGTCGTGATACTGGCCGCCGCGCCAGCGCACGTACTGGTTCATGCCGCCGAATTCGTTCCAGTTGTTCACCAGCGGCAGGACCAGTTTGATTTTCCGTTTGGCGGCCTCGGCGACCACAAAGTCGAGGCGCTGCAGGCCATCCGGGCCGTCATTGAAGGCGGGGGCGGCGCCGTCCCAGTAATGGAAGTAGACGCCTTCCTTGATTCCATCGACGGAATTGCTGCCATCCTGATTGCCGATGACAACGGTGGACCAAACGCGCATCACTGCGAAGTCGCTGACCGCCGCTTTGTCCAGCAAAGCCGTGACCATCAAGGGCGACTTGTAGATAGGGTAGTAATTGTTGGATCCCGCGAACCGAAACCGCCTACCCTGAAGATAGAGATCGGATCCCTCTCGGGTAACAAACGAGCTTCGCCCCTTGCGATCGGAATCGTGATCACGATCGTGGCCGAGATTCCGGTCGTCTTTGCGATCATGGTCGCGATTCCGATCGTCCTTGCGCTCATGGCCGTAATCGTGGTTCCGGTCTTCCTTGCGATCGTGGTTGCGGTCTTGGGTTGTGACCTTGCTGCCAGCCAGCGCAAACATTCCAGCGGCGCAGAGCAGCCAGATCCAGCGAGCGCGGTGAAAAACTTTTGTTCGTTCCATCGTGTTTCCCCTCATACGTGTCAATGACTGTTCGGACGCAGAAACCCAAATCCGTTGATAGTGAGGCGCCCTTGTCTTGGGTCTTCGCTCAATATCGTGCGCGCAGAAATGTCGCCGGAATGAAGCGCATTCCCTTTGTAAATAATGAGTCGATTGAATGCGGCCTCGACTCCATGAAGTCTTTCGAAGAAATGCGTGTGATCAATTACATAGGCTTGTACCGGCGAATCGGCCTTCAGCTCATCGACCACCTTGCTGCGATATCGCTCCACATTGTCCGGCGTGATCTCGGCCAGGCCGGTTGCCCGATGGCGATAGAACGAGGTGCCGCCCTGGTAAGGCGCGCATAGATAGTGAATGAAAGCAATTCGGCTGCGATCGGGCCCGTCGAAATGCGGGATGCGCTGGATGGGCCGCAGCTTTTCGGGCGCAGTGGTGACCATCGAGAACGCGCACAGGTCGAGATCTGCCTCAGGTGGCGCCCCGAACGCCTGTTCGATGGTTGCAGCCGTGGCGCTGAGCAACGCATTCGTATAGGCCTGGGGCGCCGGCGCACGCACACCGGGGTATCGGGAACCCACGTCGATGAACACCGCTTCGCAGGCGATTGCCACCAGCAGCGCGGGATTGACGCTGAAGTCGTCGATACAGACCACCGGCAATCGTTCCGCGCCAACGTGCGACGTCGACATGGCACTCGACGGACTGACGCGGAAGTCTGGCATGGCGACCGGCTCAAGCATTGGCCGCCGATTGCATCGGCACAATGGTGGCGCAGTTGGCGCGAATGAATTCCTCGTGCGTGGGCGCGCCGGTAACCGCGTTTTTGATGCCCGCCGCCATGCTCTCGAATTCCTTGACGAGTTGCGCATCCGGCACGTCGTCGACGTACGGACTGTAGTAGCGAGGAAGAAGGCCGAACCCCGCGTACATCGAAAGCCAGGAGCTGGGACGGAAGAATTCCGTCGCATCCTTTGTGAATCGGCCCGTCGCGCGGAATAATTCGATGCTCTCCGCCAGGCTTTCCGGGATCGGCATATTCCGGCACTCGTCCCAGAATGGCTCGCCCTCGCGCTTGTTCATTTTGTAGTGCAGGACGATGAAGTCGCGGATGTGATCCCAGTGCGCACGGTTCCGGCGGTTGACGTTCTCCTGCAAGGCGGGATTCGGCACAGCCTGGGGGAAGCTGCTCAACAAATACTGGAGGCCGCGTTGAACCAGATAGATGGATGTCGACTCGAGCGGCTCCAGGAAGCCGCTCGCAAGCCCGAGGCAAAATACATTGCGATTCCAGATCTTTTTGCGAATACCCGTCTTGAATGGCAACACTCGAGGCTCGGCCAGCGCCGGCCCTTCAACACTCGCACGCAACGTCGCGCTCGCTTCATCTTCACTGAGGTGCCGGCTGCAGAAGACATAGCCGTTGCCGACGCGATGCTGCAGCGGAATCCGCCACTGCCAGCCGGCTTTGCTGGCAATCGAACGGGTATACGACGTTGGGGGCGATCGGCTTTCACAGGGCATGGCAATGGCGCGATCGCAGGGCAGCCAATGTGTCCAGTCCTCGTATCCGGTCTCGAGCGCCTGCTCAATAAGCAGCCCCTGAAAGCCGGAGCAATCGATAAACAGATCGCCTGCCAGTTCACGTCCGCCGTCGAGCTCGAGCGCTTCGATGTATCCGGACTCCGGATGCAGGCGTGAACGAAGCACACGTCCTTCAACGTGTTTGACCCCTGCGGTCACAGACCAGCTTCTCAGGTATCGCGCGCCCAGCGTCGCATCGAAATGCAGTGCGTAATTGAAGAAGAGGAAGCTCTTGTCCGCGCCCTGCTTCGGAACCGCGAATTTTCCTGCACGCGCGAGTTCTGACGACAACACGTATCGGTCGATGTCGTCTGCCCACCCCATCGAGCGCAGCTTCACCCAATAGTGCTGGAATGAAGTGCCGAGCAGCGGGACTCCGTGCTCGGCAAATGGGTGAAAGAACTGCGACCCTTCGCCTGCCCAACCTTCAAACCCGATTGCCAGCTTGAAAGTGCCGCTCGTTCGCTTGACGAAGTCGACTTCGTTGATCTTGAGCTGCTTCAGGAACTCACGAATGTGCGGCACGGTCGCTTCGCCCACACCCACCGTGCCAATGTCCGGCGATTCGACGAGTGTGACGCGCGTGTGGCGATTTGCGCCGAAGCGATCGATGAGAGCGGCGGCCGCCATCCATCCGGCGGTCCCACCGCCGACAACTACGATGGATTTGAGTCGGTTGTCGGCCATGCGCCTTCATCCCAAGCTTTGAAAAATGGCAGGGCAGCTTTCACTGCCCTGCCAGATGGAGGTGTACCGGGAGGGGGTACGCCTTGTTTAGAACTTCGCTCTCACGCCAGCCGTGATGACACGCTCGTACTGGTTCCAGTTCAGATGCGCCTGCTGCCACTGCACGTAGTTGGTAGGCGCCTCTTCCGTCAAGTTGGACCCCTGCAGGAACACCTGGAAGTTGTCGTTGATGTCGAATGACGCACCTGCGTCGATGTACAACGTCTCATCCTGCCACTGTGCCAGCCCCGAATTCGGCGCGGTGAACGACCAGTGACTGAAGGTTCCCTGGTATTGCTTCGACAAGTAGTTTGCCGCCACGCGAGCCTGGAAGCGCGAGTCCTGGTAGAAGAGCACCAGGTTCACCTGATCCTCGGCCGTGTTGTTGAACGGCGCGTCCGACCCGTCGGCGAGAATGATCTTCTCGCCGGTGGCTGCATTGCGACCTGCCTGGCTTGGCGTGAATGTGTAGTTGAAATTGATACCTGTGTTCTTCAGGAACCCAGGCAGAAAGTCGAACGTCGCTTGGTATCCGAACTCAAACCCGTAGTAACTCGCGCCTTCGCCCTGTGCGATGTCCTGTGTCTGGGCGCCATTGCGCACGATGCCATCAGAATCCGGCGCGGTCACATCCGTGCCAATTTCGGTGTACGTGTAACTGTCGATATCCGTATAGAACACGCCGAGGGAGAGCAACGTGTGCTCGCGCGCATACCATTCGACGCTCGAGGACAGCGACCGTGAGAGCCAAGGTTCCAGGCGCGGATTGCCCAGACGCTGGATGCTGCTGACACGCTGCCAAGTCTCACCGATCTGCTCGCCGTTGTAGAACGTGATCGGACCACGGCCGAGATTCTCCAGGGGCTGCAGCGCCTGCGTTTCATAGTAGGCGGTCTTCAATCGCCACTCATCACCGAAATCGAAGTTAATGTTGAAACTCGGCAAGGCCCGCGTGCGATCAGTGGTCGTATACACATCACCCAGATCGGTATAAGCGGTGTGGTTCGGATCGGCACCTGCAAGAATGCGAGGATCGAGCTGCGTGCCGTCAGTCAGGTTCTGGAAGACGCGGACATTCGTGTTCACGATTCGCACGCCGACGTTGCCCGACATGCGGACGGTGCCCGTGAGCTCCGCGTCGTAGTTAGCCATGAAGTACAGGCTGGTTTGCGCCTCTTCCACTCCATAGGTGCGATCGGGCGCGGCAATGTACAGGCCCTCGCCGTAGAGCGCGTCGCGCAACGCCTCCGGTTGCGTCAGGGCGCGTGTGTCGATCATCGGGAAACCGGTGTGTAAGCCATTTACCCCGAATTCCGAAACGGTCGTCACAAAACCCTGGAGCTCCGGCGATGCGAGCGTGAATCGCGGCAGCGGATCGTAGTCGAAACCGGCCGTGTTGGACGTCTGATTGATGCCGTAGCCGACTTCCTGGTACTTCGCGAGCAGGCCATTGAGACCCGACGGCGAGAAGAAATCAGCGCGCTCCTCGTTCATCTCGCGTTCGGAGTAACGCAATCCGAAATTGAATGAGAAACCGTCGCTAATGTCGAACTTTCCGTCGAAACGCAGTACATCCATGTCGAGTTCTTCGGAGTTGCGCTCAAGCCAGCTCGAGTGCAAGCGCCAAGCAGAAGGCTGCGCCGCAAGCGTGCGCAGCTGGTCGCCGATGACGAAATTCATCTGCTCGTCGCCGAGACTGTTCGAGATCTGGTAGGTGAGCGTGGTCGGAATTGCGGTCGGATTGATGTCCGTGCACGCGTCCGCGTCGGCTTGAGCCTGCGAAGTCGGGAAGCATTGCGTATCCGTCTGCTGCGCGACGGTCAATGCCTTGGACTGACGCTCTGCATCGGCATGCACCCAGCGCACGGCGCCCGAAAACTTCTCGCCCTTGCCGAAGCGGAACTCAACGTTGGTATTCAGTGCCTCGGTATCGCGGTAGGTGGACTGTACGCCGCCGCGCAGGCCGTTGGTGAAGCCGGTGAAGTCGGTAACGAAATTCGCGCGGCTCGCAAGGCCATCCGTATCGAAGGAGTTGAGCACCGAGGGGTTGCCGGTGGTCTGCGTGTACGGCGCAAAGACCTGCCGGCCACCGAAGTTGCCGTTCACAAAGAGCTGCTGACCGTGCTGGTCCTCGTTCATCTCGTTGTAGAACGCATCGACGATGAATTCCATCGAGTCAGCGATTTCCATGTTGAAGTTGTACCCGACGCCGAGCCGCTCGCGGTCGTATTGGCGGGAATTCACAAACGTATTCCAGCCCATCGGAATCAAGAACTCGTCCGTCGCGTCACCGTCACCGTTGAGATCGCCGGCGGGCACGTTGCCTGGATTGATCCAGCCTGAGAATTCATCGACCAGGTCGAGCTCGGCGGACTGGAAGCTGCTCGCCGAAGCGCTGTCGCTCCAGGAAGCCGTGAGCGCCATCGCGACGCGATCGCTGAATTTGTAACCGAGCAATCCGTCGAAGCGTTTATCCGTGCCATCTTCGATGCTGCCCCAGCTCGCCTGGCCAGCGAGGCTCGCGGTCAGCCCGTCCTCAGGAAGCTTCAACGCCCGGACCGATTGCAAATCCATCAAGCCGCCGAGTCCGCCATCGGTCTGCGAGGCGTTCTGCGACTTGTAGACATTCACGCCCGTAATGAGGCTCGACGGAATGTCTTCGAAGCTGACAGTGCTGTTGAGGATGTTCTCTGCCGTGACGAAGCGCTCGCCATTCATTGTCGCCATGACCTGCGGGGCGCCACGGATCGACACGAACGAACCTTCGCCGGCGGCGCGCGAGATCTGGATTCCTGGCACGCGTTGCAACGCGTCAGTGATGGTGACGTCCGGCAGCTTGCCGATGTCCTCCATCACGATGGAATCGGAAATTTCGGCGGTAGCGCGCTTGATATCGATACCGGCTTCCTGAGCGCCGCGCACACCGCGAACAATAATCTCTTCGAGCGTGTCTGCCGTCGATGCCTCCTGCTCCTGCGAGTGCGTCGGCATGGCGATGGCGAGCAGATCAAGTGAAACAGCGGTGACGAGAGCGGTGCGCGTAATTCGACGCGAGCGCTTTTCCTTACGATGCGACATGAAATCCCCCCACTAACAAAGTTTGCGCGATTGAGACCCGCGCCTATTTCGATCTGGATGCGATCTTGCTTTGTGGGATTTCGCCTTGTCAATAAATAAATACATTTGGTTTTTTTATCGGGACGCAACGGTAGCGCTACCAGCTTTCACTTACCGGTCAGCAGCTGGGTGCCTACCGCGAGTTAGGCCTGATTCTGCAGAGGGATAAATGACAACGGTCGACAAGACCAATGAGCCGACCGGATGGGTCGTCGGCGAACTATTAGACGTTGCTCGCGTTTGCCTCGAGCGGAGCTCTCAGAGAGCCGCGACCTTCATGAGGGCTGTGCGTGTTGGGAGCAGCCTGTCGCTGAATGGCAGAATGGCCGCGCCAACAGCGGGAGCGTCGTCCGATAGTGCGGCTCGTGATACGGGCGCAATGGCTGGAACCTTGGCAGAGAAGGAATGCAATTTCTGATTCAGCCGCGTCGCCAGGTTGTCAACGATGTCCGCAGGAAGCCGCCCCCCGATCAGAATCGCCTGAGGATTGAACAGGCAGTTGATTGAGATCACCGGCGAGAGGAGCGTGTCCACTGCGTCCTCTGTCCAGACATCGACGATGGCTCGACCACGCTCGTCGAGGCGCATCAGTTCCTGAGGGCTCGATACGACGATCCCCTGGGCCGACAAACGCCCGAACAACGCGGAAAGTGACACGATTTCTTGAATCTGCCGTTCTCGGCCCGAGGGGTCCCTGCCTTCGAGAAGACCGAGCTCGCCGCTGCGTCCGGACGCGCCTCGGTAGTGGTGACCCTCCATAACGATGCTCCCGCCCAAGGCGGCCGTGATGAGGATGTAGAAGAACGTCTGGTACTTTTTGCCGAGGCCGAATTGCATCTCGCCGATGGTGGCCGCGGCAGCATCGTTTTCCACGAACACCGGCACATGCAGGGTCTTTTGCAGCAGCGCCGGAATGTTAGTCGTCGCCCAGATGTTGTAGTTGGCCGGTTGGTGCGGCAACGTGGCCGCGTGAGGCATGTCATCCGGCGACGCGACACCGATGCCGGCGAGTTTCTCGGACCCGGCATCGACTTGAGCGAGAAGCTTGCGCACGCGTTCCTTGAAGAATTTCTCGACATCAGATGGCATCGCGAAGGCGATTTCGCGAGAGGCGCGAGCGCGCACCTGGCCTGCGAAGTCGAGAACTACTAAGGTAATGTGATCTCGATCGACGTTGAGTCCAATCGAGAACAGGCTGTCCGGATTGATGACGAGTTTGGTCGCCGGTTGCCCGCGACCTCCCCGGCGGCGCCCAGCCTCCTGGATCAATCCGTCACTAAGCAGCCGCTTGGTGATGTTAGCGATCGTCGGTGCGGTAAGACCAGTAATCGCCGCCAGTTCTACACGAGTTATCGGCCCGTTGACGCGCACGGCATGCAGCGTCACGCGCTGATTGTGATCGCCTGCGCGTTGAAGGTTCGAACCTGAAAGATGCGATTGCCCGAAACGTCGCGGCGTCATTGCGACACGGTCAACGCCGGCCTGCAGGCCCGTCGTGCGGTCCCGGCATCAGCGTCTACCGCTAACGCCAGGGCGCCCAGAGGGCCAGACATCGTTCCGAGGCCAGGAGGCACGATGTACTGGGCGATTCCGGCTTCGAGCTCTTCAGCTTCAATGTAGTGATTGAGACTGACGCTCAGTGCTCTTTGAACTCGTTCGAACAAATGTGCCTGTGCGCTTAACACTCCGCCGCCGAGGAAGATGCGCTGGGGCGCAGTCGTCAGCACCATGATGTGCAGCAGCTGAGCGAGATCGTGGGCAACGAAATCCCAAGCGGGATGATCCGTCGCAAGTTTCGATGCCGGCACGCCCGACCGAGCCTCGATTGCAGGTCCAGAAGCGAGGCCTTCGACACAGTCGCCGTGAAACGTGCAGATGCCTGGAAAACTGTCGCCGGGGCGCCGTACGGTGCGAATGTGTCCAAGCTCCGTGTGGTTCATACCAAAAATAGTTCTTCCGCCGACTACGGTACCGACTCCGATGCCCGTGCCGACGGTCACATATGCGAAATCGGTGAGCCCAACTCCGGCTCCCCAACGTCCCTCAGCAAGTGCCGCCCCGTTGACGTCGGTATCGAATCCGACGGGTAACCCAAACCTCTTCTCGAGACGTCGTGCAACGTCTGAATTCCGCCACCCCACCTTCGCGGTGCTGGTGACGAACCCGTAGGTGTTAGATTGCGTTCGCAAGTCCACAGGTCCGAATGAGGCGACTCCCAACGCCCGAATATTGCCGTATTGGCTTCGCCAGCGCTCAAGAATCCCCTCGATGTCGCGCAAGGTCTCGTCATATGCCCGAGTGGGCAAACGTTCCACGGCGCGGATGTCATCCGGGCCACTCCCCAGGATGCAGACACACTTTGTGCCGCCCATTTCGACGCCGGCAAACAACTCATTTGCAATCATTATCTCTACCGCACGGAATTTCCGACCGCCGTGCAATGCGGTCGTAGGGGCCATGAGAATGGCCCCTGACGCTCCAACGCCGCAGCCGCTGATGCTTGCCACCAATGATTGTCGGGAGGAGTACTCACCTCAGATCCCTGCTCGACGCCTTCCATCACCGTCCGAGGTATTCGTCACAGTGACAATATAATTCGGCAAGTTGATTTAGTTATAGTACGGCATCTCTAGGAGGGTGGGAACCATGCCGTACTTGCACTCAGTGCCCGCGTTGGCGCTTTTCTCAATCCTGTTTGCGTTTGCCGTTCCGGCAAATGCAGCCAATCGAGACGATAACTCAGGTCCTTACAACGTCAGGATTCTTGAAGGTGGTGAGGGCCTGTCGCGAAAACTCTCGCCCGAGACCGCATCGTTGGAGGCAGGCGGTTCGTGGTCCATGACCGGTTGGATAAACCCGACGCGAGTTCAGGCGGAGTTCACGCCTATCTTGTCGGTCGGTGGGAAAAGTGCCACGGCTCGTGTGCTCGCGCTGGGTGGCGGAAAATTGTCGATGCGTATCGGCGACAACGTCCTTGCAAGCTCTGTAGAAGTACCTGCGGGCATCTGGACGGCAGTCGCGGCCACATATGACGGCAGTCGGATCCGACTATATGTAAACGGGAAGGAAGTGACCTCAGGGGAAATGAGCGGCCGCGCAGCGGACCCGCAGCTCGATGTGGCACCGGTCATTCGAGACGACAATGCCGTGCACTTTGGCGGACATCTGGCGGAGCTCAAACTACACAAGAATGCACTGTCGGCACAGGAAGTACGCGCGCTCGCGGGCTCGAGACCGAACTTCGACTTGACGGTATTTCATGAGGTCGGCGGACACTGGCCCTGGCAGGTGCGACAGTGGAGAGGACTGCAGGAACCACAAGATCCCTGGACCCTGCCGAAAGGCAAGGCCGCACCCGACAAGCCCGTCGCCAAACCCCTCTTCCTCAAGCCTGAGTTGATTGCTGCGGGCGGCAACGTATGGACGCTCGGAAGGTGGCGGCTGGCTGAGGCGCCAACGATTTCCGCGACACCAGAAGAAATCTCTCACCCTAACTATTCGGATGCCGCGTGGTACCTCGCAACGGTGCCTGGAACCGTACTGACGACCCTCATCGACCGCGGTGTGTATCCAGACTACGACCATGGCCTCAACAATATGGCCATCCCAGAGCGGCTGGCGCGTCAGGATTACTGGTATCGCACACGTTTCGAGCTACCGGCGGCCCTTGCAGGCAAGCGCCTGACGCTCACGTTTAAGGGAATCAATTACGCCGCGGAGGCCTGGATCAATGGCGCGCGGGCGGGGAACATTCGCGGCGCCTTCATCCGCGGCGTGTTCGATGTCACCGAGGTCGTAAACCCGGGTCAGGTCAACGTCGTTGCTGTGCGCGTGTCACCGCCGCCGCATCCAGGAATTCCGCATGAAGAGTCGATAGCGGCGGGCCCCGGTGAAAATGGCGGCTGGATAGCCATCGACGGACCCACGTTCGCGGCGGCGGAAGGCTGGGACTGGATCCCAGGCATTCGCGATCGCAATACGGGTCTTTGGCAGGACGTGGAGTTGCGCGCCAGCGGCGAGGTTCGCCTTCTGGACCCGCAGGTGCTCACGCTGCTGCCGTTGCCGAAAACGGATCGCGCCGAGGTCACGATCGTCGCGCCGCTCGAGAATACGCATGCTCGCCCGGTCGAAGTCACGGTAACTGCCGCGTTCGAAGGCGCAAACGTCACCAAGACCATTCAGGCCGCGCCGGGACGCAGTGAAGTCCGCTTTTCACCCTCGGAATTTTCCGCGCTCAACATCCAGAATCCTCGCCTGTGGTGGCCGAACGGATATGGCGAGCCCGCGCTCTACAATCTTAAGCTCTCGGCCAGCGCCGCAGGCAGCGCATCTGACTCGAAGGAACTTCGTTTTGGCATCCGCCATGTAACCTACGAGTTTTCCTTGTTTGATTCGAATGGGCGGCTTCGCAGAGTCGAAGTGGACGTAGCGCGGGGTCACGCGCTCGGTGAACGCCTCATCGACAACACACACGAGAAGATCAAGAAGAGCCCAATGGGATGGGCGGCATCACTCACGCCGGCTGGCGAAAAATCCTCGGCCGTTCGTGAACTCTCCGATCCTCTCGAATATCCGCATCTCACGTTGCGCGTGAACGGCGTGCGAATTCTCGCGCGCGGCGGCAACTGGGGCATGGACGACTCACGCAAGCGAATCCAACGCGAGCGCCTCGAGCCCTATTTCAAGCTTCAAAAGGCCGCGAATCTGAACGTGATCCGCAACTGGATGGGCACCAACACTCAGGATTCGTTCTACGAGCTCTGCGACGAGTATGGAATGATGGTGCTCAACGACTTCTGGGCGTCCACGCAGGACTTCCAGGTCGAGCCGCAGGATCCGCAGCTGTTCCTCGAGAACGCGATCGATACGGTGCAGCGTTATCGCAATCACCCGTCGATCGTGCTCTGGTTCGGCCGCAACGAAGGCGTGCCGCAACCGATCCTCAACGAGGGGCTCGGCGACGTCGTGGCGGAATATGATGGCACACGGCACTTCATGGGCAGCTCGAACGTCGTCAACCTTTCGGGCTCGGGGCCTTACAACTACCGGCCGCCCGTGGGCTACTTCACGGACCTGGCACCGGGCTTCTCCGTGGAGACGGGTACGCCTTCACTGGCTACCTTGGAGGCCATCGAGGCCATGGTGCCGAAAGAGGATCGCTGGCCCATCTCCGACGCCCTCGCCTATCACGACTGGCATTTCGGCGGAAACGGGGACATCAAGACTTTCATGGAGACGCTCGCGACGCGTTACGGTGAAGGAAAGAGCCTGGAGGATTTCGAGCGCAAGGCGCAGATGATGAACTACGAGACCTACCGCGCGATGTTCGAGGGTCTACAGGCTCATCTTTGGACTAAAAATTCCGGACGGCTCCTGTGGATGTCGCATCCTGCCTGGCCATCGAATCACTGGCAGATCTACAGCCACGACTACGACACGCACGCGGCGTACTACGGCGTGAAGAAGGCAACCGAGCCGATGCACGTGCAGATGAATCTCCCCGACTTCACGCTGAGCGTAGTCAACACGACTCTGGAAGCTCACCGAGGGCTCAAGCTCGTTTCGGAAATAAAAACACTCGACAACCAGAGCCTTTCGCGACGGGAAGACTCAATCGAGGCGGTGGCGAACTCCGTGACACACACTCCCGCACTGCCGTTGGACAGCTTGCTGCAGAAGCATCCGGTCGTACTCGTGCGGCTCGCGCTACGCGACGCCGCGGGCAAGACCCTCTCTGAAAACACGTACGTTCAGAGCAAGGACAATGCCAGCCTGCAGGCGCTCAACGAACTTGCTCAGCAGAAGCTTGCCGTCGAGTCGAGCGTGGAGCGGAACGCTGACGAGCAATTGGTCCGGATTCGAATCTCCAATCAGGGCAACTCGCCGACACTGTCCGTGAAACTGACGCTGGTCGATGGAAAAGGCGCGCGCATTCTTCCCGCGCTCTACAGTGACAATTATCTGGATTTGTTTCCGGGTGAAACGCGTCAGGTCGAAATCCGCTATCCCGCAACTGCGGACGCCCGCCCGTCACTCAAGATCCGTGGCTGGAATACGCAATCGCGCACGGTTCGCGTAGCGGCTCGCTAACGAAGGGGTTCCTCATGCGCTCGATGAAGATGGCGAAGGGCTTCTCAGGATAAGGCGATTGCGAATGCGCGCTTGCCCAGTGCTCGTTTATGCGCCGATGGATCGATTCCATTCGCGAGCATGGAGCGCGCCGCCTGGTGACGAGCCCTCGCCTCCTCTAGCGAAACATCCGGCCTGGTGCCGAGAGCGAGGGTGTTGTACCTGCCACAAAATCGGTAGTTATATCGCCAATACCGACCCCCATTTGGCATCACTAACAAGTACAAGCCACCGCCATGGAATACTTTTCGCGAGTAGCGCAGAGGCGCCGTGTCATCAGGCGCTTTGCTGCGTTTCTTTAAGTATGAGATCTGGTGCATTGGCGGTCGGGCCGGAGGAAGCCGCCTTCGCGGGGAGCTCCACGACAAAGGGTTCGCCAAAGCGTGATCCCAGAGAGACTTCAGCGACAAGCGCCCATTAGACCGACCGCCAAAGGAGAACTGTCGTTTGTGTATACGGTGCGCGAGTTCGACGCCAGCAAGTGCAGTAGCGGCCGTCTCCAATGACTTGAAGCCCAACATTGAAGCGCAGCGACGTTTAATCGCACGGTGATCTTGCTCCACAATGTTGTTGAGATAGCGGCAACTTCTTACCAGTACCGATTTCCATCTCGTGTCCTCGTCAGTTAGCAGGCGAACTGCCCGATGACTTGCGGCGTGACCGTCGAGAGTGATTTTCCGCGGCCACACTGATTGCTGGGTTGCGACCGCCTTGCGGAAAAATGCCTGCGCGGCTTCGATTCCTCGATCCTCTCGCAACAGTGAATCGACGGACTTGCCGTGTTTATCGACAGCACGATAGAGATATGCCGATTTGCCGCAAACGCGGATGGCAGTCTCATCCATGCGCCAAGAGGAATTCACCCGAGTCGCGTACCTGGCCCACCTTCTTTCGTATTCCGGTACGTAGCGCAACACCCAGCGCATGATCGTCGTATGCGTCACGACGATGCCGCGCTCGGCCATCATGGCAGCCAAGTCTCGGTAGCTCAGTCGGTAGGTTATGTACCAGCGGACGCAGAGCTCAATGGTTTCGGTCTGGAACCTGCGACCTCGATAGATCGGGTCGCGCTCGATTGGCTGAGTCATTCATGCTCTCCTTAAAAGGCACGAATTCCTCCGCTTTTCCGCCAACGCACCAGAACCTCGAAATACCCTACGCTCGCACACTGGTTGTCGGCGACATGATGCCAAAACGTTGCTTCATTTCGGACTCTTTTCGCTCATTGTGCGCAGTATTGCAATCGCCCTTTCGCCATTCTCCTTTGATCAAGCCGACGCGCCCTGGGCGGCACGATTTGATGGTTCAATTTTCTCTGAACAGACTATGGGTCGGCACGTGCGTGTCAGAGCAACTGGCCTGGGACCGACGATTCCGGCGGTCGCAATGAACCGATCTCAACTATGCCGTGTGCCGATTGTCAGAAGCTCCCCTGCCTAGCGCTGGCCATGCCGTGCCTTCTCTTCCGGTGATTGCCACTGGTCGAATTGCTCGAGTACATCCGCAGTGCTCATGAGCATTCGTCCGTGTTTTAACTGGTCAAGGATCCGTTCCCGGCGCAAGCCCGACAATTCTGCAGCCCGCAATTCCACATCTTTGAAGAATGCCTCTCTGTCGCGAGCTTCCACCCAAGCAGACATGATGCGGCGCAACTCGGCGTGACTTTGCTTCTGCGCTTCGGCGATTCGGCGTTGCTCCTCTTCATGCCGCCACTTTTCGCGTTGCTCTTCCCAGTCTTGCCGCTGCAGTTCGAGCTTTCGAAGCGTCTCGTTTATTTGCCTTGTCACTTCCCCAACGGACCTCTCGAGTGTCGTCACGATCGACTCGGCACTTGCATCCAGCGGCTGATCCTTCTCATCCCAAAGTCGCTTCCATTGCGTACCTCTGAATGCGGAATAGATCTGCAGCCGGAGGCGCCCAGTCGGAAACTGCCGTTTGGTTGTCCAGGTCGTGTCAAGTCCGTACCGTCGCTTAGAAGGTTTGTATTCCGAGTCCCGGATGTACTTGCCATCGACATATCTCGCGATGACTTCTTCAGCCATCTCGATTGTTGTGAGGCCGAACTCGACTTCACCGACATAGACCACCGTTGGGCACGACGGCGACCAAAGATTGGTGTAGCTATCTAGCGGTCCCGGCGGTTTCTCAAGCATGTCGGGCGCGCGCCGCTGATTTTCTTCGTAATCTCGCTCAAACAAGACTCGATGCCCGCGGGCCTCGAAAGCTTGAAACAACGTATTGGCGAATGTCAGCGCGCGATCCAGCATCGGCCGAGTCACGATGACGTCAACAAGAGCCTTCTTGTCTGGCTTTAAGTATCCCAGCTCGTGGGAGAAGCGCCCTTTCTCGAAGTGCGCCTTTGCACCCGAGATCATGTGATGCAGGCTCGCTTTTTCAGGCTGCGCCGATCGAAGTTGCGAGCTGAGTTTCGCTCCTGTTGATGACGGCGTGCCTGGCGCTGGAAGGCTGACTGATATCCCCTTCATCCAGCTCAGCTGGTCACCGGGCTTAGCCGGCGGCAGTGCCGGTGCTGCTGGAGCGCGACCAACCGCTGCTTTCCCCCAATAGCCCGCCGCTGGCCGAGGAACATTCAGCGCCGTACAGACACGTGCCATGTAGCTCGATGACACGCCGAAAGCCGAAGCAACTCTAAGCATCGGCTTAGACCAGACGAGTTCGTAGAGCGCTTCGCGGCTGATGGGCTGATGGGTACTAAGCGGTTGTTTCTTGTCGTCCGGCTTCACGAGATGTTCCAGATAGGTGCAATGGATGGGATGGGTAACTAGGCTCGAGTGCGTTGTTCCACGTTGTTCTTGACTCCCGCTACGAGCGGCGGTACAACGCGGTACAACGCATTCGAGGCCCCTATGGACGATACATACACCGCAACGAAGACACGCTCTAACAGACCCGGCTGGAGCGTAATTTTCCGGCACCCCCTTCGGCGAGATACGCGCGGCAAGGCTGGACTTAAGGTCCGACGCGGGCTCGATACCACTGACGACGCCCGCGCAGATGAGCTCGTCGGACAGCTCAATGCGCTACTTGGCGACCGACGCTGGTGGAGTGCCGATCGCCGGGCCGATGCCGAACGTGAATTCGCCGCACTAGTCGTCTCGGCCTTCTATGACGGAATTGAAGTGGGCCGCGTCGATACTGCGGCTCTTCGAGAATCGAAGATCCCACTCCCCAGCCGCGACCAGGGGTATTCGCGCATCCTCCTGGTCGGCACGACAGGCGCCGGCAAGACCACGCTATCTCGTCATCTCATCGGCTCGAATCACAGTTCAGATCGCTTTCCGTCCACGTCAACCGCGCGAACCACAATTGCAGATACCGAAATAGTGACGTCCGAAGGTTCGTTTGAGGGTGTCGTCACCTTCATGTCGGAATTCGAAGTGCGCGCACACATCGACGAGTGCATCGAAGCAGCGTGCCTCGCGACCATTGAAGGGCAACCAGCGGAAAAGATCGCGAGTGCATTGATGACACACCGCGAGCAACGCTTTCGACTCACTTACATCCTCGGCGAGTTATCGCTCGCAGAGCCTTCAGCCGAGGAGGAAAGCGAGTTTGAATTTGATGACACGCCGGCAGACGCCGGCGATGAGAATGCTGTTTCAACTGAGGATCGCGCTACGAATGCGTCGCGGCTGCGCACCTACTTAGAGCGCATAGAGGCCCTCGCGGCGACAACCGCTGAAGAAATGGCCGCGGATTTCGGGACGTTGTCTGCGCAAGGAACGCCCGATGACGCGGCTGCCTGGCTCGAGCTGTACAGCGACAAGCTGTTTGAGAGCGAAGAGTTTGCAAAACTTTCGCTAGATATCAAGGACGACATCGAGAGTCGCTTCGACCGCCTAGACGCGAATATTCTGGACCGATCCGCCACGGGATGGCCGCAGTTCGCCACCTTCCAAAGTGAAGATCGCGAGACGTTTCTTGATCAGGTGCGCTGGTTCAGCAGCAATCAGTCGACGCAGTTCGGGCGGCTGTTGACGCCACTCGTCGATGGCATTCGCGTGAGAGGTCCATTCAAACCATTGAATCCGGATCTGCACATTGCAGATCGCATCGTGCTAATCGATGGCGAAGGTCTCGGCCACACGGCCGAGTCAGCATCGAGCGTGTCAACGAAAATAACGCGGCGTTTTGCAGACGTTGATCTAATCCTGGTAGTCGACAGCGCTCAGCAGCCGATGCAGGCTGCGCCAATCGCGCTGCTGCAAGCTGCAGGAAGCGCGGGATACGGCGACAAGATCGCGGTCGCCTTCTCTCATTTCGATCAAGTCAGGGGGGACAATCTGAAAACGGTCGCACAAAAGCGCAGCCACGTACTCGCGAGCGTCGGCAATGCCATGACAAGCCTCCGGCAGCGACTCGGCGCGCCCGTCGCGACAGCACTCGAGCGTCGACTTAATGAAAGAGCGTTTCTATTCGGTGCGCTTGATCGCGAACTAGATTCCATTCCCAGCGGTGTGATTAGTGAGATGGGTCGCTTGATGAACCTGTTTCGCGAGGCGTCACTGCCCGAGAAGCGTGCCGAAGCGACGCCGATCTATGCCACTGGTGGCCTCGAGCTCGCGCTGCGGGATGCAGTGGAAAGCTTCTTGCGTCCGTGGGAAGCGCGCCTTGGACTCGCTTCGCGCGATGGAATCCGCACGGAACATTGGACACGAGTCAAAGCTCTGACGCGTCGATTCGCGAACAGCTGGGGTGATGAGTACGACACGCTACGGCCCGCGAGTGACTTGATCGGCCGTATTCAAGAAGAAATCTCACGCTGGCTCGACAGCCCTTCTGGCTGGACCCGAGATCCGGGCGACGAAGATGAAAGAGTCTCCGCGCTGAATGCCGTCCGCAACGGCGTGTTCAACGCCCTGCACACTCTGGTAACAGATCGTTTGGGCGAACAGCACCGTGCGGAATGGATGTTAGCCTACACTTTTTCTGGGCGAGGCTCAGGGTCGCGCCGCGCCAGCGAGATCAGGCGAATCTACGAAGCAAGCGCACCACCGATCAGCGCTTCAATGCAACCCACCGCGCGCGCGTTCATGTCAGATGTAGTCAGCATTGTACGAGACGCTGTTGAGAAATCTGGTGGACGCTTTGAGGTAGCGCAGGCGGCGTAACAAGGATCGCAGGGACTTCCGAACTCCCTTTGTTGGTGAGACAAAGTGCATTCAGTCCGGGTGTACTTCGAGAGCCGAGCGAATACTGCCTTAGATCAAACGCGGGGTAGTCGAGATCACTCTGTCCATCGTCCTTGCCCAACCTTCCACTTCACTGGAAAGCTCGTAGCCCTGATCTTCTTTGCGGCTCCATGAAGAACATTGCGGAAAGCTGAGGTCAAAGGCGGCGATATTGCGACAGAGAAGTTCCAAATCTGTCGCAGACGATTGATTTGCTAGGAGCGAATACACTGTCGGTTGTAGCAGTGTGGTCACTCGCGCGTAGATCTCTGGTGCGGGAACTGGAACAGCGGGATTACTTACGTCCCAAAGCGCTGCACTGAACGCCTCGCCCTGACACCGCAAACTTGCGGCAAGCAACACCGAAATGATGTCGTGAAAGCCTGTTCGCTCCCCGGGCAAGTCCCAAGAAGTCGTTCGGCAGAAGAGTACTATGAGAAACGCATCTTCAGAAAATTGCCTGCCGCGAATTCTTGTCAGTAGTCCGCTCGCGTTAATGGTGAACCCATTGTCGCTACTCTGAAAATCCAGCCCTTGCGCTTTGGCGATTTTTCAAATCTCGTCCGACATTTTGCCCGCGCCTATCGAGCAGTGCCCGTCAAATCAGCTTGTCAGGAAGCTTCACCTTTTCCGCTGAACTCGCACCTAGCGCGAGTTTGTACTTATCAAGCAGGCCGTCATCGGCGGGAAGCCCAGCCATATGACGCAGCAGCTCACGCGCCAAACTTTTGCCTCTGCCAATAACCGTCTGACGTACCGGGTCCCAAACAACTGATCTGTATGGGGGCTTCGCAATATCCATTGGAAGCACTTTCAGCTGGTGAACTGCCTCGACCAAATTGATTTCGTGCGTATTTGCGAACGCGATCGCGGTTCGTGTGAAGGTATCCAGTCCAATTGGTCTGAAAAGAAAGTGACCTCCATGAGGGCCGCGCTGCTTCGCGGCAATCCCGTCAGGGTTGGCACTGGTGAGCACCTCTCCCACTGGCTTGAAGGCTTTACCCATTGACTCGAAGTATGAGACCGCCAAGTCGTAGAACTGACCTAAGCGGGCATCAGCTGGTCTGTTGAACCGAAGACTGCGATCACTGCGCTGTTTGACATCGTTAAGAAAAAGCAGTTTTAGCGTATCGTAGAGACTGGTAATTGTCGTCAAGCAAGTTCGGTTCGTTGCCGGAATGTTTTGACTCGAGATCACAGCGATCTTCGGATCTCGAAAATGTGGATTTGTCTCGACGAGACGTCGCGCGATGATCGCCATGACATCGTCTTCGTCCAAGGCAATGATGTCGCGTTTTCTGACGGGCACGGCAGTCTTGTTTAGAGTCGTAAAAAGTCTGCGCGTGCGCTGCATGCCAGCAGCATCTCGTTTATGTCCTACTAGTAGTACGGCTACCTGCTCCTTTTCTAGATTGACTCCCTCCGCGATCGCTCGTTTGATTCCCGCCACCCGATGCTGGCCGTCCACCGCAAATATTTTTTCCGAGCCAGACAAGCTTAAGAAACCCAGGCTATCCATCGCTGCTGCCGGAATCAGCTTCACAATTTCAGGCCGACTAGTTGACTGAAAGCCACCGACCTCAAGCCATTCGGGGCTACCTTTATAGGTAGCGAGGACCAACGCATTGAAGAAGCGCTCTTTAGTGTTCGCGAGGTATTCCGCGATGTGCTTGGAACGCGGCCCTTCCAGGCTTCGCTGAATTAGCTGGGACAACGCCTTGTCAGGATGGATTTCTTCCGCGAACTGAACGCGAGTCCCCACCTCCTTGATCGGCATCAGACAGGCGTAATAGATCCAGTCTCCGATCGAGCCGCGAATCGCCGGGAGTACAAGAGGATTTTGGTTCATTAGAACGCCGCCGCCTTAGGCGCACGAATTCTAGCTTCAAGGTCCCGTTTGTTGACGGGAGGCATCACGGAGTTGATGAATGCCTTCTCGATGCGCGCCAGATCCACATTCTTCTTGGGCAAGGGCACAAAATTGAAGAAGAGGTCGCCCCACCAATTCTTGAGCATGTAGTGGACCGCCGGGCGGCCGTCCTCGTTCTTGTAGTCAAGTAGATATTGAGCGTATCGCTTGTGTAGATCTTGCGCGGACGTATCCCCTGTAATGCCGACGTACATGATGTATCCATGCACAGGCAACTTGGCCGGCGAGACTTCGATGGTGAAGACATATATCCCTCTCTCCTTGGGAACCAAACCGTGCGTATCTTCGCCGAAGCGAATCTTTTGCCATTCCAGTTTGTACTTGCTCTTGAACTTCTTCCAGGTACGCAAGTTCAAAAAGAATGCGTGTAGGTCTCCTTTGTACTTCTTCGTGAGATCGACCAGATCGTGATGCTTCCCCGCCAAACGTCACTCCCACCTTCTTTGAGCCACTCGAGATGTATCAGCTGCTGAACCTTCGACTATAGTGCCCAGGCTAGCAACGTATCGCTACGTTGTGAGCGTTAGCGCCCTTTGGACATTTTGAAGCATAATCTGACGGACTATCGAGATATTAGGCCATTCTCCATGATCCCGAAGCTCGTACAAACAGACCCGACGGAAAGGACATGCACTGCCTGTCGAACCCGCAAGCCACTCACGGAGTTTCATCACTTCGGCAGGCGGCGTGAGCGTATCGGGAAGTGGTGTGAGCCCTGCTTTCAACACATAAATGGCAGACGAAAGCGGTGCGCCCACTGATACTCCAAGATCGCAGCCGACCGCTCTAGGTCAGCTTCGCAGAGGGAGCGCCCACGACGATCTTGCGCTGCAGTATTTGCGCGAACTCATCGACATGTGTGTCGTTGATATCCAGAGAACGAAGTTCCTCTTGCACCTTGAGCACATAGTCCGCGCATGAGCCGCTAGCACCACTCGCCGCCAACGCCATTTGCACTCGCTGATCAATAGCCAGGTTGCCAATATATGTGCGGGACTGACGATCGTTCACGGGAACAATCCCTTGCACAGCCCTGCCATCTGGCAGCAATATTTCGTGAGTTTCGAGTGTAAACGAACGCCCTTCGCGGCGAGCGAGGGTAGCTAGTATGGCCTGACGCCTATCTTTACCGAACTCAAACGCGATACCCACCACCTCGGCGTCTTGATCTGGTTCCAAGCCCAAAGTTGGTCCGCGTTTCTCACTTGTGCCCCAGTTCTTGCTTGAGGCTTTGTTGAAAGCGCGACGAAATCCACGAAGCAGTGCGCCAGGCAACCTGTCGCCACTGAACGGCTTCTCCCAACCGTCCCACATCAATGACCCGTACCCGAAGACCCACATTCTTTACTGTCTCCTCGCGGGCGGCCTTGCTCAATCCACAAGTCCAATTAGGTCATCAATTTTTCGCAATTTCTTATTAGCGGCCAGGTAGGAAATTCCCCTGTGCAAATGAAGACGGAACTGCTGGCTTAAGGACTCGGCATCACTCTCAAGCTTGTCGCGCACACAACGCTCTTTGAGTAAGGCCAAATAAATCTCGGAATACCTTCCAGCAAAGACCTTCCAGCTCATCTCGACATTGCTGTCGGCAGGCACCTTTGCCCGGGGCGGCACGCTCTTCTCTGCGAGAGAGACACAGAACGCCCACCGGCAGAGCGTGTTCCAGTGCTCAATGCCAGTGACTCGCTTGAGCTTGATCAGTTGATCCTTCGCCTGTTGCGAAAGCCGGATGTGGTCAATGGCGCTCATGCGGCTGCTCGCGTCTCGAAGTAGCCAGGTACAACTCGTGTGCAACCCTGCTTGTCGTCATACTCAAGCCGATATGTGCGGCCAATCCATGGATCAAGGCGGCGCAAGTATTCGCCCGAGATCTCTTCGTCTGTTGAGAGGAGGATCACTTGATGGCTCGCAAACGGAAAGTAGCGTTCGACTAGGTGGATGCGGTGATCCGTGTCGAGACGACCGAGCGGAGTATCTATTGCAGTTGGCAAGGGACGTCCGGATGCCTTAGCCAAGCCCCAAAGCAATGCAATCGCCAATAGCTGCCGCTCACCAGCAGAGAGGCGCTCTGCAGTGAGGACCTTGTCGTCGCGACCAAACAGGGTGAGCGAGTACGTTTCTGCATCAATCGTAAGTCGGGTGACAAGAGAAGACTTCCTCAACAGCTGGCGATAGCTCTCAAGGACCAGCTGCTCAATTCGGCGTACATGCCGTGCCGTCACGGCACGACGAAAGGCACCCAAGGTTTCGCGGATCTTGCTCGAATGATGCAGGATGCGCGAGCGATCCTGTCGGTCGCCTTCCGCGCGAGCACCTTCTTCTAATAGCCGTGTGAGTGCCTGCCCTTTCCGTTCGATCTCGCGGAACACCCGTTCGATCTCGCTGCCAATAATGGCGTACTGCGACTCAAGCGCCGCGATCTCCAAGCGCAGCGCATCGCACTTCGAAGCTATTTCTGCAACAGTGTCTGCACCTGGAATGCTGTCGAACTTGAGACGTAAACGTTCCGCGCGCACCGTCGCATCGCGCTGCTGCTTCACTTTGACAGCCGCCTCTTTTGATGTAGAGGCAAGTTCCTCGCGCAGCAAGGCATGCAGATCGGTTCGAGTTTCAGGCAGCAGATCCAGCACCGGCTGGTCTCCGCTCAAGGCTTCGCGCTTCTGCCTATCCTTCTCGAGAAACTTCTTCACGTCCTCGAGGGCGCCTTTGGTCAAACCTTGTTTGCGCAAGTGCTTGATCATCCCCTCGTCTCGCTCACGCAGCGTCTGAGCTACCTCACGCGCTTGACGAGCCTCTTCTTCAGACCGATCTCGAGCCGCGACGGCCTTCAATAGATCGCGAACGAGCAGCAACGGAGCGGCACCAGCGGCTAGCTCACGAAGGGCCTCGGCACGCTGGGAAACTTCGTCGTCCGCTGCTTTGCGGTCGCGCTCAATCTCGGCTCGTTGCTCGTAAAGCTCACCGCCGAGCTTTCGGAATTGCTCTTCAAGCTTTGACAGCGTTTTCCGCTTCTGATCTATCTGATGTGTTCGCAACGAGGCGCGTTCCTCAGCGAGTTTTTCGGAACGGGTTCGCAGGTCCGTCAGTTCGTTCTCGGCGGCAGCGATTTCCGTCCGGGCGACATCATCGCGTTCTTGCGTGCGTTTGCGTCTCTCATAGACCTGCAGGTCTTTGTCGAGCTGATCAACAATGTCGAGCCCCAGTAGATTCTGGATCGCTGCGCCGATGAGAGAGGAAGAATTGGCGAAAGAGGCGTAGCTTTCGATCTGTTCACCGTCGAACAAGAACAGGTGTGCAATATTTGGCGGCATCAGGTCTTCGACCTGTGTGATCCAATTGTCCGCCAGTGCAGGTTCAAGTTGCCCATTGCGCCAAACTTCAAACTGCTCCTTGCAGCCGCTCTCGGTCACGCGCCAAGCGCGCCTCAACCGATAGTGATCCTCGTGCCCTTCCACGGTGTGCCTGAACGCAAGCTCGATCGAAGCGGCGCGATCTGTAGCGCTGCGATGAATACTTCTGCTCAGATACTCCGGATATCCGATCGATCCGCGGTTGGAGATCCGAGCGTGCGGACCATACAAGCAAAGCTGGAGCGCATCGAGAAGCGTTGTCTTACCACCGCCGTTCAGTCCACCGATCAGCACAACCGGCTTCGACGCCGACGGCGGGGTGAAGCAAAGCGTTTGTCGATCGGCATAGAGGCCAAAATTCTGTAACGTGATCTCGTCAAGAATCATGCGGGTACTTCCACTCTTCCTGGCAATTCATGGCTCTCCTGGGCGTTGGGGGGCGTCGGATCGAGAGCGCGCACGCGAGCATCACCTAACGCATCACGTCGCTCACGAGCACGTTCGACGGCATCATCCTCACTCGAATAGAAGCCTCGATGGAACGCTTGCTCCATCGCATCGAAGAGGCCTGCCCGGCGCAACATCGATTTGTACTGCTTTTCGATTGAAAGGAGCTCACGGGCGAGCTGAAAGTGAATCTCGTCAGTCCCGCAGATTTCACGTAACAGAGCTACCTCTGCTGCGCCCATGACGAGATTGTCGTCGATGCGACCGCCCGGATACTTTTCGCCGACCGCATCTTCGTAGATGCCTGGCAGCGTGTCCTCGATTTCATGTTTGTCGACGACCCAGATGCGGCGAATCTCTTCGAGCTCAGCGATGGTGATGAGTTGCAGATCGCGAACCTCCGGCGGACCGTTCTCGCGAATATGCCGCTGCGCGCGCAGCACCTTCCGCAGCCAGGTGGCGCGTACCTCCTGCTTGTAGGGGCCGGGGATCGGCCGATCATTGAAGAGCTGTACGGCGCCGTTCATTCGCCTGAAATCGCGCAGCGGGCGATCGGCGTCCGGAGTCTTCGGCGGATCTAACTCATTACGGAGTTCTAGGAGCGGCAGCATCCACTCCTTCTCCTCGTCGTTCTGAATCATGGCTTGCATCGACTTGTCCTTCTCGACAAGTGTGCACACCCAGCAGCCAAAGCGACTATCACCGCAACTCGGCGTACTAGTGTCGACGACCAGGGGACACTCGCCATCAGCGGAAGCCCCTTGATACATAGTCAACAAATCCTTGTTGTTAAAACCCCAGGGATTACGTACTTGCATCAAGAAGAGCCAAACATCATCGTTGCTCCAGTCCTCAAGCGGCGAATACACGAATGAGTTCGGGAGGCTGCCGTTGGGGCTCAACCGATCCCTGACTCGCTTGCGCTCAAACTGCTCCATTACCCGTGCGCGCGCCGCACTTTCGGCCTTGCGTGTCCCGAGTACGAGAATGGCCTCACCGTGCTTCTGCACGACCGAACTAATGAACTGAGTGGACGGCATGATCTTTAGGCGCTCAGTGCACCAGCGGAATTTGGGCCGCGGCGCGGGATATCCGCGTCCGATCAAGTTAACCCAGAACGTGTTTGTTGCTTCGGGTGTCAGCCGATGCGGGGTGATCGGCATATTCTGTTTGGCCGCCTCTGTACCGATTTTCTCCAGCGACTTTGATACCCAAAGCGCGACGATTGGGTTCTCGACCAAGGTGTCGGTACTAATGACATAGACCGGCTTACGACGTTGCTCTGCAGGCACCTGCGAGAGGGCAAGCCAAATCAGTTGAAGCGCTGCTGTCGAGTCCTTACCTCCGCTGTATCCCACAACCCACGGGATATCATCGCTGGTGTAGAGCGCCGTCACCTCATTCATCAGGTGCGCGAGCGTCGACTTCATTCCATGCTCGGTGAATGCCGAGCCAGCGTTACCGTTCTTTTGATTCTTCTGAGCCATTTTCCCCTCGTCGGAATGCATCCTCGGTCCGCTGCTCCTCTGCCGAGAGCGCGAGCCCAAGATGATTCTTGATTGCGTTCGTTGTCAGGACCACATTCTGTTGCGACTTTGAAACGCGACCGCCCAGCAAGGCTCGGCCTTCCCACAAGCTGCTATTGCTTCGGCTCCAGTCCATTGACTGCAGGGCAGTAAGCTTCTTCGACCACTGCTTCGGATATTTTTGGATGAGAGCATTGCCCGCGCGCGCGAGAGCCTGAAGCACCACGCCATGCGTGTGAATGAAGTCCGTTCGAACCTCACCCGCCGTCATCTCGCCACGCCGAACGCGATCCCATTCGTTCATGTATTTCGCAACGGCTTCCCAAAAATTCAAGGCAAGCTCGGCGCTCTCCTGCGGGTCCTCGAGCCCGAGTCCATCGAGCAGATCGCTGGTCGCATGATAGATGGCACTCAGTGTGAAAAGCCGGCGCGAGCGTGGCGAGAGCGCAGTCTTTTCCATTTCCACGACGTCGCGAAATACGGGCGATTTTGCGATCAATGACTTCGCCATTTCGGCGACGGTGTCGCGGTGGTCATAGAGGATGCCGAGGGAGGGCGAGGGCCGGATGGCATACCGATTGAGGTCGGCAAACATCTGCTGGCAGCGCTTGAGGCCGACGTCGAGGAAGAAGACTACTGCGATGCTTTCGTCGCCGAGTTCGGGCCGCTCGCGCAACGCCATCTCGATGGCTGCGCGGCGATGTTGACCATCATTGATGATAAATCGGGCCTGCATCGGAATACGAAGGAGCCCAATGCGACTCGCCTCACCTTCTTGGGCAAGCTGCTCAAACTGCACCGCGGCGTCGATCGAGGCAGTGATCGCGGAAAAGACATAGTTCTCGTTGTTGTCGATTACGTAACGTGACATCTCCGGGAGCCGCGCCCGATTGAGGTGGCGCTGCGCCCGCAACTCAGGCACCAGTTCCTCTTCGTTAAACAGGAACAGTTTCGGAAGCAGCCGCAACGGGCACATCGAGACGTAATATTCGCGACACGCCTGGACGCCCTTGATGGCTGGGAATACGTACTCGAAGCCGCTCATGCGTCTTGAACTAAAGAGGGTTGTGCGATACAAACATAATGAGTGATGTGCGCAATGTTTGTCAAACCATGAACCAAACGTTTGTATCTCAACACACACAAGATGCAGCGGCTTACTTGGACTGCAACGCGACGACCCCTGTCGAGCCGGCAGTGCAGGCCCTTGTGGCACGGCACTTTGGCGAAGAGTTCGGCAACGCCGGCAGTCGAACACACGAATACGGCCTAAGGGCGAGCAAGACTGTGCAGCTGGCGCGCGAGCGCGTGGCGACAGTCGTTTCGGCGAAGGCTGAAGAGGTTATTTTCACCGCCGGCGCGACCGAAGCCAACAACCTGGCGATTCTCGGGCTCGCCGAGCATGGCGAAAAAACGGGCTGCCGGCATATCGTTTCTACGGCAATCGAACACAAGGCGGTCTTGGAGCCGCTTCAGGCCCTCAGCGCGCGCGGTTTCGATGTGACCTTGCTCCGGCCTAAAGAGAATGGGGCGGTAGATCCCACCGCCATAGCCGCGGCCCTAAAGCCCGAGACCCTATTGGTCTCGGTCATGCAGGCGAATAACGAAACCGGTATTCGCCAACCGATCACGGAAATCGCCGCTGCGTTAGCTGGGCACGACGCCTACTTTCATGTCGACGCGGCGCAAGGTTTTGGCAAAGACCTTGAATCGTTGCGCTCGACGCGTATCGATCTACTCAGCGTGAGCTCGCACAAGATTTTCGGACCCGTGGGGGTGGGGGCGCTCATTGCCCGACGACGTGGCTTTCGCAAGCCGCCGCTACAACCGCTGATGTTTGGCGGCGGTCAGGAACGCGGTCTACGGCCAGGTACGCTTCCTGTGCCACTAATCGCAGGTTTTGGATTGGCTGCCGAGATGGCTGTTACTCAAAACGCCCAACGGCGGTCGCGATGCGAGGCCATGCGTTTCGACGCGCTGGCCGCGCTACGCCCGCTCAACCTTTTCATGCATGGCAATCCCGACAACGCCCTGCCGCACGTCCTCAACTTCTCCATCGATGGCCTCGACTCCGAGGCAATCATGGTCGCCCTGAAGGGCATCGCTGCCATCTCTAACGGCTCGGCCTGCACCTCGCAGAGCTACAAACCTAGCCATGTCCTGCAGGCGATGGGGCTGACTGACGCGCAAATCGCGGGCGCGGTACGGATCTCCTGGTGTCATCTAACACCTGACCCTGACTGGCATACCATCGCGGCGAGGCTCGCGCAGATTCAGCGTTGAGGGCAGCCTTAGGCTGCCGCATCCGCCTCCATCATCCGCAGGTAATGCTCCGTCAGAGAGCCAATCTCCACGAGCGTTGGCTTCAGGAAGTTGGACTGGGTGATCATCGTCTCACCCTTGAGTTCCTTTAGCGCCTCAAGCAATGACTGCAGCGTATTGAGTGGTGTCTGTCGAGCCTTCTGATGCAGATACTCCGCCTCGACGAGGCGCATCGGCTTCGTGGCCTTCTCAGGGTTGGATACGTCGAATTGCGAGGCGAACCCGGTACCGTTCTCCGAGTCGTACTTTGACATGTCATTCCACAAACGGATGTTCTCGGCCTTGTAAAAGACGTTTGGATTCTTGTCCTCATCTTTGCGAGGTTGCGAAAAGGCCCACTGAAAAAGCGCCTTCTCGGCCTCATCCGAGAGGTAGAGCCGGTCTTTAGTGAACGCGAACTGTTCCTGTGCGTACTTGTGCTGGAGGATGTTCTCGAAGAAGTACTGATCGCTATCTGAGAACTCCTCTCCCTCAGGCAATTGATCGTCGTAGTGTCGCTTGAAGTGGCTGAAGGCAGAGGCTGCCTGGATGTTGCGACGAGTCTTGGTCTCGCCGAGCGACACCATTGATGCCACGCGTGCGATCAAGTGTTGCTCGAGCCGAAGCGGCTCTTCATCGCCGTACTGGTCGCGAAACAGTCGCTCGTAGAGCGAGGTAATGTAGAGATTCGTCGCGTAGGGACCCCACTGACGCGCATGCGTGATGTGCCGAACACCCAGCAGCCGCGGCAGCTTCTCTTCCAATTCCGCAGCCGTGGCCGCGTTCACCGGATAAACCTGAAGCCTGTCGGTGTCATTGAAGATCGCTTCCAGGCGTTCGACATGAAGCTGTTGCTGCTTGATTTCCTCGGCGGGCATCTTGCTGCCCTTCGTGAACTTCGAGAGCTTCGCTTTCTCTCGCTCAAGACGTGGTCCGCGAATGCTGCGCAGAACCGATACGCGCGTATTGCCCTCGACCACAATGTAGTGGCCTTTGCGATCGGGATGCTCCCACACAATGATCGGATCGATCGGCACCCAGCCCTGGGCGATGATCGCATCTTCAAGATCGCCGGCCTGGTAGACCGTATAGACCTTCGTGGTCAGGTCTTTTTGCAGGTTCTCCTCGAAGATTTCTTCGGGATCTTCGTAACGCGTCGCGCGATCCGGCGCAATGCGTGGATTGTTAGGGTCGAGAAAGATCTTCGAAAAGGGGACGGTGATGGCCTTTCCCAGATCGCCAAATGATTTAATCATCGTTGTTCTCCTCAGCGTGTGCCGAAAGTTTCGAAAGATGAAGCACACGCACGGCGTAGTTGTGTTCACCCAAGAAGGCTGCGAGATTCAGGAATAGTCGAGTAGGAAGCTCACGCGCGTCACGGCTCGCGAGAAAGCGCGCCAACACTCCGAACTGCTCGGCCGGCGCGACCATTTGCAGGTCGGTGGTCGCAGCCGTTGTACATCTATCCAACGCGAAAGCTTCCTCGCTCGATAGCAGCCAGCCTTCGTGGCCCCCGAGCGGCAAGGGAATCTTGACCGCGAGTACAAAGGGCGTTGCGTCGCTAAGGTAGCTAGCGACGAGTTCCTGTCGGTTATAGCAATCCGCCAGGAAGTTTTGCAGCGCCTCCGGCAGCAGCGGGCGGAAATGAAAGGTTACGTACCGAAGCCAGGTTGTGGGACCGTGACGCTTCGAGGGCCTCGACTCCTTGGCCATCTTGTTCGAACCGTAGATCTCCTCGCGGGCGAAGTACGACGCGGTGAGCACCTGCATGAGTTCCGCCCACGCACTACCGGGTGTCAGGTCCTTTGAGACGCCGAATCGCGCGCCTTCACGCGTCAGAAAGTCTGACGGATCTGAGAGGGTCGCGCCACGCTCGGAGAAAGAATTGAAGACACCGCGAAAGGCCACGCTGTTCTGCGGATACTCCAGGAAGGCACCCCATGTTGCCTGCTCATCAAATCGCTCTGGGGCACCGTAGTACGGCAGACCATAGAGAAGCAGCCGGCACTTGTCGTCTGAGCCAAGAGCGGCAACTCGGCCGGTGATGCGCTGGCGAGCCGCCCCACCGACGTTGTAGCGATCAAGCATGTTGGTGACCTTCTGCTTGAGGTCATCCAGGCTTGAGTAGTCGATATCAATCAGCTCGGGGCGCAGATAGTCGCTGATCTCCTGATACAGCCAGCGCTGCTCGAAGTAGTACGCAAGTTCATCACGACGCGCCTGAACGACGTACGCCGCAGTCTTGGACGGTGAGTATCGAACGCAGCGTCCCGCCGCCTGCATCAATCGCACCAGACTCGAGGTCGGATATGTCAGCACCACGGTATTGATGCTTGGATCGTCAAATCCTTCGAGCAACAGCTGCGCAGAAACCAGAATCGCGCGTGGCTTCTCCGCGAAGATGTCCAGGAAATCGTCGTTGTCGATATGAAGCGAGTTACCGCTGCCATGGATGAACCCGATATCGGACACATCTAGGGGATGCCCATCGGCTTGGGCGGTTGCGAGGGCTTCGAGCAGAGCATCGTGGAACTCCACGACGCGCTCGATGCGCGGCGCGAGAACCAGAACTTTCGTGAACTCTCCGCCGCAGCGATCGATGACGTAGTCCGCGAGATCTTGAACCTGAGATTCCGACCACTCGAAATCCTGAACAGGGAATGGCTCGAACTTGGGCATGACGATGCAGCCGCGTTCCTCGAGCTCTCGATACGTGATAGTGAATGCGACCTCGTCGATGCCGATCGGCAGCAGGTCTGCACGATTCGGCGTTGCGGTGAGAAAAAGCGCTGGAACGGGATAGGTCGCCTCAAAAATCGGTTGGTAGGTGGGCGCAGCGGCGTGGTGAGCTTCATCGACGACCACAAGTACAGGCGGCACAGCATCTTCGGCAAGAATAGTTGTCAGCTCACTTACCATGACAAAGCGAATCCGCTTGGCGAGCAGTGACGCCGCATCATCTGGCACCGCGCTGCGACTGGTGGATAACAACTTCTGAAGTTCTCGGTGCGCCTGAGTACGCAGGTTCTTGCGATGCGTGACCCAGTAAACGAGCCCTGCGGCGTTCGCTGACTTGGCCAGCATTTCCAGGACGATGCGAAGCGCCGTGCGCGTCTTTCCAGCACCGGTGGGAAGGATCAGTCCAACCTTCGAGTGTGGTCGTTGGCGAAACGCATCGAGGCAATGCGAGACAGCGACGTCTTGGTAGCTCCAGTCTGGCGTCGTGCCGCGAGAGCGACCCGCAGTCTCCGGCTTAAGCGCCACCGCAACGGCACCGCCGATCGTCGTCGCGGCGGGCTCCGTTGAGAGAACGTGACGAAGGACGGCCGGAGGTAATCCCAACCGCCTGATGAGGTCCTCGCGTGGAAGCCGACGGTCGTCTTGCAAGTGGCGAACCTCTGCTCGAAGTTCTACCAAGCGCTTTTCCGAGCGCTGCCGCCAACCCGAGTCGGAGACTGTATAGGTGGCAACCGCCGCCTCAACGAGCCCGATGGTTGCGTCATTCACACCGCGGGAAACGTCGTCCGACAACAAGGCATGAAGACGATTCGGATGAATGACCTCCCCATCACGCTTATCGAGCGCCAAGTTCAATGTCTTGCAGAGGGCCGCGGTGTTGCGCTCGGCGAGAAAGAGCGGAACAAGCTGCCCGTCGACGAGCTCACGGATGCGGGGGTCATGAATGCTGATACGGGCCATTTTTCTTGGTAACCAACGTCTATACGCGAAGGGGCCGAAGTGGCTGAAAATGATATTCCGTAATTATGGAATTGCAAGCTCGTGAATCCATAATTTTGGAATACATAGGAAAAACAGAGCGATAGAAGCGTGCAGGCCGTTTACCTGCAGGGCTAAACCTCTTTCGCACGTGCTTGGATGGCTCATCCGTCTTGTGCCCAAAAGGTGCTTGGTGCATAGGTCGGCGTTCAAATGCCGGACGGAAAGGGACCGTGAAGGAAGCAGTGCCTTGAATGGCGAAGCACAACGCGCCCCCGCGCCAGACACATCGGCAAGACTCGGTAAGCAGGTTGCCGACAGGTGCTACGTCCACGTCAGCGGCATTGACGAGCTCGATGAGATATCGCGCGACCTGGCGAGTGAAGGCATCCGAATTTCGGGGCTCACGCCTGGGCACGATTTCAACGTCGTTCGAGTGCGGCCTTCTTGCGGTGAAGTCGCCCTCCTCGACTATGCTCAGTTCTTCGTCGAGGCGTTCCCAGCATTGGCCCGCAGCTGGCGAGTACATATTCCAACGGAGACCGTTCGTCTCCGCGACTACTCCGCGTCTCTCAATCCGCCGATCCTGCATCGTAAAGAGCTGTTGCTGACCGCGACGCATCCTGACCGCGCGCAATTCGCCGCACTCACCGCCTCTGCCGAATCGTTGGGGTTATTCGATGACCCGCATCGCATTGGTTTCAAGGCGCAGTGGCACGAGATCCTGCAACGCCGTGGATACATGGTGTTGGACCACGCATTGCTTCCTATCGGAAATGCCGAGCCTTCGGCAGATGACACCGAGATCGTTGAGCTCCGCCAGATCCAGCGCCACCTTACGGCGCTATCGCGCACCTCTCTTTCGGCGCCGATTCAGAGCTTGTTGCGCGACGATCTCCTGAAACCGGGCACCACATTCTTTGACTACGGATGCGGAAAAGGCGATGACCTTCGAGGACTCGAGGCGCTGAGCATTTCAGGCAGCGGTTGGGACCCGTATCACCATCCGACTGGTATTCGCGTGGAGGCGGATGTCATCAACCTCGGATTCGTAATTAACGTGATCGAAGACTTCGATGAACGCGTCGAAGCGCTCCTCGGTGCCTTCAAGTTGTGTCGTCAAGTCCTGGCGGTTTCTGCGATGTTGGAGGGGGCCGGGAAACCCGGTCGGCCGTTTCGCGATGGGCTACTTACGGGACGCAACACGTTCCAGAAGTATTTCACTCAAAGCCAACTCCAGCAGTTCATCGAGGCGGTGTTGGACGAGGAAGCGATTCCAGCGGCCCCGGGTGTCTTCTATGTGTTTCGAGACCGACTCTTTGAGCAACGCTTCCTCGTTCATCGTCAGAGCAGCCGACTCCGCCGCCACCGCGCTCTGCCTAACCGCTCAACAATCGTTGCGCCGAACCAATGGACAGAGCCGACGCCGCATCGCGTGCAACGCCGGGAAGCGCACACAGCAACGCCTCAGGATGAGGTCAGACCTCCACGTCTAAGACATGCCCGTTCGCCACCCGCGATCGATCAAGCCAAGCAAGAATGTGCATTGCAGTTGTGGAATCGCTGTATCGAGCTTGGGCGGAGCCCAGAGCCTGATGAAGTGGAAGGGCTTCCGGAAGTCGAGGCCCAATTCAGCTCTTTAGGCAAGGCAGTGAGGTATTGCCTCAAGAACTTCGATCGAGACGCGCTCGATAGATCAGGTCATGCACGACGTGACGAGATACTGGTGATCTTGGCAATCGCGCGTTTCTCCAAGCGTCGTCGCTTCCACGACTTCGAAACGCGCCTTCAACGCGACATCAAAGCTTTCTTTGGATCATTGGCGAACGCCGAACGCGACGCACAGGCGCTGCTGTTTTCCGTAGGTGATCCTCTTGTACTTAGCGCGGCATGTTCGGATGCCGCGACACACGGGTTAGGCTACCTGGAGGAAGGCCAATCTCTTCAACTTCACACCTCCTTGGTGGAGCGGCTCTCGCCTGTGCTTCGGGTGTATATCGCTTGTGCAACAGCACTCTTTGGCGACGTAAGAAATGTGGACTTGGTGAAGCTGCACATCAGTTCTGGAAAAGTAACGTTGATGCGCTTCGATGACTTCGTGAACAAGCCGCTCCCCGCAATGACCGAGCGAATCAAGGTAAAGCTCAAAGAGCAGGACATGGACATCTTCCGATACGGAGGTGATTTTCCGGAGCCCCTGCTCTACGAAAAGTCGCGCTTCATAAATGAGGAGTTCCCAAACTACGCCGAGCAAATCGCATTCGAAGAGAATCTTGCCCAACTCGCGCTAGTCGACGTCTCCGGGTACGGCCCCTCTGCAAGAGTTATCAACACCGCGCTTAGAACTGCTCGTTGGGAGATTGATGGTTTTGAGCTGCGACGAAGCCGCACATTGCCTGGTCTCGAAGAAAGATGCAGCCGATACTTCACGTATCGCGAACTCATCGAAGTAGGCGATACGTGGTCAAACACGAGGACCCCGAATGTCCCAGCGTCACCGGATACCTTCAACGCGATCGGGGATCTTGCCCGACTGGTGCTTGATCCCGTCGTGGAGTATTTCGGCAAGATCGAAATCACATACGGCTTCTGCTCGGCAACGCTGGCGCGGCAGATCAAGCGCGGCATAGATCCGAAACTCGATCAGCACGCATCATATGAGCTCAATACGCGGGGCAAGCGCATCTGCGATCGCGGGGGGGCCGCCGTTGATTTCATTGTTCAAGACGAAAACATGCTGGAGGTCGCTCAATGGATCGCCACGAATACACCCTTCGATCGCCTTTACTACTACGGACAGTCTCGACCGCTTCATGTGAGTTTCGGCCCTGATGCACGCCGCGAGTTGATTGAAATCGAGGAGATTAATGGACGAAGAATGCCGCGAAGGTGGCGCCACTCATCGGCGAACTAACAGCTCAGAATCCGAATTGGGCGATCGATTGCTGGTCGCTTGCCAGAAGGCTATCGCACGCGAGGAGGTTTCTCCCGAGAGCTGTCGGAAAGCCCGGTAGCGATCCACTCCCGATCCGTTTGTGGTTCTGACATGCGCTCGATGAACTTCAAGACTTCGTCAGCTAGCTGGCGATGCCCGCCTTCTACCAACCGATCTGTCGTTGCGCGCCATCCGTGTTTGACGTTCTCGCGAGTCGTGAGCAAAGCACTTTTACCCTGCTCAATGCGAATATTGCCGCGCGACAGTTCGGCGGCGACTGACTCGACCCGCTCTCGCACGTGGCTTGAGGCCCCTCGCAGGCTGGCTCGAAAGATTCCGTCCTTCGCCGATTTTCTGTCTTGTCCACGAACTGCACGCTCGGTAGCGTTCGCCGGCACACCGAGTTGCCGCAAATTCTTCGCGAACTCGGACCGCCAATGCCGCAGTTTTGCTTTTCTAATATTCAGACGCACACCTTGCTCGTTCATCGCTTTCAGCACTAGGTGAACGTGCGGATGGTCTTCGTCTGTATGCAGGACGAACGCGTATCGGTGCTGCCCCCAGAACTCTTCCCGCGCCAGGTTACGAACGGCAGTGAGCACTTTGTCCGGCGGCGTTCCGGCAGGCATCGAAAACATCAGCTTATGAACCAACTTCGCTGGAGTTCTTCCTTGCGTCCCAGCGAGCGCGGTTTGGCGCCGAGCATCGTCGATATCCAGATCCCATTCCTCTAAGAGTGCCATTCCCCTTTCATCTTGGAGTCCAAGTCCGGAATCAGTTTCTAACTCGAGCCCTCCGTATCGACTGATGTAGTCGAGATGGTTTGCTGCGGCCTTCAGGTCGTTGCTCGCTCGCGGAAGTACCTTCACCATCACTTCGGGCGTGCGCTTTACTGTCCGGCGAATCTGCTCTACCTGTTCATGTGTTAGACGACCACCGTTTTCACGCGGCCCACCACGACCGTAGGACACGATGTCGAACAGTGCTTCGCCTCCGCTTGGAACCCTAAACTTGGGCATGGCCAACGCTCCAGCTTGTGACATTGGCCTTCAGAAGCTCCCTAGTGCTCTCACGTAGCGCTTCGCAGATCTTGAGCATCGCCCGCAACTCTTCACGCACCGAGCTAGGCAATCTGCCACCCTCGTTTGCGACCTTGGCGATCTGATTGATGTTCCGCCCGATGGAAGCGAGCTCTGCGATGCTTCGCTTTAGCGCCAGCAGCTCGCCCTTCGGCAATGGCGATTGCGAGCGTAGGTGGGCGCGCACAAGGACGGAGACATAGGTCGCCGCTGGCAATGCCCGGGCAGCCGCGCGCTCACGCAATAGCCTTTCATCCTCCGCTTGCAGGCGAACGGTTAAGCGTACTGGTCGCTTGGCGTTTTCTCCCGGCAAGTCCACAGCGCGCTCCGGACCATCGGCACCTCGGAGCATGACTCCGAGCAGCTGTTTGAGGAGCGCTGATTCAGTCTTGTTCTCGCGATGCGCGAGTGTCCGAAAGGCCTCCTTCATCTCCGGTGAGACTTGAACTGCGATAAGTGCGCGCGATGACATTGAGCGGAAGTGTTAAACACCAGCGGCCGCGAGGCTATCCTGCATTTCGCTCAAAATTGCGCCGAAACTTCACGCTCGCTCCACGTCGTTACTTCTCCTCGTGAGGCTGCCTGGAAGCTTGCCGTGATTTGCCCGTTGCCTTCCCCGACCTCGGTACCTTGCTCGGACGTGGCGGCTGACGGAACAAAAATGCGTCCACAATCTCGGGCCATGCCGCTCGAAACGCGGCCTCGCCCTCCTGCGTATCGAGCGACCGCAGCAAGTCCGCCGGCATGTGCTCGGCTGAGGATTGGGCAATTAGTCGGGCGAGGCGGTTAAGGATCTCCTGCCCCTCCGGACTCTTTAGGCGCTCATCAAGTGCTTTCCGGGACGCATCATCCAGCTTCAGTTCAGCCATGAAATCTCCCCTGCTCCGTCAATTCCGGGAAGAGGGTACCTGCGAGCACCCCCTCCCCGGCAACCGGACTACCCTACCAGCGCCTCCCGGGCCATATCCCAGAGCGCTCCATTGAGCTTCACGTCCTGGCGGATCGAAGTGATTCGACGTGTGCGCGTCAGCCTTCCGGTTGCAGACCGCCGGCTCAATCCACCGGTAAGCAGGTTTTCCTGGACCCGATTGAGCACGCTCCAGAGGTCATCGCCAGCATCGTCTGGTCGCCGGCAAGTCAGCAGCTGCGACGGCTGCATGCCGCTCTCCACTGGCACCGGGAATCGCAACGCGAGGGCGCGCTCCGCGAAAGCGATCTGTTCATCCAAGAACATGGCCCGCTCCTCCATGCGTTCGACCTGGCGCGCGAGGCCTTCGAACTGCTCGCAGATCTTGAGCGCGCCAGTGACGACCTCGTCAACCACATCGCCGCGGTGTGAGACGCAGTACGCCGGAAACGCACCGTGAGAGACGATGAGTCCATTGGTGCAGACGACTCGATACAGGCCCATCCTCAGTTGATAGGCGCTGGTGCCATCGTGACTGTTCAGAAAGACGATCTCCGGAATCGAGTCCTTGAGCTGAACCGTCTCGAACCGCCGGCGCAGCCGAAGCGCATGGCGTGCATGCTGCGGACTGGTCGTGCGCGTTTGCGCCTGGCGGACGTCCATCGGCACAAAGCCAGCGCTCATGAGACCTGACAGCACGCGCTCGGTAGGAATGAAGGTGTACTTGGAACTTGTGCGCTCATGCGCGCCGCTGGCGAACACAGCCGGTGCGCGTTCGCGTAAGGCATCGAGCGTCAGCGGCTGAGTGAACGCACTGGCGCGCGACGAGAATGACGTATCTGACATCGTATTCATGGATTGATCCTCGAGAAGCTTCTTGGGCGGGATTGCCCAGAGCCCCCGGATCACGGCGCGCGCAGCGGTCAAGGATCGAAGACCGCCGCAGGCGGCGAGTGCGTCCGCACTCGTCCTTGACGGCGAGCACGTCGTGATAGGCTGCAATCGAATCAGACAATCCCGCCCTCTTCCTTTCAGTTCTGCACTCTGGCTTCACTGACGATGTGCGTGGACCTATGAAGGGAAAGTGCGCCGAACCCAAGGCGGGCCCGGCGCACAGGGAACTCAGTCAATAGCCGAAAAGATCAGTGCCGCCTCCTCATGGTTCAACCCGAACTCCCGCAGCCGGTGGAAGTGCTCGCTGAAGGTGTCGTTTGAGTATTCGAATGACAGTTGGCTGAAGGCAAACAAACACACTGCGATTCCCGCAGCATCGGCGCTCATCCGTTCCGAGAATCCGTTGCTGTCGATCCGTAGCTCGTACGCGGCTTCCGGCGGCGCCATGTAGAAACCGCCATTGCTGAGCTCGTAGAACTTCCAAAGACCACCGTCATATGCACTCGCGAACCGCGACATGAAGTCGTAGATGCGCTCTTCAACGGTGAGCATGTGCATTCCGAAGTGCCGCGGCAAGGTTCCGATTCGCGCATGCTCCAATACCAGGTACGCCTCAATCTTCGTGGGTGAGCTCGTCGTCATGGATTTCTCCGATGGGTCTTGGGCGGGATTGCCCGCGACTCCCGGATCACGGCGCGCGCAGCGGTCAAGGATCGACGACCGCCGTTAGGCGGCGAGTGCGTCCGCACTCGTCCTTGACGGCGAGCACGGCGTGATAGGCTGAAGCAATAAGTAATCCCGCCCTCTTCTTCTTCGCCTCCCTGGTTCAAACTACCGCGAGCGTTAGATTTCGCGGTCTAAGAGGAGAAGCCTGATGCGCTGCGCAATGACCGGTCTTCCGATGCGTGACACGTCGGAAGGCATCTACGACGACGGTGAGTGGATCAGCTGGGACTGGATCAATGGTCAGATCGCCGATCAGGAGCTGCAGCGTGAGTTTCCGAAGGCGAACGTCGAGGTTGTGAAGATCTTTCACGATCTCGTAACCCTGGCTGAGGCCTACAAGCATGAGACAGGTCGCTACCTTCAGATCTGGGGAGAGCTCGGGGAGCTCTATGCGGAGATCAAGTTTGGCGTCGAGCGTCATCGACCCGGAACGAAAGGTTCCGACGGTCGCCTTGGCAATGATTGGATAGAGGTCAAGACAATCTCCCCCGAGAAGGGAGGCGAAACCGTTCATGTAAAGAGGGCGGGCAACTTCAACAAGCTCTTGGTCGTCAGGGTCAGCGAGGATTTCGAGTTCGAAGCGAAGCTCATTGATAGAAAGCTTCTCGGCAAGTCCAAGGGCAAACTGGCCAAGGTCAAGTGGTCGCGCCACCCGGGTCTTGAGGAGAAGGATCCGGAGGCAACCCTTCTCCCCTGAACCGGACGCTAGAGCAGGCCTCGTTCCGCGAAAGACAGCGTCTGTCCCGCTCCGACCACCAGGTGGTCGAGCGTCCGAATGTCGACGAGTGCCAGCGCATCTCGCAACCGCCGCGTGATGAGTTCGTCGGCCTGACTGGCCTCCGCCACTCCGCTTGGGTGATTGTGCGCAAAGATCACCGCGGCGGCGTTGTGGCGCAGCGCGCACTTCACGACTTCGCGAGGGTGGACGCTCGCGCCATCGATGGTGCCAGCAAACAGAATGTCGCTGGCAATTAACCGATGTCGATTGTCGAGAGCGAGAACGATGAACAGCTCCCGTTCCTGCGGAGCCAGCATTGTCTTCAGGTACTCGCGGGTCGCGCTCGGCGCATTTAGAGAAACGCCACTCGCACCGGCGAGGCGAAGGAGAATGCCGCGCGCCTGCTCGAGTACCTGTGTCTCGTCGGCGGTCAGCCGTGAGTTCGCTTGCAGCAGATCAATACCGGACTCGACAAGATAGGTTCGACGCACTCGAGGCCTGCGAACCGAAGACTGTTGTGAGGAGCTTTCGCTCGCCCGTGTTTCATTGTTCATGACGACAGATCCTTGGATTCTCTTGGGCGGAATTGCCCGGATCGTCGGCATCACGGCGCGCGCAGCCGTCAAGGATCGAAGACCGCCGGAGGCGGCGAGCGCCTCCGCGCTCGTCCTTGACGGCGAGCACGGCGTGATAGGCTCAAGATTTACTGCAATCCGCCCGCCTATTTCTATTTGTTAGGGATTGCGTCTTTGGATTGACTCGTATGAGCATCGTCATATTTGGTCCGCTGCTCGAAATGCTGATAGTCAGTTCAGGCCGCCTCGTCCTAAGCCGCCGAGCGAAAACTGTGCGTCAGTTTGCATTCTTATCGATCGAATCGCCGACTAGCTGGCTCAACCTGCGGACCAGCAGGGCAAAATTCCGTGGTTTCGTTACCGTGTGGCACGTACACAAATACTTTTGGCGGCATTCCAACAGGGACTAAGCACGTGAAGTTGAACGATCTGATCCTTTTCGCTGCACTCCTTTTGCCGCTCACGGCGCTCGGGGGCCAGCAGAACGAAGAACAAGTAAGCGCAACGGAGTCATCACTTGATGAAATCGTTCAGCTCGCCGGGAAAGGCAATGCCGAAGCCCAATCGAAACTCGGCGCCGCCTACGCTCTCGGGAAGGGATTACCGCAAGACTCTTCGCTGGCGATTAGTTGGTTCCGGAAATCGGCCGAGCAAGGCCATGCCCAAGGCCAATATAACCTTGGGGTGGCTTACTACCTCGGTGAGGGCGTGCAGCAGGACTACGCTCAGGCCGTCAGCTGGTTTCGCAAGGCAGCCGCACAAGGTCTTTCTGAAGCACAAGCCTACCTTGGCATTTCTTACCGGCACGGGCACGGCGTGCCTCGAGACAATGGGCAGGCCGCGAGTTGGTACCGCAAAGCCGCCGAACAGGGGAATGCATTTGCGCAAAATGAGTTCGGCGTTGCGCACCGTGACGGAGTCGGCGTGCCGAAGAACTACGCACAGGCCGTTAATTGGTTCCGTAAAGCCGCCGAGCAAGGGAATGCCGATGCGCAAACTTCTCTCGGCCGTGCTTACCAGAATGGAGAAGGTGTACCGCAGGACCAAGGGCTAGCTGTTAGTTGGTTCCGCAAGGCCGCCGAACAGGGGAATGCCGATGCGCAAGACAACCTCGGGCTTGCTTACGCCAACGCAAAGGGTGTACCTCAGGATTTCGCGCAGGCTACCGATTGGTTCCGCAAGGCTGCAGAACAGGGACACGCAGCCGCTCAAGTCAGGCTAGGCTTCGCCTATCGCTCCCAGGATCCTGCGCAGGCAGTAAGTTGGTTCCGAAAGGCAGCAGACCAAGGAGACGCCAGCGGGCAATTCATGCTCGGCATGGCTTACTCCCAAGGAAGCGGCGTACTGCAGGACTTTGTGCAGGCTGCCAGCTGGTTTCGCAAGGCAGCCGACCAAGGAAACGCCAGCGCGCAATTCATGCTCGGAAGCGCTTACGCCGGGGGACAGGGCGTGCCCCAGGATTACGCTCAGTCTACCAACTGGTACCGCAAGGCCGCCGAACAAGGAGACGCCGATGCGCAAGCCAAGATGGGACGCGCATATGCAGGAGGACACGGCGTACCGCAGGATTACAAGCTAGCTGCCCATTGGCTCCGTAAGGCGGCCGAACAAGGGAATGCCGAAGCGCAAGTTGGCCTCGGCCTTCACTACGGCGCGGGGTTCGGTGTACCGCAAGATTCTGTGCTCGCATATGCTTGGCTGAATCTTGCGGCATCCCAAGGCAAAGACGGCGCCTCAGCGTCGCGCGACAGGGAAGCAGAGCGGCTCTCGCGATCGCAACTTGCCGAAGCTCAACGCCTCAGCAGCAATTGGCGTAAAGGCAAATCTCTCCAGCGGGAAGCCAAGTAGTGATAAGCGCCAGCGGAAGAACGGAACGCCAATAAAGAACGGGAGCCGCTGCGATGGCGATGATGAAGATCCTACGTTCCCTTCTGTCTGGCCTAGCCGCGTTCCGTCGAGCCTTTGAGAAAACTACTACGCGCATTGGGCATGAGAATCATGTTGCCCTGCTGAAAGCGCAGCTATTGGGGCCAATTCGGACGCACATGGAAATTGCATCAGTTCGTTGTGAAATAGATGTTGAACTGCAAGATCCTAAGCTTCGCGAAGCCTATACCTCAATTGAACTCCACAACTCCTCAGAGGGCATGCCACCCTTTCCATGTGTAGACGTTGCCGAAATGCTTGGTGGAATTGAGCGGGCGTGCCGAAGGGACTCTCGGTTTCCAGAACTGCTGGCTCAGGCGCGGCAGGAGTTCTCAAATGAACTGCGAAAAACTCGAAGAAGATTGCAAGACGACCGCAGATTTCGAGAAATGTTCTGCCGGATATTCAATGCGCGCAACTCTCTTAACGGCCTCAAAGCCCTTGGCTTGCTGGAGAAACCAGGATTACCCCCGTCTCATGACTTGATCTTGGAGACTGATCAACTAGCAACGCTACTTGAGATCCAGCACCTCTCGCAGACGCGCATCGAGTAGCGCCGCGAGTACGAGCGCATCATTCAAGGCGTCAACTGGGTCACGGCGCAGCGAAGCGATCAGTGCCGACTTGAGCCAGTCCGACGCAGCCGGGTCCGCCAAAACCTCAGGAATCTCGGCACCCGACGTATCCGCGACTTCAACGGGTCGGCTCATCACGCTTCGCCGATCTTACGGTTGATCGTTTCGGCTCACTTCGCAGCCGCACCGAAGGAAGTGGCTCGCCCTGCTTGATCGAGCCGGCGATCGCACCTCTGATCAATTCCAGAAACTTGGCCCGATCCGCCTCGTTCGCGATCCGCTTGCTCGCGAATTCTTCGGCCGCTCTCACGCTCAAGAATGCGGAACGCAGCTCGGGATGCGCGCGTACGGACTCTCGAACATCAGCTTGCTCATCGCGGAGCCGCCGCGCCATGCGCGCCCGCTCGGCGAAGAACTGCACCTTCTCTACCACCCAATGCGTGCGATGCGCCTGGCGCTCCGCCTGGCTCACAACCTGGCCCGCGGCGTCGCGCAGCCTCTTTGTGATTGTCACGGCCTCGCGCGAAGCGCGGCGGGCACCGACCAAGTCGCCGACCGCCGGGCGGGTCTCGGCATCGACCAAGGCACGTTCCAGATCCTTGCCCCACAGCGTGCGTTCGCCGCGGCTTGTAAGGAGCTTTAGATAGTAGGAGGGCTCCTCGGTCGCACGGAACTGATAGTTCGCACGTCCATGCGCCGCAAGACGACCTATCAGCAACTCACCATCACGGCGCCCAGCCGGCTCACGTGCTCGATTGGAGGCGTCTGACAAGTGCGTGCCCGTTAACCACGCACCAACTCAGCATCTCTGTCTCGAGCGGGCCGCATGCTCGGTGGCTTAGATGCGGGCTTCTCGCTCGCCCCTTGGGTGCGCCCGCGTTCCTTCAGCCGAGCCGGCGGCAACGCGTCCCCGCGAGCAACGGAGGTTGCGAGTGCTTCGCGCACTTTCTGAACAAAACGCTTCTGATCTTCGGGGTCGCGAAGTTGTTTGGCGGCGATCTCGGCAGCGTGCATTTGCAGATAGGTTCCCACCAACTCTGGATGCTTGCGTGCACCCTGCTTGGGATCGATCGACGAATCTCGCAGGGTCTCTGCCGCGGCTGCTCGCTCTTGGAGGAACTCGCGCTTCTCGACGATCCAACGGTTCCGCACAGTTTGGAGGTCACGTTCGCGGACAACCTTACCTTCGGCATCACGCTCGCGCGTCTTGACCGTAACAGGCTCTTGGCGCACCGCTCGCAATCCCACCAAATCGCCCGTCACCGGCTTGCTAAGAGACTCTTTGAAAGCCCGCTCCAGGTCTACGCCCCATACGGTCCGCTCGCCGGTCGAAGTCTCGACCTTCGCGTAATACGACATCGCCTCTTTCCTGTCGTGGTGATAGGGAGCGCGGCCGTGTTCGACAAGCGTTCCTACTAGCAATCCGCGAGGCCTGTTATCTCGCGCCGATCGATCTTGTGGCTGACCTACTTTCGCACGAACCCGCTGCTCCGCATGTGGTTCGGCAACTCGCAGCACGCCGGCCGCAGATTCCTTGGCCATAGAGCGCACCAGACGACTCTGCTCGAACTCGCTGGGTTTGTACCCTCTGGTCTCGAGTCCGGCAGCTTGTGCAGCCGCCCATGCCTCACGACGGAATCTCTCCGAGCCCTGCACTCGAACCTCGCCCCACCCTCGCGACTGCGCGATTGTGATCAGGCTTCGAATGACCTCCGTGTTCTCGCTCTGGGTCGTAAGCTTGTCGCCGCGGTCCGTGAATGCCTTGGCGCCATCCGGAAAAAAGTATTCATCCTTAACCTGCACGAAGCGACGGCGCACGTCTTCCGGCACAGCTGGCCTGGCTTCCGGCAGCCTTTCACGCGCCGCCGGCTTCGACTGCTTGGGCTGCGCGGCAGCTTTGGGTGCGGCAGTCGGCTTCACGCGGCGCCGCGCAGGCCCGATGGAGTTTTCCTCAAGTTCCGGTGTTTCGGCAGCGCGTTTCACCGAAGGGGCGCTGTCGCGAGCGTTGCTCATCGCGTTCTCTCCTCACCTTTCAGGCTCGACAAGAAGCTTTCCACCGCCGCATCGAGTGCCTGATCGCTCAGGCGTTCACCGGCCTCGGTCGGAGACACATCGACACGAGAGAAGTCGGCGTCGAAGTCATCCAATGTCAAAGACTCCAGACGATCCAAGTCCTCAATCGTTGCTACGCGGGTCTGCGGACCTGAATCGAGAGCTTCACTAAGGCTCTTGTCTACGCCCGGTGGACCGCCATCGGGAGGGGGAGTTTCGCGGGAAATTGGTGCGATACCCGGTGCAAGGGCCGGTGGCTCAAGTAGCCTGGCTCGGAAGCGTCGGTCCTCGAAATACCGAATCTTTCGGCAACGGATGGGCCTGAGTCCCTCCAGAAAAATGACCGCCTCATGAGGACCCAGCTCTTTCACCTCCTGCGGAAGCAGAAGCGCCCGACGCTGCTCGCTCACGTTTACGCTGCGCCCCCGAGCGCCTTTCCCCGACGAAAAGTTGTGCAATGGCTTCGACAGCGTTCGGACCTTGACAGTCGTGTTACCGAGCTCGTCGGATATCTCCCGCGCATCCGCGAAGTCTTTGGGCGCAAAAACAATCCGAGCTGCCAGGCTCTTGAGCATCGTTTCAGCGCCATTGACTCCATACACTTCTCGCAGCTGCGCTGGCGTCTGAATCACGAGCAGCACGCGAACGTTGTACCCGGGCAGATAGCTGATGGACTCCGCGATGATGGGAATACGCCCCAGCGCAGTGAACTCATCGAGTAGCATCAATACCTGGCGCTTCAGAGTTGGATCATGCTCGGGTAGCGCTCGAGTCTGGAGTCCAATCGCCTGTTGAAAGAAGAGACTGAGCACGGGTCGCAGGCGATGGAGATCGTCCGGATTGACGCCAACATATAGCGATAGCGCTCGTCGCCGCAGGTCACGCAGGTCGAAATCATTTCCCGATGTGGCGGCATCGAGAATTGGGTTCAGCCACAGATCGAGACGGCTAGTGAACGTCTTGCGGATGCTCGACGCCGTGACTGGCGCGAGGTCGATGACGTCATAGAGTGCGCGCACGCATTCGGAGGACAGCGGGAATCGCCCGCTGTTTCGTCCCTCGATAACACGCTTCCAATGCGCACCGAATCCTTCGTCGTCGGAGGCCATGCCCTGGCGCAGTACCTCGCCGATAGTCTTGAGCATCGAAGGCGTCTCGAAGAGATATAGCGCGATTCCCAGAAACAACGACCGTGCACTAGCCGTCCAGAAAGGATCGACGTTGGGCGGATCTGGATAGAGCATCTCAGCAATCCGCTGCAGATCGTTCACGCGTCGCCGTGGATCCGCTGACACGTAGAAAAATGGATTCCAGCGCGCCGTACACCCATCCTCGGCGAAAGGGTCGAAGAGAAAGCACTCTTGCCCGGACTGGCTTCGGAAGCCGGCCGTGGCGACCCAGTTCTCTCGTTTGATGTCGACGCAAATAACCGAGTCGGGCCAATTCAGAAGGTTCGGGATAACGACGCCAGTGCCCTTTCCAGCTCTGGGCGGAGCGGCGAGTGCTACCCCCTGCTGGCCTGGCAACATCAGGCAACGGCGCCCGAGCCGGCCGAGGATGATTCCATGATCGCCCAGCAAGCCTGCTCTCCCAATTTCACCTCGGCGGGCGAACCGTGCGTCGCCGTGTAACGAGCGTCGTCGCGGCAACAGAACAGCAAGACCGCCCAGAGCCACGACGACCATTCCGGCGACGGATGCCAGCAGGAGCTTCTTGCGAATATCGGCGCGATCGCGGAAGTAGTAGGCGTATCGCACTACCGTGATAGGGCTCGCGGCCTTCGCATCTAGCCGAACGGACCATAGGAATAGAAATCCAGCCAAATACTGAGAAACAAGAAGTCCGGCGACTACCGCCGCGGCCCAGCGCCAAGGGAATCGCCGCGTCGGCTTACCGGGCGGACGCCAGGCTGCGGCGCTTGCGCTCTGGGTCATACCAGATTTCCTTGACGAAGCGCTGGTGGCGCTCGACACCGAACTGAATCACGACGTCAACCAGTAGGTAGAGAAGATTCTTGATGTCCGCCCGTGCCATTTCTTGCCCGCCGCGGCTCTGCTTGACTAGGAGGACGAGCTGCTCGAAGGCGAGCTCCGCGCTCGCAGCGTGGACGCTCGTAATGGAACCGGGGTGCCCACTGTTGACGTTGCGCAGATAGTCGAATGCTTCCTCCGCTCGCAACTCGGCGAGCAAGATGCGATCCGGCTTCATGCGAAGACACGACTCGAGAAGCTGTTTCGGCGTGACTCGCGCGAGTCCCTGATCATCCTTGGAATAGAACAGGCGAACATGATTCGGATGCCGGTCGAGCACCAGTTCCTTGGCGTCTTCGATCGTGATCAACCGCTCCTCGGCCGGGATTTCTCTGATCAGCGCTTTTGTGTACGTTGTCTTTCCCGAACCGGTCGGACCCGACACCAGAATGTTCTTGCGGGCGTTCACAGCCAGGCGCATGAAATCCACGTAAGCCTGCTTCTCGAGTAGCGTCAACAACTCTCGCTCTGTTTCATCGAGCGAGTCTGCCGCGCGCCGGGTAGCGCGAAAGATTCCGCTCTTCGTGAGTTCGTCTATCGACCAGACCTGATCCGATGGGCGCCGAATTGTGATGGCCACGCAGTCCTGGCTCGTTGCCGGTGGCAAGACGATCTGAATTCTCTCCCCACTCGGCAATGAGGCCGACAGCAAAGGCGATTCCGCGTCAACTCGTTGGCGAGTTGAATTTGCGACCAGCTTCGCGAGTCGCAAACACCAATCAAAGTCCGCAAACGGCAGCGCTTGGCGCCGCCAGCCCGAGCGAAGCTCGACGAACGCTTCACCCGGCCGATTGATGCAAAGCTCCGTGACCTCGGGATTCGCCAACAACGGCCGCAGGGCGCGCAACGTGAGATCGAGTGCGGAGCTCTCACGGGACTGATCGCATCGATCCGAGGCCGACTCAGCGAACTCGGGCTGTTGGCTTGAGTTCATACACACTTCTGAAGTCGAGATCGCGCGCCACCAGAATCTGTATTCGGTCACCGTTGCGTTTGGTTACGGTCGGACGGATGTTGACGGTGCTCTTGAGGACTTCGGTCATGACGTCGGAGGATGTCGAAGGGTTGTAGATCACGGAGTTTCCGTCGCCCGAGGACTGGGCGGCACCCTGAACCACTCCGTCGATTACAGAAATCAGGATCGCGGCTCCGAATCGTTCAAAGAAATGCCGATTCACTTCTCCTTCGAGACCCGAACGCCCTAGCTCATCGGTACCGGGCGAGGCTAACGGAATCACCACGCCCGTCGGTGTTCTCGCTTCCGTCCACAATACAAACACGCGCGCCTTGCCCTGTTGGACCTCGCCTTTGGTCTCCCCGACTAGTTTTGATCCACGCTCCAGTAGTACAGCTGTGCCATCGACACCGAAGGTATCTGTAGCAGTGACGCAGGTTGTCATGCCAGGCAGTGAAGAATCGATCGCTGTCTCGAGCGTGCAATCGATGAACGACCCCTTCGCGAGAAGCAGCCGCTGCGTTGGAAGGACTCGCGCCAGCGCAGCAGGCGTCGCGGTCGGCTTGAGAAGGCTATCGAGTGCGGCGCCCGACGCACTACCCGGCGATGTGGGTGCCCCACTCTCGGGAGTCCAGGGTTGAGAAGCGCCCAGGCTCGGTGAGCTTGTCGAGGCCGTCCCTGATCTGGCCGAACTGTCGGTGAGCCGCGAGTAAGCAGCCCCGGACAGCTTACGCTCGAGCTCGATCTGTTCTGGAGACTTGCCTGGTGGCTGCGACGAGTATCGGGCCGGCGGATCCCCCGCCGGTCGGAGCCACGCTTCAGGTATGTCTTCTGGCGGCGGTTCCTCGGGCTCCGGACCCAACACTGTCGCAGTGAGTCCGGGGTTTTCGGCTCTCACCACGGAAGGCGGATCTATCCTTCCCAACGGAGGCAACGGCATTTCGCCGCGCGCCTTACCGCGAGAGGCCGATTGGGCATTCTCTCGCGCTTGCGCGTGGTTTGAGTATGTCCTCACGTAGTACCAGCCCAGCAGCCCGATTCCGAGCGTCGCCATGAGTCCGATTGCAAGCAAATTGCTGACGCGCGACTGCAGTGAGCGCACGCGGTTGATCGATCCGATGCCACGTTCACCAGCGACTGTTTCAGGAGGCGGCTGATCATCCGCCGGCGATGGCGCGGGCGCCTGGTCCTCCCTGACCGCGGCATCACTCACGGCTCGCTCCCTTGCGCTCGCGCGTCACCGTCGGCGTGATAGTTCCTGACTCGAGCCGCTCGCCACCGCCAGCAAAACTCTTGTTCACGACGCACCCGACGAGCTTCCCGCGTCTCAATATCAGCCTCGCAGCGACGCGATGAACGACGACGTCCCCATCGTCGATACTGAAGTTCAGCAGAGATTCGCTTCCATCATCATTGCGTACGAAGATTGCCGGCAGCTCTCCTTTGGCGCCGAATCGGAGTCGCGTATGCACCCCATCATCGGAGGCCGCCACTGGCTTGATGGATCGGCTCCCGCAGAACCAGTAATCGACATTTGTGCCACGAGCCTCTCGGGCCGCGGCGAGATCGCGCGCTACCTGTTCGGCCGGAGTCAGCGCATTTTCCGCCGCTGGCGGATACACAAACCGCACTGCATACATCACTTCATCGCCGAAGCGATTTGGAGTTCGTGAATAGATCGTGTAGTCGAAGTAGTAGCGTCTCTTCGTGGTTGTCACGGTCAAGTTCATTTGCGCGGTGGGCGCTCTCGGCCGAAGCGTGAGCACATTCTCGTGAGCGCTATACGTGATGGCTTCGGGATCGCCCGCACTGATGCCTACGAAAGATTCATCCGCTTCAAACTCCAGATCAACGAGATAGCCGACGAATCCGGACAGACGATAGACCTCATCAGCGTTGTACATCGCCGTGCGAATGCGCGAGTCCGTGTCGCCTCGACGTGGCAGGGAATCAGCGCCCGATGGCCCTGCAAGGCTCATGAACCCGAATACCGCCACTGCCGAGATGATCCTCATCAATTGCCATCCTGTGTGGCACGCCCGACTGCAGCGACTGATTCGGATGCGGAAACTGCTTCTGGCTCTGGCCGAAACTCCACAACTTTGAAGCCCAGCGGATTCCAGCGGCGGGTCTTCGGATCTTTAGACGGCTCCGCGAATGCATACTGAATGTTTGCAATCCAGTAGCTGCGCTGCTCCTCAGTGCCACCTGACGGGCGCTTCGCTTTCATGTATCGCACTTGTGCGAGGTCGGAGACTCCGTTTGCTCGCGCGAAGAAGCTCACGGACGTGACCTGCGCACGTACAGTTGTGCCGTCCTTGTAGAGATTCAGCGGAGAAAGCGGATTCGACTTGCTCCACGTTGAATACCAGGCCTGGTTACGTTGCGGCGTATTGAAGGCACCGCATTCCTCGTAGTCGCTCTCGGCCGTTGAAAAGTTGAATCGCTCGCACACAGTCACATAGTGGTCCAAGAAGTACCGCGACACGGCCTCTGGCATCTCCGCCTTGCCTGCGTAGACCGGGACCACATCCACCAGGCCAGTTGTGTTGTCCACGCGGATCACGAAAGGATCAACGCGTTTCAACGGCATGAGCAGCATCAGCGCGAACGCGACAGCAATAGCGCATGTCCAGCCTGCCCCGGCCACCCACCAAGCGATTCGCGTTGTACGCCGTGTCTGCGCGATTCGATCTGCGTCCCACGAAGCCGCCTCGGAAAAGTACGCTTCCAGCGCGGCGTCACGACTCATGGGGACACCTTGGCGGTGGACTCCGCCCTCGAGCTCGACGACGCCGATTTCTTGGCTGGCGAGTTGATTGGCTCGAGCCTTCCATCGCAAGGGACACGCGCTGCTGGAGCGACGCAGGCCTCAAGCGATCCGGTCAAGACGATTGCCGCCAACGTGCCCACCAAACCCCGAACTTTGAAGTTCACGTACGAACCCTCCGCACGCTGTTCTCGCGCCAGCGACGTGCGATCCGACCGATGCCAGCACCCACCCCGCGCCGTAGACTGTTCACGGGCCGCTGACCGTCGCCGTTTGGCCTCCCTGTTCCAATACCTTTGAGAAGTCGACCGGTACCGCGGGTCGCGCTACCGAAACCCCACAGTAGAGCGGCACTGACCACGCCAAAGCTGCTCAGTGCGAGACCACTCGCAAGGCCTGCCGCCATTGGCATGACTTGCCGCATAACGAGAAAAGTCAGTCCAGCGGCCATGCACACGCGCACTGCGTGAGCAATTTCAATATCGCCCTCGGCTGCGGCTGCCTGCTGAGCAGCCGCTGATACCAGCGTCAGCATGAGCGCTGCCATCAAGACAGTGAGGATCGTTATGAATGCATAGTTGGCTAGCTGCGCGATCCAGGACTCGAAGAATCGCTTCGTCGTCTCGAAAAATAGCAGAGCGATAAAGAGAGGGCCGAGCGCCAGCAGGACAGAAAGCGCGATTCGCGAAAGCGCCAAAAGGAAGATCGTGTAGATCGCAGTGAGACCGACGATGAGATAGACGCCAAACCCCGCGATGTAATACGAGAAGTCTCCGTTGAGGATGCCGCCTTTTTCGATGAGGCGTGAAGCCGCGTCATCGCCGGAGAAAATGATCTGATCGACTATCGTGACCGAGTCGGGCGAACCAATGACCGCCGCGGCAAGCGCGCCAGGTGCCTCGAAGAACGTGTCCACTATGACCGAGTTGTACAGCCACAGATGAAGCGCCGCTCCCAAAATGACGGCAAGCATGATGATCCGCTTGAGACCCGCGACGAACGGCTCCTGAATCTGCCCCATGAGCTGCAGGTATCCCCACACCATGAGGTAAAGCACTCCGAGAGTGATGACGGCTGGCTCGAGTGCTCCGGCGATTCGCGCAGTGGTGTCGCCAATGTATGTGGCGAGGATGCCGTTGAGCCACGCGCTGAATTCTGCGAAGAATCCCATCGATTGCCTCTCACGATCCGTTTGAAGGCTTTCCGTCACCGGACAGATCCAGCGGAGGCAGCTCTCTTTGCGACCCAATTCCTTCCAGTCGAGCTGCCTGTTTCGCGTTGACGCAATCAACGCGATCTCCGATAGCACCTGCGTTGTCGACGCACTTCCTGAGCTGCGCTTCCCTCTCCGCCGCGTGTTTACGGTAGTACGTCACCGTCTTCTCCTGATCCGGCACCGGTGCACAGGAAACGGCGGCGCTGACCGTGACAACGATCCCTAAGCGATTCCGCACGCGCTGTGCACCGGGCCGAAACTTCACGGCTGCAGCCCCATCGGCGGCAGCCGTCGCAGCGACCCTATGTCTGCCAATGCCTGCTCGCGCAGGCGTTGCTTGCGCGCCATCTCTTCGGCCTGCGCGATCTGCTGCAGAACATTGAGCTTGGTCTGTTCATTGGCGAGCATGGCTTGCTCGGCTGAGATCCTTGCCTGCAAGTCGAGAATCGCCTTCTGATCTTGCGCCGCAGGAATCGCGTCCACGAGTTGCTGAAGCGCCTGGAATCTACCGCTGGTGGCTTCGAGAGCTTGCCGCGAGGTGGCCTGGAACATCGCAGCTGTTCGACGGGCTGCCTGAAGCTGCTCGCGCTCCAGCGGAGTTAGCGCGGCGATACGCTCCTCGCTCAAGAGGGCATTGTCGTTGAGGATTGACTGAAGGCGCGCACCGAGCACGCGATAAGCACCGTCAGCGCGCTGCACGGCCGCTTCGAGCTGGGCCCAATACGCTGGCAGATAGTTTCGATCGGCTCCCGAAAGCAGACGCTCCATGCCTCTGCCGCCTGTCGTTGCACGATACTGCTGCTCTGCCTGGCGCAACGTACTTCTCGCAGTCTCGAGCTGCTGGTACATGGTTGCGATCTGTTCGACCAGCTGCGCGATCGCCCCTACGTCGATGACTGCCCACTGAGCACGGACTGCAGGAGCTCCGAATGACAGCAGTAGAACTGCGGCCAACAATCCAAACTTCTTTCGCGTATTCATACTCCTTACTCCTTCAATCTTGGGACGAGTTCTTCTTTCTGGCGGGCGCTCACCCCGAGCCTTCAAGAAAGCGCGGGAGCCAATCGGCTGGATCGGCGCCATGAACTTCGATGAGCTGATTAACGCGGGCCACGGAACTTGCTCGCCCAGAGATCACTGCGAGTTCGGCGTTGAATCCCTTGAGGTCGAGCTCGCAGACGACACTTGAATGCCCCTGCTTGACGAGAAACATGCGAGTTCCTGGCTCGAGCTGCTCTTTGATCAACTTGAACTCGCGCTCCGTAAGACCGAAACCATCGATGTAGTCGGCCGCGGCAGCGTCGGGATTCGGAAAGAAGATCTTTGTCGGCGTCTGCTCGATGATGGTTCTGCTGATAGGACTCGAAAGTGCATCGCTCGGACTTTGTGTGGCTGCGCAGAAAACGCCGTTGAGCTTTCGCCAAACCTTTAGTCCGTCTTTGGCGAATTGTTCGAAGGCTGAATCGGCGAGCAATCGCGAGAACTCGTCTGCCCAGCAAACGAAGGGTTGACCTGTGAGCAGGCTTCGTACGCAGAAGAAGAGGTAGAGCGTGATTGGTGAGCGCACAGTTTCGTGGTCCAGAAACTCAGTGACATCGAAACCGATCACTCGCCGTCCACCAATTTTCTGCGCCAGTGAGTCTTCTGGGTTGTCGAAGACCCACGCGTAGTCTCCCCCAGTGCTCGCGCACCAGCGCGAAAGGCGCGCGTGAATTCCCTCCGGGCGAGTCGAGTCCGTGAATTCGATGAGTCGGGAAAGCCGGCGATTCTTGCGGTCAAGCGCCAGCGTCCCGCGCAGCGCGTGGTCGAGATCACTCTCTTCCCGTGTCGTTAAAGGCGTCGCAGTGCGCACCAGTGAGCGCAGCCAGGTCTTCAGGAACTCAATGCTCGCCGGCGTCTCCGGGAGCTGCAGCGGATTGAAGCCGGTTGGTAACCCGTTTCGAAGGGGCAAATAGATGCCCCCGAGTGCTCGCACGAGAATCTCAAGGCCTTTGTCCTTGTCGAACACCACTTGAACGGCGCCTTGACGCGCGAGCATGGCGACCAGAAACCCTATGAAAACCGTCTTACCGGAACCTGTCGGGCCGCAAATGAAGGTGTGGCCCGTGTCCTTACGGCTACCCCCGTCAGGATCAGTAGGATCGCTGGAATGCAATGAGAAGTAATAGGGCGAATGCGCGCTAGTTATCAGCAAAGCGAGCGCGTCGCCCCAGTGATTGCCGGCGGCTCGGCCCACTGGGAAGTTGTGAAACGCCGCCATTGCCGCGAGATTTCGCGACGTGATGGGAGCCTTGCGAGGCCTATCGCGAAAATTGCCTGGGATCTGGGCCCAGAACGCCGACTCGAGAGCCAGGTCCTCGCGAGCCACCGTCATGCCGGTATCTGCGAGCATGGCTCGCGCCAGTGCAACGGCATCGTTGAGGCGCTTGATCCGCTCCGCACCGTCGTCTCTACCCCGTGAGGCTGGAGCGTCCGCGAGCACTTGCAGGCTGAAGTGGTGATCGCCCATCACGAACTCGTTGCTGGTTAGTGCGTCGAGCGCATCGACGAGCTCCTCCGCCTGTGAGACCGCGAAGTCTCCGGCATTCGCCATGCGAGCATGCTGCCGCTGCAGGAGCCCCTGCCCTGTCGCCTTCGAAAGGAACGTAAAGGATTGCGTCATCACAAAGGGGAAAGGCGCCGAAAGCAGCGCGTTGTACATGCCGACGCTGGTGGGCGTCGGATATTCCTTGATGCCGAGCACGGCCCCAACGCGTGTCTCAGTCGGCAAGCGATACTCGATGACTTCGGTTCCGAATACCGGTCGAGTGGTCGCCAATGCATCGGCGATCGGCGCACGCGGAACCGGTATCCGCTGCCGCTCGCCGTTCACCAAGTGCCCAAGGAACTCGAGCAACTGCGAGTAGTGCCTCCCTTCATACAAATAGATACTTAGTGGCTCCGGCTCGTAGCGAGCCAACGAAGCGCTGATCGTCTGGCCGAGCTTGGCGCAGGCATCAAGCGCGGCATCGAGATCCTCTTCGCCGCGATGGCCAGGACGTTTCGCCAATGCCTTGGACAAGAGGCCGGACGCTGCTCCAGCAACCGGTCGGTACACCACAGAGAGATAGAGGTCATTGACCATCAGCGTCTCAGTGGCCAACCGAGACTGATACTTCGCCGCTAGGCGTCCCGCGAAGTCGGCCTCGTCTACGGAGGCGCCGGCGAATTGCTCGCGCCGGCGGATGAGGTGGATCCAGAGAGCAACATTCGGGCTCGCAACGTTGCGCCAGGTGACATTCAGCCGTTCGTGCCAATTGTTGAGCTGGTCGTCATCGGCAGACTCAAAGCTCGCCCCGCTCAAGCGAAATGCCTGGACGAAATTGCCGTCCGAAGTCTTGAGAACGCCTTCCGCAACATGCGACGAGTACGGAATGTGAGTCGCCACTGCCTGCTCGCGCCGGATGGCAGACGGACGCTGCGCAGACCGCAAACTGACATTCACTTGCGCACCCTCGGCAACTCGCTCGCTGGACGCGCGTGCGCCCGCGCGTGTGCAATCCGTGGACTGCCGGCGACTCGTCGCCTCCCGTTAAGACTTGGCGCATTCAGCTCGAGCGGAGAGAAGCTGCTTGCCCTCCAAACACGAAACGTTCCGGCAAATGCTGGTAGGCGCGTCCGACCCCAGAGCAGGATCAGATCAAAGTAGCGCGCGTCACGAAGGCACAACAATGCGCAGATCCCGTGAATTGGAATCACGATAAGCAACGTCAGCAGGTTCTTCGTGAGAAGAAAGACCTCCATCGAGAACACAAGATTGAACAGAAGTGCCGAGTACGTGACGCCCCATCGCATTGGCGGCCGCGTTACCGCAACGAATAGCGGATCAGCCGTCAAACCTTCATTGCGCCCGCTCATGTTCGCCGCCTAGACTGCGAACATGCCGCGGATCCATGTCACGATCTGCGGCGCGCCGAAAATCACGGCGATGCCGATGATCGCACCGATGGGCCAACCCCAAGAGATACGATTCGACATCGCCATGAAGCCGAGCACCATCACCAGAATGACGGCGATCGGAGTGGCCCACGCCAAGATGTTTGACTGCAATGACTCCGCTCCCGTGAGGAACGGCGACTCTTGCGCGAAGGTGATATCGGGCATCGCGAGCATCGCGAAGCACAGAAGAATGGCGATAGCCAATCGCGTGCGAGATGCGTTTTGGGTGTTTGTCACGGTCACATCCCCTTTGTTCTTGCCTGGGGACATATCCGATCACGATGCTCGAAAAAGTCGTATGCGAGTATCGAGGAAAATTCAGCTGATACTTATCGCAGCCTACTAGCACTGGCCGGGCTTTCACCGCATGCCAAGGAGTTCTCCGCCCAGAAGTTGAAGTCCAAGGAGGCGCACTTCGCACAGATCCTTTGCACTCCCGCCCTGCCCTGCGATCAAAAGCTTTCGCCAGAACGTAGGCGTCGTCTGCCATCGAATTCGCAGTTCATGGCTCGAACTTTCCGCGACTCTGCTTAGCTGGCGCGGCGTTAGTTCCGCAAGCACACTGGCCACTTGTGCAGACATTCCGAACAGCAACCCAGCGCATTCACGCGCGTGTTGCACGGACAGCCAGGCCACGATCAGAGATTCGCGCGTTAGTTCTTCGGCGTGTCCAGCCGGAAAGCTGAACGATCGCCTTGTCCCCAATTGGTAGCTGGCATTTGTGCGTACCGTGCGGCGCCACCAATCTTCATCATGAAAGTGCAGATCAACTAAGAGCACTGGGATACTTGCCGCGCGTCGACAAGCAGCCGTATCGAAGCAACGCAAGAGGTCAGCGTTCTGCCGAACCAGCCCAACTGAAGCGCTTTCATGATGCGCAAGCTCGCTGAGAGCGCTAACAAGGTGTTCATTTATCTGGCAGACAGCCTCAAGAAGTCGCGAGCCTCGCCATCTGTGTGGCGCCAAAGCTTGCACCAATCGCGAACGTCTATCTTCTGTGCCTGGCATCAATGCGCCTCGGCTCGTGATTCTCCACAGATAGAGTCGAACTCGATGATTGAGTTTCACTCTATTTGCAATAGAAATGCGTTTATCAATTTTGAGAAATGTCACAAAGGATGCGGTGACGACAGATCAATCGAGTGTGATTCCGCCTAAACGGGGGAATGCATCGCCATGGACACTGTTGAAGATCCGGATGATCGCGATCTCAGGCGCCGGCAGCTCGCAAAGCGCCTGGTCTCGCATCACGCCCGAACTCAAACCATCTTCGTGTTCACCGGGTTCACGCGCCATCGGCTGGCCACTCTGCGAAAGAGATGGGGCGTACCTCCGGAGGAGCGCCACCGCGGACCTTCGCCAACCTCCTTTTCTGTGTTTTTCCGATCCCCGAGGGCACGGGACGTAGCGACGACGGCCGCGGTGATTTGCAAGCTACTCGGCGCCACGCGGCCGGGGCTTGGCACAAGACCGTCAAGACGTGCGCTGGACCTGGATTTCGGTGAGCAGCTCTGTGAGGTACACGAAGCGCTTAAGGCTTGCTTTCCAGATGTCGAACTTGAGTTCGAACAAATATTGCTTCTTGCGATTGGGCTCTCGAAAAGCGAGGCCATCAATCTGACCACATGCGTGAAATGCGGAATTGCGGTGTTATCTGATCAGCTATCGCTCCGAAGACGCACTTGCGCGCCTTGCCATCGACCAGCGGAGCCTGCCATCGGCACCGCCATCAAAGATGCAGACGATCGCTACCCAGAGGGCCAATCGCCTGCTCCGCCAGATCATGTGCGCCCGACGGCTGACTAGTTTGCGGTTCTAGATCAACGCAGCCGAGGTTTCTTACCTAGCGTGCCAAACGCCGCATCACGGCGTTGAGGACTATGACCAGCGCGCCGCAACCCAGCGATAGACCGAGTACCAGCCAGAATGGGAAACGAGGCGCGGACTTGGAGAATTCAAGGAAGAACGCAATTAGTGTTCCGAGCAGCGCGATGGCAGTCAGCACGTAGCGCGCAACTGGTTCGATGAACTGCAGCAGGGTGAGCAATGGAAGACGTACTACCCGCCAACCCATCCGCCCTAATTTTCTAGCCGCACCTGGGTCGCCAGTCGACCTAAGCTCGATATCACCCGTGGCCATCGGATTCTCCTCGGATTTCCCCAAGTGCGCTTTCGCGGGGAACCACGTCGACCAATCCTTGAACGATGCTACGCCCAGCCGCGTTTCGCGAGCAAGCCAGCGGAATCACTGACGTCTCGTTTCGGTATTCACCGAAAATGCGGCGATTCTCGCCATTGCGGTATTGCGCCATGAATCCATACTCGCGCTTGAGTGACAACTTATCTCTAAGCAGTCGGAACCACAGATCATGAGCCTTAGCCATCATGAGCATCGACAACTCCGGACTGCGGACGATCGCGCAGGAAATCGCGCCCAGTGCCGTACCTCTGTCCCGCTGGGTCAACGAGCCATTTCCGGCATGGAGTGAGATCCTGACCTCGCATGAGGTTGCGCGACTGACGCGACGACATTGCTGGACACTGGCCACGCTTTCTCTCTTCGGTCAGTTTCCAAAGAAGCTGCATTTCCGCGGTCGACCCATCGGCTGGCTTCGCGCCGAAGTTGATGAGTGGCTGGATAGACGTCGGCCCGCGAGAAGTCCCTGTTCGAAGGTACGGCGAAGCTCGCCTCGCTATCGGCGTGACCTGGCCCATTTTCCGAAGGCGCGCGCCCAGTGACGAGCGAGTCTGCCAGCGACGGGGCGCGAGATTCTTCGCGCGAGCCTGTGGAAATTCGCGAGCAAGGGTTGATTGCGCCGTCATTCTATCGCCTACGAGACGTGCTTCGAATAACGTCGTTGAGTCGGCCGACTCTCTACCGCCGGATTGCCGCGCACCGATTTCCGGCGCCGGTTCATTTGGGCGGCAGGGCGACGGGCTGGGCCTCAGCTTCACTCCGAAGCTGGATTGACGATCCAGAGGGCTATCGTGCACCTCACGGCGAAGAGCCGCCAATCCCGCGGGGACGCGGCCGGCCTCGCAAGTACACGGTTGGTTGAGCTCAGGCGGCACGCTTCTGCTTAGCCTCAGTGAATTTTTGTCGAGCGTCATCAAGATAGTTAGCCCATGCTTGCATCATCTTGGCCCTGGGCTCCAGGTACTGCGCATGGTTGTAGGCGGCGCTTGTATCGTCTCTCTGCTGGTGCGCCAATTGAAGCTCGATGTGCTGATGAGGCCATCCCTGTTCGTGCAGCACAGTCGAGGCAACACCGCGGAAACCATGGCCTGTCATTCGGCCGCGATAGCCCATTCGGTACAACGCAAATAACAGCGTGTTGTTGCTCATGGGCTTCGCGGGCTTCAGATCACCCGGAAAGACGAGGTCGCGGTCGAACGAAATTTCGCGCAGTTTCTCGAGTACAGCGAGGGATTGCGTACTGAGTGAGACGATGTGCGGAGTCTTCATCTTCATTCGCTCGCCTGGAATATCCCAGCGAGCCGCATCGACGTCGAATTCGCTCCAACGCGCGCCTATCAGCTCCGAGGTACGGACAAAAGTTAGCGCCATAAGTTGAAGCGCCAAGCGCGTGTGCTCGGCGCCGACATAGTTGTCGATAGCGTGTAGCAACGCCGGCAATTCCTTTGCGTCCACTCTCGGAAAGTTGCGCCGCTTGTGCGGCTTGAGAATGTCAGAGGGCTTAACTCCAGCTACTGGATTGTGTTTCGCGAAGTCGTGCGCTACGGAATACCGCATGATTTGGCCGCAGGTCTGCAGCACGCGCTTAGCGATGTCCAGCGCGCCGCGGCGCTCGATCTTCAGTACGGCATCGCGAAAATCTGAGGCCTGGAGATCCTCGAGAGGCAGCGACCCAATCGCGGGGAAGACATCGGTTTCGAGGCGTTTCAAAACGTAATGGGCGTGGCGCTCGTGACGGCTTGCTTTCCAGTGCTCATGCCATTCGCGCGCGACTGTCTCAAAGGTGTAGCTCGACGCCTTTTTCTCGACACATGGATCGATTTTGTCGGCCAGTAGCTGGCGTGCCTTCTGATGACGGTCCCGAGCTTTCGCCAGCGGCACGTCTGGGTAGACGCCAAGGGACAGCGTCTTGTACTTGCCCTTGAACCTAAAGTTGAAGCGCCAGTACTTCCCTCCATTCGGCATGACATGGAGATACAGCCCTCGTGCGTCAAAGAGCTTCCGGGCGCAATTTCCGGGTTTCGCGGTCCTGACCTGGGTTTCCGTCAGCATGTGTGGGTATCTCCACGCCAAGCGAAGGCAATACCCCTCGATGTACCCATCCGCCGGCGAGACTGCCTGAGAGCGTATGAGACGACCCGAGAAACGAAAACGCTGGAAATCGCGGGATTTCCAGCGTTACTGAGACGGCTTGATACGCCGTGAGAAAGGTAATTGGCGGAGAGAGAGGGATTCGAACCCTCGAAGGGCTTTTGGCCCTTACACCCTTAGCAGGGGTGCGCCTTCGACCACTCGGCCATCTCTCCGGGGGGCGCAATCATACGGAGCCCCGAGGAGGCTGGCAAAAATAGGTCGTTTTGCCGGCCTCAGGCCGGCAAAACTTCGCGTGGCGCGCTTTGCTCGTCTGCGGTGGAGCCATCCTCCGTGCTGCCGCGTCCGTTCTTGATGCGCTCGAAAATTTCTTCCCGATGCACGGACACGTTTTTCGGCGCGTTGATGCCGATCCGGACCTGGTTACCCTTTACCCCAAGGACCGTGACCGTCACGTCTTCGCCGATGACAACAGATTCGCCAACTCGTCTCGTCAAAATAAGCATGTTGAGGGCCCTCCGCCGAGCCTCTTCGTTTAGTCGCATCGCCGATCGGGACCCCCGCTTTTGCGGCCGATCAGCGACGCGGAACAGTAACACCGGCATCAGCGGTGGTCACGCTCGCAGTTCTCATAACCCTCGATTGAGGCCGAGATCCGCGTGCAAACATTTGACACAAGATTCCAGCGCCGATTCCGGCACGAGCACGGCGATCTTTATTTCACTGGTAGAAATGAGCAGCGCTTTCACGCCCTGCCGCGCAAGGGATTCAAAGAGTTGCGTCGCCACGCCGGCGTGCGAGCGCATTCCCACGCCGACGATTGCGAGTTTGGCTACCGTGTCGTCCGCGCTCATGCGCGCGCCGGGAAATTCGGCGGTTATGTTTCGCGCGAGCCGCTGCGCTTCGAGAAAGTCGTCGCGATGCACGGTGAAAGACAAATCCTTAAGGCCATCTCTGCCTGTCGCGAGCACGATCATGTCAACTTCGATGCTCGCGGCCGAGATCGGCTTCAGGACTCGCGCGACGCTGTCGGGCGCATCGGGCAGACCCGCGATCGTGATCTGCGCCTCGTCGCGGTTGAACGCGATGCCGGAGATGAGCGGAGCTTCCACGTTGGATTCCTCTTTGCAGATGAGCGTGCCGGCGCCGGGACGGAACGACGAGAGCACGCGCAGCGGAACGTTGTATTTCGCGGCGAATTCCACGGATCGCAGGTGCAGGACGCGCGAGCCCTGCCCGGCGAGCTCGAGCATCTCCTCGAACGAGATGCGTGACAGCAGACGGGCGTCGGGCACCAGGCGCGGGTCGGTCGTGTAGACGCCGTCGACGTCGGTGAGGATCTGGCACTCGCTGGCCTCGAGCGCCACGGCGAGTGCGACCGCGCTCGTGTCCGAGCCGCCGCGGCCGATGGTCGTGATGTCGCCGAGGTCGTCGATGCCCTGGAAACCCGCCACCACCGGCACCTCGCCGGCGGCGAGCGCGGCCTTCAGCCTTTCAGTCTCAACTGCCGCGATGCGTGCGCGCCGGTGGGCTCCAGTGGTACGCACGCGAAGCTGGCTGCCCGTGAACGAGCGCGCGGGAACGCCGCGTTCGCACAAGGCCATCGCGAGCAGCGCGATGGAGACCTGCTCGCCCGTCGAGAGCAGCACGTCCATCTCGCGCGGGTTCGGCTCGCGGGAAATCGCCGCGGCGAGGTCGACCAATCGATCGGTGGAATCGCCCATCGCCGATACGACGACCGCGATGTGATCGCCGCGAGCGCGCACGGCGGCGACCTTTTCAGCGACGCGCTGGATGAGCTCGACGGAACCGACCGAAGTCCCGCCGTATTTCTGGACGATTAGCATGGGGACAGATCTATTTATCGACGATAAAGCGCGCACATGTGGTGCACGTTATCGTCGATAAATAAATCTGTCCCCAACATTCACGGCCCTAGCTTCGCGCGGACGAAGGGTTCGACGCTCGCGAGTGCCGCGCCGAGCGCCGCGGGGTTATTGCCGCCGGCTTGCGCGAAGTCCGGGCGGCCGCCGCCCTTGCCGCCAACTTGCGCGGCGACGCTGCCGACGAGTTCGCCGGCCTTCACCTTCGCGGTTTGATCCGCCGTGACACCCGCGACCAGCGTGATCTTGTTCGACGGATCGACCGAGGCGAGCACGATCACCGCGCTCTTGAGCTTGTCCTTGAGCTGGTCAACCGCGTTGCGCAGCGCGCCCGCATCGGCGCCGTCGACCTGCGCGGCGACGAGTTTCACGCCCGCGATGTCGCGGGCACCGGCGGACAGGTCCGTGCCCTGCCCGCTCGCGAGTTTGTCCTTGAGCGAGCGGTTTTCCTTTTCGAGCTGGCGGATGCGCTCGAGCGCGTCCGCGACCTTGGTCTTCACCTCGTCGCGCGTGCCGCGCACGAGACCCGCGACTTCCTTCACGAGCTGGTCGGTCTGCTCGACGTATTCGACCGCGCCCTGCGCAGTGATCGCCTCGATTCGGCGCACGCCCGCGGCGACGCCACCCTCGCTCACGATCTTGAAGAAGCCGATGTCGCCCGTGCGCGAGACGTGGGTGCCGCCGCACAACTCCATCGAGAAGTCGCCGAGCTTGAGCACGCGCACGTCCTTCTCATATTTCTCGCCGAACAGCGCGATGGCGCCTTCGGCCACCGCGGCTTCGTACGGCAACTCGCGGATCTCCCCGGGCGAGTTCGCGCGGATCTCCTCGTTCACGAGCCGTTCGATCCTGCGCAGTTCTTCCGGCGTGATCGCCTGGAAGTGCGCGAAGTCGAAGCGCAGCCGATCGGGCGCAACCAGCGAGCCCTTCTGCTGCACGTGCGTGCCGAGCACCTGCCGCAGCGCGGCGTGTAACAGATGAGTCGCCGTGTGGTTGGCCATGATGGCCTTGCGACGTGGCTCGTCCACTTTCGCCGCGAGCTTGTCGCCGACGGAAATCGTGCCCTTCTCGAGCTTGCCGATGTGCGAGAACACCGAGTCGCGCTTCTGCGTGTCGGCGACGACGAACCTGGCGCTGACGTTGCCGAGCTCACCCGCGTCGCCCACCTGGCCGCCGGATTCCGCGTAGAACGGCGTGCGATCGAGAATGACCTCGCCTTCATCGCCCGCATTGAGCGACTGCACGGACGCGCCGTTCCTGAGCAGCGCGACGACCTGGCCGACATCGGACACGCCTGCGTATCCGAGGAACGCCGTCTTTCCTTCGAGCTTGATCCCGCCCGACAGATCGACGCCGAACTTGCTGGCCGCGCGCGCGCGTTCGCGCTGCGCTTCCATCGCGGTCTCGAATCCCGCGATGTCGATCGCGAGGCCGCGCTCGCGCGCGATGTCGTTCGTGAGGTCGACGGGGAAGCCATACGTGTCGTAGAGCTTGAACACCGTTTCGCCGTCGAGCGTCTTGCCGGCCTTGATGTTGGCGAACGCGTTCTCGAGCAGCTGCATGCCGTTCGCGAGCGTCTCCGCGAAGCGCTCTTCTTCCTGCTTGAGCACACGCGCGGCGTGTTCCTTGCCTTTCACGAGCTCGGGGAACGCCTCGCCCATCTCGGCGGCGAGCGTCGCGACCAGCTTGTAGAAGAACGGCTCCTTGATGCCGAGCTTGTAACCGTGGCGGATCGCGCGGCGGATGATGCGCCGGAGTACGTAGCCGCGGCCTTCGTTCGAGGGCAGCACGCCGTCGATGACGAGGAAGGTGCACGCGCGGATGTGATCCGAGATCACGCGCAGGCTGGCGTTGGTGAGATCGGTGGTGCCCGCGAGCGCGGCGGCCGCCTTCACGAGGTTCTTGAATAGGTCGATGTCGTAGTTGTTGGTGACGCCCTGCATCACCGCCGACACGCGCTCGAGGCCCGCGCCCGTGTCGACCGACGGCTTCGGCAGCGGCGTGAGCTTGCCGTCCGCCGAGCGGTCGAACTGCATGAACACGAGGTTCCAGATCTCGACCCAGCGATCGCCGTCGTCATCCGGCGAGCCTGGAGGCCCACCGGGGATGTGCGCACCGTGGTCGTAGAAGATTTCCGTGCAGGGCCCACAAGGCCCGGTATCGCCCATCTGCCAGAAGTTGTCCGAGCCGCCGCCGGGCTTGTCGCCGATGCGCACGATCTTCTCGGCCGGCAGACCGATCATCTTGTTCCAGAGTTCGTACGCCTCGTCATCGGTTTTGTAGACCGTGACCATGAGGCGTGCCGGATCGATCTTGTAGACCTTCGTGACGAGGTCCCAGGCGAACTGGATCGCGTCCTTCTTGAAGTAATCGCCGAAGGAAAAATTGCCCAGCATCTCGAAGAACGTGTGATGCCGCGCGGTGTAGCCCACGTTCTCGAGGTCGTTGTGTTTGCCGCCGGCGCGCACGCAGCGCTGGCTCGAGGCGGCGCGCACGTAGTCGCGCTTGTCCTTGCCGAGGAAGCAGTCCTTGAACTGCACCATGCCGGCGTTCGTGAACAGCAGCGTCGGGTCGTTGCCCGGGATGAGGCTGGAGGACGGCACGACGGTGTGGCCGCGCTCGCGGAAGAACTCGAGGAAGGCGCGACGGACATCCGCCGCGCTCATGTAGGGCGGTTTATTGGGCATCTGGGGCTGAAATGTTGCTTACGACTGATCCGGTTCGCCGTAGGCATCGGGTCCCGAGTCGGCCTCGGGATCCCCCTCCAGAACGGCGCGGATATGATCGGTGGAAAAGCCCCGGTATTGCAAAAATCTGGCCTGTCTCGCCCGTTCCTTGCGGTCTTTCGGGAGATCCGGGCCGAACTTGCGGGCCCGGACGGCGCGGGCCAGCGCCACGAAATCCGGGGCGTCGTCGCCCTTGACCGCCTCGTCGATGGCCGTCCGATTGAGGCCCGAACGCTTGAGCTCCTGGCGGATGCGCGCGGGCCCATGGCCTCGGCGCGCACGGTAGGCCACGACGTTCTGGCCGTAGCGCTCGTCATTGACCTTGCCGAACGACACCAGGTCGCCGACGACGACTTCCACCGGGTGCTCCGTGTAGCCCCGCTCCTCGAGCTTCCGTTTGAGTTCGACCGAGGAATAGTCGCGGCGGGCCAGCAGCGCGACCGCGTAGTCCATGGCGTGGTTCAGGTCGCCGGACTGGAATTCGGTCAACGGCGCCTTGCGGCCCGGCCTTCTCACGGCTTCTCCGGGGCGAGTCCTTCCGCTGCCGAATAGATGAGCTTTCCGGAGCGGAACACGCAGCGCACATCGGCGAAGTTCTTCACGTCTTCGGCCGGATCGCCGCCCAGCACGACCAGGTCCGCGGCCAGGCCCGGCTCGACGCGGCCGCGCTGCTGCGATTCCTGCCAGCGCTCGGCCGGCGCGGTGGTGAGTGAGGCCAGGATGTCCATGGCGCCAAGCCCGGCCTTCGACATCAGGACGTACTCGTCCGTGGGATCGAACTCGTGCATGTACCCCACGTCGGTTCCGAACAGGATCTGGCCGCCGGCCGCCTTGAACGCGCGCAGCTCTTCGATCGTGGCGCCCACGAGCTGATCCACGACGGCCTGCGGGACCTGCTGCCTGGCAAGCTCGTACGGCCAGAGCTTCAGTGTCGGAACGAGCGACATCTTCTTGTCGACCATCTCGCGCGTGAGCGCCTCGTCCCACGGCTGCCGCTCGCCGAGCGTGGTGTGCACGACGATGTCGACGCCTGCTTTCAATGAGTTGCGTATTCCCGCGATGCTCGTCGGATGCGAGAGGACCAGCTTGCCGCGGGCGTGAGTCTCGTCCGCCGCGGCGCGCGCGATTTCCGGTGACATCTCGACAGCGGTTCCAAGCTGCGGCGTCGTGACAACGAACAGCTTCGTGCCATCCGTGTCGGCCGCGAGATTCGCCCGCACGTTCTCGACTGCCTCGGCCGCGTCCCTGGGCTGACGGAGCTGCTCGAGCATCTCCCGCGGCAGATCGCGCAGGTAGAACGGGATGCCGTCGCGCGGGTAGATAGGCCAACCCGCGGTGAGGATGCGCGGACCCTTCACTTCTCCCTTGACGATGCGCGAACGGATCGCCAGCGTGTTCGCGAGGTCGGAGCCGGTATCGAACGCGGTCGTGACGCCGTAGCGCGTGAGCATCGCCGCGATCGCGCCTTCGAGCTCCGCGGCGGGTTTGTTCGCCGCATTCGCGAAGCCCGGTCCCATGAAGTGCACGTGGCTGTTCTGGAATCCCGCGACGACGACACCGCGGCATTCGGAGCTGCGGGTGCCTTCCGGAATCCGCATCCGGGTGCGCTCGTCCGCGACCGCGGCAATGCGCTCGCCGGTCGTGAGTACCGTGCCGTTCGACAGCGGCGCGGCATCGGGTGAGGTGTAGATCTTGTCGGCGGAGATGAGCCAGGAATCGTCAGCGGCAAAGGTGGTTTCTGAAGCGACGAGCGCGCACAGGGCCGCGAGGGAGGCGATGAGACGCATGGAAAACCTCGAGAACGCAGGGTCCCAAAGGGACTCGTCCACCAGCTATCCGGTTACATCGAAGGGAGGGGACAGACTGAAAGTTTGTCCCCTTGCAGTTCAGTCGTTGCCGCCGACACTCTTGAGGTCGGGGCGCTGCTGCTTCGGCGGCAGCACGCGCGCGCGGATCTGTTCTTCGATTTCCTTCGCGAGCTCGGGGCGCGACTTCAGGAATTCGCGCGCATTGTCCTTGCCCTGGCCGATGCGCTCGCCCTTGTAGCTGTACCAGGCGCCGGACTTCTCGATGATGCCCTGCGACGAGCCCATGTCGACGATCTCGCCTTCGCGCGAAATGCCCTGGCCGTACATGATCTCGAACTCGGCCTCGCGGAACGGCGGAGCCACCTTGTTCTTCACGACCTTCACGCGGGTCTGGTTGCCGACCACTTCTTCGCCATTCTTGATGGCGCCGATGCGGCGGATGTCGAGGCGCACGGAGCTGTAGAACTTGAGCGCGTTGCCACCGGTGGTGGTTTCCGGGCTGCCGAACATCACGCCGATCTTCATGCGGATCTGGTTGATGAAGATGACGATGGTGTTGGAACGCTTGATGTTGCCGGTGAGCTTGCGCAGCGCCTGCGACATCAGGCGCGCCTGCAGGGCCACGTGCGCGTCGCCCATTTCGCCTTCGATTTCGGCCTTGGGCGTCAGCGCCGCGACCGAGTCGACCACGATCACGTCGACCGCGCTGGAGCGGACCAGCATGTCCGTGATTTCCAGCGCCTGCTCGCCGGTGTCCGGCTGCGACACCAGCAATTCCTGTACGTTCACGCCGAGCTTGCCGGCGTACACCGGATCGAGCGCGTGTTCCGCGTCCACGAAGGCGGCGGTGCCGCCCGCGCGCTGAGCTTCAGCGATGACCTGCAAGGTCAGCGTGGTCTTACCCGAAGATTCCGGACCGTAGATCTCGATCACCCGGCCGCGGGGCAGGCCGCCCACGCCGAGCGCGATATCCAGCCCCAGCGAGCCGGTGGACACCGCCTCCACGTCGTAACTGGCACTGGCATCGCCCAGGCGCATGACCGAGCCCTTGCCGAACTGCTTTTCGATCTGGCCGAGCGCGGCGACGAGCGCCTTCTTGCGATTTTCTTCCATCGGTTGACCCACGGTGTTGAGGAGTGGCGGACACCAGTATTCTACAAACCGGACGTCCAAAACTGGGGAATATCTGTATATTTACACAGTTAATCACCGTACGCCACTGTCGCTTTTGATGTATGCGGCGGCCGGCGATTGTACCGGTCAGGACAGGGGCCAGCGCGTCAGCACGGAATATTGCGAGCCGGACGCGTCGCGCACCGATTCGGCCAGCACGAAATCAGTCACTTTCTGGCGCAAAATCTCGACATTCCGGGTCTGCTGGCCGCGCGGCAGATCGCGAGCCAGCGTGATGTGCGGGCGAAATTCGTGCTCGTCCTGTCGTTGCACATCGCCGCCGAGGCTGGAGCGCAATCGCGCCGCTAAGTCGGTCGCGGCGGCGGGCGGCGGCATCGACGAGACGAGGCACAGCAATTTCCGTCCCCACGCCTCGACGCTGTCGAAGTTCAGCTCGAACGCCGGGCTGCCGGCCAGCCGGGCACAGGCTTCCTGAACGGCTGCCACTCGCGCGGCGGGGACGTCGCCGAGAAATAACAATGTGACGTGATAATTCCGTGGGGGTATCAGCCGCCCACCGCTGGCTCGGCTGATCGCGACCGTGCTCGCTTCGATCTGCGCGCGAAATTCATCGGTGGGCCACAGCGCGAGGAACAACCGAGAACCCACATTACGGCTTCCGCTGTAGCTGACTCAGCTCGCGCAGCGCCCGCGCCACCGATTGACGGCGAATCGCTTCCCGGTCCCCGGAGAATGTCTCCAGCGCCACGCGGGTCTCGATCTCGCCACCTTCTTTCCAGGCCCATGCGAACCAGACCGTGCCGACCGGCTTGCCCGGCTGCGCGCCGGCGGGACCCGCAATCCCGGTGACCGCAAGAGAAATGTGACCGCCCAGCGTCTCCAGTGCGCCGATGGCCATTTCGCGCGCCGTCGCCTCGCTGACCGCGCCGTGGGAAGCCAGTGTCGATGGCCGCACGCCGAGCAAGGCTTGCTTGAGCGCGTTGCTGTACACCACCACGCCGCCGTCGTACCAGGCCGAACTGCCGGCGATATCGGTCAACAACTTGGCCACCCAGCCGCCCGTGCACGACTCCGCCGTCACCAGGCGCCGCTCGGCGTCCAGCAAATCCGCGCCGGCGTGGGTCGCCAGGCGCAACAACTCCTCGTCGCTGTTCATGCCGGACAGGCTCCTAGGTCCCGGGGATCAACGTCAAGCTGGGCATATCCGGATTCGCACAGGCACAATTCCATTCTTCAGCCCTCTCCTGGTCCGAGCACTCACGTCGCGATGTCCGCCGCCCTGGAAACACATACCCCGTCCATGCAGCAGTACCTGCGCCTGAAAGCGCAGTACCCGAACGAGCTGCTCTTCTACCGCATGGGCGACTTCTACGAGCTGTTCTTCGAGGATGCCAAGCGGGCCGCGCGCCTGCTGGATATCACCCTCACCGCGCGTGGGCAATCGGCCGGACAGCCCATACCCATGGCCGGCGTACCGTTCCATAGCGTCGTGGCCTACCTGGCGCGACTGGTCCGGCGCGGAGAATCGGTCGCCATTTGTGAACAGATCGGTGACCCCGCGAAGTCCAAGGGCCCGGTGGAGCGCGCTGTGGTGCGCGTGGTCACACCGGGCACGGTCACGGATGACGCTTTCCTCGACGCGCGCAAAGACACACTGCTTGGCGCGCTCTATCGCGAAGGTTCGCGGTTTGGCCTCGCGTGGCTAGAGTTGTCGAGCGGCCGCTTCAGCGTGTTGGAGGCCGCCGGCGACGAGGCGCTCGCCGCGGAGATCGAACGACTGCGGCCTGCCGAGTTGCTGGTGCCTGAATTGGGGGCGCCTGCGGGTATCACGACGTTCGTTCGCGAGCGGCCGCAGTGGCACTTTGATTTGGACACCTGCACGCGACTGCTGTGCGAGCAATTCTCGACGCGAGACCTCTCGGGCTTTGGCTGCGGCGAATATTCCCTCGCGATTCGCGCGGCGGGCACGTTGCTCCAATACGTTCGTGACACGCAGAAGGCGTCGCTACCTCATCTGCGAGGACTGCGCAC